>NZ_JBITBY010000002.1:204357-961057 GCF_044452665.1 Kitasatospora sp. NPDC051853 | reverse complement strand
GGCGAAGCTGAGAACTTAAGCGCCAGTAAACGGCGGTGGTAACTATAACCATCCTAAGGTAGCGAAATTCCTTGTCGGGTAAGTTCCGACCTGCACGAATGGCGTAACGACTTCTCGACTGTCTCAACCATAGGCCCGGTGAAATTGCATTACGAGTAAAGATGCTCGTTTCGCGCAGCAGGACGGAAAGACCCCGGGACCTTTACTATAGCTTGATATTGGTGTTCGGTTCGGCTTGTGTAGGATAGGTGGGAGACTGTGAAACCCAAACGCCAGTTTGGGTGGAGTCGTCGTTGAAATACCACTCTGGTCGTGCTGGATGTCTAACCTGGGTCCGTGATCCGGATCAGGGACAGTGTCTGGTGGGTAGTTTAACTGGGGCGGTTGCCTCCTAAAGGGTAACGGAGGCGCCCAAAGGTTCCCTCAGCCTGGTTGGCAATCAGGTGTTGAGTGTAAGTGCACAAGGGAGCTTGACTGTGAGACCGACGGGTCGAGCAGGGACGAAAGTCGGGACTAGTGATCCGGCGGTGGCTTGTGGAAGCGCCGTCGCTCAACGGATAAAAGGTACCCCGGGGATAACAGGCTGATCTTCCCCAAGAGTCCATATCGACGGGATGGTTTGGCACCTCGATGTCGGCTCGTCGCATCCTGGGGCTGGAGTAGGTCCCAAGGGTTGGGCTGTTCGCCCATTAAAGCGGTACGCGAGCTGGGTTTAGAACGTCGTGAGACAGTTCGGTCCCTATCCGCTGTGCGCGTAGGAGTGTTGAGAAGGGCTGTCCCTAGTACGAGAGGACCGGGACGGACGAACCTCTGGTGTGCCAGTTGTCCTGCCAAGGGCATGGCTGGTTGGCTACGTTCGGGAGGGATAACCGCTGAAAGCATCTAAGCGGGAAGCCTGCTTCGAGATGAGCACTCCCACCTCCTTGAGAGGGTAAGGCTCCCAGTAGACGACTGGGTTGATAGGCCGGATGTGGAAGCCCTGTAAGGGGTGGAGCTGACCGGTACTAATAGGCCGAGGGCTTGTCCTCAGTTGCTCGCGTCCACTGTGTTGTTCTGAAACAACGACCCCACCCCGTTTGGTCACGGGGGTGGTGCGGTTGACAGTTTCATAGTGTTTCGGTGGTCATAGCGTGAGGGAAACGCCCGGTTACATTCCGAACCCGGAAGCTAAGCCTCACAGCGCCGATGGTACTGCAGGGGGGACCCTGTGGGAGAGTAGGACGCCGCCGAACAATCATTCAAGAGAAGCCCCCTGACGATTCGTCAGGGGGCTTCTCTGCGTTTCCGAAGGTATGGGCCGGCTGGTTGCCGACCCCCACCGGTGCACGGCACACTGACCGGTCATGGGTGGTGACCGGGAGCACGCGGCGGAGGACGACTTCAGGTCGTTCTACGAAGGTGCGTACGGTCAGTTGGTGGCCCATCTGTACGCGCTGACGGGGGATCTCGGCGAGGCCCAGGACGCGGCGCAGGAGGCGTTCGTCCGGGCCTGGAGCCACTGGGGGCGGCTGCGTGCGTACGAGAACCCGGTGGCCTGGGTGCGGCTGACGGGGCAGCGGATCGCGATCAGCCGGTGGCGGAGGGCGCGGACGGCGTTGCGGAGTTGGGTGCGGCACGGTGAGGGGCCGCCGGTGCCGGGGCCCGGGCCGGAGTCGGTCGCGTTGGTGGAGGCGTTGCGGCGGTTGCCGGAGGCGCAGCGGTCGGCGTTGGTGCTGCATCACATGGGGGGCCGGGCGGTGGCGGAGATCGCGGCGGACGAGGGTGTGCCGGTCGGGACGGTGAAGGCCCGGTTGCACCGGGGGCGGCAGGCCCTGGCGGAGTTGCTGGGGGAGGAGGAGGGGGAGGGTGGTTCGAAGCTGCCCCTCCAGCGGTCGGGGGGTCCGAAGCCGATGCCGGGGGTGCCGGTGGCGGTCCCGGTGACCGGTCCGGTGGGTGCGTCGGCGGTCTCTCCGGGGGGTGGGGACGAGGACGAGGTGGAGCCGGGCGGCCGGGAACTGACGGATGGTCAGGGGCGGGAGGTGGCGCCGGAGGAGCAGCCGGGGCCGTCCGTCTCCGATTCGGTGGTGCCGGCTCAACGGGCCCGTGAGGGGCGTACGTTGGACGGGACGCTGAGCTGCCGTGGCTGACAGGGCCGTGGGTGCCGGGGGCACCGAGAGGGCCGGGATGGCTGGGAGGAGGGCGGTCGTCGTGGAGGAGCAGGATCGTCCGGCCGTCTCGGCGGTCCGGCTTGAGCGGATGTTCGACGGGCTGCGGTCGGAGGTGACCACGCTGCGGATGCCTTCGTCGGAGGAGTTGCTCTGCCGGGCGGTGCGGCGCCGTCGGCGTCGGCGGGCCGGGATCGTGGCGGTGACGGGTGCGTTGACCTCGGCGGGGGTGTGGGGGTTGGCCACGTTCTGCGGGCCCGGTGAGGTGGGCGGGCAGGTGGCGGGGCTGGCCGGGCTGCCGGTGGAGCGGACGATCGCGCCGACCTTGCTGCTGCCGGGGCCGGTGGAGCTGGCGGGCGGGGCCGATGCGGTGATGCCGGTCGCGGACGGCGGGCGTGAACTCCTGTTGGGGCAGGCCGGGTTGCCGGTAGCGGAGGGCCGGTACGGGCCGTGGGGACCGTTGCTGGCGGGGGCTTCGACGTCCGGTCAGTCGGCGACGCAGGGGTGCGTGCCGCGGATCGTCGAGCTGCTGGAGGCCGACCGGCGGTGGGAGTTGGTGCGTCCGGACGAGGGCCGGGGGCTGGCCGTGCAGTACCTGTTGGAGTTCGACGGGGCGGCGGCCGCGGCCGGGGCGGAGCAGCGGTTGTTGGAGGCGGCCGAGTGCACGGTGCCGGGGGCCGGCTGGGTGGCGGGGGAGCGGACCCACCGGGCGGTGGCGTTGCGGACCTTCGAGGCGGGCAGCGATGGGCCGGAGCGGGTGGAGGAGCTCGCTGTGCGGCTGGCGGGGCGTCAGTTGGCTTTGATGCTGGTGCAGTACACGACGGACTCGACGCCGACCGGGCTGGCAGGGGCGGTGCTGGATCCGGAGTTCCGGGAGGCTTCCGAGGCGTTCGCGGCGCTGCCGTCGCCGGTGCCGCCGGTGCCGCCGGTGGTGCCCTCGGCGAGCGGGAGCCGGAGCGGCACCGGGAACTGAGGGGAGGACGCCCGGGGCGGGGTGGTCGTCGCCTTCCTGGGAGCCGGCTGGAGGAGTCACGAAAATTTCTCGGAATCCCGTGCAACCCGACCCCTGCCCGCGGCGTGTCCAGTACGAGCCCAGACCGGTGACGTGACGTCCCGGCCTCCGTGCTCGGGGTGCTGTGGGGAACAGGGGACTCCACAGCACCCCCGCCCGCCCTCTCGGGCCGCGCGCGTCAAGAGTCCGCTAAAACTACCGTTCGGCTCACCTGATCAGCGGATCTACGGGTAATCCACCGTAGGCTCAGGGGGTCGGACAGGTGTCCGGGGTGGGCCCCGGGCGGAGCGGGAACTGGTACGGATGGCGCGCGGCAGGCTGCGGATCTACCTCGGGGCGGCGCCCGGGGTCGGCAAGACGTACGCCATGCTCGCGGAGGCGCACCGCAGGGCGGAGCGCGGCACGGACGTGGTGGCGGCCTTCGTGGAGGACCACGGGCGGCGGCGGACCGCCGAGCTGACGGAGGGTCTGGAGCTGCTGCCGCGGCGGGAGCTGACGTACCGTGGGGCGGCCTTCGGGGAGCTGGACCTGGACGCGGTGCTGCGTCGGCGCCCGGCGGTGGCGCTGGTGGACGAGCTGGCCCACACCAACGTGCCGGGCAGCCGGAATGCCAAGCGCTGGCAGGACGTCGAGGAACTGCTGGAGGCCGGCATCGACGTGGTCTCCACCGTGAACATCCAGCACCTGGAGTCGCTGGGCGACGTGGTGGAGGGCATCACGGGGGTGCGGCAGCGGGAGACGGTGCCGGACGAGGTGGTGCGCCGGGCGGACCAGGTCGAGCTGGTGGACATGGACCCGGAGGCGCTGCGCCGCCGGCTGGCACACGGGAACGTGTACGCGCCGGAGAAGGTCGACGCCTCGCTGGCCAACTGGTTCCGGCCGGGGAACCTGACCGCGCTGCGCGAGCTGGCGCTGCTCTGGACGGCCGACCGGGTGGACGAGTACCTGCAGCGGTACCGGGCGGAGCACGGCATCGAGGGCACCTGGCAGGCCCGGGAGCGGATCGTGGTCGGCCTGACCGGCGGCCCCGAGGGCGCCACCCTGATCCGGCGGGCGGCCAGGATCGCCGACCGGGCCTCGGGCGGTGAGCTGCTGGCGGTGCACATCGCCCGCTCCGACGGGCTGTCGGCGCCGGTGGGCTCCTCGCGGACGCTGATCGAGCAGCGGGCCCTGGTGGAGAGCCTCGGCGGCAGCTTCCACACCGTGCTGGGCGACGACCCGGCACCGGCCCTGCTGGACTTCGCGCGCGGTGTGAACGCGACCCAGATCGTGCTGGGCTCCAGCCGCCGCCCGGCCTGGCAGTACGTGTGGGGCCCCGGGGTGGGCGCCACCGTCACCCGGGACAGCGGTGACATCGACGTGCACACCGTCACCCACGAGCAGGCGGCCCGGGGCCGGGGCACCCTGCCGGTCCGCCGGGTCACCGACCTGGGGCGGACCAGGACGCTGCTGGGCTGGCTGATCGGGGTCGGCGGTCCGCCGCTGCTCACCCTGCTGCTGATCCACGTGGACGGCCTGGGGCTCTCCACCGACATGCTGCTCTTCCTCTGCCTGACGGTCTGCGCGGCGCTGGTCGGCGGCCTCTACCCGGCGGTCGCCTCGGCGCTGGTGGCCTCCTCGGCGCTCAACTACTACTTCACGCCCCCGATCCACACCTTCACCATCTCCGAGCCGCGGAACATCCTGGCGGTGGCGATCTTCACCGCCGTCGGCATCGCGGTCGCCTCGGTGGTGGACCTGGCCGCCAGACGGACCCAGCAGGCCGCCCTGAGCCAGACCGAGGCGCAGTCGCTGAGCGCGCTGGCCGGGACGGTACTGCGCGGCACGCCGAACGGGAGCGGGATGCTGGACGCCCTGCTGGACCAGGTCCGGGAGACCTTCCAGCAGGAGTCCGCGGCGCTGCTGGAGCGTTCTGACGACCACTCACCCTGGCGTCCCGCGGCGGCGCGCGGCACCGATCCGCCGCAGCGGCCGGAGGACGGCGACGTGGACGTGCCGGTCGGCGACCATCTGGCGCTGGTGCTGCGCGGCCGGGTGCTGCCCGCCGCGGACCGTCGGCTGCTCGGCGCGTACGCGGCCCAGGGCGCCGCGCTGCTGGAGCGCCGCCGGCTGCTCGGCGAGGCCGCGGCCGCGCGCCGGGAGGCCGAGGGCAACCGCATCCGCACCGCCCTGCTGGCCGCCGTCTCGCACGACCTGCGCACCCCGCTGGCCGGGATCAAGGCCAACGTCTCCTCGCTGCGCGCCGAGGACGTGGAGTGGAGCGCCGAGGACGAGGCCGAGCTGCTGGCCGGGATCGAGACCGGTGCGGACCGGCTGGACCACCTGATCAACAACCTGCTCGACATGAGCCGCCTGCAGACCGGCACCGTCGCCCCGTTGGTCCGCGACACCGACCTGGACGAGGTGGTCCCGTACGCGCTGGGCGGCGTGCCGCCGGGGGCGGTGCGGCTGGACGTGCCGGAGTCGCTGCCGATGGTGCGGGCCGACGGCGGGCTGCTGGAGCGGGCGCTGGCCAACCTGGTGGAGAACGCCGTGAAGTACAGCGGCGACGTACTGGTGCGGGCCTCGGTGCTGGAGCGGCCGGGGGCCGGGCGGCGGGTCGAGGTGCGGATCGTGGACCGCGGGCCCGGGGTGCCGGTCGAGGCCCGGGAACGGATCTTCGCGCCGTTCCAGCGGTACGGCGACGCCCCGCGAGGGGCCGGCGTGGGCTTGGGGCTGGCGGTGGCCCGGGGCTTCCTGGAGGCGATGGACGGTACGGTCACCGCCGAGGACACCCCCGGGGGCGGGCTGACCATGGTGGTCGCGCTGCCCGCAGTAGACCTGGACGACATCGAGGGAAAGGCGGAGCCGGAATGACCCGGGTCCTCGTGGTGGACGACGAACCGCAGATCGTCCGCGCGCTGGTGATCAACCTCAAGGCCCGGAAGTACGAGGTGGACGCCGCCCATGACGGTGCGTCGGCCCTGGAACTGGCCGCGGCCAAGCACCCGGACGTGGTGCTGCTCGACCTCGGGCTGCCGGACATGGAGGGCGTGGAGGTGATCCGCGGGCTGCGGGGCTGGACCAGGGTGCCGATCATCGTGCTCTCGGCGCGGCATGCCTCGGACGAGAAGGTGGAGGCGCTGGACGCGGGGGCGGACGACTACGTCACCAAGCCGTTCGGGATGGACGAGCTGCTGGCCCGGATGCGGGCGGCGGTGCGGCGGGCCGAGCCGGTGGCGGGGGAGGACGACGCGGTGGTGGTCACCGAGGGGTTCACGGTGGACCTGGTGGCGAAGAAGGTCAACCGGGACGGTGCGGACATCCGGCTGACGCCGACCGAGTGGCACCTGCTGGAGGTGCTGGTGCGCAACGCCGGGCGGCTGGTCAGCCAGACCCAGCTGCTGCAGGAGGTCTGGGGGCCGGCCTACCGGACCGAGACCAACTACCTGCGGGTCTACCTGGCCCAGTTGCGGCGGAAGTTGGAGACCGACCCGAGCCACCCGCGGCACTTCATCACCGAGCCGGGCATGGGCTACCGCTTCGAGCCCTGACGGGCGGTCGGGGAGCGGGCGGCGGGCGGTCGGGGAGTGCCTCTCGCCCTGCCGTTCGGTGCTGTGAAACCGGTACCCTTCGGGCATGAGTGGTGACAACAGCAGCGAGCAGCCCCAGGGCCGTTTCCGCCGCATGCTCAGCCGCCTGACCTCCTCCGCCGAGGAGTTGGACGCGGCCGAGCTCCGGCAGGACACGGTGGAGGCCGGGTGCACCCCGATCGCGAGCGCGGGGGACCGCGAGGTGGTCACCGTGGCCGGGACCCTGCGCACCGTGACGCTCCGCCCCCGGGCGGGGGTGCCCGCGCTGGAGGCGGAGCTGTTCGACGGGACGGACGCCCTCGACGTGGTCTGGCTGGGCCGCCGTTCGATCATCGGGATAGAACCGGGCCGTCGCCTCATCGCGACCGGCCGGCTCAGCCACGCACGCGGGCGCCGCGTGCTCTTCAACCCCCGCTACGAACTGCGTCCGGCCGGACACGGGAGCGAGTGAGCGTGACCAACCTGCCCGGCGGCGAGCCCGCCACCCAGCTCGACCTGGCCAAGCCCGCCGATCCGGCGGCGGAGCCGGAGCGGGACGCCTCGAAGGAGGCCGCCGACACGGTGCTGCAGGCCTTCGGCGGTGTCCGCGGCATGGTCGACATGACCCTGCCCGGCCTGGTCTTCATCATCACCTTCAACGTCACCCACCAGGTGGCCCCGGCGGCCTGGGCGGCGCTCGGGCTGAGCCTGCTGTTCGTGGTGATCCGGCTGTTCCGCCGGGAGACGGTGCAGCACGCGTTCAGCGGGGTGTTCGGGGTCGCGCTCGGTGCGTGGATCTCGATGAAGACCGGCAAGGCGGAGAACTTCTACCTGCCCGGCCTGCTGTGGAACGTCGGCTACTGCGTCGCGCTGGCGGTCTCGGCGCTGGTCCGCTGGCCGATGATCGGCGTGATGCTCGGCCCGATCACCGGTGAGATGTTCACCTGGCGGACCAAGAACCCCGGGCGGCTGGCCGCGTACACCAAGGCGACCTGGGCGTGGGTGGTGATCATGGGCATCAAGCCGGTGATCCTCTTCCCGCTGTACTTCACCGGGAACGTCAACCTGCTGGGCTGGCTGAAGGTGGCGCTCGGCATCCCGCCGCTGCTGCTGGCGATGTACGTGACCTGGCAGATCCTGCTCAAGGCGCCGCCGCCGATCAAGGCGGAGGTCGAGGAGGAGCAGCAGGAGCAGAGCTGAGAAAAGGGCCCCCGAGGGGGCCCTTTTCCGTGCGTCCGGCCGAAGCGTTACTGCTGGGCGGAGCCCGCCGAGAGGAGCTCCTCGAGCTCCTCCTCGCGCTCCTGGGCGGCCACGAAGAGCAGCTCGTCGCCGCCGTCCAGGGTGTCGTCCTTGCCCGGCACCAGGACCCGGCCCTCGCGGATGATGGTGACCAGCGCGGTGTCGGCGGGCCAGGCGACGTCCCCGACCCGGGTGCCGACCAGGGCGGCGTCCGCGGCCAGGGTGAGCTCGACCAGGTTGGCGTTGCCCTGGCTGAAGCGCATCAGGCGGACCAGGTCGCCGACGCTGACGGCCTCCTCGACCAGCGCGGACATCAGGCGCGGGGTGGAGACGGCGACGTCCACGCCCCAGGACTCGTTGAAGAGCCACTCGTTCTTCGGGTTGTTGACCCGGGCGACCACCCGCGGCACGCCGTACTCGGTCTTGGCGAGCAGCGAGACGACGAGGTTGACCTTGTCGTCACCGGTGGCGGCGATCACCACGTGGCAGCGCTGGAGCGCGGCCTCGTCCAGCGAGGTGATCTCGCAGGCGTCGGCCAGCAGCCACTCGGCCATCGGGACGCGCTCGACCGAGATGGAGTTGGGGTTCTTGTCGATCAGGAGGACGTCGTGGCCGTTCTCCAGCAGCTCGCCCGCGATCGAGCGGCCGACCGCGCCGGCCCCGGCAATGGCGACTCGCATCAGTGCTCATCCTCCTGCGGACCCTGCGCGAACGCGGCCTCGACGGTGGTCAGGTCGGCGCGGCGCAGCATCACGTGCACCAGGTCGCCCTCCTGGACGACCAGCTGAGGGGTCGGCAGGACGCCCTCGCCGAGGCGGGTGAGGAAGGCGATCCGGGCGCCGGAGGCCTCCTCCAGCTCGGTGAGCCGGTGGCCGACCCAGTCGGGGGAGTAGGCGACCTCGGCGAGCTGGACGCTGCCGCTGGGGTCCTGCCAGAGCGGTTCGCCGCCGCTGGGGAGCAGGCGGCGCAGCATCTGGTCGGCGGTCCACCGGACGGTGGCGACGGTGGGGATGCCCAGGCGCTGGTAGACCTCGGCGCGGCGGGGGTCGTAGATCCGGGCCGCGACGTTCTCGACGCCGAAGTTCTCCCGGGCGACCCGGGCCGCGATGATGTTGGAGTTGTCACCGCTGGAGACGGCGGCGAAGGCGCCCGCCTCCTCGATGCCGGCCTCGCGCAGGGTGTCCTGGTCGAAGCCGACGCCGGTCACCCGGCGGCCGTTGAAGCCGGCGCCGAGCCGGCGGAAGGCGGTCGGGTCCTGGTCGACGACGGCCACCGAGTGACCCTGTTTCTCCAGCGCGCGGGCGAGCGCCGAGCCCACCCGGCCGCAGCCCATGATGACGATGTGCACGGGACGCCTACCTCACCTGGTCCGTGGGGAACATGACCTGCGCAGACACCGATCGTCATCCTTCCGCCCCCGTTCGCGGGGGTCATTCGGCCGAGTCGTTCGGCACCGTGTGTGGCGGGTGAACCGGATGGTTCCCGCGTCCTCATCATGCGACACGCTAGCCGGTCCTCCGAACACAGTCCCGAGGAAGGGGGCCACCGGAGCGCACCTCCACGGGGGGGAGCCCCTACGATTCCTCTGTGCCTATGCCTGCTGATCTACCGAAACGCATCCTGCTCGGTCGCGCCCTGCGCAGCGACAAGCTGGGCGAGACCCTGCTGCCCAAGCGCATCGCGCTGCCCGTGTTCGCCTCCGACGCGCTGTCCTCGGTGGCGTACGCCCCCGAGGAGATCCTGCTCACCCTGTCGGTGGCGGGCGTCTCGGCGATCCACTTCTCGTGGCAGATCGGCCTCGTGGTCGCCATCGTGATGCTCGCGGTGGTGGCCTCGTACCGGCAGAACGTGCACGCCTACCCGAGCGGTGGCGGTGACTACGAGGTGGCGACCGTCAACCACGGGCCGAACTCCGGTCTGGTGGTGGCGAGCGCGCTGCTGGTCGACTACATCCTGACGGTGGCGGTGTCCACGACCTCGGGCGTGGCGAACGTGGTCTCGGCGGTGCCGTCGCTGCGGGGCCACGAGATGGCGATCTCGATCATCCTGGTCGTGCTGCTGATGGGCATGAACCTGCGCGGGGTGCGGGAGTCGGGGACGGCGTTCGCGATCCCGACCTACGCGTTCATGGTCGGCATCATGGGCATGATCGGCTACGGCATGGTCCGCAGTGTGTTCTTCGGGGCGGACATGCCGGCCGAGAGCGCGGGCTTCCAGCTCCAGGCACTGCCCGGGGACGAGAACCTGGCCGGGTTCGCGCTGGTCTTCCTGCTGCTCAAGGCGTTCTCCTCGGGCTGTGCGGCGCTGACCGGCGTGGAGGCGATCTCCAACGGCGTGCCGGCCTTCCGCAAGCCGAAGAGCAGGAACGCGGCGACCACGCTGCTGATGATGGCGCTGTTCGCGGTCGTGATGTTCATGGGCATCATCTACCTGGCCCGGCTGACGGGTGCTCAGATGGCGGAGGACCCGAGCCAGCTGGTGGGGGCTCCGGCGGACTACCACCAGAAGACGGCGCTGGCGCAGATCAGCGAGGCGGTGTTCTCCAACTTCACCCCGGGCTTCTACTTCATCGCGGCGGTGACCGGCCTGATCCTGGTGCTGGCCGCCAACACGGCCTTCAACGGCTTCCCGGTGCTCGGCTCGATCCTGGCCCAGGACCGCTACCTGCCCCGGCAGCTGCACACCCGCGGTGACCGGCTGGCCTTCTCCAACGGCATCATCCTGCTGGCGGGCGCGGCGATCCTGTTCATCGTCGCCTTCGACGCGGACCCGACCCGGCTGATCCAGCTGTACATCGTCGGCGTCTTCGTCTCCTTCAACATGAGCCAGTCGGGCATGATCCGGCACTGGACCAGGCTGCTGCGGGTCGAGAAGGACCCGAAGAAGCGCTCGCACATGCAGCGCTCCCGGGCGATCAACGCCTTCGGCCTGCTGATGACCACGGCCGTGCTGATCGTGGTGCTGGCCACCAAGATCAGCCACGCCTGGATCGCGATCGCCGCGATGGTCGTGCTGTTCGTGATGATGAAGGCGATCCGCCGCCACTACGACCGGGTCTCGCGCGAGCTGGTCGCGGCCGAGGTGCCGGACGACGTGGTGCTGCCGACCCGGGTGCACGCCATCGTGCTGGTCTCCAAGCTGCACAAGCCGGCGCTGCGCGCGCTGGCGTACGCCCGGCTGGCGCGCTCGCACACCCTGGAGGCGGTCACGGTCAACGTGGACCCCAAGGACACCGAGGCGCTGCGCCGGGACTGGGACGAGCGCGGGATCGAGATCCCGCTGAAGGTGCTGGACTCGCCGTTCCGCGAGATCACCGGGCCGGTGCTGGACTACGTGAAGAACCTGCGCCGCTCCAGCCCGCGCGACGTGGTGATGGTCTACATCCCGGAGTACGTGGTCGGCCACTGGTACGAGCACCTGCTGCACAACCAGAGCGCGCTGCGGTTGAAGGGCCGTCTGCTGTTCAAGCCGGGCGTCATGGTGACCTCGGTCCCGTGGCAGCTGGAGTCCTCCGAGCGCAAGCGCCCGCAGAAGGCGTGGTCGGCTCCGGGTTCGGTGCGGCGCGGTGAACCGCGTCCGCAGCGCGTAGAGTCGAAGGCTTCCAGCAACGCCGCCAGCAACTCCACCAAGGACGCCGATTCGTGACCCGCAACAACCCGCCCCGTTCCTCCGGCGCCGGACGCTCCGGCGGTTCCGGCAAGGGATCCGGCAAGGCCAAGTCCACCGGCGGCAAGCCGGGGCAGGTGGCCCGTCCGCGCTGGAGCTCCAAGCCGGCCCGGCCGACGGCGACCGACCGTGACGGCTTCACCGCGCAGACCGCGCCGCGGGAGCGCGCGGAGGAGGGGTCGCAGGGCCAGGCCGGGCCGACCGCGGCGGCCGCCTCCGCCCTCTGGAAGAAGGGCAAGCTGCCCGGCGCCAAGGCCGCCGCCAAGGTGACCGCCGAGGCCGCCGGTGCGGGCGCCGGTAAGGGCGCGAAGAAGCAGACGGTGCGCCCGCCGAAGGCGCTGCGCACGGCGCAGCCGGTCGCGAAGGCGGCCCGTCCGGCGAAGGCGGCCAAGGCTCCGGCGGTGCCGCGGGTGCCGTCCGGCGACCCGCTGGTCGGCGAGCGGTACGAGGTCGAGGTCGGCCCGGTGGCGCACGGCGGCGGGCACTGCGTGGCGCGGCACGAGGGCCGGGTGCTGTTCGTCCGGCACGCGCTGCCGGGCGAGCGGGTGGTCGCCGAGGTGACCGAGGGCACCACCACCTCGCGTTTCCTGCGGGCGGACGCGGTGGAGGTGCTGGAGGCGGCCAAGGAGCGGATCCCCGCGCCGTGCCCGTTCGCCGGCCCCGGCAAGTGCGGGGGCTGCGACTGGCAGCACGTCACCCCGGGCGGGCAGCGCAAGCTGAAGGCGGCGGTGCTGACCGAGCAGCTGGCGAAGCTGGCCTCGCTGACGCCGGAGCAGGCGGGCTGGGACGGCAGCGTCGAGCCGGTCGGCGGCAAGCTGGCGCCGGGTGAGGTCCCGGCCTGGCGGACCCGGATGCAGTACGCGGTGGACCCGGCGAGCGGCAAGGTCGGTCTGCGGCGGCACCGCTCGCACGACATCGAGCCGGTGGACCGCTGCCTGATCGCGGCCGAGGGCGTCACCGAGCTCGGGGTGGAGGGCCGCAGCTGGCCCGGCGTCACCTCGGTCGAGGTGATCGCCGCCTCCGGGTCGTCGGACCGTCAGGTGATCCTGACCCCGGCGCCGGGCGCGCAGCTGCCGCTGGTGGAGCTGGACAAGCCGGTGTCGATCTCCCGGATCGACGAGCAGGAGCTGTTCCACCGGGTGCACGGCCGGACCTTCGTCCGGGAGCGGGCGGCCGGGCGGACCTGGCGGGTCTCCAACGGCGGCTTCTGGCAGATCCACCCCGAGGCGCCGGACACCCTGGTGGACGCGGTGCTGGACGGGCTGGACCCGCAGTGGGGCGAGAACGCGCTCGACCTGTACTGCGGTGTGGGCCTGTTCGCGGGCGCGCTGGCCGACCGGGTGGGCGAGGACGGGGCGGTGCTCGGCATCGAGTCGAGCAAGCAGGCCGTGGTCGACGCCCGGCACAACCTGGCCGAGGTGGACAACGTCCGGATCGAGTGCGACCGGGTGGAGACCCTGCTGCCGCGCACCGGCATCACCGAGACCGACCTGATCGTGCTGGACCCGCCGCGGGCGGGGGCCGGGCGGGAGACGGTCCGTCACCTGGCCGGCCTGGCGGCCCGCCGGATCGCGTACGTGGCCTGCGACCCGGCCGCGCTCGCCCGTGACCTGGCCTTCTTCCGCGAGGGCGGCTACTGGCCGGTCTCGCTGCGGGCCTTCGACCTGTTCCCGATGACCCACCACTTCGAGTGCGTGGCGATCCTGGAGCCGGTGGAGCCCGTCGAGGACGACCGGCCCGCCTGGGAGCGCTGACGCCCCCGCGCGGTGAGCCCGCTGACGCCCCGTCGGACCACGGTCCGGCGGGGCGTCGGTGTGTTCGGTAGCGCGAGCCGGGGGCGTGCGCCGGTCGGATCCGGCGTGCGCCCCGTTCGTAAGCCTTTTGCTCCTGGGGGTGGAAGGGTGTCCGCCGGGCGGGTGAAGCTTCCCCGTCCGGAGGTGAGGGAGCGGGGGGCGAACCACTAGGCATGGGTTCCAGGTCAAGTTCCGACTTGAGGGGGAATCACCCATGTCGTCCGTCCGTCACGCCGTCCTGGACGTGCTGCGCGCCCGCGGGATCACCACCGTCTTCGGCAACCCGGGCTCCACCGAGCTGCCGATGCTGCGGGACTTCCCGGCCGACTTCCGGTATGTGCTCGGCCTCCAGGAGGCCGTGGTGGTCGGGATGGCGGACGGCTACGCGCAGGCCGGCGGCCGTACGGCGCTGGTCAACCTGCACACCGGGCCCGGCACCGGCAACGCGATGGGCGCGATCCTCAACGCCCGGGCCAACCGCACCCCGATGGTGGTCACCGCCGGGCAGCAGGTGCGGGCGATGCTCACCATGGAGGCGCTGCTCAGCAACCCGCAGGCCACCCTGCTGCCGCAGCCCGCGGTGAAGTGGGCGTACGAGCCGCCGCGTCCGGCCGACGTGGCGCCGGCGCTGGCCCGGGCGGTGCAGCTGGCCGAGACCCCGCCGTGCGGGCCGGTGTTCCTGTCGCTGCCGATGGACGACTTCGAGGCGGAGCTGACGCCGGGTGAGCTGCGGGCGGCGCAGGCCGCCGCGGAGCGCCGGGTGGTGCACGCGGGGGTGCCCGACGCCGAAACGATCCGCTCGCTGGCCGGACGGATCAGCGGGGCGCGCAGCGCCGTCCTGGTGGTCGGCGACGACGTGGACGCGGCCGGGCCCGGCACCTGGGACGCGGTGCTGGCGCTGGCCGAGCACACCGGGCTGCCGGTCTGGGCGGCGCCGGTGGCCGGGCGGGTCTCCTTCCCGCGCAGCCACCCGCAGTACCGGGGCGAACTGCCGCCCGCCATCGCCCCGTTGGCGCGCTGCCTGGAGGGGCACGACCTGGTGGTGGTGATCGGGGCGCCGGTGTTCCGCTACTACCCGTACGTGCCGGGGGAGTACCTGCCGGAGGGGGCCGCGCTGGTGCTGCTCACCCGGGACGCGGAGGAAGCGGCCCGGGCACCGGTCGGTGACGCGGTGGTGGCCGATCTGGCGCTCACCGCACGGGCGTTGACGGAGCGGCTGGCGGCGGGGGCCGCGGCCGGCGGCGGGCCCGCGCAGCAGGCGGGGGAGACGCTCGGGGAGGACGGGCGGCTGAGCCCGTTCGGCGCGCTGCGGGCGGTGGCCGAGGGCGCGCCGGCCGGGACGCTCTGGGTGAACGAGTCGCCGTCCAACGTCCCGCAGTTCCACCGGGCGACCGCGATCAGCGCGCCCGGCTCCTACCTGTTCTCGGCCGGCGGCGGCCTCGGCTACGGGGCGGCCGCCGCGGTCGGTGCCCAACTCGCCGTCCCGGAGCGGCCGGTGGTCGCGGTGCTCGGGGACGGCTCGGTGCACTACGCCGTCCAGGCGCTGTGGACGGCGGCCCGCTACAACCTGCCGGTCACCTTCGTGGTGCTGAGCAACGCCCGCTACGCCATCCTCCAGTGGTTCGCCCAGGTGGAGCGCACCCCCGGGGTGCCCGGCCTGGACATCCCCGGGCTGGACATCACCGCCATCGCCACCGGCTACGGGGTGCGTGCCCACCGGGCCGTGGACGCGGCCGAAGTCACCAAGCTGGTGCGGGAGTCGACCGCGCGCAGGGACGGGCCGGTGCTGATCGACGTCCCGGTCGCCACCGAACTCCCCACCCTCTAGCGCCACTTCCGGAAGGCAGCGGAATGTCCGTCATCACCGAATCCACGCCGGCCGGCCGGCTGGCCGGCCGACTGGTCGCCCGGCTGGGCGAAGGCCTCCCGGCCCACGCGCTCTCCACCGACCCGGAGGCGCTGGCCGCCCACGCGCACGACGCCGCGCCGTTCTCCGAGCACGGCAGGCCGGCCGTGGTGGTCCACCCGGAGACCGCCGAGCAGGTGCAGCACGTGCTGCGCACCGCCTACGAGCTGGAGGTGCCGGTGGTCCCGCAGGGGGCCAGGACCGGCCTGGCCGGAGCGGCCAACGCCGAGGACGGCTGCGTCGTGCTCTCCACCACCCGGATGGACCGGATCCTGGAGATCGACCCGGCCAACCGGCTGGTGCGCTGCGAACCCGGCGTCGTGACGCGGGAGTTGGACCGCGCGGTGGCCGAGTACGGTCTGACCTACCCGCCCGACCCGGCCTCCTGGGCGGTCTGCACCATCGGCGGGAACATCGCCACCGGCGCGGGCGGCATCTGCTGCGTCAAGTACGGCGTCACCGCCGACTACGTGCTCGGCCTGGACGTGGTGCTGCCCGACGGGCGGCGGATGCGCACCGGCCGGGACACCGTGAAGGGCGTCGCCGGGTACGACCTGACCAGGCTGCTGGTCGGCTCCGAGGGCACCCTCGCGGTGGTGGTCGGGGCGACCCTGGCGCTGCGGCCCGCCCGGCCGCCGGCCCTGGCCATGCTGGCCCAGTTCGGCACCCTGCCCGCCGCGGGCGAGGCCGTCGCCGCGGTCACCGCCGCGGGCCACCTGCCCTCGGCGCTGGAACTGCTCGACCGCACCACCACCCGGGCGGTCGCGGGCCTCGGCCACCCGCTGCTCAACGGGGACCGGGCCGCCACCCTGATCGTGGAGAGCGACGCCGCCGACCCGGCCGCCGACCTGGCCGCGATGGCCGCCCTGTGCCGGGCCGCCGGCGCGGTCGAGCTGACGGTGGCGGCCGACCCGGACCAGAGCCGCCGGGTGATCGAGGCCCGGCGGATGGTCACCCCGGGCCTCCAGGCCATGGTGGCCCGGCTGCCCGGTGAGCCGACCGCCTTCATCGAGGACGTGGCGGTGCCGCGCACCCGGCTGGCCGAACTGGTCGGCCTGATCGAGGGCATCGCCCGCCACCACGACCTCACCATCGCCACCCTCGGCCACGCCGGGGACGGCAACCTGCACCCCACCGTGCTCTTCGACCGCACCGACCCGGACGCCACCCGGCGGGCCCGGGTCGCGTACGACGACATCATGGCCGCCGCCCTGGCCCTCGGCGGCACCAGCACCGGCGAGCACGGCATCGGCACCCTCAAACGGGACTGGCTGGCCCGCGAGCTGGACCCCGTCGCCCTGGAGCTGCAACGCGGGCTCAAGCGGCTGTTCGACCCGAAGAACCTGCTCAACCCGGGGAAGGTCGTGATCGCGTGACCCCGTCGGCACAGGCCCCGTCGGCGCAGGCCCTCGGCGAACCACGGGCGGCCGTGCCCCGCACCGGCCAACAGGTGCGGGCCGGCCGGGCGGAGACGCTGCGGTTCGTCTCCACCCACACCCTGCCCGCCTTCGTCCGGGGCGTGGCCTCCGCCCGGCCCGGCGTGGTCAGGGCCTACGCGGCGCTCGGCCAGTCCGCCTGGTCCTTCGCCACCCTGCGGGCCATGAAGCGCCGCCACGGCGGGGCGCCGGTGCTGGTCCGGGGGCTCTCCGGGCCGATGCTGGTGCTGCTCGACCGGGCCGAGGTGGAGCAGTTCTACGCCGCGCCGGTGCGGACCATGGCCATGGACGCGCCGGACAAGCACCGCAGCCTCTCCGTCTTCGAACCCACCGGCGTGATCTGCTCGCACGGCGACCTGCGCGAGCAGCGGCGCGCGGTCAACGACCAGGTGCTGGCGGCCGGCCGGCCGGTCCACCCGTCCTGCGGCCCGTTCCTGGCCGTGGTCGCGGAGGAGGCCCAGGCACTGACCGCCGGGCGGACCCTGGACAGCGCCGCACTCCAGCGGGCCGCCGGCCGGATCGGGCGGCGGACGGTGCTCGGGGACGCCGCGGCGGACGACCAGCACCTCACCGACCTGCTGCTCGCGCTGCGCCGCGAGGCCAACTGGATGGGCCTGCGCAAGGGCCGCCGCCGGGAGGCCGCCGCGCGGTACGCCCGGGCCGACGCCCGGCTGGCCGAGTACGCCGCCGACGCGCCGGAGCACACGCTGACCGGCCGGGCCCGGCTCCACCCGGACCCGACCGGGGAGGTCGACCCGGTCGGGCAGGCCCACCACTGGCTGCTGGCGCTCGACCTGCTCGGCACCATGCTCGCCCGCACCCTGCTGCTGCTCGCCGCCCACCCGGCGGAGCAGCACGCGGCGTGGGCGGAGGTGGACGCCCGGGCCGGCGGGCCGGCGGGGGAGGGGCTGCCGCGGGTGCGGGCCTGCGTGCAGGAGGCGCTGCGGCTGTTCCCGCTGGTGCCGGACCTGGTGCGGGTGACGCGGGCCGAGACCACCTGGCGGGGCGTCAGTCACCCGGCCGGGACGACGGTGCTGGTGCCGGCGGCCTTCCACCAGCGCGACCCGGAGCAGGTGCCGGGGGCGGACCTGTACGTCCCCGCGCGGTGGCTGGTGCCGGGGGCCGAACTCGACCTGGCGATCGCCCCGTTCAGCCACGGCGGGGGGCGGTGCCCGGGGACGGACCTGGGGCTGATGGTGCTCACCGCCCTGGTCGCGGAGGTCCTGCGCGGCCACCGGGTGACCGGCGGCCGTCCCGCCCTGGACATCCACCGCCCCCTCCCCGGCTCGGTCGACCTCTCCGCGCTCCGACTGGGCCTCGTCCCGCGCTAGGCCCTGGTCGTACGTGGTCACGCCGCCGGGGGCGCGGGGAACTGCGCGCAGGGGAACGGCAGCACGTGCAACCGGCTGACGGAGCCTCAGTTGCAGGTGGGCCGCCTTCCGAAGCGCGCAGTTCCCCGCGCCCCCGGGGTAACCACTTACCTGTCCCCGTCAGGAGATCCGATCCCGATGCCCCACACCCTGGCCACCGAGCCGGACGTCGCCACCCTCAACCACCTGTGCCGCGAACTCGCCGAGGCCGCCGAGGCGGTGGGCGAGGCCGCCGCGTACGTCTCCGAACTGGCGCTGGGCGCCCAGGCCCCGACGGCCGTCCGCCGCGGTGCCTGGCGCAGCCTGCTGCGGACGCTGACCGACCCGGCCGGCCTCGGCTGGGCGCCGCGCGGTCGCGGCCCGCTGGCCCGGGCGGCCTGGCTGGCGGGGGTGGTCACCAGCCGGGAGAGCCTGGCGGTCAGCCTGGCCGTGGCCGGGCTGAAGGCGCGGATCCGGGCGGCCGCCGTGACCCACCCGGAGCTGCTGGAGAACCCGTCCACCAGCCGCATCCTGGCCGCCATCGAGCAGGACCGGCAGCGCGACGCCGTCCGGATCTTCAAGTCCCTGCTGGAGAGCGACGGCGCCGAGCACGCCTTCGCGATGCTGGCGCCGTCCTTCGCCGACATCCTGGCCTGGAACGCGCTGACCGACGAGAACCCGTTCAACGACACGGCCGGCTGGCAGGTGGCGACCGGGAAGGCGATGACCGCTGAGCCGCTGCTCGGACTCGGGGCCGGCTTCTGGGAGTTCTTCGACCGGGGCCCCGGCCGGGCCGAGCCGCTGGTGCCGGACGCCGCACTGGTCGCCGGGCTGGACAGCACCGGCACCATCACCGGGTACGTGCGCAACATCGACCTGATCAGCACCGGCGGGACCCTGCTGGTGCAGCAGGTGGCCGGGCCGGACGGGGTGCTCCGGTACGTGGTCCAACTCGCGGGCATGGCACGGAGCTTCAACGCCGAGAGCCCGCAGGACATGGTGGGCGCCTTCAACGCCGTCGGCCGCCCGGACTCGCCGTACTCGCGGGCGGTGGCCAAGGCGCTGCGCTCCTTCATCCCCTCCGGCGCCGAACTGGCCCTGATCGGCCACAGCCAGGGCGGGGTCACCGCGATGAACCTGGCGGGGAACCGGGACCTGACCGCCCTCTACACCGTCACCCACGTGGTGGCGATCGGCTCCCCGATCGACGCCAAGCGCCCGGCCGACCCGAGGACCAAGGTCTTCTCGCTGGTGAACGAGCACGACATCGTGCCGAGCCTGGAGGGCCGTTCGGCCATCTCGCCGTACGCGCTGCCGGCCGGGTTCACCGAGTACACCTGGGTCGACGACACCCGGGCCTTCCCGCTCTGCCACGCCGCCGAGCGCTACGCGCACAACCTGGAGTTCGAGGCCACCGATGCCGCCGCCCACGTGGATGCCGAACTGGCGCCGTACCGCGGCCGGGTGACCGGCAACCGCCTCTTCTCGCTCTACGACCGCTGAGGACCGCGATGACCGAGACCAGCACACCCCGCAGCGAGCCCGCCGCCGCTCCCGCGGTCCCCGCCACTTCCGCGGTCCCCGCCGCCCGCCGTCCCCAGTCCGCTGGGCCGGCCCCCGCGCAGGCCCCCGCCTACGGGCCGCCCGGTGCGCTGGAGCGCCTGGGGTCGGCGGTCTTCGCCCGGGTCAACCGGCGCCGGGAGTGGCACCAACTCCCGGCGCCGATCGGCCTGGTGAACCTCAAGGTGATCCGCGACGAGCTGCGCCGCCACAACCTGTACGACACCTACGGCGCGGGCGGCGAGCGGCCGCGCCGGCCGAGCGCGACGCTGCTGCCGTACCGCTCCTACGACGGCTCCGGCTACGACCCGGACGACGAGGACATGGGACGGGCCGGCACCCGGCTGGACCGCAACGCCCCGTTGGAGCTCTGCCACCCGGGCGGCGAACGGGAGTTGATGACCCCGAGCCCGCGCGAGGTCAGCCGGGAGCTGCTGGCCCGGCGGTCCTTCGTCCCGGCCCGCAGCCTCAACCTGCTGGCGGCGGCCTGGATCCAGTTCGAGAACCACGGCTGGGCCAACCACGGCGACAACGCGGCGGCCGAGCCGTTCACCGTCCCGCTGGCGGCGGACGACGACTGGGCCGAGTGCCCGATGCGGGTCAGGCGCACCCGCCCGGACCCGCTGGCGCACACCACGCCCGACGCGCCGCCCACCTACGAGAACACCCTCACCCACTGGTGGGACGGCTCCCAGATCTACGGCTCCGACGAGGCCACCTGCCGGTCGCTGCGCACCGGGGAGGACGGCCGGATGGCGCTGCCCGGCGGCCGGCTGCCGGTCGACCCGCGCCCGGGGATGGGCTGCCTGGACGCCACCGGGATGAACGGGGACTACTGGGCGGGGCTCTCGCTGCTGCACACCCTGTTCGCCAAGGAGCACAACGCGATCTGCGGCCACCTGCGCTCCCACTACCCGACCTGGGACGACGAACGGCTGTTCCACACCGCCCGGTTGGTGAACACCGCGCTGATGGCGAAGATCCACACCGTGGAGTGGACCCCGGGCATCCTCGACACCCCGGTGCTGCGCCGGGCCATGAACGCCAACTGGTACGGCGTGCTGCCCCGTTGGGTGAGCCGCAGGTTCGGCCGGATCGGCCGGGGGGAGATGCTCAGCGGCATCCTCGGCTCGCCGACCGAGCACCACGCGGCGCCGTTCTCGATGACCGAGGAGTTCGTCTCGGCCTACCGGCTGCACCCGCTGATCCCGGACGAGCTGATCGTCCGGGACCACCGCGGCGGCGGCGTCCGGCGCAGCATCGGCCTCGACGACATGGAGGGCGCCGCCACCCGCAGCTCGGTGGACCAGTACGGGATGAGCGACCTCCTCTACTCCTTCGGCACCGCCCACCCCGGCGCCCTGGTGCTCCACAACCACCCCGACGGGCTGCGGAACCTGGCCCGGCTGACCGGCGAGCACCTGGACCTCGGCACGGTGGACGTGCTGCGCGACCGCGAGCGCGGCATCCCGCGCTACAACGCCTACCGGCAGATGCTGCGCAAGCGCCCGGTCACCTCCTTCGAGGAGCTGACGGGCGGTCAACAGGCCGACGCCAAACTGCTGGAGGAGGTCTACCAGGGCCGGCTGGACCTGGTGGACACCCTGGTTGGGAACCTGGCCGAGCCGCGCCCGGCCGGGTTCGGCTTCAGCGACTCGCTGTTCCGGATCTTCGTGCTGATGGCCAGCCGGCGGCTGAAGAGCGACCGCTTCTTCACCACCGACTACCGCCCCGAGGTCTACACCCCCGAGGGCCTGCGCTGGGTCGACCGCACCACCATGGTGACGGTCCTGCTCCGGCACCACCCCGAACTCACCCACGCCCTCGACGGCGTGACCAACGCCTTCGCCCCCTGGAGCCGACCGTGACCGAGTTCCCCGCCGCCCGCCGTCCCCAGCCCGCCGGCCCGGTCGCCGGGCTGCGCCTGCACGCCACCGCGCTGCGCGAGCACGAGGAGCGGCTGCTCAAGGCCGTCGCCGCGTTGGGCTGGGAGGGCCCGCAGGCCGAGGCCTTCCGGGAACGGATCACCGAACTGGCCGCGCGCTGCGGTGCGGCGGCCGACGGGCTGGCCCGGTCGGCGGCCCGGCTCGGCGGGCCCGTGGGCGGGCCGGCGGGTGCGGCGGCAGCTGCGGCGGCGGGCACGGCGGTGGGTGGTGCGCCGGGCGGGCCCGTGGGCGGGTCGGCGGGTGGCTCGGCGACCGGCCGGCCGGGGACGAGAGGCGGGCGGAAGGGTGTCTGACGTCCCGTCCGCCGGTGCGCGTGCGGGGGAGCGTACGGTCGGCGCGCACGCGGGGGAGCCGCCGTCCGCACCACCGCCCTCGACGCGCACCACCGCCCTGCGGCTCGGCGCGGCCTGTCTCGGGGCCGTCCCCGCGGTGGTGCTGCGGCTGGCCGGGGTGCACCCGGCACCGGTGCCCGGGATGCTGCTGTTCGGGCTCGGGGTGCTCTCCGCCGCGCTGCTGCTGATGTGGGCGGCGGAGACCGCCCGGGCCGACATCGCGGGGCCGCTGGCGCTGGCGCTGCTGGCGTTCATCGCGGTGCTGCCCGAGTACGCCGTGGACCTCTGGTTCGCGTACACGGCCGGCTCCAAGCCGGAGTACGCCGCGTACGCCGCCGCCAACATGACCGGCGCGAACCGGCTGCTGGTCGGCGTGGGGTGGCCGCTGGTGGCGCTCGCCGCGTACGTCGCGGCCCGGCGGGCGGGAGTGCGCCCCGGCGTGAGCCTGCGCGAACACCGCCGGATCGACGTCGCGTTCCTCGGTGCGGCCGCCGTCTTCGCCTTCCTGATGCCACTGACCAGGGAGATCTCCTGGCTGGTCGCCGTCGTGCTGATCGCCTGGTACGGCTGCTACCTCTACCGGATCGGCCGGTGCAGCGAGACCGACGAGGAGGAACTGATCGGCGTCCCGGCCCGGTTGGCCGCCCTCCCGGCCCGGCGCCGTCGCCCGACCACGGTGCTGGTGTTCGCGGTGGCGGCCGCCGTGGTCTTCGCCTGTGCCGAGCCCTTCGCCACCTCGCTGGTGGACGCCGGGGCCTCGCTGGGCATCGACCGCTTCCTGCTGGTGCAGTGGCTGGCCCCGCTGGCCTCGGAGGCCCCCGAGCTGATCGTCGCGGTGGTCTTCGCCTGGCGGCTGCGCGGCGACGACGGCCTCGGCGCCCTGCTCTCCAGCAAGGTGAACCAGTGGACCCTGCTGATCGCCTGCCTCCCGCTGGCCTACGCGGCGGGCGGCGGCAGTTGGGCGCTCCCGCTGGTCGAACGGCAGGTGGACGAGGTGCTGCTGACGGCGGCCCAGACCCTGCTGGCCGTCGTCCTGCTGCTGGACCTGCGCTTCCTGCCGTGGAAGGCGGGCCTGCTCTTCGTCCTGTTCGTGGTGCAGTTCGTCCTCCCGGGCGAGAACGACCGGCTGGTCCTCAGCTACGTCTACCTGGCCCTGGCACTCGTCCTGCTCACCCGGCAGTGGCGCGAACTCCCGCCCACGACCCGGGCCCTGGCCGGGAAAATCGAGGGCGACCCGCACTGACCCCCGTTAGCGTTGCCCGCCGTGACGACGAGCGGGAACGACCCCTTCCACACCTGGCTGGCGGTGCTCGCCGGGGAACCGGAGCTGGGCCTGGACCCGGCCTGGCTGTCCGACGAAGCGCTGGCCTGGCTGCGCGCCGTCCGGGACGCGCACGGTGAGGTCGCGCCGCCGTACGTGCCCGAACTGATGCTGGAGCGCCGCGCCGCGGTGGCCGAAACCGCCCTGGCGGCGCTGCGCGCGGCGGCCGAGCGGGACCTCGGGTCGCCGCTCGACCTGCGGCCGGAGGTCGAGGCGGAGTGCGACTACGACACGACCGGCTCGGTCGCCGTGTTCGGCGAGCAGGTCCGCGCGCTGGGCCCGGAGGAGGCGAAGGTGACCGTCGCGGACGCCGTCCAGACCTTCGTCGCCCACGTCCACCGCACCGTCTGGCCGACCTGCCCGGACCACCGCACCGGCCTGCACCCGGAGCTGACGGAGCGTCGGGCGGTCTGGCACTGCCGGGCCGGCGGGCACGACCTGCCGATGCCCTGAGCGGATCGGCCGGCCCGCGGGGGTGGTAAGCGCCCCGCGCGCGGGTACAGGAGTGAGGCGGCCGGAATGCGCCCTTGTTGTGCTAGCACATCGGCGCTAGCTTGAAGCATGACCAAGAAGCAGCTGAACGTCAGGGTGGATGCCACGACCGCCGAGATCGCCCGCGAGCGGGCCGAGCAGCAGGGGATCAGCATGAACCAGTACATCGAGCGGCTCGTGCGCCAGGACATGGGCGAGTCCGGGCGGCTGTTCGTCGACACCGCGGCCCAGTTCATGAAGGAGTACGAGAGTGCCTTCCTCGCCGAGTTCGCCGAGCGCGGCTCCGAGCTCCAGGACGTGCGCCGTTGAAGCTTGAGGTGGACCTGTCCTGGCTGCTCATGACCGCCGAGCAGTACACCCCGGGCGACCCCCAGGTGACCGACTACGGTTCCCTGCTCGCCGCCGTCGTCCGGCACCAGGCCGAGATATTCGACATCGCCGTCTACCCCGAACCGCAGGACCGCGCCGCGGCCCTGATGCACCAGCTGATCCGCGTCCCCGCGCTGGAGCGGACCAACGAACTGTTCGCGACCGCCGTCGCGTACTCCTACCTGGTGGCCAGCGGCTGCAACGTGGCCACCACCGCGCGCGAGGTGCGCAGCCTGGCCCGGGCGATCCGGGAGGGCAAGCTCGGCGTCAGCGGCGTCTCCGAGCGGCTGGCCGGCTGGATCGTCGAGGACCCCGAGGACGAAGGGGTCAGCGGCGAGGACGACGGCGAGGGCGAAGCCGACTGACCTCGTCAGTAAGCTGGTGGCCCACCCCCGGACCGGCGAGGACCACCGACGTTGTTGCAGGACATCGAGCAGTACCTGGCCTGCCCGCACTGCGCCCGGCCGCTCGTCCTCGACGGCCGGACCCTGCGCTGTGCCTCGGGCCACGGCTTCGACCAGGCCAAGCAGGGCTACGTCAGCCTGCTGGCCGGTGACGCGCACACCGGGACGGGCGACACCGCGGAGATGGTCGCCGCCCGCACCGCGTTCCTGTCGGCCGGGCACTACCGGCCGATCGCGGACGCGCTCGCCGGAGCCGCCGCGGCGGAGGGCCCGGTCGAGGGCCTGGTGGCCGACCTCGGCGCGGGCACCGGGCACTACCTGGCGCACGTGCTGGAGCGGGCCGGCGGGGTGGGCGCGGCGCTCGACATCTCCAAGTACGCCCTGCGGCGCGCGGCCAAGGCGCATCCGCGGATCGGCGCGCTGGTCTGCGACGCCTGGCGCCCCCTTCCGCTCCAGGACCACTCCGCCGAGCTGCTGCTCAACGTCTTCGCGCCGCGCAACGGCCCGGAGATGCGCCGGGTGCTCCGGCCGGGCGGCCGGCTGCTGCTGGTCACCCCGACCTCCCGTCACCTCCGGGAACTGGTGGCCGCGTTGGGCCTGCTCTCGGTGGACGAGGAGAAGGAGCGCCGCACCGAGGAGAAGCTCAGCCCCTGGTTCACCCACACCGACCGCACCGAGGTCGAGTTCACCCTCCGGCTCGGCCGGGCGGAGGCGGAGGCCGTGGTGGCCATGGGCCCGAACGCCTGGCACACCGACCGGGAGAAGCTCGCCGCCGCCCTGGCCGGGCTGCCGGACCCGGTCGAGGTCACCGGCTCGGTGCTGCTCACCACTTACCGCTGACCCCACCCGCCGCTGACCCCACTCATCGCTGACACCCCCTCCGGCCTGCGCATATCACGTACCGGAGCCCGCGCCGCGCGGCGGACCCGTTGGGATGAACCTCCGGAGCAGGCACGTTTCTCCGCGCCGGCCGACGGCTAACGTCCCCCGGGTGACCAGCGAAGTTCTCCAGACACCCGCCGTCCGCCCCGTGCTCCGCCCCACGGTCGAGGAGCTGCGCCTCACCTCCTTCAAGTCCTACCGCCGCACCACCCTCCCGCTCGCCCCGCTGACGGTGCTGCACGGGCCGTCCGGGGTCGGCAAGTCGAACGCGCTGGACGCACTGGCCACCCTCTCCCGGCTCGCCCTCGGCGAGCCCATCGGCCCCTCGCTGGACGGCATCGGCTCGGCCGCGGGGCCGCTCGCGCTGCCGATCAGGGGCGGCCTGCTGGGCTGCGTCCCGCACGGCCGGAACGCGATCATCCTGGGCTGCACCGTCCGCTCCGCCGAGGGCCCGATCCGCCTGGAGCTGGTGGTCCGCACCGACGGGCCGGTCCGGGTCGCCCGCGAGTGGCTGACCTGCGCGGGGCAGACCCTGGTGGAGACCGGGGAGCAGGACGTGGCGCACGGCAAGGTCAACGTCACCTGGCACAACGACACCCGGCAGGGCGACATCCGGGCGCCGTTCCCCAGCGAGAGCCTGATCACCGCTCAGATCCCGCTCCGGGTGGCCGGTTCCTCGCCCGGCGAGCGCAAGGTGCTGGCCGCCGCCGAGCAGCTGCTCACCGCCCTGCGCGAGGTGTTCCCGCTGCACCCGGTGCCCGCGCTGATGCGGGACTGGACCGGGTACGAGCCCGAGGCCCGGCTGCTCGGCACCGCCGCCAACGTCTCCGCCGTGCTGGCCCGGATCCGGCAGGAGTGCACCCGCCGGTACGGGCGGCTGCTCAAGGCCGTCCAGCAGGCCGCCCCGCACCCGCTGCTGGGCCTGGACGTCAGCCGCCGCGGCCCGGACTCCCGGGAGGAGCTGATGGCCGTCTTCGACGAGGGGGTGCTCGGCCGGACCAGCGCCGACCAGGCCTCCGACGGCATGCTGCGGCTGCTGGCCTTCGCCGCCGTGCTGCTCACCGGCGCCGGGGTGCTGGACGTGGACCCGGCGGGCGAGGTGCCGCCGGCGCACCGTCAGCTCACCGTGCTGGCCGAGGACCTGTCGGCGGGCCTGGCCCCCGAGCAGGTGGCCGCGCTGCTGCGATTGGCCCGGGAGGTGTGCGCCAAGGAGGACGTCCGGCTGCTGGCGGCGGTGCAGGACCCGGGCCCGGCCCGGGAGGCGGGGGAGGAGGTCTCGCTGGTGGAGTGCCGGCGGGATCCGGCCAGCGGGCACAGCGTGCTCCGGCCGGAGACCGCCCGGGTGCCGGCGCAGCCCGACCGTGGCGGCGCCGGCGCGGCGGCGATGGGGTAGACCTGTCGCATGACGACCGACAACACCCTGGACGAGCTCCAGCAGCGGCTCACCGACTTCGCGGCGGCACGGGGCTGGGAGCCCTTCCACACCCCGAAGAACCTGGCCGCCGCCCTCACGGTGGAGGCGGGCGAACTGCTGGAGATCTTCCAGTGGCTGACGCCGGAGCAGGCCGAGACGGTGATGGCCGAGCCGGAGCGGGCGCACCGGGTCCGGGACGAGGTGGCGGACGTGCTCGCCTACCTGCTGCAGTTCTGCACCGCCGTCGGGGTGGACCCGGCGGCCGCGCTGGCGGCGAAGATCGAGCGCAACGAGGTCCGCTTCCCGGTCTGACGGTGGGGCGCGGTCCTCCGTACGGGTGACACGCGTTGTCCACAGGGGGCGGTTTTCCACAGGACGGGCGGCCCGTCCCCGTCCGTCCGGCGTCCGCCGCAGTCTTGCCGCGTGACGCACCGTCAGCCACGGCGGTGCGGGTCCCACGCGAGCGAGGGGAGCGGCCGGGATGGACGCGCTGCGATTGATCAAGACCACCCGGCACGCCCTGGCGGAGGCCAGGAGCGTGCCGGACGTGCTGGCGGAGGCGTGGCAGGCGGCCCTGATCACCGAGGCGGTCGGGGCCCGGATCGCCGGTCAGGAGGACGGCGAGCTGGCCCCGCTCGGGCAGATGCTCTGCGACGCCGGGGCGCACGCGGTCGGCTGCCTGGAGCTGCCGGGGCCGGCCGGGGGCGCACCGGAGGGTGCCCCGGCGGGCGGTGACCAGGAGTGGCACCGGGCGGACTGGGGCGGGAACGGGCGGGCCTCCCGGCTGGACGAGCTGGGCGAGGCGGGGCCGGTGCTCACGGAGCTCGCGCTGCTGCTCCACGAGGTGGCCGAGGCCCTGGTGGTGCTGGCCTGCGGGGCGGACGAGGAGGGCCTCTACTGGCGCTGCATCGACGGGGTGGACGCCGGGGCCGAGTGCAAGGAAACGGTGGCCGAACTGCTCCGGATGATCCGCCGTCAGTCCCCGGAGGCCGCAGCGGCCCCGGTGGCGGAGGGCGCGGTGGGCGCCGTCGGCGCGGTGGCCCCGGGGGAGGCGGCTGCACCGCCGGAGCCCGGGCCCGGGCCCGGGTCGGCGCCGGGGGCTGGGGCGGGGCCGGGGCCGGGAGTGGGGGTCGGCGGTCCGGCGGAGGCGGGAGGGGCCGGACCGACGGGGAGCCAGGGGGTGCCGACCTTGGTCGTACCGCTGGGGCCGCCGGTCGCGGCGTGCGAAGGTCAGCCCCGGGCGGCGGCGTCCGTCGAGAGGTCGTCCGGTCGGCGGCGGGCCCCGGCGCGGTCGGCGGAGGACTGCAGATCGGCGTCCAGTCCGGCGAGGTCGGCGTTCAGGTCGGCGAGCAGCTGCTGCATCTGCTCCAGCAGGTTCATCGGCGCGGCGGCCGGGGCAGGCGTGGTCTGCTGTGGTGCGGTGGGTGCCTCGGACCAGGGCTCGGACATGAGCGGACCCCTTCAGCTCGGTAGTGCGGTGTGAACCGACGGACGTCGGTGGCGGGGCCGCCGCTCGGGCAAGCGGCCCCGGCGGTCCAACGAACCCGGCCGGAGCCCGGTCACCGCAGACCACTCGTAGAGGTCCAACACCCGCTCGCGGTCAGTCCCAGGGGTGATCCCGGTTTGCGGCCGGGCCCGCCGCTCGGCTACCGGGGCCGGGGACGACGGAGGCGCGGCACCGGAACCCCGGTGCCGCGCCCCGTCAGGGCCTTCCGCCCGCCCCGTCCGACCCGTCCGCCCGGGCGGCGGACGGGTCATGACCCAGGGTCAGTTGTGCGCGTGCAGCTCGGCGTTGAGGCCGCCCCACGAGCCGGACCGCGCGATCACCTCGACCGCACCGGTCTGGGAGTTGCGGCGGAACAGCAGGTTGTCCTGGCCGGAGAGCTCGACCGCCTTGGCGACCTTGCCGTCCGGGGTGGTGACGCGGGTGCCGGCGGTCACGTAGAGACCGGCCTCGACCACGCAGTCGCTGCCCAGCGAGATGCCGATGCCCGCGTTGGCGCCGAGCAGGCAGCGCTCGCCGACCGAGACGACCTGCTTGCCGCCACCGGACAGGGTGCCCATGATCGAGGCGCCGCCGCCGATGTCGCTGTGGTCGCCGACCACGACGCCAGCGCTGATCCGGCCCTCCACCATCGAGGTGCCCAGGGTGCCGGCGTTGAAGTTGACGAAGCCCTCGTGCATCACGGTGGTGCCGACGGCCAGGTGCGCGCCGAGGCGGACGCGGTCCGCGTGGGCGATCCGGACGCCGCTCGGAGCGACGTAGTCGGTCATCCGGGGGAACTTGTCGATGCCGTACACGGCCAGCTGCCCGCCCTGGGCGCGGACGGCGAGCCGGGCCCGCTCGACCAGGTCCACCGGCACCGGGCCGATGCTGGTCCAGGCGACGTTGGCCAGCAGGCCGAAGATGCCGTCCAGGTTCTGGCCGTGCGGCCGGACCAGACGGTGGCTCAGCAGGTGCAGACGCAGGTAGGCGTCGTGCGCGTCGACCGGCTTCTCGTCCAGCGAGGAGATGGTGGTGCGCACCGCGATCACCTCGACGCCGCGGCGGGCGTCGGTGCGCAGCGCCTCGGCCGCGCCCTGGCCGAGGGCGGCGTCGGCCTCCTCGGCGGTCAGCCGGACGGTCCCGGACGGGCCGGGGGCGGCGGCCAGCTCCGGGGCCGGGTACCAGGTGTCGAGGATGGTGCCGTCCTCGGCGACGGTCGCCAGACCGACGGCGAGGGCACCGCTTGCGAGGGTGGAGGTGGTTTCAGCAGTCACATCGAGCACGTTAACGAATCGCCCCCCGCCCTGACGAACACGCTCACCGTCCGGACAGCCGCCGGGCGTCCCCGCTGGTCACCCGGGGAAAACCCGGTGTCGGCCCGGCCCGGCCTCGGCGATACTCGGACGGGTGTTCATCTCGATCTCCACCACAGGAACGGCCGAACGCCCGGCTTCCGACCTGGGCTTTCTGCTCCACAAGCACCCCGACAAGGTGCAGCAGTTCTCGACGTCGCACGGCGAGGCCCACGTCTTCTACCCCGAAGCGGGCGAGCAGTCGTGCACGGCGGTGATGCTGCTGGACGTCGACCCGGTCGCGCTGGTCCGCAAGGGCCGGGGCAAGGGCCGCTCGGGGTCGCCCGACTTCGCGCTCGCGCAGTACGTCAACGACCGCCCCTACGCGGCCTCCTCGCTGCTCGCGGTCGCCCTGCGCACCGTCTTCCGTTCGGCCATGAAGGGTGTCTGCGAGCAGCGCCCGGGCCTGGCCGAGCAGCCCCGTCCGCTGCGGATCTCGCTGCCCGCCGTGCCGGCCAACGGCGCGGGCGAGGGCGGTGGCCCGGCCATGGTGCGCCGTCTGTTCGAGCCGCTCGGCTGGCAGGTCGAGGCGGAGGCGGTCCCGCTGGACGAGGCCTTCCCGGAGTGGGGCGTCTCCCGCTACGTCCGGGTCGAGCTGACGGCCGAGCTGCGGCTGGCCGACGCGCTCCAGCAGCTGTACGTGCTGCTGCCGGTGCTGGACGGCTCGAAGCACTACTGGGTCGCGCCCGACGAGGTGGACAAGCTGCTCGCGGCGGGCGAGGGCTGGCTCGGGGCCCACCCGGAGCTCGGTCTGATCACCCGTCGGTACCTGGCCCGCCGCTGGTCGCTGACCAGGGTGGCGATGGAGCGCCTGGAGCTGGCCCGGCTGGCCGAGGCGGACGACCGCGAGGCCGAGGAGGTCGACAACGCGGTGGACGACACGGTGGACGACGACGGTCCGGAGGCGGCCGCCGCCGCGGGCCCGGCGGGTGCCGAAGGTTCCGAGGAGAGTCCCAAGCCGGTCAGCCTCGGGGTGCGGCGCCGGGAGGCGATCCTGGCCGCCCTGCGCGAGACCGGTGCGGCCCGGGTGCTCGATCTCGGCTGCGGCCAGGGCGAGTTGGTGGCCGAGCTGCTCAAGGACCCGGCGGTCACCGAGGTGCTCGGGGTGGACGTGTCCTCCCGCGCCCTGTCGGCGGCGGCCCGCAAGCTCCGGCTGGACCGGATGTCGGAGCGTCAGGCCGCCCGGGTCGGGCTGGTCCAGGGCGCGCTCACCTACACCGACGCCCGGCTGAAGGGCTACGACGCGGCCGTGCTCTCCGAGGTGATCGAGCACCTCGACCTGCCCCGGCTGCCCGCGCTGGAGTACGCGGTGTTCGGTGCGGCCCGCCCCGGCGCGGTCGTGGTGACCACGCCGAACGTCGAGTACAACGTCCGCTGGGAGACGCTGCCGGCCGGTCACGTCCGGCACGCCGACCACCGCTTCGAGTGGACCAGGGCGGAGTTCCTGGCCTGGGCCGGGAAGGTGGCCGCCGACTACGGGTACACCGTCACCGTCCGCCCGGTGGGCCCGCTGGACGAGGAGGTCGGCGCACCGACCCAGCTCGCCCTGTTCCGCCGCGACGACTCCGCACCGGGCACCGGCCCCGCACCGACCAGCACCGACTCCGCAGAGAGGAGCGCCGCCTGATGACCACCCAGAACCGCACCGAGAACCCTGATGCCGAGCAGCCGCGCGGCCGCTCCCTCCCGGTCACCGACGTCTCGTTGGTGGTCCTGATCGGCTCCAGCGGCTCCGGCAAGTCCACCTTCGCGCGCCGTCACTTCCGCCCGACCGAAGTGGTCTCCTCCGACTTCTGCCGGGGCCTGGTGGCCGACGACGAGAACGACCAGTCCGCCTCCGCCGACGCCTTCGACGTGCTCCACTACATCGTCGGCAAGCGCCTGGCGGCCGGCCGCCGCACCGTGGTGGACGCCACCAACGTCCAGGCCGAGGCGCGCCGCCAGCTGATCAAGATCGCCCGGGACCACGACGTCCTGCCGATCGCCGTCGTGCTGGACGTGCCGGAGGGCGTCTGCGCCGAGCGCAACCGCACCCGGCCGGACCGCCAGCTGCCCGCGCACGTGATCCCCCGTCAGCAGCGCGAGCTGCGCCGCTCGCTGCGCGGCCTGGAGCGCGAGGGCTTCCGCAAGGTGCACGTGCTGCGCGGCGAGGCGGAGATCGAGGCGGCCGAGATCCGCACCGAGAAGCGCTACAACGACCTGCGCCACCTCACCGGCCCGTTCGACGTCGTCGGTGACATCCACGGCTGCCGTTCCGAGCTGGAGACCCTGCTCACCACCCTCGGCTACCAGCTGGCCCGGGACGAGCGGGGCCGCCCGGTGGACGCCGTCCACCCGGAGGGCCGCACCGCCGTCTTCGTCGGCGACCTGGTCGACCGCGGCCCGGACAGCCCGGGCGTGCTCCGCCTGGTGATGGGCATGGTCGGCGCGGGCCACGCGCTCTGCGTGCCCGGCAACCACGAGAACAAGCTCGGCCGCTGGATGGACGGCCGCAAGGTCACCGTCGCCTACGGCCTCCAGGAGAGCATCGACCAGCTGGCCGGGGAGACCGAGGAGTTCCGCGCCGAGGTGCGGGCCTTCATGCGCGGCCTGGTCAGCCACTACCTGCTGGACGAGGGTCGGCTGGTGGTCTGCCACGCCGGTCTGCCGGAGAAGTACCACGGCCGCAACTCCGGCCGGGTCCGCTCGCACGCCCTCTACGGCGACACCACCGGCGAGACCGACGAGTACGGCCTGCCGGTCCGCTACCCGTGGGCGGAGGAGTACCGGGGCAAGGCCCTGGTGGTCTACGGCCACACCCCGGTGCCGACCGCGAGCTTCCTCAACAACACCATCTGCCTGGACACCGGCTGCGTCTTCGGCGGCAGCCTGACCGCGCTGCGCTACCCGGAGCGGGAGGTCGTCTCCGTCCCGGCCGAGCAGGAGTGGTACGCCCCGGTGCGGCCGATGCACACCGACGCGCCGGGCGCCCGGGAGGGCCGCCCGCTCGACCTGGCGGACGTGACGGGCCGTCGGGTGGTGGAGACCGCCCACCACGGCCGGGTCTCGGTCCGGGAGGAGAACGCGGCCGCCGCGCTGGAGGTGATGAGCCGCTTCGCGCTCGACCCGCGTCTGCTCGCCTACCTGCCGCCGACCATGTCCCCGGTCGCCACCTCCCGCCGGGAGGGCTACCTGGAGCACCCGGAGGAGGCGTTCGCCGCCTACCGGTCCGCCGGCGTCCGGGAGGTGGTCTGCGAGGAGAAGCACATGGGCTCGCGCGCCGTGGTGCTGCTCGCCCGCGACGCGGCGGGGCTGGAGAAGCGCTTCGGGGTGGAGGGCCCCGGTGCGATCTGGACCAGGACGGGCCGGGCGTTCCTGACCGACGGGGAGCTGACCGGCGCGGTGCTCGACCGGCTGCGCACGGCGGCCGAGCGGGCCGGGCTGTTCGAGGAGCTGGCCACCGACTGGCTGCTGCTGGACGCCGAGCTGATGCCCTGGTCGCTCAAGGCGGTGGAGCTGCTGCGCCGTCAGTACGCGGCGGTCGGCGCGGCCGCCGGTTCGGCGCTGCCGCAGGTGATCGCCGCCCTGGAGGCGGGGGAGGCCCGCGGTCTGCCGCTGGCCGGGCTGACCGCCCGTCAGCGGCAGCGCGCGGCGGACGCCGAGGCCTTCGTCGAGTCCTACCGCCGCTACTGCTGGCCGACCGAGGGGCTCACCGGCCTGCGGCTGGCCCCGTTCCAGGTGCTGGCGGCGGAGGGGGCCAACCTCGCGACCCGCCCGCACGACCAGCACCTGGCCTGGATCGACCGCCTGGTCGAGGCCGACGACCAGGACGCCCCGGTCCTGCGCCGGACCGGCCGCCTGCTGGTGGACACCGCCGACGAGGCCTCGGTCGCGGCCGGCACGGCGTGGTGGGAGGAGCTCACCGCCGCGGGCGGCGAGGGCATGGTGGTGAAGCCGCTGGCCTCCCTGGTCCGCGGTGACGGCCGCCTGGTCCAGCCCGGGGTGAAGGTCCGCGGCCGGGAGTACCTGCGGATCATCTACGGCCCGGACTACACCGAGCACCTCGACCGGCTGCGCGAGCGCTCGCTCGGCCACAAGCGCTCGCTGGCCCTGCGCGAGTACGCGCTCGGCCTGGAGGCGCTGGACCGCCTGGCGGCGGGGGAGCCGCTCTGGCGGGTGCACGAGGCGGTCTTCGCCGTCCTCGCGCTCGAGTCGGAGCCGGTCGACCCCCGGCTCTGACGGTCCGTCGGGGCCACCGCCCTCGCGGTCGGTGGCCCCGGGCGGGACTCGCCTCCCGATTCATGCATAGAAATTCAGGGAGTCGTATACACTTCCCATCTCACTGTCCCCGCAGCAACCCAGGAGCCCGGCATGGCCTTCAACCTCCGGAACCGGCACTTCCTCAAGGAGCTGGACTTCACCGCTCAGGAGTTCCGCTTCCTGATCGACCTGTCCGCCCAGCTCAAGGCCGCGAAGTACGCGGGGACGGAGCAGCGCCGCCTGGTCGGCAAGAACATCGCGCTGGTCTTCGAGAAGACCTCCACCCGCACCCGCTGCGCCTTCGAGGTGGCCGCCCACGACCAGGGCGCCACCACCACCTACCTCGACCCCTCCGGTTCGCAGCTGGGCCACAAGGAGTCGATCAAGGACACCGCCCGGGTGCTGGGCCGGATGTTCGACGGCATCCAGTACCGGGGCCACGGCCAGGTACTGGTCGAGGAGCTGGCCGAGTTCGCCGGCGTCCCGGTCTGGAACGGCCTGACCGACGAGTGGCACCCGACCCAGGTGCTGGCCGACGTGCTGACCATCACCGAGCACACCACCGAGCCGCTGGAGCGGACCACCCTGGTCTACCTCGGCGACGCCCGCTTCAACATGGGGAACTCCCTGCTCGTCACCGGTGCCCTGCTCGGCATGGACATCCGGATCGTCGCGCCCCGGGAGCTCTGGCCGAGCGAGGACGTGCAGCAGGCGGCCCGGGAGCTGGCCGAGGCCAGCGGGGCCCGGATCACCCTCACCGAGGACGTGGCCGCGGGCGTGGCCGGGGCCGACTTCCTCTACACCGACGTCTGGGTCTCGATGGGCGAGCCCAAGGAGGTCTGGGCCGAGCGGGTCGAGCTGCTGAAGCCGTACCAGGTCTCGATGGAGACCATCAAGGCCACCGGGAACCCGAAGGTCAAGTTCCTGCACTGCCTCCCGGCCTTCCACGACCTCGGCACCGAGGTCGGCCGGCAGATCCACGCGGCCACCGGCATGTCCGAGCTGGAGGTCACCGACGAGGTCTTCGAGTCCCATCACTCGGTGGTCTTCGACCAGTCGGAGAACCGCCTCCACACCATCAAGGCCGTCCTGGTGGCCACCCTCGGCTCCTGACGGGCCTTCAGGGTGACGGCGGGCTCAGAAGTCCACGTTGACGCAGCCCACCCGCTGCGCCAGCGAGTGCCCCTGCCCGTCCTGCCCGGCGTGCAGCACCAGCGACCCGGCCCCGCCCGGGCGGAACTCCCAGGCCACGGTGGAGCGGTCGGCGGCCCGGCCGTGGTCGTCGGTGCGCAGGGTGAGCCAGAGCTCGTTGCGGTCGTTGACGTAGGCCGGATCGGTGGAGGGCAGCACGGGGTCGGCCCGGTCCTGGTAGTGCGGGCCGGAGTCGCCGGGCGCGGTGCCGCAGCCCCGCACGTGCGCGTGGACGGGGTAGGTGTGACGGGGTGTCAGTCCGTCCACCTCCATCGAGACGGTGGTGGTGCCCCCGGCCCGCTCCACCACCACCCGCACGGCGGCGCCGTGGGGCACGGCCTCCGGCGCGAAGCTCACGGCGGTGGCGGGCACGATCCCGTCCGGCCGGTCGAAGACCGCCTCCACCGTGGTGCACGGCAGGACGGTGGAGGGCAGCAGCGCGAGCGCGGCCAGGGCGGGGGCGGCGGGCATGGCGGGGCCTCTCGGCTCTCGGGGCGGACGTCCGCCCCCAAGCTGCCAGGTGATCCCGCCCGGCCCCGCCCACCACTCACCGGGACCCGCCGAAGTCACCCGTACGAGGGGCCCGCCGATGCCCCCGGGCGGGAGGGCCTCAGCCGGCCTTCGGGGCGAGGGTCGCCCGGCCGTCGGTGTACACCTTGACCTCGGCGGCCGCCCGCGCGGCCTGCTCCGCGCTGATCGTGGTGGTCCAGGACGGGCTGAGCACGACCGCCTCCAACTGCTCCAGGCTCAGCGGCGGTCCCGCGAGCCGCTTCTCCCGCTGACGGTCCATCACGCTGTTGCTGGACGCGGAGACCCGCACGCGGTCGGCGCGCAGCAGGTCGGCGCCGCGCTGCACGTCCTCACCGACCCGGCTCTCCCACACCAGCAGCCGGCTGCCGTCCGGCCGGGTGGAGCTCCGGCAGACGAGCTGGGGCCCGCGGTTCGCACAGTCGAAGACGTCGCCACCGGTACCCGGCACCCCCGGCTTCCCGGCGGTGGGGGAGAAGTCCGGGGTCAGGGCCATCCCGATCCGGGCGGTGCCCGAGCCGCTCCGGACGGTGAGCTCCCCGCGGGCCTCGGGCTGGGCCGTGCCGGGCAGGAGGTCCCGCCCGGTGTAGTCGCCGTGCGTCAGTGCGACGGGGAGCAGCCGGGCCAGGTTCAGGACGGCCGCCTGCCCGGTGAGCGGGACCTGTCCGGTGGCGGTCGCCGGGGTACTGCCACTGGCCGCCGTCAACGCCACGCGGGTTCCGTCGGCGGGCTCGCCCGGCCCCGGGGTGACGGCCAGCGCCCCGCCGACCGCCAGCACCGCCACGACCGCCGTGGCACCGGCGATCCCGAAGGCCCGCCGCCTCCGGAGCGCCGCCCCTTCCCGCGCCGCCCCGGCGATCAGCGGCCCCAGGTCCGGCGCGGCGTCCCCCACCGCGTCGCCGAACACCTTCTGCACGTCCTTCGGTTCCATCTGACATCCCCTCGGATCGGACTGGTCGAATGCGGTACGGACACGGCTGCCGCCGCCCCGGTCGCCGCCCCGGTCGACACCCGGGTCAACGTCCCGGTTCACGGCGCGGAGAGCTGGTCGAGCGGCCCGAGCGCGGTGCGCAGCCGCCCCAGCGCCCGCAGGCACTGGCTGCGGACGGCGCCCGGCCGGAGCTGCAGCTCGGCGGCGGTCTCCTCGACGCTGCGGTCCTCCCAGTACCGGAGCACCAGCACGGCCCGGTCCCGCGGCGGGAGCTGGGCCAGGGCGGCGAGGAGGGTGACCCGCAGGGCCGGGTCACCGTCCGGTGCGGCGGGCGGTTCGGGCAGCTCGCCGAGCGAGGGCCGCTCGCCCGAGCGCCTGAGCCGACGGTGCGACAGGAAACACCGCATCAGAACGCTGCGCGCGTACGCCTCGGGGGAGTCGGCCCGGCGGACCCGGCCCCAGGAGGCGTGGATGCGGGCCAGCGCGGTCTGGGTCAGGTCCTCCGCGAGGTGCCAGTCGCCGCAGAGCAGCAGCGCGGTGCGGAACAGCGCGCCGCCCCTGTGCTGGGCGAACTCCTCGAACTCCCGCAGTCTCATCTCGGACCGCCGGCTGCTCCCGAGCAAGGCGCCTCCCCCGTACCGGCCCCGCCCGGTGCGGGGCAGCCGATACCCAGACGCCCGAGCGCCCGAGCCGCGTTACGGCTCCGGCGAAGGTGACCTGATGTTGTGTGAGGGCGGTCCGAGCGGAACTTTGGACAGGTGCTCAAGGACGGCTGTCAGATAGGGGCATGCCTGACGCGGAGACGGCACACCCATGCACTATGGTTTATCTCGACATCGAGATAACTCCGCGCTAGGGTCTATCTTGACGTCAAGATACTTGCCGAGAGGCGTACGCCTCCCAAGGTGGCGGTCGGGCCCAAGTTAGGGTCACCTTACCACCGGGTGGATTCAGAAGGAGTCAGTCGTGTCCGCGAACAGCTTCGACGCCCGCAGCTCGCTGCAGGTGGGCGACGAGTCGTACGAGATCTTCAAGCTCTCCGCCGTCGAGGGTTCCGAGCGGCTGCCGTACAGCCTCAAGGTCCTGCTGGAGAACCTGCTCCGCACGGAGGACGGCGCGAACATCACCGCCGACCACATCCGCGCGCTCGGGAACTGGGACGAGAACGCCCAGCCGAGCGAGGAGATCCAGTTCACCCCGGCCCGCGTGATCATGCAGGACTTCACCGGTGTCCCCTGCGTGGTCGACCTGGCCACCATGCGCGAGGCCGTGAAGGAGCTGGGCGGCGACCCGGCGAAGATCAACCCGCTCGCCCCGGCCGAGCTGGTCATCGACCACTCCGTCATCGCGGACAAGTTCGGCACCCCGGACGCCTTCGTCCAGAACGTCGAGATCGAGTACGGCCGCAACAAGGAGCGCTACCAGTTCCTGCGCTGGGGCCAGACCGCGTTCGACGAGTTCAAGGTCGTCCCGCCCGGCACCGGCATCGTGCACCAGGTCAACATCGAGCACCTGGCCCGCACCGTCATGGTCCGCAACGGCCAGGCCTACCCCGACACCTGCGTCGGCACCGACTCGCACACCACCATGGTCAACGGCCTGGGCGTGCTGGGCTGGGGCGTCGGCGGCATCGAGGCCGAGGCCGCGATGCTCGGCCAGCCGGTCTCCATGCTGATCCCGCGCGTGGTCGGCTTCAAGCTGACCGGCGAGCTGCCGGCCGGCACCACCGCCACCGACCTGGTGCTCACCATCACCGAGATGCTGCGCAAGCACGGTGTGGTCGGCAAGTTCGTCGAGTTCTACGGCGACGGCATCGGCTCCATCCCGCTGGCCAACCGCGCCACCATCGGCAACATGTCGCCGGAGTTCGGCTCGACCTGTGCGATCTTCCCGATCGACGCCGAGACCATCAACTACCTGAAGCTCACCGGCCGCGACGAGCAGCAGCTCGCCCTGGTCGAGGCGTACGCCAAGGAGCAGGGCCTCTGGCACAACCCGGCCCACGAGCCGGCCTACTCCGAGTACCTCGAGCTGGACGTCTCCACCGTCGTCCCGTCGATCTCCGGCCCGAAGCGCCCGCAGGACCGCGTGATCCTGGCCGAGGCCGCCGGCAAGTTCGCCGAGGCGCTCCCGGCGTACTCCGCCGAGGCCAGCAAGCCGACCGCGGTCACCGCCCCCGACGGGTCCGAGTACCAGATCGACAACGGCGCGGTCGTGATCGCCTCGATCACCTCCTGCACCAACACCTCGAACCCCTCCGTCATGCTGGGCGCCGCCCTGCTGGCGAAGAAGGCCGTCGAGAAGGGCCTCACGGTCAAGCCGTGGGTCAAGACCACCCTGGCCCCCGGGTCCAAGGTCGTCATGGACTACTACGAGAAGGCCGGCCTCCTCCCCTACATGGAGAAGCTGGGCTTCAACCTGGTCGGCTACGGCTGCGTGACCTGCATCGGCAACTCGGGCCCGCTGCCCGAGGAGGTCTCCGCCGCGGTGAACGAGGCCGACCTCGCGGTCGTCTCGGTGCTCTCCGGCAACCGCAACTTCGAGGGCCGGATCAACCCGGACGTCAAGATGAACTACCTGGCCTCCCCGCCGCTGGTGGTCGCCTACGCCCTGGCCGGCAACATGAACGTCGACATCACCCGCGACGCCCTGGGCCAGGACGCCGACGGCAACGACGTCTTCCTGACCGACATCTGGCCGTCCGAGCAGGAGGTCGCCGACACCGTCGCCGGCTCCATCGACGAGGCCATGTTCGCCAACGGCTACCAGGACGTCTTCGCGGGCGACCAGCGCTGGCAGTCGCTCCCGGTCCCGACCGGCAACACCTTCGAGTGGGACGCCGAGTCCACCTACGTCCGGAAGCCCCCGTACTTCGAGGGCATGGCCAAGACCCCGAGCCCGGTCAGCGACATCGCCGGCGCCCGCGTCCTGGCCAAGCTGGGCGACTCGGTCACCACCGACCACATCTCCCCGGCCGGCAACATCAAGCCGGGCACCCCGGCCGCGCAGTACCTCACCGAGAACGGCGTGGAGAAGCGCGACTTCAACTCGTACGGTTCCCGCCGTGGCAACCACGAGGTGATGATCCGCGGCACCTTCGCCAACATCCGCCTGCGGAACCAGATCGCCGAGGGCACCGAGGGCGGCTACACCCGCGACTTCACCCAGGCCGACGCGCCGGTGTCGTTCATCTACGACGCCTCGCAGAACTACCAGGCCGCCGGCATCCCGCTGGTCGTCCTGGCGGGCAAGGAGTACGGCTCGGGCTCGTCCCGCGACTGGGCCGCCAAGGGCACCGCGCTGCTCGGCGTCAAGGCCGTCATCGCCGAGTCCTACGAGCGCATCCACCGCTCGAACCTGATCGGCATGGGCGTCCTCCCGCTGCAGTTCCCGGAGGGCCAGAACGCCGACTCCCTCGGCCTGACCGGCGAGGAGACCTTCTCCTTCACCGGCGTGACCGAGCTCAACGAGGGCCGCACCCCGAAGACCGTCAAGGTCAAGGCCGGGGACGTGGAGTTCGACGCGGTCGTCCGCATCGACACCCCCGGTGAGGCGGACTACTACCGCAACGGCGGCATCCTGCAGTACGTGCTGCGCAGCCTGATCAACGGCTGACCGAGCTGAATGCAAGGGGCCCGGACCGCACCAGCGGTCCGGGCCCCTTGTGCGTTCGCCTTCAATGGACTACACCTCTCAAGCAGCACTTGGTCCAGACCATTTGACGCTGTTTCAGAGATTGGGTCCCCCATATGCCCAGGCGAACCTCTGCACTCCTCGCGGCCGTCACGGCGGCCGCCGTCCTCGCCCCCACCGCCGCGTACGCCCACGGCGGCGACCACACCCCACAGCTGAAGGGCCAGCGGGTCGGCTACTTCACCCAGTGGGGCGTCTACTCCGGCTTCTCCTTCAAGAACGTCCAGACCTCCGGCCAGGCCGCCAAGCTGACCGTGATCAACTACGCCTTCGGCAACGTCAGCGCCGAGGGCAAGTGCTTCGAGGCCAACGAGGCCGGCGTCGGCGACGCCTGGGCGGACTACCAGCGCCCGGTCGGCGCCGAGGAGTCGGTGGACGGGGTGGCCGACACGGACACCCAGCCGCTCAAGGGCTCGTTCAACCAGCTGCGCAAGCTCAAGGCCAAGAACCCCCAGCTGAAGGCCGTGATCTCGCTCGGCGGCTGGACCTGGTCCAAGTACTTCTCGGACGCCGCGCTGACCGACGCCTCGCGCCGGGCCTTCGTCTCCTCCTGCCTCGACCTCTACATCAAGGGCGACCTGCCGCAGCTCGGTTCGGCCGAGGGCGGCCCCGGCTCGGGCCTGGGCGTCTTCGACGGCATCGACATCGACTGGGAGTACCCGGGCGGGGACGGCGACCCCGGCAACGTCTCCCGGCCGGAGGACGGCCGCAACTTCACCCTGCTGATGGCCGAGTTCCGGCGCCAGCTGGACGAGCTGGGCCGGAAGTCGCGCAAGCACTACCTGCTCACCGCGGCCGTCGCGGCCAACGACAAGGTGGCCGACCGGCTGGAGCTCCCCAAGGTGGCCCGGTCGGTGGACTGGCTCAACCTGATGACCTACGACCTGCACGGGCCGTGGGAGGGCAAGGGGCCGACCAACAACCAGGCCCCGCTGTTCGCGGTGAAGGGCGACCCGGCGCCGGTCCAGCGCAGTGCCGACAAGGCCGTCCGGCACTACATCGAGAAGGGCCTGCCGGCCCGTCAGACGGTGGTCGGGGTGCCGTTCTACTCGCACACCTGGACCGGGGTGCAGCCCGGCCCCAAGGGCGACGGCCTGTTCCAGCCCGCCACCGCCTCCGGCGGCGACGTGGCGTACAAGGACCTGAAGGCCCTGCCCGGAGCGGTGCACACTGACTGGCGCTCGGGCGTCAGCTGGAAGTACGACGGCAACACCTTCTACACCTTCGACACCCCCGAGGTGCTGACCGCCAAGGCCGCCTACTCCCGGCTCACTGGGCTGGGCGGCGTGATGGCCTGGGCGCTGGACCACGACGACGCCCAGGGCACCCTGGTGAAGGCCCTTGACAAGGGCATGAAGTACTGACGTAGCGTCATCCCGGGTCCGGATGCCCATTGCGCAGCTTCGCGCGTCACTGTTCTGTGATGCGCGAAGCTGCGCATTTCTATGTTCAAACGAACACAAGCGCGCTAGATTTCTGCTTGCCGACGGGGCCGCCGGGCAAATATGCAGGCTCCCTGCACATTGCACATGCTGCACCGCCGACAACGCTTTGGCTCCCACGAGTCACATCCGGCGGTCCGGCTATTGCCGCCAGATGAACAGTGGACTATACCTTTGCGCATCACGGAAACCGCCTCTGACCGGCCCCTTGGCCGCTAGGCGCGCCTCACCCGACAGGAATTGACGGTCCGTCAGCTCCTGCACGCATCTTCTGGACACCGAGGGGTTAGGGCACTCATGGGCTCTGCAACCGAGTACAACCGTCGTGATCTCTTCAAGCGGGCGGCCGCGGTGGCCGTGCTCGCAGCCGGCAGCGGCTCGCTGCTCACCGCCTGTGCCGGTGGCACCGGGGGCAGCGCCGACAAGGGCGCCAAGGCGGCCGGCGGCTTCAACCTGACCGACGCCAAGAACCCGTTCGGCGTCAAGGACGCGGACGGCCTCGAGGTCTTCATCTTCGACGGTGGTTACGGCAACGAGTACGCCAAGGCCTTCGAGGCGATGTACTCGAAGCAGTTCCCGGGCGCCAAGATCAACCACCAGGCCGACAAGGACGTCACCGGCAAGCTCCAGCCGCGCTTCAACGCCGGCTCCCCGCCGGACGTCATCGACGACTCGGGCGCCAAGCAGATGAAGCTGGACGTCCTCGCCGAGTCGAACCAGCTCACCGACCTGGCCCCGCTGCTGGACTCGCCGTACATCGACGACCCGTCCAAGAAGATCCGCGACGTGCTGATGCCCGGCACCATCGAGTCCGGCACGGTCAAGGGCAAGGTCTACAACCTGTCCTACGTCTACACCGTCTGGGGCTTCTGGTACTCCGGCAAGCTCTTCAAGGACAACGGCTGGACCGCGCCGAAGACCTGGGCCGAGTTCATCACCCTGTGCGAGCAGATCAAGGCCAAGGGCATCGCCCCGGTCGCCCACCAGGGCAAGTACCCGTACTACATCAACGTCGTCATGATGGACATGATCGCCAAGCAGGGCGGCCTGGACCTCATGAAGCGGATCGACGCCCTGGACGCCACCGCCTGGGACGACCCGTCGGTCAAGACCGTGGTCGACGCGTTCTTCCAGATCGTCGACAAGGACTTCCTGCTCCCCGGCACCAACGGCATGACCCACACCGAGTCGCAGACCGCGTGGAACCAGTACAAGGCCGCCTTCATCCCCTCCGGCTCCTGGCTGGAGAACGAGCAGCTGCCGACCACCCCGGCCGACTTCGACATGCAGTTCCTGCCGATGCCGTCGCTGCCCGGTGACAAGCTGCCCTTCGAGGCCATGCGGGCCGGCGCGGGCGAGCCGTTCATCGTGCCGTCCAAGGCCAAGAACGTGGCCGGTGGCCTGGAGTTCCTGCGCAAGATGCTGACCAAGGAGGCCTCGGCCAGCTTCGCGCAGACCGCCAACAGCCTCACCTGCCTCAAGGACGGCGTCGGCCCCGAGGTCAAGCTCAAGCCGGGCACCGCCTCGACCGTCGTCGCCCTCAAGGCGGCCGGCACCAACACCTTCAACTACCAGTACCCGAACACCGCCTCCAAGTTCGACGAGGACCTGCAGAACGCCTCGGGCGAGCTGATGGCCAAGCGCATCACTCCGGCGGAGTGGATCAAGCGCGCCAAGGAGTCGGCCACCAAGAACAAGACCGCCTGACCGGTCGGAATCACCACAGCGCCCCGGGGGACCCGAACCGCCCCCGGGGCGTCCGCCTGACGGACAGGAGAAGTGACCATGCGTCACGGCAAGTACCCCTTCATCGTGGGGTTCCTCTTTCTTCCGATCCTGCTGTACGTGGGCCTCGTGCTCTGGCCGTACGCGCAGACCTTCGGATACTCCCTGACCGACTGGTCAGGGGCGAGCCAGGAGATGAACTTCGTCGGCCTGGACAACTACACGAAGCTCTTCGGTGACGAGGTCTTCGGCAACGCGCTGTGGCACAACCTGATGCTGCTGGTGCTGCTGCCGGTCGTGACGATCCTGATCGCGCTGTTCTTCGCCTTCATGCTCAACGTCGGTGGCAAGGGCGGCACCGGCGGCGTCCAGGGGGTGAAGGGCGCCGGCTTCTACAAGGTGGTCTTCTTCTTCCCGCAGGTGCTCTCCATCGCGATCCTCGCGGTGCTCTGGGGCGCGGTCTACCGCACCGACCAGAGCGGCCTGGCCAACGGCGTCCTGATCAAGCTGGGCCTGGCCACCGCCACCGACCCGGTGCAGTGGCTGTCCGACCCGGACCTGGTCATGTGGTGCGTGCTCGCGGTGCTGGTCTGGTCCGGCGTCGGCTTCTACCTGGTGCTGTTCTCGGCCTCGATGCAGTCGATCCCGAAGGACATCTACGAGGCCGCCCTGCTGGACGGCGCCAAGCGCGGCCAGACCTTCTTCAAGATCACCCTCCCGCTGCTCTGGGAGACGGTCCAGACCGCCTGGGTCTACCTGGCGATCGTGGCCATGGACGCCTTCGCCCTGGTCGCCTCGATCACCCCCGGCGCCTACTTCGGCGGCGGCCCCGACCACCACTCCGAGCTGATCTCGACCTACCTGATGCGCAGCTTCCTGCGCAACGGCGAGGCGGGTTACGCCTGTGCCATGGGCGTGGTGATCTTCTTCTTCACGCTGATCCTGACCGTCGTCTCGCTCTGGGCCACCAAGCGCGACAAGATCGAGTACTGAGCGGGGACCTGTGATGGCGACTCTCGACAAGACCGCGAAGGTTCCCGGTCAGCTCCGCACCGGCGGCCAGGCCGCCCCGGACCGCGAGCAGCGCTTCGGCGAGGAGGGCAAGGTCCTCAACGTCTTCTCGCACGGCTTCCTGGCGATCTGGGCGGTCATGATCGTCCTCCCGCTGGCCTGGGTGGTGCTCGGCTCCTTCAAGACCGACTCCCAGATCAACGGCTCCGCCTGGAGCTGGCCCGAGTCCTTCGGCTTCGACGCCTTCGGCCGGGCCTGGGAGAAGGGCATCGGCGGGTTCTTCGTGAACACGCTCATCGTGCTGGCCGGCTCGGTCACCCTGACCATGCTGCTCGGCTCGATGGCCGCCTACGTGCTGGCCCGGTACGAGTTCAAGGGCAACCGGGTCGTCTACTACTTCTTCGTGGCCGGCTCGATGTTCCCGGTCTACTTGGCCCTGGTGCCGCTGTTCTTCATGGTCCGCAACCTCGGCGAGATCTCGCCGTACCTCGGTCTGAACAGCTACGCCGGCCTGATCCTGGTGTACGTCGCGTACTCGCTGCCGTTCACCGTGTTCTTCATGTACTCGTTCTTCCGCACCCTGCCGGGCGCGGTGCACGAGGCGGCGATGCTGGACGGCTGCTCGCACACCCGGGCGTTCTTCCAGGTCATGGTGCCGATGGCGAAGCCGGGCCTGATCAGCGTCGGCATCTTCAACGTCCTGGGCCAGTGGAACCAGTACATCCTGCCGGTCACCCTGATGCAGCCCACCACCGCCGGTGAGGCCGACCACTCGATGCTGGCCCAGGGCCTGGTCAACCTGGCCCTGCAGTCCGGCTACAAGAGCGACGCCCCGGCCCTGTTCGCCGGCATGACGATCGCCATGCTGCCGGTGCTGGTGGTGTACCTCTCCTTCCAGCGCCAGGTGCAGGCCGGTCTGACCTCGGCCACCCTGAAGTAGTCGCGAACGACACCCGAGGGGCCCGGTCCGCGTCTGGACCGGGCCCCTCGGCGTGCGTCCCGCTAGCCCCGGTCGGCGGCCTGCGCCCGCAGCGCGCGGGCCAGGTCGTCCCGGCACTCCAGCACCAGGCGGCGCAGGGCCGGAGCCGCCTCCGGGTGCCCGGCCAGCCAGGCGTCGGTGGCGGCCAGGGTGGCCTCGTCGGTCTGGTAGTGCGGGAAGAACCCGCTCACGATCCGCATCGCGATCTCGATCGAGCGCTGCGCCCAGATCTCCTCGATGACCTCGAAGTACGGGGCGGCGTACCCGGCGGTCAGCTCGCGCTGCCCGGCCTGCGCGAAGCCCGCGATCTGGGCCTCGACCAGTGCGTTCGGCAGCTCGTCGGAGTCCACCACGGCGGCCCAGGCGGTGGCCTTGGCCCCCGGGGTGGGCAGCGCGGCCAGACAGTGCGTCAGGTGCTGGCGGCCGGAGGCGGTGTTGTCCAGCTCCAGCTCGCCGTTCAGCTCCTCCGCGGTGGCCCGGCCGGCCGAGGCCAGCGCCAGCCAGAGCGACCAGCGCAGCTCCTGGTCCACCGTCAGCCCGTCGATCCGGGCGCTGCCGGCCAGCAGGCCCTCGACCAGCTGCAGGTGCTCGGTGCCGTCGGCGGTCAGCGCCAGGAAGCGGGCCCAGGCCAGCTGGTGGTCGCTGCCCGGCTCGGCCGCGCGCAGCTCGCGCAGCGCGCAGGCGGCCAACAGGCGCTCGCCCTCGCCCCGGTGCTCCGGCGCGGCGTACAGGTCGAGCGCCGTCCGGGACTGCTGGTGCAGCGACTGCAGCACGCCGATGTCCGACTCGGTGCCGGCGAAGCGGTCCACCAGGTCCAGGTAGTCCCGGGCCGGCATCAGCCCGTCCCGGGTCAGGTTCCAGACCGCCGACCAGGCCAGCGCCCGGCTCAGCGGCTGGTCGATCTCCCCGAGCCCCTCGCGCAGGGTGGCCAGCGAGCGGTCGTCGAAGCGGACCTTGCAGTACGTCAGGTCGTCGTCGTTCAGCAGCACCAGCGCCGGGCGCGGCTTGCCCACCAGCCCGTCCACCACGGTGCGGGCACCGGTGACGTCCAGCTCGACCCGCTCGGTGCGCACCAGCGCGCCGTCGGTGTCCCGCTCGTAGAGGCCGACCGCGATCCGGTGCGGACGCGCGGGCTCGCCGTCCTGGAGCACGGCCAGCTCGGTGATCCGGCCCTCGGCGTCCACGGTGAGCTGCGGGGTCAGGACGTTCACCCCGGAGGTCTGCAGCCAGGCGGCGGCCCAGGACCTGAGGTCCCGTCCGCTGGTCTCCTCCAGCGCCACCAGCAGGTCGTCCAGCACGGTGTTCCCGAAGGCGTGCCGCTTGAAGTACTGGCGGGCGCCCTCGAAGAACGCCTCCGCGCCGACGTACGCCACCAGCTGCTTGAGCACCGAGGCGCCCTTGGCGTAGGTGATGCCGTCGAAGTTGAGCTTGGCGTCCTCCAGGTCACGGATGTCGGCCGTGATCGGGTGGGTGGTCGGGAACTGGTCCTGCCGGTACGCCCAGGCCTTGCGCCGGTTGGCGAAGGTGATCCAGGCGGCGGTGTACTTGGTGCCCGCGCCGATCAGGCCGTAGGAGCCCATGAAGTCCGCGAAGGACTCCTTCAGCCAGAGGTCGTCCCACCACTTCATGGTGACCAGGTCGCCGAACCACATGTGCGCCATCTCGTGCAGGATGACGTTGGCCCGGCCCTCGTACGCGGCCTCGGTGACCTTCGACCGGAAGACGAACTCCTCCCGGAAGGTCACGCAGCCCGGGTTCTCCATCGCGCCGATGTTGTACTCCGGCACGAAGCACTGGTCGTACTTCCCGAACGGGTACGGGTAGTCGAACTCGGTGTGGAAGAAGTCCAGGCCCTGCTTGGTGACGGTGAAGATCTCGTCCGCGTCGAAGTACTTGGCCAGCGACTTGCGGCAGGTGGCCGCGAGCGGGATCTCCAGCGTCGAGCCGTCCTTCGACTCCCGGCTGTAGTGGGCCCGTTCGACGTGGTACGGGCCGGCCACCACGGCGGTCAGGTAGGTGGAGATCGGCTGCGTCGGCGCGAACCGCCAGGTGCGGGCGGCGCCCTCCTCGGTGACCTCGGTGTGCACCGCGTTGGCGTACACGTCCCAGGCGGCCGGGGCGGTCACCGTGAAGGTGAACGGGGCCTTGAGGTCGGGCTGCTCGAAGTTCGCGAACACCCGCCGGGCGTCGGCCGGCTCGTAGTGCGTGTAGAGGTACGTCTCGCCGTCCACCGGGTCGACGAAGCGGTGCAGGCCCTCGCCGGTGCGGCTGTAGGCGCAGTCCGCCTCCACCACCAGCAGGTTCTCGGCGGCCAGCCCCTCCAGCCGCACCCTGGTCCCGTCGAAGACCTCGGACGGGTCCAGCGCGGTCCCGTTCAGGGTGACGGCGCGGACCGCCGGCGCGAGCAGGTCGGCGAAGCTCGCCGCGCCCGGCTCGGAGCACCGGAAGGCGATGGTGGAGGTGGACCGGAAGGTCGCGGCCGACGGGTCGACGGCGGAGGTGACGTCGAGGTGGACCCGGTAGGTGTCCACGGAGAGGATCGCGGCCCGCTGCTGGGCTTCCTCGCGGCTCAGGTTCTTGCCCGGCACGGGCGGTACTCCTTTGTCTCGCTCGTACGGTGACGGTCGGGGGGTCTTCCCCGGGGGCATCCTTTCACGGCCGCCCTGCTGTGCCATTGCACAGACCGGCGGAATCAGTGAGGTACTCCGTCGTGTTGCGTCCAGTTGGAACTGCCCCCGACCCCGCGAAGGACGCCTCCGTGACGACCGCAGACTCCAAGAAGACCGCCGACTTCTGGTTCGACCCGGGCTGCCCCTGGGCCTGGATGACCTCCCGCTGGATGCTCGAGGTGGAGGAGCTCCGCCCGGTCCAGACCCGCTGGCACGTGATGAGCCTCGCGGTGCTCAACGAGGGCCGCGACCTCCCCGAGCGGTACCGGGAGTTCCTGGACAAGGCCTGGGGCCCGGTCCGCGTCCTGATCGCCGCCGCCCAGCAGCACGGTGACAAGGTCCTCGGCCCGCTCTACACCGAGATGGGCACCCGCTTCCACAACCAGGGCCTGCCCAACGAGCGCGCCACCATCGAGGCCGCCCTGCTCGCCGCCGGCCTCCCGGCCGAGCTGGCCGACGCCGCCGACTCCACCGAGTACGACGACGCCCTGCGGGCCTCCCACGCGGAGGGCATCGGCCTGGTCGGCGAGGACGTCGGCACCCCGGTCATCGCCGTCGACGGCCCCGACGGCGACCGCGTCGCCTTCTTCGGCCCGGTGGTCACCCCCACCCCCCGCGGCGAGGCCGCCGCCCGCCTCTGGGACGGCACCGTCCTGGTCGCCTCCACCCCGGGCTTCTACGAGATCAAGCGCACCCGCACCGCCGGCCCGTCCTTCGAGTAGGCGGAACGCCCCGGGGCCGCGCGTCCCGGGGCCGGAGGCCCCAGGGGCGCGAGGAACTGCGCGGGTTGGAAAGGCAGCACCTGCAACTGGCTGACGGTGAGTCAGTTGCAGCTGAGCCGCCTCCCGATTCGCGCAGTTCCCCGCGCCCCCGGTGTGACCAATTAACCCCGCGCCTCCGCAGAGCTCTTCTGCTTGACCAAGCCGATGACCGAGAGGACCACCGCGAGGCCGGCGGTGAAGTAGAGCTGGGTGCGGTTGTCGGCGTCGAGCGTCATCAGGCCGAGGACGGTGACGATCCCCGCGAGGGCGACCCAGGTGAGGTAGGGGAAGGCCCACATGCGGACGGTGAGCAGTTCGGGGGCCTCCCGCTCCAGCCGGCGCCGCATCCGCAGCTGCGCCACCGCGATGAACCCCCACACCACCAGCACCGCCGCGCCGACCATGTTCAGCAGCCAGGCGAAGATCGTCTCCGGCCACCAGAAGCTGAGCAGCACCGCGAAGAACCCGAACGCCGACGAGGCCAGCACCGCGATCCGCGGCACCCCGCCGTGCACCTTGGCCAGCGCCTTCGGCCCCTGCCCGCGCTGCACCAGCGAGAACACCATCCGCGAGGACCCGTAGATGTTGGCGTTCATGGCCGACAGCAGGGCGATCAGCACCACCACGTTCATGACCTGCCCGGCCGCCGGGAAGCCGATCGCGTCCAGCACCGCGACGTACGGGCCGCTGGCGACCACCTCGGGGTCGTTCCACGGCACCAGGGTGACGATGACCGCCATCGAGCCGACGTAGAAGAGGGCGATCCGCCACATCGCGGTGCGCACCGCGGTGGCCACGCTGCGCCGGGGGTCCTCGGACTCGGCGGCGGCGATAGTGACGGTCTCCAGGCCGCCGTAGGCGAAGACCGAGGCGAGCAGGCCGGTGACCAGGCCGCCGGCGCCGTTCGGGAAGAAGCCGCCCTGGCCGGTGAGGTTGGCGCTGCCGGGGGCCGAAGTGCCGGGCAGCAGGCCGCAGATGGCGAGCACGCCGATCACCAGGAAGGCGGTGATCGCCAGCACCTTGACGGCGGCGAACCAGAACTCGAACTCGCCGAAGTTCTTCACCGCGGCCAGGTTGGTGCCGCAGAAGAAGGCCATGAAGAGCGCGACCCAGACCCAGCTGGGCGAGCCGGGGAACCACTTGACCATGATCCCGGCGGCGCCGATCGCCTCGGCCGCGACGCCCACGCAGAGCAGGGTCCAGAACATCCAACCGACCGTCAGACCGGCCCAGGGGCCGATCTCCCGCTCGGCGTGCACCGAGAAGGAGCCGCTGGCCGGACGGGCGGCGGACATCTCGCCGAGCATCCGCATCACCAGCATGACCAGCAGGCCGGAGAGCGCGAAGGCCAGCACGATGGCGGGGCCGGCGGCCGCGATGCCCGCGCCCGAGCCGACGAAGAGCCCGGCGCCGATCACTCCGCCGAGCGCGATCATCGAGAGGTGACGCTGCTTCAGGCCGTGCGAGAGCTGGCCGGACGGCGCGGCGCCCGTGCCGGGCTCGGTGGGCTCCACCGTCGGGGGAGAGGTTGGGGTCGGCATCAGGGTGGGTCCAGACGTGTGTACGGATTGCGGGACGATCCGTCCACTATTCGGTAGGTCATCTGGACATGCCAATACGCGCGCCCCGAAGACCGCGATCCGGACATCTTCCTGACCGAAAGTGATCGAACGCCTACACCGATCGTCGTAGTCAGGACGGTTCCGACAAGCCCCACGGCCCACCCTTGGCCGGTTCCGACGCCGGTCCCGGCCGCCCCGGCGGCATAGGTTCACAAGTGATCACCACACGAAGCAACGAACCGTCAGGAGCCCGTCGATGGCCACCGCCACCACCCTCCCCGGCCGCACCCCGGTCCTCGCCGACCTGCTCCCGCAGGCCGCCACCCGCCTCGGCGCCCAGGCCCGCGAGCTCGCCCTGGTCGCCGGCGGCGCCGCCCTCACCGGCCTGGCCGCCCAGCTCTCCGTCCCGGTCCCCGGCTCGCCGGTGCCCGTCACCGGCCAGACCTTCGCCGCCCTGCTGGTCGGCACCGCCCTCGGCACCCGCCGCGGCGTCGCCTCGCTCGGCCTCTACCTGCTGGCCGGCATGGCCGGGATGCCCTGGTTCGCCGAGGGCAGCTCCGGCTTCGCCGCGCCCAGCCTCGGCTACGTGATCGGCTTCGTGCTCGCCGCCGGCCTGGTCGGGGCCCTGGCCCGCCGCGGCGCTGACCGCAGCCCGCTGCGCACCGCCGGCGCGATGGTGCTCGGCAACCTCGCCGTCTACGCCGTCGGCGTCCCCTACCTGGCCGTCTCGCTCGGCGTCCCGCTGGCCCGCGCGGCCCAACTCGGCCTCTACCCCTACCTGGTGGGCGACGGCCTGAAGGTCCTGCTCGCCATGGGTGCCCTGCCGCTCGCCTGGAAGCTGCTGCGACGCGCCTCCTGAGCTGACGGACCGACGGCGGCCCGGGCACACGCGCATGCCACACTCATACGCATGCGCGTGTACCTGGGTTCCGACCATGCCGGATACGACCTCAAGAACCACCTCGTGAAGTGGCTCCAGGAGAACGGCCACGAGCCGGTCGACTGCGGCCCGCACGTCTACGACGCCGAGGACGACTACCCGCCGTTCTGCCTCCGGGCGGCCGAGCGGACCGCCGCCGACCCCGAGGCGCTCGGCGTCGTCATCGGCGGCTCGGGCAACGGCGAGGCGATCGCCGCCAACAAGGTGAAGGGCGTGCGCGCGGCGCTCGCCTGGAGCGAGCAGACCGCCGAGCTCGGCCGCGAGCACAACAACGCCAACGTCATCTCCATCGGCGGCCGGATGCACACCGTCGAGGAGTCCACCCGCTTCGTCGAGATCTTCCTCAGCACCCCCTACAGCGGGGCCGAGCGCCACACCCGCCGCATCGAGATGCTCTCCGACTACGAGACCACCGGCGAGCTCCCCCCGATCCCGGCCCACCACCCCCAGCAGGGCTGAAAGCGGTCACACCGGGGGCGCGGGGAACGGCGCGGGTTGGAAAGGCAGCACCTGCAACCGGCTGACGGTGGGTCAGTTGCAGGTGAGCCGCCTTCCGAAGCGCGCAGTTCCTCGCGCCCCCGGGGTAACCACGTACGTCCTCGCGCCCCGGCCCAGCCCTCCGCGCGTCAGAAGCCGTGCGGCAGCCAGGGTGCGACGTCCGAGGCGAAGGCCCGCGTCGCTTCCGTCAGGGCGCCGTCCCGCAGTTCGGTGACCAGGCCCGCCGAGGCCAGCGCCGAGAGCCGGACGCCGCCGAGGTAGGCCGCCCCCAACTCCCGGACGTCCAGTGCGAGATCGGCCGGTGCGGTGGTCGGTGCGCAGCTCGCCCCCTTGCCGGGCCCGTCGCTGTGGAGGCGCCAGCGCCCGGCGTTCCAGGGGCAGAACGCGTCGGAGACCTCCAGCACCACGTCGACCCCCGCCGCGTAGCCCCGCTGCGACAGCGCCGCCCCGAGCTCGACCAGCCGCACGTACATCCCGTCCACCAGCTGCGGCTCCAGCCGCCGCGGGTCGTCGACCAGGTGGAGCACCGGGTCGTCCACCGGACGGTTGCGGATGCGGGCCCGCCCGCAGAGGTCCTGGTCGAGCAGGAACTCCCACAGCGCCGCGTAGACACCGGGCGTCCGGGCCTCCACGTCGCGGACCCGGACGGTGCCGTCGGCGATGTCGGAGTCGCTCCAGTCCATCGCGACCGCGTACCGGGCGTAGCCCAGCAGCTGCCCGCTCTCCCGGTCCTCGGCGACCACGCACTGGAGCGGCGAGGCGCCCTCCCGCCCGGCCGGCGCGTCCTTCAGCGGGAGCTTCTCCCAGCCGGGGCGGCGGGCCAGCATCCCGGGCCGCTTCGGCACCAGCTCCGCGTACAGCTCCTCGCAGGCCGCCAGCACCGACTCCGGCGGGGCCAGCCGCAGCCGCACCGAACGGTCGACCGGCGCACGGACCGTGACCCGCCGCGGCACGGTGACCGACATCCGCCAGGTGCCCAGGCCGTAGCCGAAGCGCCCGTAGATGGGGGACTCCGAGGCGGTCAGCACCGCGAGCGCCTCGCCGCGCCGGCGGACCTCGTCGAGCTGGTCGCGCATCAGCCGGCTGAGGATGCCGCGCCGCCGGTGGGTGGGCAGCACGCCGACCATGGTGACCCCGGCGGCCGGGAGCACGGCCCCGCCGGGCACCGCGAGCCGGAAGGTGAAGGCGCCGGCGCCGCCGACCGGCAGGTCGCCGTCCCAGACCCCGACCGAGCGCTCCAGTTCGGTCAACTCCCGCCACAGCGCCCGGTCCTCGGGGTGGTCCTCACCGCCGCCGAAGGCCACCTCGAGGGTGCGGTACCAGCGGTCCCACTCCTCGGCGGTGAGCGTACGGACGGTCAGGCCGTCGCCTGTCGTGTCATCAGAAGTCGTACGTTGTGCGGTCATATGCCAAGAGCTACCACCCGGCATCCGTCGTGCGCGACCGACATTCGGCGGGTACGCGCACGGAACCGCCACCACCGCCACCGTCCCTGCGGCCGAAACCCGCTGAACCCTCACCCGTGAACGCGCCCGGCGCCGCCCCACCCGTCGACGGCACCCGGTGCCGGTGGATAAGGTCAAGGCCCATGGCTGGCAGCACGCCGGGCTCCGAGCCCCGGACGACTGGCACGGGCCAGGCCGCAGCGGCGGCCGACGGCCCGTGGACGGCCCGGTTGCGCGGCAGGCTGTACCGGGCCCGCCGAGTGCTGCGCCGGACCGCCGTGGACCACTTCCGCGGGGACGCCGCCGACTGGCTGGCCTTCGGGGTGCTGTTCGCCGCCGTCCCGCTGCTGGTGCTGCTCAACGTGCTGATCCCGGCCTGGGCCCCGCCCACCGCGCTGGTGCTGCCGATCCTGGCCGGGGCGCTGCTGCTGCGGCCGGGCACCCTGGTGCTGCTCTACGCGGCCGCCGCGCTGGGGCTCTCCACCGAGTCGCTGATCCACACCGGGGAGCGGGTGGCCAGCGACCACCCGGACACCTACGTCTTCGGCGTGACCCCCGGTGCCGCGCTGGTGGTCGGCGCGGTCGGGGTGGCCGGTCTGCTGCTGGCCCAGTTCCGCAGCCGGGTCGGCGTGCCGTGGCGGGGCGGCGGCTCGATGCTGTTCGACCTGCGCGAGCGGCTGCGGGTGCAGAGCCGGGTGCCCCCGCTGCCCGAGGGCTGGTCGGCGGACATGGCGCTGCGCCCGGCCGGCGGCCAGTCCTTCTCCGGGGACTTCGTGGTGGCGGCCCGCACCGGGCCGGGCCGCCGGGTGCTGGAGGTGGTGCTGGCGGACGTCTCCGGCAAGGGCATGGACGCGGGCTCGCGCGCCCTGTTGCTCTCCGGCGCGTTCGGCGGCCTGCTGGGCTCGCTCCCGGCGCACGAGTTCCTCCCGGCGGCCAACGGCTACCTGCTCCGGCAGGACTGGGACGAGGGCTTCGCCACCGCCGTCCACCTGGTGCTCGACCTGGACACCGGCGAGTACGAGCTGCTCTCGGCCGGCCACCTGCCGGGCATGCAGCGGCACGCGGGCACCGGCCGCTGGGACGTGATGGAGGCCCCCGAGGGCGGACTGCTCGGGGTGTACGACGGCGCCAAGTTCGAGGGCGTGCGCGGCCGGCTGGACCGCGGCGACGTGCTGATGCTCTGCACCGACGGCATGGTCGAGGTGCCCGGCCGCGACCTGACCGAGGGCATGGACCGGCTGATGGGCGAGGCGGACCGGCTGGTCGGGGGCGCCCCGTTCGCCCAACTCGGCGGCCGCGGCTCGGCGGTGAAGCTCATCGAGTCGGTGGCCAAGGACGTCAACGACGACCGCGCGGTCCTGCTGCTCTGGCGGGGCTGACCGACTGTCAAGTCCGAACGCCGATCTTCGGCCATTCCTGGGGCATAGTCCGGAAAGTGGATCTAGGACCGGCCGGAGCCGTCAACTGCCAGTTGGGGCGGCCCTGCCGACGGACCGTCAGGCCTGCTCGGCTATCGTCTCGGTCGGCGGAAATTCGTCTCACATCGCAGGATCTTCGGGGCCTGCTCACGGCAAGTCCTTTACGCAGTCCGCACGAACGACCACACTGAGTCCGGGTGGGACGGTCGGTTCTCGGGGGGTCCGGGGGATTGCTCGGGGGATTGGGCCCGCCACGAAACTCGCTACGTAGAAAGAGGAAGTGAGTCCGGGTGGCCTTCTCCGTCTCAGCCCTGGTCCTGTTCGGCATCATCTGCGTGATCTTCATCCGCAACAAGCAGTTGAAGACCAGTCATGCCATCATCGCCGCGCTGTTCGGCTTCATGCTGAGCCAGTCCACCGCGGCCGGGCCGATCCAGGAGTTCCTCAGCCAGCTCGCCAAGACCATCTCCTCGGTGGCCGGCTGACCTCGGTGGCCGGGCTGCCCCGGCGGCCCGCCTGACGGCGGGTCAGCGCCGCCCCCGCCACCAGCGCGCGAGTCCGCGCCGTGGTGGTGCGGGCGCCGCCGCGCGCTCCGGCAGTGCTTCGGGCTCGGGCGCGAACACCAGGAACAGCCGCGCCCAGCAGAGCCGTTCGCCGCGCGGCCAGTCCTGTGCGCGCAGTGCCCGCGAGGCCGCGCTGCTGACCCGGCCGTTCACCCGCACCTCGGCCACGTCGTGGCCGGCCTTGCCGCCGAAGAACAGCTTCACGCCGTTCACCTGCCCGGGCAGCAGCTCCGGCAGGACGGCGGCGGCCAGGGCGGGGGAGGAGTGCTGCTCCGCGAGCCAGTCGGCGAGCAGCTCCGAACCGGTGCCGAAGGTGGCCGCCGGGCTCTGCACCACCCGCCAGCCCGGGAACTCCGGCGTGCTGAACGCGTGCCCGCCGTCGAGCAGTTGGAGCACGGCGGTGGCGGTGGTGCCGGCCCAGATCATCACCGCGTTGTCGAGCTGCTCGGCGTCGTCGCCACCGAAGCCGGCCGCGCAGTCCCAGACCACCGGGCCGTCGCCCCGGCCGAGCTGGAGGACGTAGCCGAGGTCCACGTGCCCGGTGGTGCCCCGCTCGGCGTGGTCGCGGACCGCCACGGCGGTGGTGCCGGGCCCCCGGACCACCGCACCGTCCACGGTGAACTCCAGGCCCAACCGGGCCATCTCGCGGACCACGCCGCGTCGGATGACGGCCAGCCGCTCCTCGTGGGGCACGGGCGGATCTCCTCGGTGCCGCCCGGACGGCGGCGCTCTGTTCTCGAACGGGAACCTCGAACGGCGAGCGTATCGGCCCGGCGTGACCGGTGTCACGGCGCCTGCCGACGGAGCGCGCAGGGGCGTATCCGGACCGTCGCATTCGGCACCCTGTGTATGCGGAGGATCGGCCCAGGGTCAGCGATCATGGCCGCAAAAGGCGGAAGTCCCGAGCCCGGAGTGACTTTGGTCCCGCCCGATCCTGGTTGATCGTTCAACCGGGGGTTGCCAGCTCCGGGGGCGATGGGCTTAGCTGCGGATCCAGTCCGGCGGATCGACCGGACGGGCCCACCGGGCGGAACGCCGAGTCCTGCCGCCGTCCGGAGCCTCGAACCAGCACAGCCACGGCAGGAGTGGGGGACCCACAGGTAAGTCGCCGTACCGGTACGCCGGTGCGGCTAGGGGTGAAGCCGCGTCAGCGGCCGGGCATCTCCAGCCCGAACCCGACAGCTCACCTCACAGGCGTCGGAGAGGACCAGCCCCATGGGCAAGCACCGTCGTGTCCAGCTGTCCCGTCTGACCCGCATCGCGGTCGCCACCGGTGTGGTCGGCGCCGCGTTCGCCGTCCCGGTCAGCGCCGCCAGCGCGCACCAGAACCACACCCCGGCCGTCGCCCCCGAGGCCGCCGCCGCCGTCACCGCCGTGGTGGCCGAGTCCGCCCCGGCCGCCGCGCCCGCCGCGGCTCCGGCAGCCGCCCCGGCCGCCGAGGCCAAGGCCTACCAGGTGGTCAGCGGTGACACCCTCTCGAAGATCGCCTCCGTCCAGCAGGTCGAGGGCGGCTGGGAGAAGCTCTACCAGGACAACCGGACCGTCATCGGCGGCAACCCGAACCTGATCTACCCGGGCCAGAACCTCTCCCTCGCGGGCAAGGCCGCCGTGGCCGCCCCGGCGCCGCAGCAGGCCCCGGCCCCGCAGCAGCAGCCGAAGGCCGCCGAGTCGGCCGACAGCACCAAGGCCTCGCGCTCCAAGGCCTCCACCCCGGCCCCGCAGGCCGCCACCCCCAAGGCCGCCGCCCCGCAGGCCGCGGCTCCCAAGGCCGCCGCCCCGAAGGCCGCCGCCCCGAAGGCCGCCGCTCCCAAGGCCGAGACCTCCACCACCGTCGCCTCCGGCGGTTACGTGGCCCCGGTCCCCGGCGGCACCTCCACCGCGTACCACGCCTCCGGCTCCTCCTGGTCCAGCGGCTACCACACCGGTGTGGACTTCCGCGCCTCCACCGGCACCAGCGTGAAGGCCATCACCTCCGGCACCGTGGTCAAGGCCGGCAACGGCGGCTCCTACGGCAACGAGGTCGTCATCCGCCACGCGGACGGCAAGTACTCCGAGTACGCCCACCTCTCCTCGATCGGCGTCTCGGCCGGCCAGACCGTCTCGGCCGGCCAGCAGATCGGCCTCTCCGGTGCCACCGGCAACGTGACCGGCCCGCACCTGCACTTCGAGGTCCGCACCGGCTCGTCCTACGGCTCCGACATCGACCCGGTCGCCTACCTGCGCGCCCACGGCGTCAACGTCTGAACCGACTGAGACGACGTCAAAAAGGCTCCGGCCCCCGGTCAGTGACCGGGGGCCGGAGCCTTTGTGGAGCGGGTGACGAGAATCGAACTCGCGTGACCAGTTTGGAAGACTGGGGCTCTACCATTGAGCTACACCCGCACGGGACGCCCCGCGGCCGCGTGCAGCGGTCCCGAGGACAGGGTCAGCGTACCTGGTCGGATCGGCTGCTCGCACACCACTTTGACGCTTCGGCACGTCGGGAGCACCCGTCGGGTGGTCAACGGCCGCCCGTGCGAACGGCCGTGGGGGGTGTGGGGTGGCGTGTACGCTTCCTCTCGGCACCACGGGGTGTGGCGCAGTTTGGTAGCGCGTCCGCTTTGGGAGCGGAAGGCCGTCGGTTCGAATCCGGCCACCCCGACAGTGCGGCAGGGTCTCGTCCGAAGGCGGGGCCCTGTTGGCGTCCCGGGGCCGTCCGGGGGTTCCTGCGCGGGCCCCCGTCATCCGTGTGGCAGCACCCTGGCGTCCGCCTTTCGTGCTACCGGTAGGATGGGCGGCTGGCGGTAGTCCCTGTGCAGATCCGTGCAGGTCAACCGCCCGAGGGCGAGGAGTCAAGCTCACCGTCCACCCCCTTGTACGGGAGATGCAGCTCCAACCGCCCATCGCCCGTCTCGCCCGCACCGCCCGGCCCGCCGGCCGGTCACGGCGGAGACAACCTGACCGCAAGCCCATAGGAGACCCAACCGTGAAGAGCGCCGTCGAGACTCTGAACCCGACCCGGGTTCGACTCACCGTCGAGGTGCCTTTCGAGGAGCTCAAGCCGAGCCTCGACGCGGCCTACAAGAAGATCAACTCGCAGGTCTCTGTCCCGGGCTTCCGCAAGGGCAAGATCCCGGCGAAGGTCATCGACCAGCGCTTCGGCCGCGCCGCCGTTCTGGAGGAGGCCGTCAACGACGCGCTGCCGCGCTTCTACACGCAGGCCGTCGACGAGGGCAAGATCGAGGTCCTCGGCCAGCCCGAGATCACCGACATCCAGGGTGTCGAGAACCTGGCCGACGGCGGTGACCTCACCTTCGTCGCCGAGGTCGACGTCCGTCCGGAGATCACCCTGCCCGACTTCGCCGGCATCGAGGTGACCGTCGACCCGATCGTGGTCGAGGACGCCGACGTGGAGAAGTCCCTGGAGCAGCTGCGCGAGCGCTTCTCGTCCGTCAAGGACGTCGAGCGCGCCGCCGCCGAGGGCGACGTCGTGGTCGTCGACCTGGAGGCCAAGGTCGACGGTGAGGTGCCGGAGGACGGCACCGCCACCGGCGTGAGCTACGAGATCGGCTCCGGCCGCCTGCTGGACGGCATCGACGAGGCCGTCGTCGGCCTGTCGGCCGGCGAGACCAAGACCTTCACCACCGAGCTCAAGGGCGGCACCCAGGCCGGCAAGAGCTCCGAGGTGACCGTCACCGTCACCGCCGTCCAGGAGAAGGAACTCCCGGAGCTGGACGACGAGTTCGCGCAGCTGGCGAGCGAGTTCGACACCCTGGAGGACCTGAAGGCCGACTCCCGCAAGCGCCTGGAGCGCATGCGTGAGTTCGACCAGGCCACCCAGGCCCAGGAGCGGGTGCTCGACGAGCTGCTGAAGCTGGTCGACATGGAGTACCCGGAGAAGCTCCTCAAGGACGAGGTCGAGACCCGCAAGCACAACCTCGAGCACCACCAGCTCGAGCCGATGGGCCTCACCCTCGAGACCTACCTCGCCACCCAGGACAAGTCCCTCGAGGACTACGCCAAGGAGACCGAGGAGCAGGCCAAGAAGGGCATCAAGACCCAGTTCGTGCTCGACGAGATCGTCGACAAGGAGAAGCTGGGCGTCAACCAGGACGAGCTCACCGAGCACCTGGTCCGCCGCGCGGCCGGCTCCGGCATGACCCCGGACCAGTTCGCCCAGCAGGTCGTCCAGGCCAACCAGGTCCCGCTGCTGGTCGGCGAGGTCGCCCGCGGCAAGGCGCTGGCCCTGGTCGTCGAGCAGGCCAAGGTCACCGACACCAACGGTGAGGTCGTCTCCTTCGAGGACGACGAGGAGACCGAGGAGTCGGCGGAGACCACCGAGGCCTGAGCCTGACGGTACTTCCCGCACCACGGTCTGACCCACGGTCAGAGAGCGGCCCGGACACCCCCTCGGGGGCGTCCGGGCCGTTCCCGTAACCGCTTCCGGACCCTGCGCTCACAGCGAACAGTTCCGCGCGGGGGATTCCGAGGCGGGGCCTGCGCGTTAGGGTCCATAGACAGCGACAATTCGACTGAGCAGGTGGCTAAGTGACGTTCCCGCAGATGCAGATGCCTGGCCTGATGGCGCCGCACGCCGCCGCTGGTGACGTGCTCGGCGGCCTGGGCGACCAGGTCTACAACCGGCTGCTCAACGAGCGCATCATCTTCCTCGGCCAGCAGGTCGACGACGACATCGCCAACAAGATCACCGCCCAGCTCCTCCTCCTGGCCGCGGACCCGGAGAAGGACATCTACCTGTACATCAACTCGCCCGGCGGTTCGATCACGGCGGGCATGGCGATCTACGACACCATGCAGTACATCAAGAACGACGTGGTCACCATCGCGATGGGCATGGCCGCCTCGATGGGCCAGTTCCTGCTGACGGCCGGTGCCAAGGGCAAGCGCTTCTCGCTGCCGAACGCCAACATCCTGATGCACCAGCCCTCCGCCGGCCTCGGCGGCTCGGCCACCGACATCCGGATCCAGGCCGAGCAGCTGCTCCGCACCAAGAAGCGGATGTCCGAGCTGATCGCGCAGCACAGCGGCCAGTCCTTCGAGCGGGTCACCGCGGACTCCGACCGGGACCGTTGGTTCACCCCGGAGGAGGCCAAGGAGTACGGCCTGATCGACTCGATCATGCACAGCGCCGCGGACGTTCCCGGCGGCGGCGGCACCGGCGCCTGATCCGGCACCGGCAGCAGACCCAACCGACCGTCACGCTTCGGAGGACAGAACCCCCATGCACACCGCGCGCACCGAGCTCACCGCCCCCCGGGCCGAGGGCCGTTACATCGTCCCGCGCTTCGTCGAGCGCACCTCGCAGGGCATCCGCGAGTACGACCCGTACGCCAAGCTGTTCGAGGAGCGCATCATCTTCCTCGGCTCCCAGGTGGACGACGTCTCGGCCAACGACATCATGGCGCAGCTGCTCTGCCTGGAGTCGATGGACCCGGACCGCGAGATCCAGATGTACATCAACTCGCCCGGCGGCTCCTTCACGGCGCTCACCGCGATCTACGACACCATGCAGTACGTGAAGCCGGACATCACCACCGTCTGCATGGGCCAGGCGGCCTCCGCGGCGGCCGTGCTGCTGGCCGCGGGCACCCCCGGCAAGCGGATGGCGCTGCCGAACGCCCGCATCCTGATCCACCAGCCGTACACCGAGACCGGCCGCGGCCAGGTCTCCGACCTGGAGATCCAGGCCAAGGAGATCTTCCGGATGCGCGAGCAGCTGGAGGAGATGCTCTCCAAGCACTCCAACAAGCCGGTCGAGCAGGTCCGCGACGACATCGAGCGGGACAAGATCCTGACGGCCGAGGAGGCCCTCGAGTACGGCCTGATCGACCAGATCATCTCCACCCGGAAGTCCTCGCTGACCTCCTGAGCCCCCTGTGGCTCCTGGGGCGGGGTACGGCGGTCCGCCGTGCCCCGCCCCTTCCTTCGACGGCATCTGTTCGGTATCAATTCGCCCAGGGCGTACGGCAGACCTGTCGAAGACGGCGGAATTACGGGCTCGGCAGAGTACCGTCGGATAGCGAGACCGGCCGCCGTGGTGCGGCGGGATCGGCTCACAGCACCAGGCCCCGGACCCCCGCGGGGCCCCTGGCGAAGGGGAAGCACCTCGTGGCACGCATCGGAGACGGTGGCGACCTGCTCAAGTGCTCGTTCTGCGGCAAGTCCCAGAAGCAGGTGAAGAAGCTCATCGCCGGGCCAGGCGTGTACATCTGCGACGAGTGCATCGACCTGTGCAACGAGATCATCGAGGAGGAGCTCGCCGAGACCTCCGAGGTGCGCTTCGAGGAGCTCCCGAAGCCCCGCGAGATCTACGAGTTCCTGGACCAGTACGTGGTCGGCCAGGACATCGCCAAGAAGTCGCTCTCGGTCGCGGTCTACAACCACTACAAGCGCGTCCAGGCCGGCGAGGCCGGGCGCAGCGGTGGGAACGGCCGCGAGGACGCGATCGAGCTGGCCAAGTCCAACATCCTGCTGCTGGGCCCGACCGGCTCCGGCAAGACCCTGCTGGCGCAGACGCTGGCCCGGATGCTGAACGTGCCGTTCGCGATCGCCGACGCCACCGCCCTGACCGAGGCGGGCTACGTCGGCGAGGACGTCGAGAACATCCTGCTGAAGCTCATCCAGGCGGCCGACTACGACGTCAAGAAGGCCGAGACCGGGATCATCTACATCGACGAGATCGACAAGGTGGCCCGCAAGAGCGAGAACCCGTCGATCACCCGGGACGTCTCCGGCGAGGGCGTCCAGCAGGCGCTGCTGAAGATCCTGGAGGGCACCACCGCGAGCGTCCCCCCGCAGGGCGGCCGCAAGCACCCGCACCAGGAGTTCATCCAGATCGACACCACCAACGTCCTGTTCATCGTCGGCGGTGCGTTCGCCGGCCTGGAGCGGATCATCGAGGGCCGCGCCGGTGCCAAGGGCATCGGCTTCGGGGCCACGATCCGATCCAAGCGCGAGTCGGACGCCAGTGACCACTTCCGCCAGGTGATGCCGGAGGACTTGGTCAAGTTCGGCATGATCCCCGAGTTCATCGGCCGTCTCCCGGTGATCACCAGCGTGCACAACCTCGACCGCGAGGCGCTGCTGCAGATCCTCACCGAGCCGAAGAACGCGCTGGTGAAGCAGTACCGCAAGCTTTTCGAACTCGACGGCGTGGAGCTGGAGTTCAGCCGCGACGCGCTGGAGGCCATCGCGGACCAGGCGATCCTGCGCGGCACCGGCGCCCGTGGCCTGCGGGCCATCATGGAGGAGGTGCTGATGTCGGTGATGTACGAGGTGCCGTCCCGTCAGGACGTGGCCCGCGTGGTGGTCACCGGTGACGTGGTCTCCAAGCACGCCATCCCGACGCTGGTCCCGCGCGACATGATCAAGCGCGAGCGGCGCGACAAGAGCGCCTGACGCCCGGTCACGAAGCGGCGGCCCCCGTCCTCCTCGGTGAGGACGGGGGCCGCCGCGTTCCGCCGTGCGGGAGGGCTTACTTGGGGGCCATCATGGCGTCCCGGATCGCCCGGCTCTGCGAGGCGGCCTCGCTCGGGCTGATCGCGTCGGTGTCGCCCTTGAGGCTGAGCTTGCTGAAGGTCACCGAGCCGTAGCCCGAGTGGTTGGCCCAGACGCAGATCGGGATGTCCACGGTGCTGGCGGTGGCCACGCCGCAGGAGAGGTAGCCGCCCTTGTCCTTGGTGTCCTCGGCGGAGACCTCGGCCAGCGGGGTCTTCCAGCTGAGCTTCCCGGTGCTGGTCATCTGGGTGTTGACCTGCTTGATGATCTCCTTGGGGTTGTCGACCTTGCCCCAGGAGCCACCGATGGTGATGGTGTCCATCAGGTCCTTGCCCTTGTTGTAGCTGGCCAGCAGGCCGCCCTCGTAGCTGGCGCCGGCCACCGTCGAGCCGGACGGGGCGTCCCTGCTGGACTTCAGCACGTAGCCGCCGGGCAGGGTCGGCGGGGCGGCCAGCTTGTACTTGCCGGCCGAGCCCTTGCCGGAGCCGCCGCCCGAACCACTGCCCGAACCGCCGCCGGAGCCGCTGCCCGGGCCGGAGGAGACCGTGGTGTCGTCCTGCACGGCGTTCCAGGCCGCGTAGCCGCCACCGCCGAGCACCAGCACGCCGGCCAGGATGCCGATCACGATGGCGGGGGTGTTGTTCTTCGGCGGGGCGGGCACCGGGCCGCCGAACTGCGGCTGGCCGTAGCCGGGCTGGCCGTAGGGCTGCGGCTGGGGCTGCGCCTGCGGGTAGCCGTACCCCTGGGGCTGCGGCTGGGGCTGGCCGTACGGGGGCTGCGGGGCGCCGAACTGCGGTGCAGGCGGCTGCTGTTGGGGCGCCTGCGGGTAGCCGTAGCCGGGGGCCGGCGGGGGTGCGGGCTGGCCGTAGGGAGGCTGCGGGGCACCGAACTGCGGGGGCTGGCCGTACGGTTGCTGCGGCTGGTCCTGCGGTGGTCCGTACATCTGCACTCCCCCTGTTGCCGCGCCCGGCGGCGTTCCAACGGCATTCCAACGGTGAGTAGGGCACGGTACCGCATGGATGTTCGCCGCCCCCGTCCGGGTGCCGGGCGGAAAGGCGGTCGTGAGAGGTCTCCCGGTTTACGTAAACTGTGCGTCGTGACCGACACCACGAACCAGCGCCCCGGCACCTTCGACGGGGACAACGCAGCCACCCTCCCGACGACCTACGCCCCGGCGGAGGTAGAGGGCGAGCTGTACGAGCGCTGGGTGGAGCGCGGTTACTTCACCGCCGACGCGAAGAGCGACAAGCCCGCGTACACCATCGTCATCCCGCCGCCGAACGTCACCGGTGCGCTGCACCTGGGCCACGCCTTCCAGCACACCCTGATGGACGCCCTGACCCGCCGCAAGCGGATGCAGGGCTACGAGGCGCTCTGGCTGCCCGGCATGGACCACGCCGGCATCGCCACCCAGAACAAGGTCGAGCAGCAGCTCGCCGAGTCCGGCCTCTCCCGCCACGACCTGGGCCGCGAGGCCTTCGTCGAGAAGGTCTGGGAGTGGAAGGAGAACTACGGCGGCAAGATCCTCGGCCAGATGCGCCGCCTCGGCGACGGCGTGGACTGGTCCCGCGAGCGCTTCACCATGGACGAGGGCCTCTCCCAGGCCGTCCAGACCATCTTCAAGAAGCTCTTCGACGATGGCCTGATCTACCGCGCCGAGCGCATCATCAACTGGTGCCCGCGCTGCCTCACCGCGCTCTCCGACATCGAGGTCGAGCACGAGGACGTCCCGGGCGAGCTGGTCTCGATCCGCTACGGCGACGGCGACGACTCCATCGTGGTCGCCACCACCCGGGCCGAGACGATGCTCGGCGACACGGCGGTGGCCGTCCACCCGGAGGACGAGCGCTACGCCCACCTGGTCGGCCGTACCATCAAGCTGCCGCTGACGGACCGTGAGATCCCGGTCGTCGCGGACGAGCACGTCGACCCGGAGTTCGGCACCGGCGCCGTCAAGGTGACCCCGGCGCACGACCCGAACGACTTCGCCATCGGCCAGCGCCACGGCCTGCCGAACCTGACCGTGATGGACGAGCACGGTGCGATCACCGTGCACGGCCCGTTCCTCGGCCTGGACCGGCTGGAGGCCCGCTCGGCCGTGGTCGGCGCGCTGCGCGAGCAGGGCCGGATCGTCGCCGAGAAGCGGCCGTACGACCACTCGGTCGGCCACTGCTCCCGCTGCCACACCATCGTCGAGCCGCGCCTGTCCCTCCAGTGGTGGGTCAAGGTCGAGCCGCTGGCGCAGGCCGCCGGCGAGGCCGTCCGCGACGGCCGGGTGGAGATCCACCCGAAGGAGCTGGAGCGCCGGTACTTCGACTGGGTCGACAACATGTACGACTGGTGCATCTCGCGCCAGCTCTGGTGGGGTCACCGCATCCCGGTCTGGTACGGCCCGGACGGCGAGGTCATCTGCGTCGGACCGGACGAGCAGCCGCCGACCGGCGAGGGCTGGCACCAGGACCCGGACGTCCTGGACACCTGGTTCTCCTCCGGCCTGTGGCCGTTCTCCACGCTGGGCTGGCCGGAGCAGACCCCGGACCTGGAGAAGTTCTACCCGACCGACGTCCTGCTGACCGGCCACGACATCATCTTCTTCTGGGTTGCCCGGATGATGATGTTCGGCCTGTACGCGATGGACGGTCAGGCACCGTTCAAGACCATCGCGCTGACCGGTCTGGTCCGCGACGAGTTCGGCAAGAAGATGTCGAAGTCCTCGGGCACCGCCGTCGACCCGCTGGACTGGATGGACGCCTACGGCGCCGACGCGGTCCGCTTCACCCTGGCACGCGGCGCCAACCCGGGCGCGGACGTGCCGATCGGCGAGGACTGGGTCAAGGGCTCCCGGAACTTCTGCAACAAGGTCTGGAACGCCACCCGCTTCGCGCTGATGAACGGCGCCACCGTCGAAGGTCCGCTGCCCGCGCCGGAGGAGCTGACCGCCGCCGACCGCTGGATCCTGTCCCGGCTGAACGCCACCGTGGCCGAGGTGGACGCGCTCTACGACGACTACGAGTTCGCCAAGGTCTCGGACGCCCTGTTCCACTTCGCCTGGGACGAGGTCTTCGACTGGTACGTCGAGCTCACCAAGAGCACGCTGGCCAAGGGCGGAGCGCCGGCCGACGCCACCCGCCGGGTGCTCGGCGAGGTGCTGGACGTGACGCTGCGTCTGCTGCACCCGGTCGTCCCGTTCGTCACCGAGGCCCTGTGGACCACGCTGACCGGCGCCGAGTCGGTGGTGGTCGCCGAGTGGCCGAAGGACTCCGGCTACCGTGACGCCGACGCCGAGTCGGAGATCGCGCTGCTCCAGCAGGTGGTCACCGAGGTCCGCCGGTTCCGCAACGACCAGGGCCTGAAGGACACCCAGAAGGTCCCGGCGCAGCTGGACCTGGTCGGCACCCGGCTGGCCGTGCACGAGACGGCCATCCGCTCGCTGGCCCGCCTGACCGCTCCGGAGGAGGGCTTCGCCGCCACCGCCTCGCTGCCGGTGGCCGGGGCCACCGTGGCGCTCGACCTCTCCGGCACCATCGACGTGGCCGCCGAGCGCAAGCGCCTGGCCAAGGACCTGGCCGCCGCCGAGAAGGAGAAGGCGCAGTGCACGGCCAAGCTCGGCAACGAGGGCTTCCTCGCCAAGGCGCCGGACGACGTGGTGGCCAAGATCAAGGGCCGCCAGGAGACCGCCGAGGCCGACATCGCCCGGATCACCGCGCAGTTGGCCTCGCTGCCCGCGAGCTGACGCCGCACCGGCCGAGGGCCGCACACCCGCTCCGCGCGGGGGTGCGGCCCTCGGCCGTTCCCGAAAAGGGAACTGATTGCCCGTCGGATTCCCGGGGTGCCGGATAACCCGTTCGGCCGAATTCCCTCACGTACGCTGGTCGTCGGCGGACGTGCACGAAGAGTTCGGAACACGAGAGGGCGGGCGGCCAATGGCGGGCAGTCGACAAGGGCGTGGGCAGGACATCGGGATCGACCTCGGAACGGCCAACACCCTGGTCTATCTCCGCGGCAAGGGAATCGTGCTGAACGAGCCCTCGGTGATCGCGGTCGACCGGAAGACCGGCGAGGTGCTCAGCGTCGGCGCCGAGGCCAAGCGGACCCTCGGCCGCACCCCGGAGGACGTGGTCGCCTCCCGGCCGCTCCAGGACGGCGTGATCGCCGACTTCGAGGGCACCCGGCACCTGCTGCGCCACCTGATGGCCAAGGCCACCGGGGCCACCGGCCGCTGGTTCCGGCCCGGGCCCCGGGTGGTGGTCTGCGTGCCCAGCGGCATCACCGGGGTGGAGCGGCGCGCGGTGATCGAGGCGGTCGGCAGCGCCGGGGCCCGCTCGGTGCACCTGATCCAGGAGCCGATGGCGGCCGCGATCGGCGCCGGGCTGCCGGTGCAGGAGCCCACCGGTTCGATGGTGGTGGACATCGGCGGCGGCACCACCGAGGTGGCCGTGGTCTCGATGGGCGGCATGGTGGCGGCCGGCTCGATCCGGGTGGCCGGGGACCGGATGGACGAGGTGATCGCCAAGCAGGTCAAGAAGGACCACGGCCTGCTGATCGGCGAGCGGACCGCCGAGGAGGTCAAGCTGGCGATCGGCTCGGCCGAGGCGGCGGAGGCGGCCGAGGCCTTCGAGGGGGCGGACGAGCTGGAGGTGCGGGGCCGGGACTCGGTGCTCGGGCTGCCCCGCACCGCCCTGGTGACGGCGGCTCAGGTCCGCGAGGCGGTGGAGGAGCCGGTGGCCGAGATCGTCGCCGAGGTGAAGCGCACCCTGGACCGCTGCCCGCCGGAGCTGGCCGGGGACGTGATGGGCCAGGGCATCGTGCTCACCGGCGGCGGCGCGCTGCTGCGCGGCCTGGACCGGCGGATCGCCCGGGAGACCGGCCTGCCGGTGCGGGTCGCGGAGAATCCGCTGGACTGCGTCGTGGTCGGTTCCGGCAAGTGCGTGGAGGAGATCGAGGAGCTGCGCCGCACCTTCGCGGTGAGTGCCTGACGAATTCCTTAAATGGCGTGCGCCGATCGGGTCTGCTTTTTTGCGCGCGGGTTAAGGGGTGTTTGCAGTTCGACTGTGTACGGTAAGTGGGTGTTCCGGGACGAGGTAGTCGACTGACGGGAGGGCACGGCGTGGTGGTGACCAGGGAGTTGGCCGACGAACTGCCGATGGAACAGGTGACCGAGGCGAAGGCCAGGGCGGCCACCCTGCTGCTCGCGTTCCGGCACGGCAACCAACTCGCCTTCGACCACGAGCTGGAGCTGCTGCTCGCGGAGAACGCCGAGGGCGAGGTGACCACCCTGCTGGCGTGGATCGCCGCCGAGGCGGTCCGCAAGGCGTACGCCCCGCAGGTGGCCGACCGGGTGCTCCGCGCCCTCGCCCGGCGGGCCCCCGAGAACACCTCCGAGGTGGACACCGAGGAGGAACTGGTCGGGGTGGCCGAACTGCTGGAGGCGGTGGACGCCGGGGACGTGGCCACCGTCCGGGCCCTGGTGGCCGCCACCCCCGACACCACCTTCCTGCTCGGCGGGCTGCTCCAGGCGGTCGCGATGATGCTCCCCTTCCTGCCGGAGGGGGAGCTCACCGAGATCGTCACCGAGCTGCGGCACCGGCACGGGGCCCGGACGGGCATCCCGCGCCAGGGCTGACGCGGGGTCAGCGCCGACCCCGCGCCGGGGCCGACGCCGGGTCAGGGCATCGCGTGCAGGTGGCCGCCGACGGTGGTGGCGATGCCGCCGCCCGCCTTGGCGTCCCAGTTGGTCGACCAGGTCATCGCGCCGCCGATGCCGGGCCACTTGGTGTCCGGCTTGAAGGTGCCGCAGTTGGTGCCGGCCGCCAGGCAGTCCAGCGCCGCGTTGACCACGGACGGGCTGACGTAGCCGCCGCCCGCCGCGCTGGTGGAAGCCGGCACGCCGAGGCCCACCTGACGCGGCGCCAGGCCGCCCTTGAGCTGGATGCAGGCCAGCGCGGTGAGGAAGTTGACGGTGCCCTGGGAGTACACCTGGCCGTCGCAGCCGAGCATCGCGCCGGAGTTGTAGTACTGCATGTTGACGATGGTGAGGATGTCCTTCACGTTCAGCGCCAGCTTGAAGTACTCCGCACCGGTGGACTGCATGTCGATGGTCTGCGGCGCCATGGTGAGCACGAAGCCGCTGCCGACCTTCCCGGCCAGCGAGCGCAGCGCCTGGCCCATGTAGGTGGCGCTGACGCCGTTCTCCAGGTCGATGTCGATCCCGTCGAAGCCGTACTCCTGGATCACCGCGGCGGCGGTGTTGGCGAAGGTGGTCGCGGACGACGAACTGTTCACCGCCACCGTGCCGTTCTGCCCGCCGACCGAGACGATCACCTTCTTGCCGGCCGCCCGCTTGGCCGCGACGTCGGCCTTGAACTGCGCGGCGGTGTACCCGCCGAGCTTGCTCGACAGTGCCGGGTCGAGGGTGAAGGAGATCCCGCCGGGCGTGCCGGTGGCGTCGGCGAAGGAGACCGCGATGATGTCGTACGCGGCCGGCACGTCGCTGATCCGCTGCACGGTGGCGCCGTTGTCGAAGTTCTGCCAGTAGCCGGTCAGCAGGTGCTTGTTGGGCGGCTGCGGCCCGGTGGGGGACGGGCTGGGGCTGGGGCTCGTGCTGGTGCTCGGGCTGGGGGAGGTGCTCGGGCTCGCGGAGGTGCTCGGGCTGGCCGAGGTGCTCGGCTTCGGCGTGGTGACGCTGGAGGAGGGCTTGGGATCGCCCGGGCCGATCAGCGAGATGTCGTCCATCAGGAACGAGCTCTGGCCGTACCAGCCGTGCAGGTAGACGGTGACCTGGCCGGCGCTCGCCCCGGTGGTGAAGGTGGTGCTCAGCCTGGTCCAACTGGTGCTGCTGGTCCAGGTGGAGGCGGTGGCGCCGCCCTCGGCGCCCAGGTAGACGTACGGGCCGTTCACCCAGGCGCTCAGCGCGTAGGTGGAGTTGGGTTTGACGGTCACCACGGTGGTGCACTTGCCGTTGTCGCTCGCGGTGGGGGTGACGCGCAGCGAGATGCCGCGGCCGCCCGTGGAGTCGGGCTGGCCCGAGCTGTTGGAGCAGCTCCACGGGTAGACGTGGTTCCCGCTCTCCAGATTGCCGTTCTCGATCAGCTCCACGTCGCCGGGTGCGGCCGCCGCGCCGGGTGTGGTCAGCAGCAGGCCGACCAGGGCCAGGGCGGCGGCCACCAGGGCGACCAGGAACGCGTTCACCGTGCTTCTTGCGCGCATGCCATCTCCGTGTGGGGGAGTGAGGATGGTGCGGAGCAGTGCAGGGAGTCAGTCACCGGTCTGGACCAGTGACGTGGGACACACGGTGGAGTAGACCACTCAGGCTGTCAAGGGCTCGGCCAGCGCCAGGGTGAGCCGGGCGATCCGCTCGCTGGCCAGACCGTCGCCGTACGGGCTGGGGGTCGAGGCCAGCCGGGCCAGCCGCTCGGGGGTGTCGGCCAGCCAGGCGGCGGCCAGCGTGCCGAGCTCCGGGCCGGGCGCGACCAGGGCGGCGAAGCCGGCGTCCACCGCCTCGGGACGCTCGGTGGAGCGGCGCACCACCAGCAGCGGCCGCTTGAGCACGGTGCACTCCTCCTGCACCCCGCCGGAGTCGGAGACCAGCAGCGCGGCGTGCCGGGCCAGGCCCAGGAAGTCCCCGTAGCCGACCGGCTCGGTGACGGTCAGCCGGGCCAGCAGCGGTTCCAGGCCGAAGCGCTCCACGGCGGCCCGGGTGCGCGGGTGCATCGGGAAGAGCACGGCGGTGCCGGCGGCGGCGATCCGGTCCAGCTCGGTGAGGACGGCGCCGAGCGCCCCGGCGGTGTCGGTGTTCTCCGGCCGGTGCACGGTGGCCAGCACGTAGCCGTCCTCGGCCAGGCCGTACCGGGCCAGCAGCGCGGCCCGCACGTCGGGGCCCGGGAGCTGACGCTCCACCACCTCGACCACGGTGTTGCCGGTCAGCTCGATCGCCTCGCCGGTGACCGACTCGGCGCGCAGGTTGGCGGCGTTCTCCTCGGTGGCGGCGCAGAGCAGGTCGGCGATGTGGTCGACCATCACCCGGTTGTGCTCCTCCGGCATGGCACGGTCGCGGCTGCGCAGCCCGGCCTCCACGTGCACCAGCGGGATGCCCAGCGCGTTGGCGGCCAGTGCGCCGGCCAGGGTGGCGTTGGTGTCGCCCTGCACCACCACGGCGCCCGGGCGCTCGGCGGTGAACGCGGACTCCAGCTGGGCCAGCGCGGCGGCCACCTGGCCGGCCCGCGGGCGGCCGCCCACGCCGGTGAGCAACTCGGGCTCGGGCAGGTCGAGTTCGCGCAGGAACCGGCCGGACATGGCCTCGTCCCAGTGCTGCCCGGTGTGCACCAGGCGGGCGGCCGGGCCGAGCTCGTGGATCAGCGGGGCGAGCTTGACCAGCTCGGGGCGGGTGCCCAGGACGACGGCGATCCGGGCGGGGGCGGGGGAGCAGGTGGTCATCGGTGGGGGTCCGTTCGGGATGGAGCCGGTCAGGCTTCGAGTGCGGTGGGGGCGCCGACGGCGGTGAGCTCGGCGTTGCGCCGGGTCTTGGCCCAGCCGTTGCGGCCGAGCAGCAGCCGGACGGCGGCCCGGATGGCCACCAGGAAGACGTGGTACGTGTACAGCCAGAGGCCGAGGCCCCAGAGCAGCCCGGTCAGCCGGCTGCGGTCGGGGTGCACGGTGCGTCGGTAGGACAGCCCCCAGAGCACCAGCGGCAGGGCGGCGACCACGAAGGCCAGTGCCATCCACGGGCCGAACCGCTCCTCGAAGGCCATCGCGTCCTGCGGGTAGAAGACCCGGGTGGCCACCGAGATGCCCAGCGAGACCGGGAAGAGCAGCACCAGCAGCACCGCGACCACCGGCTGGAGGAAGGTGTAGAGCACCTCGGCCTTGCCGCCGGGCCGGTAGTGCTCCGACCTGAGCACCCGCCAGGTGTAGCGCAGGCACTGCATGTTGCCCTGGGCCCAGCGGGTCCGCTGGGTGAGGAAGCGCCGGCCGGAGACCAGGCCCTCCTGGGAGACCCGGGTCTCGTGCACGTGCGTCAGCCGGTAGCCGGCCAGCCGGAGTTCGAGGCCGGACTCGTAGTCCTCCAGCAGCGCCCGCTCGGGCCACGGGCTGCGTCCGTCCCCCGCCGCGGCCAGCGCGTCGAGCGCGGACAGCCGGACGAACTGGCCGTTCCCGCCCAGGCCGACGCTGCCGGTGCGGCGGCGCAGCAGCTGCATCCCGGCGTTGCCGGCCTGGAACTCGACGTCCTGCATCCGCACCAGGTAGCGGGCGAAGCCGTTGGCGATCCGGCCGCGGCCGGGCAGCGGGCGCTGGTCGTCGGCGTTGCGCATCCGGACGCCGATCTGCACCGCGCCGGTGTCCGGACGGCCCATCGCCTTGTCGGTGGCGACCATCGCCAGCGCGCCCTGCTCCAGTTCGCCGTCCGCGTCCACCACGCCGAGCACCACCCGCTCGTGGTCGGTGCCCCCGGGCAGCCAGGCGGTGATCTGCCGGTAGGCCGCGTTCAGCGCGGCGCCCTTGCCGATCCGCGCCTCCGGTCGGCGGCGCTGCACCAGGTGGATCCGCGGGTCCTGCTCCGCGGCCTCCAGCACCAGCGCGCGGGTGCGGTCCTCGCTGTCGTCGTCGACCACCCACAGGTGCGCCTCGGGCGCGCTGCGGCGCAGCCCGTCCAGGGTCTGCCGGACCACGGCCTCCTCGTCCCGGCACGGGATCACCAGGTGCCACTGGAAGAGCCCCGGATCGCCGGGATCGGCCGGGCGGTTGCGCCGGAAGGCGTGCGCGGAGCCGGCCCAGTAGAGCAGGAAGCGGCCGAAGACGAAGGCCATGTAGGCCAGCAGGAGCAGGGAGAGCGCGTGCGCCACCCACAGCACCTGCGACTCGTGCGCGGTGACGTAGGAGTGCAGGACGTCCAAAGGAAGGCTCCAAACGGATGATCGACTATGAATCCATGGTGATCATCGTTGGCCGCCATAGTTTTCCACTGTAAACGATGCACTTTGCTAAATGTTTGCAAGGTGACCGGCCTCACCCGCTTCCGAGGGGCGGCGGGCTCCGTACACTGTCCGCGTGAGCGACAAGGCCCCGCAGAACCCGTACACGATCCGCCCCGGCAACCCGGACGCCGCCGACAACCACGGCGAGCTGCGCGAGATCGAGACCGCCCTCTCCACGCGCTGGCCGGAGAACAAGATCGAGCCCTCGCTCGACCGGATGCGGGCGCTGATGGACATCCTCGGGCAGCCCCAGCGGGCCTACCCGGCGATCCACATCACCGGGACCAACGGCAAGACCTCCACCGCCCGGATGATCGAGCAGCTGCTCAACACCTTCGAGCTGCGCACCGGCCGCTACACCAGCCCGCACGTCGAGTCGGTGACCGAGCGGATCAGCCTGGACGGCGCGCCGATCAGCGTCGAGAAGTTCATCGAGACCTACCGGGACATCGAGCCCTACGTCCAGATGGTCGACCAGCAGCAGCCCATCGCGATGTCCTTCTTCGAGGTGCTCACCGGCATGGCCTACGCGGCCTTCGCGGACGCCCCGGTCGACGTCGCCGTGGTCGAGGTCGGCATGGGCGGCACCTGGGACGCCACCAACGTCATCGACGCCGCCGTCTCCGTCATCACTCCGATCGGCCTGGACCACACCGACCGCCTCGGCAACACCACCGGCGAGATCGGCGCCCAGAAGGCCGGCATCATCAAGACCGGCGGCCTGGCCGTGGTCTCCCAGCAGCCGCTGGACGCCGCCGAGTCGATCCTGCGCCGCGCCGTCGAGGTGGACGCCACCGTGGCCCGCGAGGGCATGGAGTTCGGCGTGATCCGCCGTGAGGTGGCCGTCGGCGGACAGATGGTGACGCTCCGTGGGCTCGGCGGAGCCGAGTACGAGGACATCTTCATCCCGCTGCACGGCGCCTACCAGGCCCACAACGCGGCGCTCGCGCTCTGCGCGGTCGAGGCCTTCTTCGGCGTCGGCGGCAAGGCGGGCGGCGACCGGCTCGACATCGACAAGGTCCGCCAGGGCTTCTCCGGCGTCTCCTCGCCCGGCCGCCTGGAGGTCATCCGGCGCAGCCCCACCGTCATCCTCGACGCCGCGCACAACCCGCACGGCGCCCAGGCCAGCGTCGAGGCGATCCGCGAGTCCTTCGGCTTCTCCAAGCTGGTCGGCGTCATCGCCACCAGCGGCGACAAGGACGCGGCCGGCTTCCTGGAGGCCTTCGAGCCGATCCTGGCCGAGGTCGTCATCACCGAGAACTCCACCCACCGCGCCACCCCCGTCGACCAGCTCGCCGCCATCGCGGTCGAGGTCTTCGGCGAGGACCGCGTCCGGGTCGAGCCCCGCCTCGACGACGCGATCGAAGCGGCGATCACGGCGGCCGAGGAGGAGGACCTCGGCGGGGCCGGCGTCATCGTCACCGGCTCGGTGATCACCATCGGCGAGGCCCGCATCCTGTTCGGGAGGAAGTGACATGCGGACCCTCTGCTCCTCCACCCTGATCGGCGAGGCACTGCTGATCATGTTCGCGGCGCTGGTCGCGATGCAGCTCTCCGACATCGGGGCGGGCACGATCTGGGCGGTGAGCGGGGTCGCCATGGTGCTCTGCGTCCTGCTCTGCGGAGCGATCACCCGCCCCGGCGCGGTGGCCGTCGGCTGGGCCCTCCAGATCGGCCTGGTCCTCAGCGGCTTCGTGCTGCCCACGATGTTCGGCCTCGGCATCGTCTTCGCCGGCCTCTGGTGGGCGTCGGTCCACTACGGCCGCAAGATCGACGAGATCAAGGCCGCCCGCGCCGCCGCGACGGCGTAGCGCCGCCCGGGGCACGGGTGGTAGCGCCCCGCAGGGGCGCGGGGAACTGCGCGCGGGGGAACGGCAGCACCTGCAGCTGGCTGACGGTGGGTCAGTTGCAGGTGGGCCGCCTTCCGGCTCGCGCAGTTCCTCGCGCCCCCGGCCTCACGCAATCGGGCCGTCCCTTCGGGTTCGACCACGCAAGGTAATGTTCCGGGTGACCGACGCCTAGTCCCCAGGAGCCGTACCGTGTCCCAGCGCACTCTCGTCCTGCTCAAGCCCGACGCCGTCAAGCGCGGCCTGGCCGGCGAGATCATCAGCCGGATCGAGCGCAAGGCCGGCTGGCAGCTCGCCGCCGTCGAGCTACGGACCTTCGACCGCGCGACGCTGGAGGAGCACTACGCCGAGCACGTCGGCCGCCCCTTCTACGAGCCGCTCCTGGAGTTCATGACCTCGGGCCCGTCGATCGCGCTGATCGTCACGGGCGAGAACGTGATCCCGGGTGTCCGGGCCCTCGCCGGCGCGACCGACCCGCTGCAGGCCGGCCCCGGCACCATCCGCGGGGACTACGCGACCATCACCCGCGAGAACCTGATCCACGCCTCCGACTCCGAGGTCTCCGCCGAGCGCGAGATCAAGATCTTCTTCCCGTCGCACGCCTGACGGACGGTCATCACCCGGCCGGTCCCCGCCCCCCGGGGACCGGCCGGGTGAATATCGGCGTTTGATCCTCATATACGGAACTCGGAACCCCGACACGGCGTCCCAATCCTCGGAGATGCCGTCGGGCCGCCGGAGAATGGGCGGCATCCCGTACCTCGCAGTCCGAGCAGTCCGCGACGACCGGCGTGGCTACGATGGAGCACAACTCACGGGCCCGGTACGGCTGTCCGCCGTCGCTCGCCCCCATCTCCCCGCCATCTGCATCCGAGCTCGGGAAGGCACCACACACCCCATGGGCAACAACCTGTCGTTCATCGGCCGTGACATGGCGATCGACCTCGGCACGGCCAACACGCTGGTTTACGTCCGGGGCAAGGGAATCGTGCTCAACGAGCCCTCGGTGGTCGCGGTGAACACCAACACCGGCGGCATCCTCGCGGTGGGCTCCGAGGCGAAGAAGATGATCGGCCGCACGCCGGGCAACATCGTCGCCATCCGCCCGCTGAAGGACGGCGTGATCGCCGACTTCGAGATCACCGAGCGGATGCTGCGGTACTTCATCCTGAAGATCCACCGCCGCCGCTACCTGGCCCGCCCGCGCGTCGTGGTCTGCGTGCCCTCCGGCATCACCGGGGTGGAGCGCCGCGCCGTGATCGAGGCCAGCGCCCAGGCCGGCGCGCGCCAGGTGCACATCATCGAGGAGCCGATGGCGGCCGCGATCGGCGCCGGGCTCCCGGTGCACGAGGCCACCGGCAACATGGTGGTGGACATCGGCGGCGGCACCACCGAGGTGGCGGTGATCTCGCTGGGCGGGATCGTCACCGCGCAGTCCATCCGGGTGGCCGGCGACGAGCTGGACAACGCGATCGTGCAGCACATCAAGAAGGAGTACTCGCTCCTCCTCGGTGAGCGCAGCGCCGAGCAGATCAAGATGAGCATCGGCTCCGCCTTCGCGCTGGAGGGCGAGAAGGACGAGCACGCCGAGATCCGCGGCCGCGACCTGGTCAGCGGCCTGCCGAAGACCGTGGTGATCTCCGCGGCCGAGGTCCGCGAGGCCATCGACGAGCCGGTCAACTCCATCATCGACGCGGTGAAGACCACCCTGGACCAGTGCCCGCCGGAGCTGGCGGGCGACGTGATGGACCGCGGGATCGTGCTGACCGGCGGCGGCGCCCTGCTGCGCGGCATGGACGAGCGGCTGCGCCGGGAGACCGGCATGCCGATCCACATCGCGGAGAACCCGCTGGACTCGGTCGCGCTCGGCTCCGGCAAGTGCGTCGAGGAGTTCGAGGCGCTCCAGCAGGTACTGGACGCACAGCCGCGTCGTTAGTCAGACCGGGCACGGCGTCAGTCAGGCAAGAAGACACGTCAACTGAAGGGCCCCCAGCCGTCCACAGCGGCCGGGGGCCCGGCATCGAAGGGCAGCTCCCGCACCGTGAGGGACACACGAGAGAGCCGACTACTGCTCGTCCTGCTGGTGGCGGTCGCGTTCGCGCTGATCACCGTGGACATCAAGGGCGGTGAGAGCTCTCCGCTCAGCGGTGCCCGGCGGTTCGCCGCCAGTGCGCTCGGCCCGGTCGAGCGGGCCGCCGCCGGTGCCGTCGACCCGGTCGCCGGCACCGTCCGCGCGGTCCGGGACGCCGGCACCCACCAGGCCCGGCTGGACCAGATCACCCGGGAGAACACCGAACTGCGCCAGCGGGTCGCCTCCTCGGACACCGCCGCGGGCCGCACCAAGCAGCTGGACGAGCTGCTCCGGACGGCCGGCAACGGCGGATACACCGTCAAGGCCGCCCAGGTGATCGCGATCGGCGCGGCCCAGGCCTTCTCCTGGACCATCACCATCGACGCCGGCAGCGACGACGGCCTGACCCGGGACATGACCGTGATCAACGGTCAGGGCCTGGTCGGCCGGATCACCACCATCGCGCCGACCACCGCCACCGTGCTGCTCGCCTCCGACCCCGGCTTCAGCGCCGGCACCCGGCTGGAGGGCAGCGGCGAGATCGGCTTCGCCAACGGCCAGGGCACCGGCCCGATGAAGGTCTCGCTGCTCAACGGCAAGGCCCAGGTCAAGCCGGGGGACCGGCTGGTGACCTTCGGCTCGCAGAGCGGCCGCCCGTTCGTGCCCGGCGTCCCGGTCGGCAAGGTGGTCGAGGTCGAGTCCACCCCCGGCCAGCTCACCAAGACCGTGCTGGTCGAGCCGTACGTGCAGTTCACCCGCCTCGACCTGGTCGGCGTGGTGGTCGTCCCGCCGCGCACCGACCCGCGCGACGCCGTGCTGCCCCCGGCCCAGCCCGCCAACCAGACCGCAGGGGGGAACTGACCATGCGGATCAACCGGATCGTGCTGCCCGCCGTCCTGCTGATGCTCGCCCTGGTCGTCCAGGTGAGCGTGCTCGGACGGCTCCAACTGCCCGGTGCCACCCCGGACCTGATGCTCCTGGTGGTGGTCGGCCTGGCCCTGGTCTACGGCCCCACCAGCGGCTGCCTGATCGGCTTCGCGGCCGGTCTGCTGGCCGACCTGGCCCCGCCGTCCGACCACGCCGTCGGCCGGTACGCCCTGGTGCTCTGCCTGCTCGGCTACGCGGCCGGCCTGCTCCGCCCCGAGGGCGGCCGCCAGCGTTCGGCGCTCAGCGCGCTGCTGGTGGTCGCGGTCGCCGCGGTCGCCTCCACCCTGCTGTACGCGATGGTGGGCGCGCTGGTCGGCGACACCGCCGCCCGGCACGTCGGCCTCACCGGCCTGGTGTTCAGCGCACTGCTCTACGACGTGCTGCTGGCCCCCTTCGTGGTGCCCGCCGTGATGGCGCTGGCCCGCCGCTTCGACGGCGCCCCGGTGATCACCGAGTCCGAGGACGGCAACAGCTCGGGCCTGGGCACGCTGTCCCGCTACAAGACCACCCGGGAGGTCTCCGCGCTGCCGGGCTACGGCAAGAAGCGGCGGATCCCCGGCCTCGCCAAGCGCCCGTGAGGAGCGACCACCCGTGACCAACATCCCGGAGACCGGCCGCACCCCGCGGGTGACGATCCGTCTGATCGTGCTCCAGGTCCTCGTGCTGTCGCTGCTCGCCACCCTCGGCGGGCGGCTCTGGTACCTGCAGATCCGCACCGGCAAGGAGTACGCCGAGAAGGCGGCCGGCAACCACGTCCGCGAGGTGGTCGAGCCGACCGTGCGCGGCGAGATCCTGGACGCCTCCGGCCGGATCCTGGCCGGCAACGAGGCCAAGCTGGTGGTCTCGGTCAGCCGCACCGAGCTGCTCCAGCAGAAGGACCGCGGCAAGGCCGTGCTGACCCGGCTCGCCGAGGTGCTCGGCATGCCCGCCAAGGACGTCCAGGACAAGGTCCGGCTCTGCGACGCCAAGACGCCGCAGCCGTGCTGGAACGGCTCCCCGTACCAGCCGATCCCGGTCACCAAGGCGGCCACCACCCAGCAGGCGATGCAGATAATGGAACGCCGCGAGGACTTCCCCGGCATCACCGCCCAGCCCACCTCGCTGCGCCGCTACACCGGCGTCGAGGGCGCCAACCTGGCCCAGGTGCTCGGCTACCTCTCGCCGGTCACCGACGACGAGGTGCAGAAGACCAAGGACAAGCCGGGCCGGGAGCGCCGCCTGCCGGTCGACCAGATCGGCCGGGCCGGCCTGGAGTCCGTCTACGACAACGACCTGCGCGGCACCACCGGCATCGACCGGCTGGAGGTGGACAACCTCGGCCGGGTGATCGGCAGCGCCGGCAAGACCCCGGCCCAGCCCGGCAACAACCTGGTCACCTCGATCGACGCCCGGGTCCAGAAGGCGGTCGAGGACAACCTCGCCCAGGCCATGGTCGACGCCCGCAAGGTGGTCGACAAGGACACCCACCGCAACTACGAGGCCGACTCCGGCGCGGCCGTGGTGATGGACGTGCACACCGGCCGGATCGTCGCGATGGCCAGCGCCCCCACCTACGACCCCAACCTCTGGGTCGGCGGCATCGCCGGCAAGGACTACCAGGCGCTCACCAGCAAGGAGTCCAACTACCCGCTGCTGAACCGGGCCATACAGGGTCAGTCCGCCCCCGGCTCCACCTTCAAGGTGGTCTCCACCGCGGCCGCCGCCCAGGCCGGCTACTCGCTCAGCGGCAACTACGCCTGCCCCAGCTCGCTGACCTTCGGCGGCCGCGAGTTCAAGAACTTCGAGAGCAAGGGCTACGGCTCGATCAGCCTGGCCCGCGCCCTGGAGGTCTCCTGCGACACGGTCTTCTACGGCCTCGCCTACGACCAGTGGATGGCCGACGGCGGGATCAAGCCGAAGAAGGACGCCAAGGACTGGTTCTACAAGACCGCCAAGCAGTTCGGCCTCGGCGCCAAGACCGGCATCGACCTGCCCAGCGAGGCGGCCGGCCGGATCCCGGACCGCCAGTGGAAGCAGGAGTACTACGACGCCAACAAGGACGCCTGGTGCAAGCAGGCGCAGTCCGGCGGCAACGACTACGGCACCCAGGTGGCCAAGGAGAACTGCGCCGACGGCTACCAGATGCGCGCCGGTGACGCCGTCAACTACTCCATCGGCCAGGGCGACACCCTGGTGACGCCGCTCCAGATGGCCCGGATCTACGCCGCGCTGGCCAACGGCGGCACGCTCTACCGGCCGACCGTGGCCAAGGCCGTGGTCGCCCCGGACGGCACGCTGGTCCGGGAGATCGCCCCGCACGAGGACGGGAAGATCCCCACCGACGCCCGCACCCTGCAGTACATCGACCAGGCCACCAAGGGCGTCATCGAACAGGGCTCCGCCGCCTGGAAGTTCGTCGGCGCCGGCTGGCCGCAGGGCAAGATCGAGCTGCACGCCAAGACCGGCACCGCCGAGGTCTTCGGCAAGCAGACCACCTCGTACCTGACCACCTACAGCCGCGACTACGCGGTGGTCATGACGATGAGTCAGGCCGGTACCGGCTCCGGCGCCTCCGGTGACGCCGTCCGCCGCATCTACCAGGCCATCTACGGCGTGGACGACAAGGGCAACGTCGACACCGGCAAGGCCCTGCTCACCAAGCCGCAGGCCGAGCTCCCCAAGTTCAACCCCGACGGCACCGCGGTCCGGCCGGCCTCCTTCCCGGGAGCCTTCGAGCTCGGTGCGACCTTCCTCGACCCGGCCCCGCAGGCTCCGCCGACGGCGCCCCGGATGCTCGCCGTGGCCGCCCTGGAGCCGACCGTCAGGAGGACCCGCGGATGACGTCGTACTCCTCCTACGGCCCCGTGCCGCCGCGCGGCGCGGTCGGCAGGGCGCTGGCCAAGGACTCCCCGCTGCGGCGGCTGGACTGGCTGATGATCCTGGCCGCGCTGGTGCTCTCGCTGGGCTCCTCGCTGCTGATCTGGTCCGCCACCCGCGGCCGGGACTCGCTGACCCACGGCGACCCGCAGTACTTCCTCTACCGCCACCTGACCAACCTGGCGATCGGTCTGGCCCTGTTCGTGGTGGTGGTGTTGATAGGGAGTCGGCGCCTGCGCACCGCCGTGCCCTTCGTCTACGTCATCACCCTGCTGATGCTGATGGCCGTGCTCACCCCGCTCGGCTCCACCATCAACGGCGCCAAGGCCTGGATCCAGTTCGGCGGCGGCTTCTCCATCCAGCCCGCCGAGTTCGCCAAGCTGGCGATCGTGCTGGTGATGGCCCTGGTGCTGTCCGCCCAGGTGGACGCGGGGGAGCGGGCCTTCCCCTCGGACCGCTCGGTGCTGATGGCCCTCGGCCTGGCCGCCGTCCCGATGGCCGTCGTCATGCTGATGCCGGACCTCGGCTCGGTGATGGTGATGGGCATCGCGATCATGGGCATCCTGCTGGCCTCCGGCGCCGCCAACAAGTGGGTCTTCGGCCTGATCACCGCCGGCGTCGGCGGGGCGGTGGCGATCTGGCAGCTCGGCGTGCTGAGCAAGTACCAGATCGACCGCTTCGCCGCCTTCGCCAACCCGGCGCTCGACCCCTCCGGCGTGGGCTACAACACGGCCCAGGCCCGGATCGCGATCGGCTCCGGCGGCCTGACCGGCATGGGCCTGTTCAAGGGCACCCAGACCACCGGCCAGTTCGTCCCCGAGCAGCAGACCGACTTCGTCTTCACGGTGGCCGGCGAGGAGCTCGGCTTCGTCGGCGGGCTCGGCCTGATCCTGCTGCTCGGCGTGGTGCTCTGGCGGGCCTGCAAGATCGCCCGGCAGGCCACCGACCTGTTCGGCACCGTCGTGTCGGCCGGCGTGATCACCTGGCTGGCCTTCCAGGCCTTCGAGAACATCGGGATGAACCTCGGCATCATGCCGGTGGCGGGCATCCCGCTGCCCTTCGTCTCCTACGGCGGCTCCTCGATGTTCGCGGTCTGGATCGGCATCGGCCTGCTCCAGTGCGTCCGGACCCAGCGGCCGATAGGGATCTGACCGACTCGGTGCGCGAAACTTGACGCAGTCGGGTTCGGCTACCCTGAAGGGTCACCCCGTTCCGCGTCGCAAAGGGCTCACCGCATGTCAGTCGAATCGGTCTTCCCACGCCTGGAGGCCCTCCTCCCGCACGTCCAGAAGCCGATCCAGTACGTCGGCGGCGAGCTCAACTCGACCGTCAAGGACTGGGATTCGGCGGACGTCCGCTGGGCCCTGATGTACCCGGACGCCTACGAGGTCGGCCTGCCCAACCAGGGCGTCATGATCCTGTACGAGGTGCTCAACGAGCGCGAGGGCGTGCTCGCCGAGCGCACCTACAGCGTCTGGCCGGACCTCGAGAAGCTGATGCGCGAGCACGGCGTCCCGCAGTTCACGGTCGACGCCCACCGCCCGGTGCGCGCCTTCGACGTGTTCGGCCTGTCGTTCTCCACCGAGCTCGGCTACACCAACATGCTGACCGCGCTCGACCTGGCCGGGATCCCGATGCTCGCCGCCGACCGCGGCCTGGACGACCCGATCGTCCTGGCCGGCGGCCACGCGGCGTTCAACCCCGAGCCGATCGCGGACTTCATCGACGTCGCGGTGGTCGGCGACGGCGAGCAGGCCGTGCTCGACATGACCGAGATCATCCGGGCTTGGAAGGCCGAGGGCCGCCCCGGCGGCCGCGACGAGGTCCTGCTCCGGCTGGCCCGCACCGGCGCCTTCTACGTCCCGCGGTTCTACGACGTGGAGTACCTGGAGGACGGCCGGATCGCCCGCGTGGTGGCCAACCGCGAGGGCGTGCCGTGGCGCGTCTCCAAGCACACCGTCATGGACCTGGACGAGTGGCCGTACCCCAAGCAGCCGCTGGTCCCGCTCGCCGAGACGGTGCACGAGCGGATGTCCGTCGAGATCTTCCGCGGCTGCACCCGCGGCTGCCGCTTCTGCCAGGCCGGCATGATCACGCGCCCCGTGCGGGAGCGAAGCATCACCGGCATCGGCGAGATGGTGGAGCGCGGCCTCAAGGCCACCGGCTTCGAGGAGGTCGGCCTGCTCTCGCTCTCCTCCGCCGACCACACCGAGATCGGCGAGATCGCCAAGGGCCTGGCCGACCGCTACACCGAGGACAAGATCGGCCTCTCGCTGCCCTCCACCCGGGTCGACGCCTTCAACATCGACCTGGCCAACGAGCTGACCCGCAACGGTCGCCGCTCCGGCCTTACCTTCGCCCCCGAGGGCGGCTCCGAGCGCATCCGCAAGGTCATCAACAAGATGGTCTCGGAGGAGGACCTGATCCGTACGGTGGCCACCGCGTACGGCAACGGCTGGCGCCAGGTGAAGCTGTACTTCATGTGCGGCCTCCCCACCGAGACCGACGAGGACGTGCTCCAGATCGGCGTGATGGCCAAGAACGTGATCCAGAAGGGTCGCGAGGTCACCGGCCAGAACGACATCCGCTGCACCGTCTCCATCGGCGGCTTCGTGCCCAAGCCGCACACCCCGTTCCAGTGGGCCCCGCAGCTCTCCGCCGAGGCCACCGACGAGCGCCTGGCCAAGCTGCGCGACTCCATCCGCGGCGACCGCAAGTACGGCAAGAACATCGGCTTCCGCTACCACGACGGCAAGCCCGGCATCATCGAGGGCCTGCTCTCCCGCGGTGACCGCCGCATCGGCGCCGTGATCCGCGCCGTCTACGAGGACGGCGGCCGTTTCGACGGCTGGCGCGAGCACTTCTCCTTCGACCGCTGGATGGCGGCCGCCGAGAAGGGCCTGGCCGGCACCGGCGTCGACGTCGACTGGTACACCACCCGCGAGCGCACCTACGAGGAGGTGCTGCCCTGGGACCACCTGGACAGCGGCCTCGACAAGGACTGGCTCTGGGAGGACTGGCAGGACGCCCTCGAAGAGGTCGAGGTCGACGACTGCCGCTGGACCCCGTGCTTCGACTGCGGCGTCTGCCCGCAGATGGACACTCACATCCAGATCGGCCCCACCGGCAAGAAGCTGCTGCCGCTCACGGTCGTCAACTCGTAACACAGGCAAGGAAACCGGCGGTCCCTCCCGTGCGTGCTGCACGGCAGGGACCGTCAGGTCGTTTACGGGGGGAGCCCGTTCATGGATGAGCAGGACAGACCGGCCGAGGGCTGCCTGGCCGCCGCGGTGCGGATACCCGCGCGGGCCGTCGCCTTCGCGGTGGTGCTCCCGGTGCGCTTCGTCTGGGAGCTGCTGGTGCTGGCCCGGCGCGCGGCCTCGCGCGTGCTGGCCCGGGCCGGCCTGGCGGTCTACGCCTACCTGCTCGTCCCGGTCGGGCGCGCGCTCGGCTGGACGGGCAAGGCGCTGTACGCGTACCTGCTGACGCCGGTCGGACGGGCCGTGGCGGCCGTACTGCGGGTGCTGTGGCGCGGGCTGGTGGCGGTCGGCCGCGCGGTGGCGTGGACCGTCGAGGCGGTGACCGAGCACCTGCTGCGCCCGTTCGCGCGCGCCGTGGAGCGCTGCCTGACGGCGGCGGGCCGGGCACTCGGTTGGCTGGTCGGGACGCTGGTCCTGCGCCCGCTGGTGTGGTTCGGCACACAGGTACTGGCACCGGTCGGGCGCGCCTTGTTCGCCGCCGTGGTCACGGTCGGCGCCGTGCTGATCCTGACCGGGCGCGGCCTGATGGCTCTGGCCCGGTGGCTCTGGCGGACCCTGCTGGTCCGGCCGGGCGGCTGGGTCGGCCGCCGGGTGCTCCGCCCGTCCGGGCGCGGGCTGGCGGTGGCGCTGTTCGCGCTCGGCGCCGCGCTGGTCGCGGTCGGCCGGGGGCTGGTCTGGCTCGGACGCAACGGCGTGCTGCTGCCGCTGGCCTGGCTGCTGCGCTGGGGCGTGGTGGTTCCGCTGGAGTGGTTCGGTACCTGGGTGCTGGTTCCGGTCGGCCGCGCCCTGCGGGCCGGGGCGGTGCTGTTCGGCCGGGGTGTGTGGTCCGGACTGTCGCTGCTCGGCCGCGGGCTGGCCTGGGCGGGGCGGACCCTGGTGGCGGCCCCGCTGCGGTGGCTCTGGCGGTCGGTGCTCACGCCGCTCTGGTACGGGCTGGTCGAGGTGCTGTTCGCCTGCGTGCGCGGGCTGGTCCGGCTGCTCCGGGGTCTGCTCACGGTCCTGACCGTCCTCGGCCGCGCCGTCGGCGTACTGCTGCGGTACCTGCTGGTGATCCCGCTCGCCTGGCTCTGGCGGGTGCTGCTGCGGCCGGTGCTCCGGACGGTCGGTCAGGTCCTCCGCTGGGCCTGGCGGTTGGCCGGGCGGCTGTGGCGCTGGGCGGTGGTGCGGCCCTGCCGCTGGGCGCGCCGGGACGTCTGGTGGCCCGTCAAGGACGAGCTCAAGCGGGCCTGGTCCTCCGTCCGGGAGGCGGCCCGGGAGGCCAGGCGGGCACTGGTGGGCGGCACAGGCCGTACCCTTGACGCTGACAGAAGTCCGGCCGGAGCCCATCACGCGAGCGGCCGGCCCGACCCACTGACTAAGGACTGAGCGCCCTGGCACGCCGCACGCCCGACGGTCCGCCGCCCGCGCCGACGGTGCAGCGCATCCGTCTCCGCTACACCAAGCGCGGCCGTCTGCGCTTCACCAGCCACCGTGACTTCCAGCGGGCGTTCGAGCGCGCGCTCCGCCGTTCGGCGGTCCCGATGGCCTATTCGGCGGGGTTCACCCCGCACCCGAAGGTCTCGTACGCCAACGCCGCCCCGACCGGGGTGGCCAGCGAGGCCGAGTACCTGGAGATCGGCCTCGCCGAGGTCCGCGACCCGGAGGCGCTGCGCGCGCAGCTCGACGAGTCGCTGCCGCCCGGCCTGGACGTGATCGACGCCGTCGAGGTGCGCACGCCGCACTTCGTGGAGCGCCTGGAGGCCTCCGAGTGGCAGGTCCGGCTGGACCGGGTCACCGAGGAGGAGGCGGCCCGCGCGATCGCGCTGTTCCTGGCCGAGGAGCAGGTGGAGGTCGAACGCCAGACGAAGAACGGCATCCGGGTCTTCGACGCGCGCGGCGCGGTGGCGGCGCTGGAACTCCTTGCGCCGCAGGTGGGCGACGGTAACAACACCGGTACGGACGGTACGCGCGATGTTCGTACCGCCGGACCCTGTGCGATACTGCGCCTGGTAGTACGACACGCCACACCCGCCGTACGACCCGACGACGTTCTGTCCGGTCTCCGTGCGACGGCCGACCTGGCGCCGCCGGTCCCCGCTGAGGTGACCAGGCTGGCGCAGGGGCCGCTCGACGCAGAGACCGGCACGGTGACCGACCCGCTGGCGCTCGACCGCGCCGCGGCCCCGGCCGGCTAGAGGCCGCCGGGCCGCGCGCACCTGCGTCCGCCTGGCGGGAGGAGGGCAGGCCCGGCTTCCGGGCCTTGCCGCTCCGGGCCGCCCGGCTCCCCAGGGGAGCGGGCGTCGACGCAGGCCAGCCCCTTGTGGCCCGCCACCCCGGATGGGTGGTGGGCCCGAGGCCCCTCCGGCAGCCATCCGGGACGGGGGACCGGCGCAGGCCGGACAACCACAGAAGACTGGTCGGTACCAGAAGACTTTCGACACCCCGCACCGTGCGGGGCGCCGAGCGAGACTACGAGCCCCTGTGCGGCCTCGCGTCCGCACGGCGACGCCCAGGCGGTCTGGCCCGCGAACCCGCGGCCCGGCCGGCCCGGCGGCGTCGCGACGTGCCCGGATGCGGAGCCCGGGGGCCTGACGGGAGATCCACCCGCATGCTCGATAACGAGAACAGCGAACAGCAGGGCGCACCCGAGACCGACGCGGCCCCGCCGCGCCGTCGTCGCCGCGCCGTGTCCCGCCCGGCCGGCACCCCGCAGGGCGCGGCCGTCGAGGCCGCCGAGACGGTGCTGCCGGCCGAGACGCACGAGGCTCCGGCCGAGGCCCCCGCGGCCGAGCCGGCCGCCGAGGCCAAGCCGGTCCGGGCCCGCCGCACCCGCAAGCGCGCCGAGTCCCCGGCCGGTGCGCCGGAGGCCACCGCGGTGGTCACCACCGAGCCGGCCGCCGCGGAGGCCCCGGCCGAGACCCCGGCCGCCGAGCCGGTGGCGGAGGAGAAGCCCAAGGCCCGCCGCACCCGCAAGCGCGCCGAGGCCAAGCCCGCCGCCGAGCCGCTGACCGCCGAGGCCGTCGTGGCCGCGGGTCCGGCCGCCGTCGAGGCCCCGGCCGAGGCCCCCGCGGCCGAGCCGGTGGCCGAGGAGCCCGCCGCCCCGGCCCGCCGCACCCGCCGCCGCCGTGTGGTCGAGCCCGCCCCGGTGGTCGAGGAGACCGTCGTGGAGCCGGTCGCCGAGGAGACCCCGGAGGAGGAGCCGGAGGCGGTCGAGGAGACCGTCGCCGAGGAGCCGGCCGCCGCCGCGCCGCAGCCGGTGGTCGAGGACGCCGCCCCGCCGCGCGCCCGCCGCCGCGCGGTCCGCCCGTCCACCGCGATCTTCCAGGCCCCGGTCTTCCAGGAGCCCGCCCCCTACGTCGCCCCGGAGAAGCCCGCGGCCGTCGCCGCCGTGGCCCCGGTCGCGCAGGCCGAGCCGGTCGTCGTCGCTCCGGTCACCGAGGAGGACGAGTACGAGTACAGCGGCGTCGGCCGCCGCCGCCGCGACCGCCGTGCGGTCCGCGTGCAGACCCAGCCGCGCCGGGAGCAGGCCCGTTCGGAGCCGGTGCGCCAGGAGACGGTCCGTCAGGAGCCGGTCCGGGCCGAGGCCCCGGCCGAGGAGGAGCCCGCCGAGCTGACGGCGCCCCAGGAGCAGCAGCAGGACGAGTGGGAGGACGACCGTCCGTCCCGCCGCCGCCGTCGCGGTGGCCGTCGCCGCCGCCGTGGCGAGGCCGAGGAGCCGGAGGCCACCGAGCAGCAGGAGGAGGTGCCGGCCGCCGAGGAGGAGGCCGACGCCGAGGCCGAGGGTGACGACGAGGACGAGCTGGCCGGTGGCCTGGCCTCCTCGCGCCGCCGTCGTCGCCGTCGCCGCCGCAGCGGTGAGGCCGGTGCCGAGCCGGCCGCCGAGACCACCGAGGACGGCGTCCGCACCGTGGTGAAGGTGCGCGAGCCGCGCCGCCGCTCCGCCGAGCCGTCGTTCGACCCGGACGAGGTGCAGTCCATCAAGGGCTCCACCCGTCTGGAGGCCAAGAAGCAGCGCCGCCGCGAGGGCCGCGAGCTGGGCCGCCGCCGGGTGCCGATCATCACCGAGGCCGAGTTCCTGGCCCGCCGCGAGTCGGTCGAGCGGGTCATGGTGGTCCGTCAGAACGGCCAGCGCACCCAGATCGGCGTCCTCGAGGACAACGTGCTCGTCGAGCACTACGTCAACAAGGAGCAGGCCACCTCGTACGTCGGCAACGTCTACCTGGGCAAGGTCCAGAACGTGCTGCCGTCGATGGAGGCCGCCTTCGTCGACATCGGCAAGGGCCGCAACGCGGTGCTCTACGCCGGTGAGGTCAACTTCGGCGCGCTCGGCCACGGCGGCCCGCGCCGGATCGAGTCGGTGCTGAAGTCCGGCCAGTCCGTGCTGGTGCAGGTCTCCAAGGACCCGATCGGCCACAAGGGCGCCCGCCTGACCAGCCAGATCTCGCTGCCCGGCCGCTACCTGGTCTACGTGCCCGAGGGCTCGATGACCGGCATCTCCCGCAAGCTGCCGGAGAACGAGCGCGCCCGCCTGAAGCAGATCCTCAAGAAGATCGTCCCGGACGACGCGGGCGTCATCGTGCGCACCGCCGCCGAGGGCGCCAGCGAGGACGAGCTGACCCGCGACGTGCAGCGCCTGCAGGCGCAGTGGGAGGAGATCCAGAAGAAGGCCGCCTCCGGCAACGCCCCGGCGCTGCTCTACGGCGAGCCGGACATGACCGTCCGGGTCGTCCGCGACATCTTCAACGAGGACTTCACCAAGGTCATCGTCTCGGGTGCCGAGGCCTGGAGCACCATCCACGAGTACGTCTCCAACGTGGCGCCGGACCTGACGGACCGTCTGCAGCGGTGGACCTCCGACGTGGACGTGTTCGCCACCTACCGGATCGACGAGCAGCTGATGAAGGCGCTGGACCGCAAGGTCTGGCTGCCCAGCGGCGGTTCGCTGGTGATCGACCGGACCGAGGCGATGGTCGTGGTCGACGTCAACACCGGCAAGTTCGTCGGCCAGGGCGGCAACCTCGAGGAGACCGTCACCCGGAACAACATCGAGGCGGCCGAGGAGATCGTCCGTCAGCTCCGGCTGCGCGACCTCGGCGGCATCATCGTGATCGACTTCATCGACATGGTGCTGGAGTCCAACCGCGACCTGGTGCTGCGCCGCCTGCTGGAGTGCCTGGGCCGGGACCGGACCAAGCACCAGGTGGCCGAGGTCACCTCGCTCGGCCTGGTGCAGATGACCCGCAAGCGGGTCGGCCAGGGCCTGCTGGAGTCCTTCTCCGAGCCCTGCGTGCACTGCAACGGGCGCGGCGTCATCGTGCACATGGAGCAGCCCACCTCCCAGGGTGGCGGCGGTGGCCCGGTCGGCACGGCCGGCGAGGCCGCCTCGGGCGGCTCGAAGCGCCGTCGCCGGGGCAAGGGCGGCGCCGCGGCCGAGGAGCCGCAGGCGGTCGGCCACGACCACGACCACGACCACGAGCACGACGACCTCGAGATCGTCTCCGGCGAGGAGACCGCGGTCGAGGAGCCGGTGATCGTGACGCTCCGCGAGGAGCCGCTGGTCACCCTCCGCGAGGAGCCGGCCGTCGAGGCCGCCGCCGAGCCCGAGGCCGCCCCGGCGGTCGACCTGGTGGAGATCCCGGCCGCCCCGGCCGCTCCGGCCGGGCGCACCCGCCGCCGGGCCGTCCGGAAGGCGACCGCTCCGGCGGGCACCCCGGCCGGTGCCGAGATCGTGGTGCTGCAGGCCCGCGCCGAGGCCGCCATGGAGGCCGCGCTGTCGGCCGCCGAGGCGCCCGCCGTCGAGGTGGCGGAGCCGGTGGCCGAGGTCGTCGAGCCCGTCGAGGTCGTCGAGGTCGTCGCCGAGGCGCCGGCCGAGGAGGCCCCCGCCGCCGTGACCGAGGAGGCTCCCGCCGAGGGGACCACCGAGGCCCCGGCCGAGGAGGAGGCTCCGGCGCCGAAGAAGCGCGCGGCCCGCAAGACCGCCGCGAAGAAGGCCACGGCCACCAAGAAGACCGCTGCGGCGAAGACCACCGCCGCGGCCAAGAAGACCACCGCCCGCAAGACCGCCACCAAGCGGACCAGCGCGGCGGCCAAGAAGGCAGCGGCCGCCGAGGGTGATTCGGCGGCCGAGTAAGCCCTGGTGCCGGGGCGGTCGGTTCCGACCGCCCCGGCCCGGTAGGGGCCGGTTTGCCCAAGCGGTGGGCCGTCCGTATTCTTGACCCTCGGCGTGTCTACGCCACGCTCCCGAGCACATCACCTCCCGGGCTCCGGTCCGGGGGAGGCGCCTGTGTCCGTACCCAGGTGCTGGCATCGAGAGTTTCCGACCGAGTTAGAAATGGGGTACCGCATGTACGCGATCGTTCGCGCAGGCGGCCGCCAGCACAAGGTCGCCGTCGGCGACGTGCTGGAGATTGACCGTGTTGACGCCAAGCCGGGTGACTCGGTGGAGCTCTCGACCATCCTGGTCGTCGACGGTGACGCCGTCACCTCCGACCCGTGGGTGCTCGCCGGCGTGAAGGCTCACGCCGAGGTGGTCGACCAGACCAAGGGCGAGAAGATCGTCATCCTGCGCTACAAGAACAAGACCGGTTACCGTCGCCGCCAGGGTCACCGCCAGCAGCACACCGCTGTGCGGATCACCAGCATCGACTCCGTCAGCAAGTAAGGGGATAGCGAGAGATGGCACACAAGAAGGGCGCAAGCTCTACCCGCAACGGCCGTGACTCGAACGCCCAGCGCCTCGGCGTCAAGCGCTTCGGCGGCCAGGTCGTCAGCGCCGGCGAGATCCTCGTCCGCCAGCGCGGCACCCACTTCCACCCGGGTGCGGGCGTCGGTCGCGGTGGCGACGACACCCTGTTCGCGCTGACCGCCGGTGCGGTCCAGTTCGGCAACCGTCGCGGCCGCAAGGTCGTCAACATCGTGGCCGTTGAGGCCTGAATCTGACGTCACGTCGGATTCCGTGGAGGGTGGACCGGAATTATCCGGTCCACCCTCCATGCTTTGAAGCAGACAACTGTTTTTCCCCATAGCTGGAGGCACACCTCATGACCACCTTCGTGGACCGCGTCGAACTGCACGTCGCCGCGGGTAACGGAGGCCACGGCTGCGCCTCCGTGCACCGGGAGAAGTTCAAGCCCCTCGGCGGACCCGACGGCGGGAACGGCGGTGAGGGCGGCAGCGTCATCCTGACGGTCGACGCCCAGGTCACCACCCTGCTCGAGTACCACCACTCGCCCAAGCGCAAGGCCACCAACGGCAAGCCCGGCGCGGGCGGCCACCGGACCGGCGCCACCGGCGACGACCTGGTGCTGCTGGTGCCGGACGGCACCGTGGTGATGGACAAGAAGGGCAACGTGCTGGCCGACCTGGTCGGCCACGGCACCAGCTTCGTCGCCGCCCAGGGCGGCCGCGGCGGCCTCGGCAACGCGGCGCTCGCCTCGTCCCGCCGCAAGGCGCCCGGCTTCGCGCTGCTCGGCGAGCCCGGCGACGCCCGCGACATCGTGATGGAGCTCAAGTCCGTCGCCGACGTCGCGCTGGTCGGCTACCCGAGCGCGGGCAAGTCCTCGCTGATCGCGGTGCTCTCGGCGGCCCGCCCGAAGATCGCGGACTACCCGTTCACCACCCTGGTCCCCAACCTCGGCGTGGTCACCGCCGGCGAGACGGTCTACACCGTCGCCGACGTCCCCGGCCTGATCCCCGGCGCCAGCCAGGGCCGCGGCCTGGGCCTGGAGTTCCTGCGCCACGTGGAGCGCTGCTCGGTCCTGGTGCACGTGCTGGACTGCGCCACCCTGGAGCCCGGCCGGGACCCGCTCACCGACCTGGAGACCATCGAGGAGGAGCTGGCCCAGTACGGCGGTCTGGAGGACCGCCCGCGCCTGGTCGCCCTCAACAAGACCGACGTGCCGGACGGCCAGGACATCGCCGACCTCACCCGGGCCTCCCTGGAGGAGCGCGGCTACCGCGTCTTCGAGGTCTCCGCCGCCTCCCGCAAGGGCCTGCGCGAGCTGAGCTTCGCGATGGCCCAGATCGTCTCCGAGGCCCGCGCGGCCAAGCCGGTCGAGGAGGCCACCCGGATCGTGATCCGCCCGGTCGCGGTCGACGACGCCGGCTTCACCGTCGAGGAGGAGGACGGCGCCTACCGCGTGCGCGGCTCCAAGCCCGAGCGCTGGGTCCGCCAGACCGACTTCACCAACGACGAGGCCGTCGGCTACCTGGCCGACCGCCTGGCCCGCCTCGGCGTCGAGGACCGGCTCTGGAAGGTCGGCGCCCAGGAGGGCGACACCGTCATCATCGGGCCCGACGAGAACGCCGTGGTCTTCGACTGGGAGCCCACCATGGCCGCCGGCGCCGAGATGCTCGGCCGCCGCGGCGAGGACCACCGGATGGAGACCCAGCGTCCGGCCGTGGACCGCCGCCGGGCCAAGCAGAAGGGCCGGGACGCGGCGGAGGAGGAGTACCTCGCCTTCGAGGCGCTCTCCAGCAACCGCCCGGAGCTGGACTCGGACGAGGACTGACCGACCGTCAGCCCCCGCACGCGCACGTCCCACAGGGTGACATCGCGTGCGGGGGCCGCGTCGTGATCGCGTAGATTACGCTCCGTCGAACCACGTGCGGAGGGCAGCCAGATGACGGACCGGACACTGCGTCAGGAAGTGCTCACCGCACGCAGGATCGTCGTCAAGGTCGGCTCCTCCTCGCTCACCACCGCGGCCGGCGGCCTGGACGCCGACCGGGTGGACGCCCTGGTGGACGCCCTCGCCAAGGTCCGCACCCGGCCCGACGCCCCCGAGATCGTGCTGGTCTCCTCCGGCGCCATCGCGGCCGGCCTGGCCCCGCTCGGCCTGGAGAAGCGCCCCAAGGACCTGGCCCGCCAGCAGGCCGCCGCCAGCGTCGGCCAGGGCCTCCTGGTGGCCCGCTACACCGCCTCCTTCGCCCGCTACGGCCTGCGGGTCGGCCAGGTGCTGCTGACCGCCGAGGACGCCAGCCGCCGGGCCCACTACCGCAACGCCTACCGCACCCTCGACCAGCTGCTGGCGATGGGCGCGATGCCGATCGTCAACGAGAACGACACCGTTGCCACCGCCGAGATCAAGTTCGGCGACAACGACCGCCTCGCCGCCCTGGTCGCCCACCTGGTCCGGGCCGACCTGCTGGTCCTGCTCTCCGACGTGGACGGCCTCTACGACGGCGACCCCAGCAAGCCCGGCACCAGCCGGATCGAGCAGGTGGCCGGCCCCGAGGACCTGGCCGGCATCGAGATCGGCAGCGCCGGCAAGGCCGGCGTCGGCACCGGCGGCATGGTCACCAAGGTCGAGGCCGCCCGGATCGCCACCGGCGCCGGCATCCCCGTCGTCCTCACCGCCGCCCGGCACGCCGCCGACGCCCTGGCGGGCCGTCAGACCGGCACCCTCTTCCTGCGCACCGGCAGCCGCTCCGCCGACCGCCTGCTCTGGCTGGAACACGCCTCCACCCCGCGCGGCGCCCTCCAGCTCGACCCCGGCGCGGTCGAGGCCGTGGTCTCCGGCGGCAAGTCCCTGTTGCCCGCCGGCGTCACCCGGGTGGACGGGGAGTTCTCCGCGGGTGATCCGGTGGACCTTCTTGGCGAAAACGGCCACATCGTCGCCCGTGGACTGGTCAACTTTGATGCGAGGGAGTTGCCCCGTCTGCTCGGCCGCTCCACCAAGGAGCTGGCCCAGGAGCTCGGTGCCGCGTACGAACGCGAGGTCATCCACCGGGACGACCTGGTCATCCTGCGTGGCTGACGGGCCGTGCCCGGGGGCCGCAGCGGCGGCCGTGACACGACGTCGCCGAACAGGAGGCCGCCGGTGGGACGGAGACTGACCAGCATCGACGGCGGGGCCGGGGAGAGCGGGAGCGACGCGACCGCACGGGTGGCCGAGCAGCGTTCGCCCGTGCGGCGCCTGCGGCCCGGCGCGGCCGAGCGCGTCGAGGAGCCGGAGCAGCCGGAGGCCCGGCTCTGGCACATCGTGCTCAGCGTCGCCGGACAGGTCACCCCGCTCGCCGAACTCCGCACCGGGCTGGAGAAGCTGGCGCACGACCACTCCTTCTTCCTGACGGCCCGCTACGCGGCGGACCACGCGGAGATCCGCTACTGGGAGCAGGCCCGCGACCTCCACGACGCGGCGGCCATCGCGCTCCGCCTCTGGGGCGAGCACAAGAGCACCGCCAACCTCCCGCCCTGGGAGATCGTCGGCCTCGAGGTGATCGACCGCCCCACCTACCAGAAACGCATCGCCGAAGGCTTCGGCGGGCCCCCGCCCCACCTCGGCGGCGTCCACCCCTGGTAGTGGCCACACCTCTGGGGGCGCGAGGAACTGCGCGAGTCGGAAGGCGGCTCACCTGCACCTGAGGGCAGGTCAGCCGGTTGCACGTGCTGCCGTTCCCCAGCGCGCAGTTCCCCGCGCCCCTGCGGGGCGCAACCCGGCGCGCCCCGGGCGTCCCCGTCTCACCGCTCGAAAGGTGGGCGGCCCCGGGGACGGCAGTCGCTACCCTTGCGCCATGACCAGCGACCTGACCACCAGCCCCGTCCTCGCCGTCGCGCGCCGTGCACGTGAGGCGGCCGCCGTCCTCGCCCCACTGCCGCGCCGCGCCAAGGACGCCGCGCTGCTGGCGATCGCCGACGCCCTGACCGCCCGCAGCGCCGAGATCACCGCGGCCAACGCGGAGGACGTGGCCCGCGCCCGCGAGGCCGGTACCGCCGAGTCCGTGATCGACCGCCTCACCCTCACCGACGAGCGGATCGCCGCCATCGCCGCCGACGTGCGCAGCGTGGTCGGCCTGCCGGACCCGGTCGGCGAGGTGGTGCGCGGCTACACCCTCCCCAACGGTCTGGACGTCCGTCAGGTCCGGGTCCCGCTCGGGGTGGTGGGCATCATCTACGAGGCCCGCCCGAACGTCACGGTGGACGCCGCCGCCCTGTGCCTGAAGTCCGGCAACGCGGTGCTGCTGCGCGGCTCGGCCTCCGCCTACCGTTCCAACACCGCCCTCACCGAGGTCCTGCGGGACGCCGTCGAGTCGGCCGGCCTGCCCGCCGACGTGATCCAGCTGGTGCCGGGGGAGAGCCGGGACTCGGTGCAGGAGCTGATGCGGGCCCGCGGTCTGGTGGACGTGCTGATCCCGCGCGGCGGCGCCTCGCTGATCCGCACCGTGGTGGAGGGCTCCACCGTCCCGGTGATCGAGACCGGCACCGGCAACTGCCACGTCTACGTGGACGCCGAGACGGACCTGGCGATGGCGGTCGGCATCCTGCTCAACTCCAAGACCCAGCGGGTCAGCGTCTGCAACACCGCCGAGACCCTGCTGGTCCACCGCGACGTGGCGGACGCCTTCCTGCCGCTGGCGCTGGCCGCCCTCGCCGAGGCGGGCGTCACCGTGCACGGCGACGACGCGGTGCTGAAGGCCGCCGAGGGGACCGCGGTGACGGCGGTGCCGGCCACCGAGGAGGACTGGGAGACGGAGTACCTCTCCTACGACATCGCGGCGGCCGTGGTGGACTCGCTGGACGCGGCGGTGGCGCACATCCGGCGCTGGTCGTCCGGCCACACCGAGGCGATCGTGACCACCTCGCAGGCGGCGGCCCGCCGGTTCACCCAGCTGGTGGACTCCACCACGGTGGCGGTCAACGCGTCGACGCGGTTCACCGACGGGGGTGAGTTCGGTTTCGGCGCCGAGATCGGCATCTCGACCCAGAAGCTGCACGCGCGCGGCCCGATGGGGCTGCCGGAGCTGACCTCGACCAAGTACGTCGTCACCGGTGACGGGCACGTGCGGGGCGGGGCTACTCCGACCGTGGGCGGTGCCAACGGCTGACGTCGGGTCACGGACGGCCGCAGTGGTGGCCGTCCGTGACGCCCGAACTGCGAATAGCCACAGACAAATCCCCCGGCCGGTAATACATTGAAGCCATGGCCGAGAAGCAGGGGGACTCGCCGTACTCCGACGGCGCAGACCACGGTGGAGCGGACGAAGAGTTCGCCAGCGTGGTCCTCGACGAGGCATTCATCCGGTCAGCCGCTGTGCACGAGCCCAGCGCCGAGGAGCGGCAGCTGGCCGCGGCCGAGGCCAGGTTCGAGCCGGAGACGCTGACCCTGGGGCGCGGCTCCGAGCTGCCGGACGCCGGCGGGCTCCCGCTGGAGCTCCGGCCGCACCCGGCCGGCCTGGAGGACGACCGGCGCTACTGGGACCCGTGGGCGCCCCCGGGCCGCCCCGCCCGCCGCTCGCGCTGGCGGTCCGACGGCTTCGACCCCGGCCGGGCCGGGGCCGCCCGTTCGGTGGCCCAGCAGCGCTGGCACCGGCCGGTCGCCTGGGTGCTCGCGGTGGTGATGGGCGTCAGCGTGGTGGCCGTCGCGGTGGCCGCGATCTACCGGGGCACCGGTGGCGCGGAGGCACCGGCGGGCCGCCCGGAGACGGGCACCAGCAGCCCGTCCGACATCCCCGTTCCGGCCCCGCCGAGAGCGGTCTCGCTGACCGGCTGACACCGCCCGCGGGCCGCCCCGCCGGCGGCCGCGAAGAAGTTGTGCACAGCCTCTCGTGGCGCGCGAACGGCCGCTCTACCCTTGAATCATGGGTGACCCGCTCGAACCTCCGGAGGGTGTGCCCGACGGTGGTTCAGGTAACGAGGACGAGTACCGGTCCGTCGTCTTCGACGAATCGTTCGTCCGCGCTGCCCGGATCCAGGAGCTCTCGGCCCGGGAGCGGCTGGGCGGCGGGTACGGGCGGGCGGGGGTCCGCCGGCGGGGGCCGCTGGGCAGTCTCTCCCGCCAGGCGCTGGCCCTGATGCTGGTGATCGTGGTGGCCTTCGCGGCCGCGGTCTACTTCGGCCTCTCCACCCCGCAGCCCCGCTCCACCCAGCCGACCGGGAACCAACTGACCGTCAGTCTGGTGGCCCTGGTGCCGAGTTCGGCCGTCACCCCGGTGGCCGACCGGCAGGACCCGTTCGCCGGGCTCCCCGCCTCCTACCGGGACGGCACGGCCGGGCTGGCCGCCCCCGGCGGCTCGGCCACCGCGCACTTCACCAAGTCCGAGGTCTCCCGGGCGCTGGCCACGGTGGAGAAGTACCTGACCGTCTCGGCCCTCGACCCGGCGGTGCTGACCGGCCGCGGCGGCACCGAGGCGGTCCGCCGGCTGCTCACCCCGGGGGAGCAGGACCAGTTCGACCAGAGCCTGGCCACCCCCAGCGACGACCAGCACCACGCCGCGACCGGCTGGCTGGTCCGCTTCGACCCGGCCGCGGTGGCGCTGGCCACCGAGACGGTCAAGGTGGTCGGCGCGATGCGGGTGGACGAGGCGGACGCCGGGACGCTGGAGATCGGCACCGACCACACCTTCGTCTACGCGCTGCGGGCCGCCGACCAGCCGTCCGGCCCGGTCACCCTGCACACCGTCCGCCGGGCGCTCCGCTTCGAGCTGGACCGGGCCGACCTGGCCGCCTCCCGGGTCCGGGTGGTGGACTCGGTGCTGCAGGCCGGGCCGACCGCCTGCGGCACCCGGCTGGCGGCCGACCTCCAGCCGCTGCTCGGCGGCTCCGCCCCGCCGCCGGCCGTCGACCCGGGCGACCACGCCCGTCCGGCCTGGACGCTCTGCGCGCCGCTCAAGCAGTGACGGGCCCGGGGGCGGCACGCGCCCCCGGGCCCGCGGAGCTCACTCCCCGCCGGACCGCTCCGAACCGCCGGGGCGCTCCGATCCGCCGGAGGAGGCGGGCTTGCCGGTGAAGGTGTCCCGGAGCTTGCCGCCGACGGTGCCGACCCCGCCGGCCACGTCCCGCAGCAGGCCCATCAGCGGGTCCTTGCTCTCCTTGACCGACTTGGAGTACGACTCGGCGGCGGCCTTCCACTGCTCGCCGACCGAGGCGTCCGGGTCGTCGGCCCGGCGCGGGTAGGCCCCGGCCAGGATCGAGCGGTACTCGTCGCTCTCCGACCACTTCTTCAGCTGGGCGGCCCGCACCACCGCGAAGGGGTGGGTCTGCGGCAGCACCTGGAGCAGCTTGATGACGCCGTCCCGCAGGTCGCCCGCCTTCTCGTACTCCTCGGCCTGCTCCAGGAAGGCGTCCACGTTCATCTCGGCCAGGTGGTGGCCGCCGGCCAGCTTCATCAGCCCGCGCATCGAGGCCTGGAGGTCCTGACCGGCCAGCAGACCGGCCCGGTCGCAGGAGAGTTCGGCCTTGCGGAACCACTCCTTGAGCGCGGTGATCACCGCGGTGATGGCGAGGTTCCCGAGCGGGATCCAGGCGATCCGGGTGGCCACGTTGGTGAGGATCAGCAGCATGGTCCGGTAGACCGCGTGGCCGGACATCGCGTGCCCGACCTCGTGGCCGATCACGGCCCGCAGCTCCTCGGCGTCGAGCAGCTCGACCAGCCCGGTGGTGAGCACGATGATCGGGGTGTCCATCCCGATGCACATCGCGTTGACCGTCGGGTCCTGGGTCACGTACAGGTCCGGCACCTGGTCGAGGTCCAGCACGTAGGCCGCGTCCCGCACCATCGCGTGCAGCTCGGGGAACTGGCGCTCCGAGGCCTTCACCGCGGTGGCCAGGAACATCAGCCGGACGCTGCGCTCGGAGACCAGGCCGGCCAGCTTCCTCAGCACGTCGTCGAAGCCGGTGAGCCTGCGGAGCGCGACCAGGGCGGACCGGTCGGCCGGGTGCTCCCAGGCCCGGGTCGAGATCCCGGGGAAGCGCTCGCGGCGGCGGCCCGGCGCGTTGTCCTTGGTCATGTCGGTCATCTGCTGAGTACCTCCTGGGTCGTCGCCGGCACCGGCTTCCGCCCGGCCCCCGCTTGCTGTCGGTTCCAACGTCCGTCTGCGTGTACTCGTCCCCGTCGGCCACCCTACGCCGGGCCCGGCGTCCGTCCGTCGGCGTGAGCGGGTCTACCCTGAGGGTCGAGCCGTACGGACCGAGGAGAGACCCCGATGAACGCCGCCACCCTTGCCCAGCTGGCCGGACCGATCTCCGAGGAGCCGGGCCCGGGCCTCTTCCTGCGCATCGTGCTGGTGGCCAGCGTGGTCGGCGTCGGCCTGCTCGGCTGGGCGATCGCCCGGGCCAACCGGAACAGCTGACACCCCGTCCGCCCGGAACAGCTGACACCCCGTCCGCCGAGCCCCTGCCGAGGCGTCAGACGCGGTGGGGCGGCGAGCGGTTGCGCGGGGGCGCCCCGTACGATGGGCCGGTGGGCCGCCCCGGCCCGCGCGCCCTGGCCCTCACCGAGTCGAGAAGGTCCTGCCGACCATGACCCACACCGCACTTCCCCTCCTGACCCAGCTGGCCTCCGAGGGCGGCGAGGGTGGCAACCACGAGAGCCTGAGCCCGTACCTCACCGGTGGCGCGGGTCTGTTCATCCTGCTGCTCCTCCTCTTCATCACCACGCGCTTCAACCGCGACCGCTGAGCAGCGGCGTCGCGCACCGCGCGGCCGGGCGGGCTTGCCCGGCCGCGACGGGGTTCGCGTAAGGTGTGGCGGCATGGGACAGCAGGCCAAGGCCGCCGGTGAGCGGGCACGCAAGCGCCTCGGCGTGATGGGCGGCACCTTCGACCCGATCCACCACGGGCACCTGGTCGCCGCGAGTGAGGTGGCGAGCGCCTTCCACCTCGACGAGGTGGTCTTCGTGCCGACCGGGCAGCCGTGGCAGAAGAGCGACCGGCACGTCACCCCCGCTGAGGACCGCTACCTGATGACGGTCATCGCCACCGCCGAGAACCCGCAGTTCTCGGTCAGCCGGATCGACATCGACCGCGAGGGCCCCACCTACACCGTGGACACCCTGCGCGACCTGCGGGCCCAGCACCCGGACGCGGACCTGTTCTTCATCACCGGAGCCGACGCGCTGGCCCAGATCATCTCCTGGCGCTCCTCCGACGAGCTGTTCGAGCTCGCCCACTTCATCGGCTGCACCCGGCCCGGCCACATACTCTCCGACGCCGGTCTGCCGGCCGGCGGCGTCTCCCTGGTCGAGGTGCCCGCGCTGGCCATCTCCTCCACCGACTGCCGGGTGCGGGTCGCCAAGGGCGCACCGGTCTGGTACCTCGTCCCGGACGGCGTCGTCCGGTACATCCACAAGCGGGAGCTGTACGCGCGAGGGGGCACCCCGTGACGGGTGATCAGCAGCAGGGCGGCGGGCAGCAGGAGTGGTACCCGCAGGACCCGTACCAGCAGCAGCCGCAGGTCTACTACGACGCCTACGGCCAGCCGCAGTACGTCCAGCCGGAGCAGCAGCAGGCGTACGTCCAGGACCCGTACCAGCAGCAGTACTACCAGCAGCCGCAACAGCCCCAGCAGCCCCAGTACTACGACGGCTACGGGCAGCAGCAGTACGTCCAGCCGGAGCAGCAGCAGGCGTACGTCCAGGACCCGTACCAGCAGCAGCCCCAGCAGTACTACCAGCAGCCCCAGCAGCCGGTGGCCCCCGTCCAGCCGGTGGCCCCGCCGCCGGTGGTGCCGCAGCAGCCCGAGCCCGCGGTCGTGCCGCCGCCGGTCGCGCCCCGGCCGGCCGCGGCCGCCCGCCCGGCCGCGCCGAAGCCCGCGACGCCCAAGCCCGCCGGCCCCAAGGCGGACCGGGACTACCCGACCGGTGAGTTCACCTTCGTGGACGAGGAGGTGGACCAGGCCGAGGACGTCATCGACTGGCTGAAGTTCGCCGAGTCCCGCACCGAGCGCCGGGACGAGCGCCGCCGCAAGCTGCGCACCCGGGCGATCGGCGCCCTGCTGGTGCTGGCCCTGGCCGGCGGCGGCACGGCCGGCTACCTGTGGTGGAAGGGCGACCTCGGCGGCTCCAGCGCCGCGGCCAAGGCGGCCGGTGGCCGGACCGTGAACGTGCTCCACCTGAAGGACCGTCAGGGCAAGGTCTCCACCGCCCTGTTGGTCAACGACCAGTCCGGCCAGAAGGCCAGCGTGCTGCTGCTGCCGGACGTCCTCAAGCTGCCCAGCACCGGCGACTCCGCCACCGAGCCGCTCGGCAGGTCGATGGACGCGCTCGGCGCGGCCGCCACCCGCGAGGGCCTGGCCACCGTGCTCGGCGCCCCGGTCGCCGGGACGTGGCGCCTCGACACCCCGTACCTGGACCGGATGGTGGCCCAGCTCGGCTCCATCAAGGTGGACACCAACGCCGCGGTGAAGGACGCCGCCGGCAAGGAGCTGGCCCCGGCCGGGAAGAACGTCACGCTGAGCGGCCCGGCCGCCGTCGCGTACGCCACCTACCAGGCGCCCGGCGAGTCCACCGACGCCCAGCTGGCCCGTTTCGGCCAGGTCATGGACGCGGTGCTGAAGGTGATGCCGACCGAGCTGAAGGAGGCCCAGGACACCGTCCGCCGGGTCGGCTCGGTGCTCGACCCCTCGCTGCCCGAGGCCGCCCTCGGCGCGGTGCTGGCCCAGCTGGCCCAGCTCGACCAGAGCGGCAAGCTGACCGTCTCCACCCTCAAGGTGCAGCCCGACGGCACCCTGGACGAGGCCACCGCCGGTGCCCAGGTGAAGGAGGTGCTGGGCGGCACGGTCAGCAAGGCCAAGGCGGCCAACGCCACCACCCGGGTCAGCATCCTGAACGCCAGCGGCAGCGACGACGCCGCCACCACCGCCGCGATCCAGGTCACCAACGGCGGCCTGGAGGTGCTGCCGACCGGGGCCAAGGCGCCGGTCCAGCCGGTCAGCGAGATCCGCTACACCGACGACGCCAAGCAGGCCGCCGCCCAGTCGCTGGCCACCGCGCTGGGGTTCAAGGAGGACGCGGTGAAGAAGGTCACCGGCGCCCAGAACGCCGACGTGGTGATCGTGCTCGGCAAGGACTTCACGGCCCCCAAGCAGTAGCGGTCGCCCCGTCCTCGCTCCGCCCCCGGCCCATCCAGCCGGGGGCGGAGCCGGTTCGTGAGATCCTGGAAGGCGAATCCCAGACAGCCGACCGGAAGTACAACGTGACTGCCACCGAGCACAGCCAGAACCTGATCAACGTCGCCGCCCAGGCGGCCGCCGACAAGCTGGCCCACGACATCATCGCCTTCGACGTCAGCGAGGTGCTGTCGATCACCGACGCCTTCCTGATCGCCTCGGCCGCCAACGACCGCCAGGTGAAGTCCATCGCCGAGGAGATCGAGGACCAGCTGCGCGAGCAGCTGGACATCAAGCCGGTCCGCCGCGAGGGCGAGCGCGAGGGCCGCTGGATCCTGCTGGACTACCTGGACATCGTGGTGCACGTCCAGCACTCCGAGGAGCGCTCCTTCTACTCGCTGGACCGCCTCTGGAAGGACTGCCCCGAGCTCCCGATCCCGGCCGACGCGCTGGCCACCCGCAACCGCCCCGAGAGCGTGCTGACCGACCTGGCGGGCAACGCCACCGGCGAGGCCGAGGACGCCGTCGCCTCCGAGGACGAGAGCTGAGCGGCAAGGCGCGGGGCCCGCGCATCGTCTTCTGGCGGCACGGCCAGACCTCCTGGAACCTCGAGAACCGCTTCCAGGGCAGCACCGACATCGAGCTGACGGACCAGGGGATCTTCCAGGCGCAGCGGGCGGCCAGGCTGCTCGCCGGGCTCAAGCCCGACCTGCTGATCTCCTCCGACCTCAAGCGGGCCCGGCGCACCGCCGCCGAGCTGGCCAAGGTCACCGGTCTGACGGTGGACCACCACGAGGGCCTGCGGGAGACCTACGCGGGCGAGTGGCAGGGTCTGACGAACAGTGAGATCCGGGCGCGCTACCCGGAGGAGTACCAGGCCTGGGCGATGGGCGAGCCGGTCCGCCGCGGCGGCGGCGAGCTGAGCACCGAGGTGGCCGACCGGTCCGTCCCGGTGGTGCTGGCGGCGGTGGAGAAGCTGCCCGAGGACGGCACCCTGGTGGTGGTCAGCCACGGCGGCACCATCCGCACCATGCTCGGGCGGCTGCTCGAGCTGGAGCCGGCCCAGTGGGAGCGGTTCGGCGGGCTCTCCAACTGCTGCTGGTCGGTGCTCGGCCCGGGCGTGCGCGGCTGGCGCCTGCTGGAGCACAACGCGGGCACGCTGCCGCAGCCGGTCATCGGCGACGAGACCTGAGGCAGGGGCCCCGGACCGGGCCGGATTTCGCAGTTCCGGCCCTGACCAGCTAGAGTCTTCCTCGTTCGCAGGAAAGAACGCCGACCGGAAGGAAGGCGGGAAGTCCTCCGAGTGCGGGGCTGTAGCTCAGTTGGTAGAGCGCTTGCATGGCATGCAAGAGGTCCGGGGTTCAATTCCCCGTAGCTCCACTCCGCTTCGACGGACCGTCAGGTCCGTGCGGCACGCGGGGCTGTAGCTCAGTTGGTAGAGCGCTTGCATGGCATGCAAGAGGTCCGGAGTTCAATTCTCCGTAGCTCCACAGACAGTCGGAAGGCCGTCTCCCCCAGGGGAGGCGGCCTTCCGGCGTTCCCGGTGTTCCCGGCGCCCTCAGTGGTGGTGGTCGGTGGCGGGGGCGTCCGGGTGGGCGGCCAGCCACTCCAGGGCGGCCCGGTCCTGGGGCCGCTCCGGGGTGTAGACCGTCAGGTAGACCTCGGGCGCGCTCGGCATGGTCAGGTAGGAGGCCGAACCGCAGCTCCCCGACGGCCGCGTGCCGGAAGACCTTGAGGGCCGAGCGGGGCGGCGCCACCACCTGACGGGCCCACAGTTCGCGGAACTCCGGGCTGGCCGCCGCCAGGTCGCGGACGTACTCCTCCCAGACCGGCTCCCCGACGTGCCGTCCGTACGCGCCGCGCAGCACCCCGACCATCCGGGGCAGTTCGGTGTCCCGGTTCACGAAGGGGTTGCAGCAGGGCGGGACGGTGAAGGCGCACCACATGCTGTTCCGCCGCCCGCCCGGTGCGGCGGGGCGGGTCGCGCCGGGGAACAGCAGGTCGTACGCGGCGTTGTGCGCCAGCAGGTCGTAGCGGGTGTTGTTCACCGCGGCGGGCAGCGGGTCGAGCTGGTCCAGGATCTGCTGGGTCGCCGGGTCCAGGGAGGGCCGGGCCGGGTCGGTCCGCCGGACGGCGCTGAGGCCGGCCAGCCGGTAGAGGTGGTCGAGTTCGGTCCGGTCCAGCAGCAGGGTCCGGCCCACCGCGGCGAGCACCTGCTCGCTGGCGTTGATCGGCCGGCCCTGTTCGAGGGAACTGTTCACCGCTCCCGATACGGAGAAGCGACCCGTGCGCTCCCAGGCCAGCATGACCTCTGCACCCACCGTACCCGCCACCTTCCGCCCCGAGGCCCGCCTTGCGATCAGCCTGCGCCTGTCGCGTGCGGACGACGCTTCCACGTCGTTGGACGTCCAGCTCAAGGCATGCCAGACAGCCATTGAGCTTGCCGGGTACGACCCGTGCACGGCCAAGGTGTTCATCGACGACGGCGTGTCCGGCGCGGCCCCTCTTGATGACCGCGAAGGGCTGTCCGGCCTCATGGCATATCAGCCGACCCACGTGTGGGCATGGAAGCTCGACCGCTACAGCCGCTCCGTCCGGGAGTTCCTGCACCTGGTGGAGTGGGCAGAGACGCCCGGCAAGCGCGTCATCCTGGCAACGTCGGACGGCTCGCTGAACACGGGCACCCCCGGCGGGCGCCTGATCGCCCTCATCCTGGTGGCGCTGGCGGAGTGGGAGCGCCAGATGATGACGGAGCGCATCCTGGCCGCGCACCAGGAACGCCGGGAGCAGGGCCGGTGGATCTCCGGGACCGCGCCGTTCCCGTTCAAGACCGTACGGGAGCACCCGAAGGCCCCGGCATACCTGGACGCGGACAGTGCGATGGTGCCGCTGGTGATCAAGGCCGTCGGAGAGCTGCTGGCGGGCGGGACCCTGGCCAGCACGTCCAAGCCCCTGCCGATCGGCCGTCAGCAGTGGAAGAAGCTGTTGGAGGGGGTCACATTGCGCGGTTGGCGCAAGTACAAGGGCGAACTCGTTGTACGGGAGGACGGCGTCACCCCCGTGCAGTTCGCTCCGGAGGTACTGGATGCGACCACCTACGCGCGCGTGCGCCTGCGCTTGGACGAGCTGGCTCGGGGTGAGTACGCGCCCCGGTCGGCAGCGCCGTTCCTGGCCGGGTTCGTGGACTGCGTCCAGCGGTGCGCCTTCAATGGCAGCAAGTCCAACCGAGGCAAGCCGGTCTATCAGTGCGAGAACGGGCACGGGTCGATCATGGCGAGCATTGTCGAGCCTTTGGTGTCCATCGAGTTCCACACCCGCTTCGGCGCCGAGCAACTGGTGAAGGCCGTTCACACCGGCGGCATCGACCACTCGGGTGCCTTGGCCGATCTGGCGGCCTCGCAGGAGCGTGTGATCGCCGCGATTGCGAAGGTGCAGGGGCCCGCGCTGGACGGGCTGACCGCGAAGCTGGCTGAGATCACCGAGACCACGGCGCGGCTGACGGCCGAGCACGCCCCGGAAGTGACCACCACGTACGTGACGTTGGACTCGACCTTGTCCGACGCCTGGGAGGGCGCTGACGAGGCCACGCAGCGCCGCATGCTGGCAGAGAAGGGCCTGCGGGTGACGATCCTCCCGGCGAGCACTCCGGGCGACCGTGTGGTGATCGAGTGGGGTAAGCCACCCCGGCAGAGGAACAAGCTCACCCGCCCGGCCACCGTGGCTGAACGGCGTGCCCTGGTGAGCGCCTGACGGCCCGACAGCACGACGGCCCGGCCCTGGGAGAGTCCCGGGGCCGGGCCGTTTGGCGTCTCTAGGGGGTGCTGGTTGTGTTGAATGTAGGTTTTGTAGGTGATCCACGTAAAACACCTATACGCATAGGCTCTAACCCAGGTTCGGCGTCCCGTCCTACATTCAGCACGCCATGCCCCGAGTCGACCCGTTTCCCTTTCCGGCGAAGGGGCGTGTAGAAGTGTAGGTTTGCATCTGTTTCACGGTTAACGCCTACATATATAGGGCCTAAACAGATCCTGGGGTTCAAAGCTACACTTCTACACGCCTGACTGGCGCTCTACCTTCGCTCTCTCTGGATCCACGTAGGGACCATTTGCCGTGCGGGCCGTCTGTTGCCCCGGGCCTTGCGGGACGGAGAGCGCCCCATGTCTGAAATTCATGTCCGGATCAATCTCGCTCGGCAGCACATTGCGTTTCTCGGCGAGCTTGCCGCTTCCGCGCTGACGGCAGGGTGCCCCGAGCTGTCCGCCGAGTACCGGGAGAAGCGGACCGCCGAGGCCCTGGGCCTCCAGGGCGCCGTCACCCGGGCCTGCGCGGCCGGGGCACTGAGCGCCCAGGACGGCCGTCTGGCGCTGTCTGGCGTCACCAGCGTGGAGAGTGCTGATGTCTTCCACTGACCTGCCAGAGGCCCCGCAAGCGGCCACAGGGCCCCCGGTGGAGGGCGCCCTGGCTGAGACCCTGGCCGCCGGCGTTCCGGACGAGCTCACGGCCCTGCGCCAGCGGGTGGCCGAGCTGGAGCAGTACAAGGCGGAGCGCGACCGGGAGGACCTGATCACGGACCTGGCGCGCCGCACGCCGTACGTGACGCCGGAAATCCTGCGGGCATTCAAGGACCACCCCGCCGAGAACCTGGAAGAGCTGGCGCACACGCTCAGCGCCGCCATTCACGCCAGCAAGCCCACCGGGCTCGGAAGTGGCGGACTGACTCCCAGCGGACTGGCACCGGCAACGCAGTGGAGTTCCGCATTCAGCCGCGCCCGCGAGGAACGAAAGGCCGGACGCGGCAGCACGGCTTTCGTCGGTCACATTCAGCCGCCCACCCGCTAAGAGAAAACCGGAGACCGCACCTTAACCACTTCCACCACCACGCCCGGCGTTGCCGCATTCACCCCGGACGCGTACGCCGCCCTGATTGTCCAGCCCGTTCAGACGGGATCGGTCGCTTTCCAGGTCTCCACCAACCTGGCCACCCAGTCCACCCGGATGCACCTGCCCCTGGTGGTGGAGGACGCTGGGGCGGCCTGGGTGGACGAGGGTGGAGAGATCCCCGTCGATGACGCCGCCCTGGGGGAGGAGGTCGTCACGCCGTCCAAGGTCGCCGGGCTGTCCGTCGTCTCCTCCGAGCTGGCCGACGACAGCAACCCCGATGCCCAGGCCGTGGTCGGCAGTGGCCTGGCCCGCTCCATCGCCGCCAAGGTCGACGCTGCGTTCTTCGGCAACCTACCGGCACCGGCTCCCAAGGGGCTTGAGTCCCTGACCGGGGTCACCGTGATTCAGGCCGGGGCCAAGTTCACCAACATCGATCCGTTCCTCCAGGCCATCGCCCAGGCCGAGACGGTGGGCGCGACCCTGACCGCGTTCGTCGCCAACCCCACCGACGCGCTTGCCCTGGCCCTGCTCAAGCAGCAGACCGGCAGCAACGTCCCTCTTCTGGGCGCAGACCCCACCGCCCCTACCCGACGGCTGATCAGCGGCGTGCCGCTGTACGTCAGCCCGGCCGTGAAGGCCGGTACCGTCTGGGGCCTGCCGGACGACCGTGTGTTCACGATTTTGCGCCGTGACGTGAAGGTGGACGTTTCCTCGGATGCGTTCTTCACGTCCGACCGCGTCGCGGTCCGGGGCACCATGCGGGTCGGCTTCGGCTTCGCCCACCGCGCCGCCATCACCAAGATCACGCTCGCGGCCTGACGCCGGGCACCCTGGGGGGTAACCCCTCCAGCGGTTCCCCGGCCCCCGCAGGCGTATAGCAGTCCGCCCATTGCCAGCGCACCAGAAGCGTGCGCGTGCACAGATAACAGGAAGGGGGCGCCGTGCCCGACGGCCGCAACGCCGGGGTGCGCCTGGTGGAGTTGTTCCGCCAGGTGTGCGAGCCGGACGAGTTCGCCGAGGAGGCCCTGACCTTGGCCGGGGCCCACTTGGACCGGGCGGAGGACTGCGACGCCGCCGTGACCGCCCACGGCGTCCTGATCTCCGGTACCCGGGGAACACTGGTCGCCAATCCGGCCGTGGCGGAGGCCCGCCGGGAACGCGCGGCAGCATGGGCCATCGTCAAGACCGTCATGCCGGACCCTGAGCAGGTCCCTGACGGCCTGACAGGCCCGGACCGCTCTGCGGCAGCCAGGGCCATGGCACGGGCCCGCTGGGGGGTGCGCGGTGGCCCGGCGGCGTAGAGCCCGCCGGCTCGGCGCCGGTTCCCTGACGGACCGCCTGCACGCCCTGGTGGCCGCTGACAACCCGGACCAGGAGCACGTCCTGGACGTCCTCTCCGACCACCCGGAAGCCGACCGGCTGTTCAGTCACGACGCCCGCCTGTGGCTGGACGACGCGGGCCGCTACCGGCACCTCCGACCGGATGACGCGGTGTACTCCCGGTACCGCCTGCTGATCCTGGAACAGGCCCGCGCCGCCACCATCACCGACTGGGCCGCCCTGATAGTCCCGGCCGCCCGCCTGGTCGCGGACGGCTGGGCCCGCGCTCTTCCGGCCCTGTACGACGAGGAACACCGCACATTCGACCACGGCCCCTGGCGCTGGAACTGACGGAGACGACAACGGCCCCGTACCCTCCCCATCACGGGGTCGGTACGGGGCCGTTTCGGTGTTTGACGTGGCGTCAGACAGTGTCGAACTCGCCATCGGCAACGGCTGTCGCGAAGGCGGCCCAGGAGGCGGCCGGGAAGACGAGGGCAGGGCCGCTCGGGTCCTTGCTGTCGCGGACGGGAACGATGCCCCGGTCAGTGTGCAAGTTCATCGCAGGCTGGATGCACTGGCCACCGTTGTTGCTGTAGGTCGAGCTGCGGTAATCCGCGCCGCTTAGGTCGTAGCCGCCCATGGTGCTTCCTCCCGAACCTTGCTGATCATCTCCACAGAAGCGCCCTTCGACAGTGCTTCCACCTGTAGCTGATGGTAGTCGTTTTCCCAGGGGCGGACCGTGGCAGTTTCTCGGGCGAGGAGCCCCCGTTGCTGGGACTCCGTGTAACCCACCACCGACCTGTCTGACATGGTCAGAAGCGTGACGGCCATAGTGAAGGGCACATCCTCCCGGAGGCTGTACGGGGCGAGCTGGATCGTCATCTTTGGATGCTTGGCCAGCTCTTCGAGATAGGTGAGTTGGGCCGCGATTACCTTCGGGCCGCCGATCGGCCGCATGATGCAGCTCTCGTCAAGGACGGCGTACACCAGTGGTGGTGATGGCTGGTCGAGCAGACGTTGGCGAGCAGCGAGAAAGGCGACGCGTTCGTCTGCCTGGTCCTGGTTGATGCTTCCGCGCCGCACGGCCGCCTGTGCGAGAGCTCGCGCGTAGGCCGGAGTCTGCAACAGGCCTGGCACGATGCCGAGTTCAAAGATCCGGATCTCTGCCGCCTTGGCCTCTAGTGCGGCGTACTCGGGGAAGCCTTCAAGTAGCGCCGTCTGCTTGAGGCTCCACCACATCAACTCAAGCGTTCCCCCGGTCTCCAGAGCCTTGTCAGCAGCAGTCGCGAGTGCGAGAGGGGGATTCTTTGTAGCTCTTTCGACGCACGACAGGAACGTGTCGCTGTAGCCGATCAGCGCCCCTAGCTGTACCTGGGAAAGCCCGCCCGCTTCCCTTGACCTGCGAAGCTGCACCCCAAAGGCAGCGGCGGGGGATGACGATGGATCAAGTTCCGTACGGCGCACGCCCGATCGTCCTTTCGGATCTGAGTCCCCCCTATGGCAAGAGTCAAGTTCGGGGGACTACCGATGCTAGCCACCCACGCCGATGCTGGTAACAGAAAGCACCGAACCAGTGACGGGCCGCAGATGCCCGCCGGACGAAGGGGCGCAGCATGCACAGGCAGTGGACCGTGCCGGATCGGCGAAGCCTCCCTGGGTTTGACCAGCGCGCCGCCCCGGGTGACTTCATTCTGATGCGGGCGGAGTATCAGGCCGCCGGTCCGGTTCGGCAGCGCATGAGGTGCGCCGACCCCGAGGCCCAAGGCGTTGGGAGTGACCGGTGAACGTCCCCCCGCCGAGCCCGCCGAGCCCCGAGCCGCCCGGGTGCTTCACCTGTGTGTGGCTCGATGGTATCGAGCGGCAACAGGCCGAGGATGGAGCCCAAATCCACATGTCCCCGCAGAAGTTGGCGGATGCCCGTGCCCACACGTGTAATCCGGTCGAGCAGGGTGCGGCGCTGGAGTTGGCGGCAAGGATGGAGGCGGAAATGGCTGTTGTGTGGGAGCGGGCGCGGGAGGCCGCGAAGCGCCGGACGGCCCTGCGGCAGAAGCTCGACCAGCCCCGGCGGTCGGCGTGAGCCGCGTGACACTGCTCTCCGGCGTGCTGGCCCTCGGGATCGGTGCCGCTCCTGCCGGAGTCGCCCTCGGCCTCGCCATGGTGCAGCCGACCAGCGCGCGGAGTTGGGTGCTGTGCTTCGTGGCCCTGTCGCTGGCCATGATCGGTACCGCGTTCGGCCCTGACTGGGTGGAGGGGTGGCAGCGACGCCGACGGGCCCATGCCCGCGTCCGCGCCGCCCTGGCCCGGGGCGCCGAAGCCGGGCCGACCCCCTCCTGAACCCCCGTTCCGCGCGCTACATCTGGGTCGTGCGTGGAACGGGCTGGCCCCTGCCGCTGGGCAAGTCGGCAGAGCGGGCCACCGACCCTCACCGCCACGGGAAGAGACGTACCCCCGTACGTCTGGCCGGTGGGGGTCACACCAGGCTCCCCAGGGCCGCCGGCGTTCCTGACTCGGTGCCCCTGGGGCTTCAACTCCCGTCCCAGGCAGCTCATTCACATGATCATCTGGGGCGGGTCTCTCGCACCACTGCACGACCCTGCGCGCTACCTGCGCCGGTTCTACCCACTATGAGGAGTCGCCAGCATGGGCACACCGCTGAAGTCCCCGCCCCCGGGCCCCGGGCCGATGCCGCCGGACACCAAGAAGACCGCCACGCAGACCACCTGACGACCAGCGATCGAGAGGAACACCGACATGGGCAAGCACGGAGATGGCAAAGGCGGAAGCTCCGGAGACAAGCAGCAGTCCCCGAAGGAGTCCGACGGGCAGTGGAACAAGCCGATCCCGCCCGCACCGAGCAAGTGAGCGAGTCATAACTCATGGACAATTACGCGCAGTTGCTCGCTGACCTGACCGAGGCGGGCGCTCTGGGCGAGGAGTGGCGGGGCGCGTTCGAGCGCGCCCCGCGCTCTGCCTTCATTCCGGACACCGTGTGGATCGCCGATAGCGACGCCGCGACCGGCTACCGCCGACTTACCCGCGCTGCCAACCCGGCGGAGTGGTGGGCGTTGGCGAACGCCAACGACGTGGTTGTCACGCAGGTGGACGACGGGACCGACGACGGCCCCGGGGTGGCAACATCCTCCGCATCCATGCCGTCCCTGGTCGCGTCCATGCTCCGGTACCTGGACGTGAGCGAGGGGCACACCGTTCTCGACATCGGAACCGGCACCGGGTGGACAAGTGCCCTGTTGTGCAGCCGACTTGGTGACGAGGCCGTGACCACCATCGAGGTTGACTCGGCCGTGGCCGCCGAAGCCGCCGATCGGCTCGCCAAAGCAGGGTTCGCCCCGACCTGCACTGTCGGCGACGGACTCGCTGGCTGGACGGGCGGAGCCCCTTACGACCGAATCCACTCGACGGCAGCCGTTCAGCACGTGCCTCCCGCGTGGCTGGAGCAGACTCACCCCGGCGGCGTGATCGTGACTCCCTGGGGCACGCCGTACGCCAATGCGGGGCTACTGCGCCTGGTGGTCGGCGAGGATGGCGAGCCGTCGCACGGCCGGTTCGTCGGCAACGTCAGCTTCATGTGGATGCGGGCCCAGCGACCGCACCGCGTGAGCGGCCCGACCCGGGGCCCCGAGCGCCGGAGCGCATCCCCAATGGACCCGGACCTAGCCCTGGAGGATGTGAACGCGGCCTTTGCCATCGGCATTCAGGTCCCTGGCGTCCGGTACGAACACGCCTGGGACGAATCCGACCCCCACGGCACGTACCGCATGCAACTCTCGGACGGCGGTGAATCATGGGCGTCCGTCCGGTACAGCCGATGGGATGCAGAGGACGCCGTTCACCAGTCTGGGCCCCGCCGACTCTGGGACGAGATCACAGCGGCCCGCCTGTGGTGGCTGGAGGAAGGCAAACCCGAACTGATCCGCTTCGGGATGACCATCAGCCCGGACGGTACCCAAGCCGTCTGGCTGGACCAACCCGGTAACCCCGTCCGTTGACCAGTGTGGGCCTGACCTCGCCGAACCTTCCCCAGTAGGTCGGGCAATGTGCTCAACTTGCCTTACGGCAAAGTGAGTTACCGCTAATTGCCTGCATGTCAGGCGAGTAACCTAAGGGATGTACAGTTAGAGCCAGGTGTACCAGGTGACCCCCACCCCGGCGAGCTGCGCGACCTCCTCGCGGCGCAGGCCCGGGGTGCGGCGGCGCGGGCCGGGCGGCAGGCCGACCGACTCGGGGGTGATCCGGGCCCGGCAGGCGCGGAGGAAGGCGGCCAGCTCGGTCCGGCGGTCCGGCGCGGCGGGCGGCGGGGTGCGTTCGTCGAGGACGGTCATGCGCCCATCCTGACGGATCGTCACCCGGTGCCGGCCGGCCCTGCCGGGTGCTGCCGGTACCAGGATCGGCAGGCTCTAACCACCGGTACCCGGCGGCCGGGAGGCTGGTGCCCATGACGGACCTCCAGACCCGCCCCGGGGCCGCCCCGGCGGCGCCGACCCGCCCCGGGCGCCTGCTCGCCCTGCTCCTGCTCGGCCAGTTCATGGCCCTGCTGGACGTCTCCGTCGTGAACGTCGCGGTGCCGACCATCCGGACCGACCTCGGGGCCTCCGGCGCGGCCCTGCAACTGGTGATCGCCGGGTACACCATCGCGTACGCGGTGCTGCTGATCACCGGTGCCCGGCTCGGCGCCCGGTACGGGTACGGCCGGCTGTTCCAGTGCGGCCTCGCGGTGTTCACGGCCGCCTCGCTGGCCTGCGGGCTGGCGCCCGGCACCGGTTGGCTGATCGGCTTCCGGGTGCTCCAGGGGGCCGGGGCGGCGCTGATGGTGCCCCAGGTGATGAGCCTGGTGCAGCGGACCTTCACCGGAGCGGCCCGGGTCCGGGCGCTCGGGCTCTACTCGGCGGTGCTGGCGGGCGGGTTGGCGGTCGGTCAGGTGGTCGGCGGGGTGCTGGTGCAGGCCGATCTGTTCGGCACCGGCTGGCGGCCGGTCTTCCTGGTGAACGTGCCGATCGGGGTGGTGCTGCTGCTGGCCGGGCAGCGGCTGCTCCCGGTGCTGCCGGGGGACCGGGGGCGCGGGTTCGACCTGCCCGGTCTGCTGGTGCTGGCCGCGGCGCTCGGTCTGCTGGTGGTCCCGCTGGTGCTGGGGCACGAGCTGGGCTGGCCGCGCTGGGGGTGGCTGATGCTGGCGGGCAGCGCGCTGCTGTTCGGCGTGTTCGCGGTGCTGCAGCACCGGACCGGGGCCCGGGGCGGTCAGCCGTTGGTGCCGGCCCGGGTGCTCCGTGCGCCGGGGCTGCTGCCGGCCGCCGGTGCCGTCTTCCTGGTGATGGCCGGGTTCGCCGGCTTCCTGTTCTCCTTCGCCCTGCACCAGCAGGCCGGGCTCGGCTACAGCGCGCTGCGGGCCGGGCTGCTCTCCGGCCCGGTGGCGGTCGCCTTCGGCCTCTCCAGCCTCTGCTGGCAGCGGCTGCCGCGGCGGCTGCACCGCTCGCTGCCGGCGCTGGGGCTGGCCACCACGGCCGGGGCGTACCTGGTGGTCGGCGCACTGGCGGGCGGCGGGGCCGGGATCGGGGTCGTGATCGAGGTGGTGCTGCTGGTGGCCGGGCTGGCGGCCGGCTGCGCGTACAGCCCGCTGTTCGCCGCCGCGCTCGGCCGGGTCGATCCGGCCGACGCGGCCGACGGCAGCGGTCTGCTGGTGACGGTGGTTCAGCTCGGCCAGGTGGTCGGGGTGGCGCTGCTCGGCACCGTCTTCCTCGGCCGGGTCTCCTACCCGGCCCCGCCCGCGGACTCCGGCCGGGCGCTCTGGGCGGCGGTCACGGCGGTGGCGGTGGCCTTCGTGCTCGCCGCCGTCCTGGCTCTCCGCACCCGTCGGGCGGTGGCCGCCGGAAGGGATTAGGGAAGTACGCCGGGGAGCGTGTAAAGTAACTGGTGTCGCCGGGGGAAACGCCGGAAAGACACGGGGCTGTAGCTCAGTTGGTAGAGCGCTTGCATGGCATGCAAGAGGTCCGGAGTTCAATTCTCCGTAGCTCCACAGTAGAAAGAGGGCTCCTCTCGGAAACGAGAGGGGCCCTCTTTCGTTTGTCCGATCGCGGTGGGACCTCCGCGGCCGCCCGGTACTGTCTGGGGCATGGCCGACCTGGAGCGCAGACGCAACGAGGAGCTGGCCCGCATCCTGCACCAGCTCGGCTGGAACCCGGAGCGGCTCGCCCGCGAGGTCAGCGCGGTGCTCCCGGCCGGCCTGGCGATCAGCTCCACCGCCCCCTACAAGTGGCGGGACCGGGGCATGGTGCCACGCAGCCCGCACGACCAGACGGTCTGCGAGGTGCTCGGCGGGGCGCTCGGCATCGCGGTCACCTACGAGCAGCTCTGGGGCCGGATGGGCAGCGGCCGGGGCGCCAAGACGCTCTCGCCCCGTCTGCTGACCGACCCGTGGACCGCCGACACCGCCCAGACCGCGCTCCGCGAGGCCGGGGCCGACACCGGCCCGGTCCGGCTGACCGACCTGTTCCGCGGCGACGAACTGCTCCAGGCCGCCAAGGACTGGGCCTCCCCGCCGCCCGAACTGACCGGCGGCGAGGGCGCGCTGCGGATAGCCACCGAGCAGCTGGCCGACCTGCGGCTGGGCTACGAGAGCCAGCAGCGCCTGGAACGGGCCTACGGCGGCGGCCTGATCCTCGGCCTGGCCCGGGCCGAGCTGGACGTGATCGGCAAGCTGCTGGAGCTCGGCGCGTACGACGAGGCGCTCGGCCGGGAGCTGTACGGGGCGGCCAGCCGGACCGCCCGGCTGGTCGGCTGGGCCAGCTACGACCTGGGCAACGACGCGGCCGCCCAGCGGGCCTTCGTCGCGGCGCTGCGCGCCGCGCACGTCAGCGGGGACCCGCGGCTCGGGGTCAGCGCGGTCGGCTGCCTGGCGGTGCAGGCCACCTACGTCTCCGGCGGGCGGGGGCTGGACCCCGTCGCCATGCTCTCCACCGCGCTGCGGGCCGCCGACGAGGTGCTGACGCCCCGTGAGAGGGCGCTCCAGCTGGGCCGGATCGCCCGGGCGCACGGCCGCAAGGGCGAGCAGATCAGCGCCGAGGCGGTGGCCGAGCGGGCCTTCCGGGCCTTGGAGGAGGAGCCGGAGCGGGTCCAGGAGCGGGCCGACCTGGAGGGGATGGTCGGCGAGGCGCACCTCTTCCTCGGCGACCACGGGCAGGCCCAGCGGCTGCTGGCCGGGGCGGTGGCGGTGCTGGCGCCCGAACGGGCCCGGGCGAAGGCGCTGCTGATGGTCCGTCTGGCCGGGTCGTACCGCAGGACGGGGGACCACGAGGAGGCGGCCCGCACCGCCGACGGTGCCCGGCGGCTGGCGGCGGGGATGCAGTCGGCCCGGGTGGCCCGGGCGCTGCGGGAGTTCGACCAGCGGCCCTGAGGGCCCTCACGGTTCTGGCGGGCTGTCAGGAGCGGTCCCGAATACCTTGACAGCCGCCCTTGGGCGGTGCGGTACCCTGTTGGCCATGCGAACCGTGCGCCTGCTTCTTAGCCGGCCGCGCTGACCAGGACCGGCCCGAGGGCCGGAGTCGGCGTGGCGTCCCCTCCTGCGAGGGGCTTTTTTGTTTTCCGAAGCCGGCTGTTCGCGCCGTTCGCGCACTGAGACCCAGATGGAGCCCGAAGGACCATGAGCGAGACGACCCCCGCCGCGGCCGAGGCCGCCGCCACCGAGCCTTACCGCTACGGCGCCGCGCTGGCCGCCGAGATCGAGTCCCGCTGGCAGGACGTCTGGGAGAAGGAGGGGACGTTCGACGCCCCCAACCCGGCCGGCACCCTGGCCGACCCGGCCGCCGGCGACGTGGTCGCCAAGCCGCACAGCTTCATCATGGACATGTTCCCGTACCCGTCGGGCGCGGGCCTGCACGTCGGCCACCCGCTGGGCTACATCGCCACCGACGTGTACGCCCGCTACCAGCGGATGACCGGCCACAATGTGCTGCACACCCTGGGCTACGACGCCTTCGGCCTGCCCGCCGAGCAGCACGCCGTCGCCACCGGCCAGCACCCCCGGATCACCACCGAGGCGGCCATGGACAACATGCGCCGCCAGCTGCGCCGCCTGGGCCTGGGCCACGACTCCCGCCGCTCGATCGCCACGATCGACCCGGAGTACTACCGCTGGACCCAGTGGATCTTCCTGCAGATCTTCGACTCCTGGTACGACGAGGCCGCGCAGAAGGCCCGTCCGATCGCCGAGCTGGTCGCGCAGTTCGAGTCCGGCGAGCGCGAGGTGCCGGGCGGGCGTGCCTGGGCGTCGCTGTCCGGCGTCGAGCGGGACGAGCTGCTGGGCGAGTACCGGCTGGCGTACTCCAAGGAGGTGCCGGTCAACTGGTGCCCCGGCCTGGGCACCGTGCTGGCCAACGAGGAGGTCACCGCCGACGGCAAGTCCGAGCGCGGCAACTTCCCGGTCTTCAAGTCGAACCTGCGCCAGTGGATGATGCGGATCACCGCGTACTCCGACCGCCTGATCGCCGACCTGGACCTGCTGGACTGGCCCGAGGCGATCAAGCTGCAGCAGCGCAACTGGATCGGCCGCTCCGAGGGCGCCCGGGTCGAGTTCGGCATCGACGGTGACAAGATCACCGTCTTCACCACCCGCCCCGACACCCTGTTCGGCGCCACCTACATGGTGCTGGCGCCCGAGCACGAGCTGGTCGACGGCATCGTCCCGGACGCCTGGCCGGCCGGCACCCACGAGGACTGGAAGGGCGGTGCGGCCACCCCGGCCGAGGCCGTCGCCAAGTACCGCGCGGAGGCCGCCGCCAAGTCCGACGTCGAGCGCCAGGTGGACGCCAAGGTGAAGACCGGCGTCTTCACCGGTGCCTACGCGACCAACCCGGTCAGCGGCGCCCTGGTCCCGGTCTTCATCGCCGACTACGTGCTGATGGGCTACGGCACCGGCGCCATCATGGCCGTCCCGGCGCACGACAGCCGCGACTTCGCCTTCGCCCGCGCCTTCGACCTGCCGATGCGCTGCGTGGTGCGGCCCACCGACGGCCGCTCCGAGGACCCGTCGGAGTGGGACGAGTCCTTCGACAGCTACGACTCGGTGATCGTCAACTCCGCCCACGGCGACCTGTCGCTGGACGGCCTGTCGGTGGTCGAGGCCAAGGCCGCAGTCACCGCCTGGCTGACCGGGCGCGGCATCGGCGAGGGCACCGTCAACTACCGCCTGCGCGACTGGCTGTTCAGCCGCCAGCGGTACTGGGGCGAGCCCTTCCCGATCGTCTACGACGAGGACGGCGCGATGCACGCGCTGCCCGCGTCGATGCTGCCGGTCGAGGTCCCCGAGGTGGAGGACTACTCGCCGCACACCTATGACCCGTACGACTCGACCTCCTCGCCGAAGACCCCGCTGTCGCGGAACGAGGAGTGGGTCAACGTCGAGCTGGACCTGGGCGACGGCCCGAAGAAGTACCGCCGCGAGACCAACACCATGCCCAACTGGGCCGGTTCCTGCTGGTACGAGCTGCGCTACATCGACCCGTCCAACGGCGAGAAGGTCGTCGACCCGGCCAACGAGCAGTACTGGCTGGGCCCGACCGAGCAGAAGCCGGGCGGCGGCGCCGACCTGTACGTCGGCGGTGCCGAGCACGCGGTGCTGCACCTGCTGTACGCCCGCTTCTGGCACAAGGTGCTGCACGACCTGGGCCACGTCTCCTCGGTCGAGCCGTTCCACAAGCTGTTCAACCAGGGCATGATCACCGCCGACGTCTACCGCGACGACCGGGGCTTCCCGGTGCCGGCGGCCGAGGTCGAGGAGCGCGACGGCGAGTTCTTCTGGCAGGGCGAGAAGGTCAAGCGCGAGGCCGGCAAGATGGGCAAGTCCCTGAAGAACGCCATCGCGCCGGACGAGTTCGCCGACCAGTACGGCGCGGACACCCTGCGCCTGTACGAGATGTCGATGGGCCCGCTGGACGTCTCCCGCCCGTGGGACGACCGCGCGGTGATCGGCTCGTACCGCTTCCTGCAGCGCCTGTGGCGCAACATCGTCTCGGAGACCACCGGCGAACTGGTGGTCAGCGAGGAGGAGGCCGACGAGGCCACCCTGCGGGTGCTGCACAAGACCATCGACGGCATCCGCGGCGACATGGCGGGCCTGCGCTTCAACACCGCGGTGGCCAAGGCCATCGAGCTGAACAACCACCTGGTCAAGCGCGGTTCGACGCCGCGTCAGGTGGCCGAGCAGCAGGTGCTGATGATCGCCCCGCTGGCCCCGCACATCGCCGAGGAGCTGTGGCGCCGCCTGGGCCACGAGGGCTCGCTGGCGTACGTCGACTACCCGGTGGCCGACCCGGCCTACGTGGTGGACGAGACCGTCACCTGCGTGGTCCAGATCAAGGGCAAGGTCAAGGCCCGCCTGGAGGTGGCGCCGGGCATCTCCGACGCCGAGCTGGAGGCGCTGGCGCTGGCCGACCCGGCCGTGGTCGCGGCGATCGGGGACGCCCAGGTGCGCAAGGTGATCGCGCGCGCGCCGAAGCTGGTCAACATCGTCACCGGCTGACGCTGACGATCCGTCGGGGCCGGTCCTCGGGGTTTCCCTGAGCTGTCCCTGATCTCTCCTCACGGACCCCTACGACGAGGGCTCCACGGCAACCCGTGCGGTTACTGTGGAGCCCTCGGTCGGTCTCCCGGAAGGTGGCTCGTGATGGACGCGCTCGGCGTGGTGGTCGGCCTCGGTGTGCTCTTCGTGGTCGCGCTGCTGATCATGATCACGGTCGGTGCGGTGAAGGCCGGCAAGGCCGCCGCCCGGAAGCTCTCCCAGCAGGAGGCCAACGCCCGGCGGGCCATCGAGACCGCCACCCTGAAGGCCAAGACCTTCGCCAAGCCCGGGGCCCCGGGCCAGATCTCGGCCGTCCGGCTCTCGCTGCGCACCGCCCTCGACTCCACCCGCAAGGTGCTCGCGGCCGGTCTCGCCGAGGACTCCCAACTCGCCGAGTCCCTGCAGCTGTTGACCCGGTTGGACGCCCACGCGGCCGAGCTGGACGGCGAGTTGAAGGCACTGGAGCTGGAGCCCGACGCGGGACGGGTGGCCGACAAGCTGCCCGCACTGCGGGAGCGGGCCGAGCGGATCACGCACGCCGCCGAGTCGATGCGCTGGGCGGCCCAGGACCGGATGCAGCGCTTCGCCGACGACGAGCTGGCGCGGCTGGCCGACGAGTGCGAGACCGAGGCGGGGGCGCTGCGGCACTGGGACACCGGCTCGGCTGCTTCTCCGTCTTCGGCTTCGGCCTCGTCCTCGGCTTCGGCTCCGTCCTCGTCCGCGGCTCCGGCGGGGGGCGCTCCCCGGCCGGAACGGAAGGCGATCAGCAACGACCGGCCGGTCACGGCGGAGCAGCTCCTCGGGCTGGCGGCCGACCTGACACAGCGTCTGCGGAAGTCCTGACCCTCCTCCGGGCTCCCGGAGGCTCCCCGGAGGTTCCCCGGGTGTCCGTGCTGGGGAGGGGGGAGTAACCTCCGCCTCATGTCCCGCCGCATCGCCCTCCTGACCGACTCCACGGCCTACCTCCCCGAGGAGGTGGTCGACCGGCACCGGATCGCGGTGGTCCCGCTGAGCGTGGTGGTCGGGGACGAGGTGCTGGCCGAGGGGGTCGAGATCTCCCCGAAGGACGTCGCCGAGGCCCTGCGGTCCAAGCAGCGCGTCACCACCTCCCGGCCCAGCCCCGAGACCTTCGCCGAGGCCTACCGGGCGGCGGCCGAGGCCGGGTACGAGGCCGTCGTCTCCGTGCACATCTCCGCCGAACTCTCCGGCACCGTCGAGGCCGCCAGGCTGGCGGCCGCCGAGGCGCCGCTGCCGGTGGAGGTAGTGGACAGCCGACTGGTCGGGATGGCGCTCGGGCACGCGGTGCTCGCGGCGGCCGAGGCGCTGGAGACCGCCGGAGACGGGGCGGCCGGGGGCGGGGCGGCCGGGGTCGGGACGGTGGGGGGAGAGGGCGCCGAGCTCGCGGCGGTGGTCGCAGCGGTGGTCGCGGCGGCCTCCGGGCGGGCGGCCCGGACCAGCGGCTTCTTCTACGTGGACACCCTGGAGTACCTGCGCCGGGGCGGTCGGATCGGCGCGGCGCAGGCGCTGCTCGGCTCCGCGCTGTCGGTCAAGCCGCTGCTGCACCTGTCGGGCGGCCGGATCGAGCCGCTGGAGAAGGTCCGTACGGCCTCGCGGGCGATCGCCCGGCTGGAGGAGATCGCGGTGGAGTGCGCGGGTGCGGACGAGGTGGACATCACCGTGCACCACCTGGCCGCCGACGACCGGGCCGAACCGCTGGCCGAGCGGCTCCGCGCCCGGGTGCCCGGGCTGCGGGAGCTGACGGTGCTGGAGGTGGGAGCGGTGATCGGTGCCCACGTCGGGCCCGGGCTGCTCGCCGTGGTGGTCGCGCCGCGCTGAAACGCCCTCGTTCGAGGGACCTTCGCCGTCCACAACCCCGGGTTTTCCACAGGCTGGTGACGCTTCCTCGGCGGGGGTGGCGGCCGGGCCTACGGTCCTGGCCATGAGAACGATGACGCCGGGCGCGGCCCGCCGACGCGAGACCACCGAGACCGTCCGGGGGCGGGTGGCCCACCTCTTCGTGCCCCCGGTCCCGCACCCCGAGGGGGAGCGGGTGGAGCCTCCGGCCGCCGTGTGGTCCGAGGCCTGGGAGAGCCCGCCGGCGCCGTCCCGGCCGGGGGCGTCCGTGGGTGGTGAGTGGCCGGGGTCGTCCGTGGGCGGCGATCGGCAAGGGCAGGGGCAGGGGCAAGGGGCCGCCGGGGAGGTGGCGGAGCGTCAGGGGCGGCCGCGTGCCGGGCCGGAGGGCGCTGCCGTGGTGGGGCGCCGGCTTCCGGGGGTCCTGCTGTTCGACCGGCGGGCGGTGGTCGGGCTGGCCGTGCTGCTCCTGCTTGCCGTCGGCTACGCCGTGCAGCACTTCTGGCTGGGCCGCCCCGGCCGGGTCGCCGTCCCCGCCGTGACGGCGGTGGTCTCCGCCTCCGTGCCGTCCTCGGCCCGTCCGGGTGCCGGGCCGCCGGGGCCGCCCGTTCCGCCGGCGGGCCCGACGGTGGTGGTCGACGTCGCGGGCAAGGTCCGCCACCCCGGTCTGCGGACGCTGCCCAGTGGGGCCCGGGTGGCGGACGCCCTGACCTCGGCCGGCGGCCCGCTGCCGGACACCGCGACCGACGGGCTCAACCTGGCCAGGGTGCTCACCGACGGCGAGCAGATCCTGGTCGGCGGTTCCCCGGCCAACGCCGTCGGCGGCGGGGGAGCCGCCGGGGGAGCCGTCCCGGCCGCCGGGCCGCTGAGCATCAACCAGGCCACCCGGGAGCAGCTGGACGCCCTGCCCGGGGTCGGCCCGACGCTGGCCCAGCGGATCCTGCAGCACCGTCAGGAGCACGGGCCGTTCCGCTCCCTCGACCAGCTGCGCGAGGTCAGTGGGATCGGCGAGCGGAAGTTCGCCGACCTCCGCGCACTGCTCACGCTCTGAGCCCCGTCCGATCGTCCGCCCGCCCGCCCGCGACCGACCCCCGTTCCCGGCCAGGGAGGTGAACCCGTGCCCACCACCGCCACCGCGACCACCGCCACCGCAGACCCCGCCGCGCCGCCCGACCTGCGACTGCTGCTCCCCACCGCCGTGGTCTGGGCGGTCACCGCCACCGTGCTGGGCCTCGGCCCGCAGTACCGGCCGTACCTGCTCGGAGGGGCCCTCCTGCTGGCCGGGGCCGCCATCCCGGCCCTGCGCAGCCCGCGCCGGGCCGGTGCCCTGCTGGCCGCCGTCCTGCTCGCGGCCGGGGCCGCGGCCGCCGTCACCACCCTGCACACCGCCGACCTCCAGCGCGGCCCGATCCCGGCCCTGGCCAGGGCCGCGGTACCTCCGGTGACCGACGCCCCGTCAACTCCCGCCGCCCCGAACGCCCCCGCCGCCGCCCCCGCCCCTGCCGCCGCCCCTGCCGCCGGTCCAGCCCCCGCCCCCGCCGCCCCGACGGTCCTGACCACGGTCGAGCTCACCGTGACGGGCGACCCCGAGCCCCGCTCCTCGCACGCCCGGGGCACCACCCCCGGCCAGTCGCTGCTGGTCGTCGAGGCCACCGTCGACCGGGCCGACGGCGTCCGCACCCGTACGCCCGTCACCCTGATCGTCCGGGCCCAGGACGCCGGGGCCTGGCAGCAGTTGGTCCCGTCCGCCCGGGTGCGCGCCCGGGCCCGGGTGCTGCCCGCCGCCGAGGAGTACCGCAGCACGGCCGCCGCCCTGGTGGTGCAGGGCGGCCCGCAGCTGCTGGCCGGCCCCAACCCCGCCCAGCGGGCGGCCGCCCGGCTGCGGGCCGGGCTGCGGGAGGCCACCGACCACCTGCCCACCGATGCCCGCGGGCTGCTCCCGGGCCTGGTGGTCGGCGACACCACCCGGCTGCCGTCGGAGCTGACGGAGGCGTTCCGGGCCACCGACCTCGGGCACCTCACCGCCGTGTCCGGAGCCAATCTGGCCATCGTGCTGGCCGTCCTGACCGGGGCCTCGGCCACCGCGGGCACCTCCGGCCGGGGCGGGCTGGCCGGGCTGCTCGGCCTGCCGCTGCGCACCACGGCCCTGCTCGGCGCCGCCCTGACGGTGGCCTTCGTGACGGTCTGCCGGCCGGAGCCGAGCGTCCTGCGGGCCGCCGCCACCGGTCTGGTCGGCCTGCTCGCCCTGGCGACCGGCCGCTCCCGCCAGGCACTGCCCGCGCTCGCCACCGCGGTCCTGGTCCTGCTGCTGGTCGATCCGTCCCTGGCCCGCTCCTTCGGCTTCCTGTTCTCGGTGCTCGCCACCACCGGCCTGCTCACCCTCGGCCCGCGCTGGACGGCCGCGCTCCGGGCCCGGGGCTGGCCCGGGCACCTGGCGGGAGCCGTCGGGGCCACCGCGGCCGCGCAGGCGCTCTGCGCCCCCGCCACCATCCTGCTGGCGCCCCGGATCAGTCTGGTCGCGGTCCCGTGCAACCTGCTGGCCGAGGCGGCGGTGGCCCCGGCCACCCTGCTCGGCTTCGCCACCCTCGCCGTCGCACCGCTCGCCCCGGGCCCGGCCCGCTTCCTGGCCGACCTCGCGGCGGTGCCGACCGGCTGGCTGGCCGCCGTGGCCCGGCACGGCGCCGCCCTCCCGGGAGCCCAACTCGACTGGCCCGGAGGCCTGTTCGGCTCCCTGCTACTGGCGGTGGCGACCTTGGCCCTGGTCTGGGCGGCCCGCCCCTTCGGCCGGCGCAGCCGCCCCCGCACCCTGCTCGCGGCGGTGCTGCTGCCCGCCCTCCTGCTGGCCCTGCTCCGGCCGCCGTCCCTGGTCCGGTTGGCCACCGGTTGGCCCCCGGAGGGCTGGCGCTTCGTCATGTGCGACGTGGGGCAGGGGGACATGACGGTGCTCCCGGTGCGCGGTCGGCCCGGCAGCGCGGTGGTGGTGGACGCGGGGCCCGATCCGGTGGCCGCCGACCGCTGCCTACGCCAACTCGGCGTCACGGCCGTCCCGTTGCTGATCCTCAGCCACTACCACGCGGACCACGCCGAAGGGCTTCCGGGCGTGCTGCGCGGCCGCTCGGTGGGCGCGCTCCAGGTCACCACCCTGGACTCGCCGCCGGGCGAGCGGGCCCGTGTACTGGCCTGGGCGGCCGCCGCGCAGGTGCCGGTGCTGACCGCCCGGCAGGACGAGCGGCGCACCGCCGCTCCCGGCCTCTCCTGGCAGCTGCTCTGGCCCGTCGACCCGTTGACCCCGGCCACCCCGGGGGCGAACAACGCCAGCATCGCCCTGCTCGCCACCGTCGGGGAGCCGCCCGACGCTCTGCGGATCGCCCTGCTCGGCGACCTCGAACCACCCGCCCAGGCCGCCCTGCGGGCCCGGGCCGAGCTGTCCCGGGTGGACGTCCTCAAAGTGGCGCACCACGGATCGGCCCACCAGGACTGGGAGTTGACCGCCGCACTGCACCCCCGGCTGGCCCTGATCTCCTGCGGCGAGGGCAATCCCTACGGACACCCCTCGGCCCGCACCGTGGCCCAGCTCGCCGCCCTGGGCGCCACCGTCCTGCGCACCGACCGGGCCGGGGCCGTCGCCGTCCTCGGCGGTCCGGCCACCCTGCACGCCGTCACCCGGGGAGCCGCCGTCCGGAAAGCTGCCGCCCGGGGCGTCGGGCAGGCCGCGGCGTCACCCGGCGGTGCTGAACCGCTCCGTCCCCACCACCCGCAGCAGCTCCAGGTGGTTGATGTCCGCCGTGCCGGGCGGCGGCGTGAAGATCAGCAGCCGCTGGTCCTCGCCGGGGGTGAGCAGGGTCTGGCAGTCGAGGCTGATCGGCCCGATCGACGGGTGGTCGACCAGCATCCGGCTGGTCCGCCGGACGGCCACCTCGTGCAGCTCCCAGAGCGTGCGGAACTCCTCGCTGGCCTCGGAGAGCCGCCGCACCAGCGCGGTCGAGGCCGCGTCCCCGGACCGCCGGGCCACCGCCGCCCGCAGGTCGGCGACGTGCACCCGGCCGAGCCGGTCGTGCTCCTCGGCCGGGTACGCGGCCCGGACGGCGGGGTCGGTGAACCAGCGCCAGACCACGTTCCGCCCGTCCTCCTGGATCGAGCAGACGGTGCCGAACAGCGCGGTGGCCATGGCGTTCTGGGCCAGCAGGTCGCCCAGGTCGCTGAGCAGCTGGGCGGGGGTCTCCTTGAGCTGGTCCAGCAGGTAGAGCAGCCCTGGCTGGACGAAGGTGCCGTACTGGCGCCCGGCCGGCGGCCGGTGGCCGGCCAGCAGGTAGAGGTGGTCGCGCTCGTCCTCGCTCATCCGCAGCGCCCGGGCCAGCGAGGCGAGGATCTGCGGCGAGGGCTGAGGGCTGCGGGCCTGCTCCAGGCGGATGTAGTAGTCGGCCGACATCCCGGCGAGCTGGACGACCTCCTCGCGCCGCAGCCCGGGGGTGCGCCGCCGGGAGCCCGCCGGGAGGCCGACGTCCTGCGGGTTGATCCGTTCTCGGCAGCGGCGGAGGAAGTCGGCGAGTTCGCGGCGGTCCATGTCCATGCGGTCCATGATCGCTGCTCGGCTGACGGTGTACCAGGGACCGCCGGTACCACCCTGGTTGACCCGGCGGCGGCCCGGTGTGCGGCCCCCGCCACGGGGCGGGGGCCGGAACCGGTGGGCCCGGAGCGGGCGAGTCCGGAGCAGGTGGGCCCGGAGGAGGTGGGCCCGGAGCGATCGGGGCCGGAGCGGCGGGGGCCCGAGGGGTGGGCGGCCGAGCGGCCCGGGGCGCTGCGGCTCAGCCCTCCTCGCGCCAGCCGTCCTGGTCGGTGGCCAGCTCGTCCAGGCCGCGCAGCTGGCCCGGGGTCCAGCCGTCCTCGGGGGCCTCCACGGCCACGACCCACTGGGCGTCCTCGGCGTCGTCCTCGCCGGCGAGGGCGTCCCGGGCCACCTCGATCTCGCCCAGGTCGGGCCAGCGGGCGGAGAGTTCCTCGGCCACCTCTTCGGCGGCGTCGCGGTCGGGGAACACAAGCAACTGTCGGGTGTCGTTCATGGTCACGGGGACCATTGTGCACAGCCGTCGAGGTGCTGTCGGCCGCGCATGCGATCCTGGTAGGCGATGGCCAGGAAGAGTGCACCCGATGACCTGCTCGCCCCGCTGACCCTCGCGGTCGGCCAGGAGGAGCTGCTGCTCGACCGCGCGGTCGCGGCGGTGGTGGCCGCGGCCAAGGAGGCCGACCCGGACACGGACGTGCGGGACCTCGCCCCGGGTGGTCTCCAGCCCGGCAGCCTGGCCGAGTTGACCACCCCTTCGCTCTTCGCCGAGCGCAAGGTGATCGTGGTCCGCGCCGCCCAGGACCTCTCGGCCGACTCGGTCAAGGAGGTCAAGGCGTACCTCGACGCCCCCGTCGAGGAGGTCATCATGGTGCTGGTGCACGCCGGCGGGGCCAAGGGCAAGGGCCTGCTGGACGCGGGGCGGAAGGCCGGCGGCCGCGAGGTGGCCTGCGCCAAGCTCACCAAGGCGGGTGAGAAGCTGGCCTTCATCAAGAACGAGTTCCGCACCCTGGGCCGCGCCGCCACCCCCGAGGCCTGTCAGGCGCTGCTCGACTCCCTCGGCAGTGACCTGCGTGAACTCGCCGCCGCCTGCAGTCAGTTGACCTCCGACGTGGAGGGCACGATCGACGAGACGGTGGTCGCCAAGTACTACAGCGGCCGGGCCGAGGCCACCGGCTTCGAGGTGGCCGACCTGGCCGTCACCGGCCGGGCCGCCGAGGCCCTGGAGCGGCTGCGCTGGGCCCTCGCCGTCGGCCAGCCGCCCACCGGCATCACCTACGCGCTGGCCTCCGGCGTCCGCTCGATCGGCCGCCTCGCCACCGCGGGGCGGAACATGCGCCCGGCCGACCTGGCCCGTGAGCTCGGCATGCCGCCGTGGAAGGTGGACCGGGTCCGCCAGCAGATGCGCGGCTGGACGGGGGACGGCGTGGCCGCGGCCCTGACCGCGATCGCCCAGGCCGACGCGGCCGTCAAGGGCGGCTCGGACGATCCGGCCTACGCCCTGGAGCGCGCGGTGGTCGCCGTGGCCCGGGCCTCCCGTGCGAGCGCCCGCCCGTACTGACGGCGGTCCCGCCGCGCACCGCTGACACTCCGTCGGCCCGTCTCCCACTCGGGCCAGTACCTCCCACCCGCCCATCCCGTTCCGACAGCAGCAGCCCCCGAAAAGCAGGTGCGGCCCGCCCGGCCCTCCCGCACACTGGCGCGGAATCCCCAACCCTCCCGAGGAGTCCCCGCGTTGCAGGCTGCTGTCACCGTGTCGCCGTCCCAGGTCCCCGAGTTGCTGCTGGGGCTGGCCACCGTCCGGCCGGTCTTCCTCTGGGGTGCCCCGGGCATCGGGAAGTCCTCGCTGGTGCGGGAGTTCGCCGAGTCGCTCGGGCTGGAGTGCGTCAGCCTGATCGGCACCCAGTTGGCGCCCGAGGACCTGGTCGGGGTGCCGCAGATCACCGAGGACGGGCGCTCCCGGTTCTGCCCGCCGGAGTCGATCGCCCGCACCGAGCCCTACTGCCTCTTCCTGGACGAGCTCAACGCGGCCACCCCGGACGTGCAGAAGGCCTTCTACTCGCTCATCCTGGACCGCCGGATCGGCTCCTACGAGCTGCCGCCCGGCTCGATCGTGATCGGCGCGGGGAACCGCGCCACCGACGGAGCCCTGGCCCGCCCGATGGCCTCCGCCCTGGTGAACCGTCTGGTCCACGTCCACCTCCGGGCCAGCGCCGCCGACTGGCTGACCTGGGCCGCCACCAACGGCGTCCACCCGTGGGTGCTGGACTACCTGACGGACCGTCCGGACCACCTCTGGTCCGCCCCGCCCAAGACCGAGGAGCCCTTCTCCACCCCGCGCGCCTGGCACATGCTCTCGGACGCCCTGCACTCCTTCGGCCCGACCCTGGAGGAGCCGACCCTCAAGGTCCTGGCGCACGGTCTGCTCACCCCGCAGCACGCGGTCTCCTTCAGCGGCTACATCAAGATCGTCCGCAACTCCTACGGCCTGGACGCGATCCTCAAGGGCGACGCCCGCTGGCCGCACCGCCTGGAGGACCGCGACCTGCTCTACTACCTGGCCGACGCCTTCCGCGGCCGGCTGGTGAAGGAGCTCCCGGCCCGCAAGGAGCAGGTCTCCGACTCCCTGCGGCAGACCGCCTACCGGGCCAAGTCGCTGCTGGTCCAACTGGCCGAGATCTCGGTCGAGGTGGCCCAGACGGTGATCGCCGACGGCCCGGACGGCAACCCGGTGCTGCCCTCCTGGTTCCTGATCGAGGCGGCCCGCGACATGCCCCGCCTGGTCGAGGCCCGCCGTTGAGCCGGCGCGCGAACGGCACCAAGGCCGGCACCAGGACCGGTACGAAGGCCGGCACGAAGGCCGGTGCCACCGAGAAGGGCACCCAGCCCCGGGACGTGGCGATGGAGGCCTTCCTGGAGGGCTGGCGGAAGGTCAAGGAGAACCACGCCCTCGCCGCCCTGCCCGTCGACCTCTGCCACGCCGAGGACTGCCCGGACGAGCCGGACGACGGCTGGCTGGTGATCGACTCCGACGGCACCCTGCACCCCAACCTCACGCACCCCCGGATGCGCCACGCCGAACCGGCCGAGTGGGCCTGGGTGCTGGCGCACTGCCTGCTCCACCTCGGCTTCGGCCACCTGCCCGCCGAGCACGGCCGCCGGACCCAGCCGGATGCCCACCGGCAGGCCGCCAACTGCGCGGTGGTGCACCGCTTCCAGGCCACCTTCCCGGTCGGCCGCAGCCCGTTCGAACTCCAGCCCCGGATCCCGCCGGGCGACGAGGAGCAGTTGGCCGCCCGCTGGCGCGAGGAGGGGCTGCCCGCGATCCCCGGCACCGCGGGCAGCAGTCCGGACCAGTTGCTCGTCCCCTGGTACCCCACCCGCCGGCCGCCGGACTGGTCGACGGCCTTCGCCGCCGCGCTGACCCGCACCATGTCCGCCGCGATGGACGTGGCCGGCGGCCGCCGCGACGAACTGACCGGCGAGCGCGCGCCCGAGCGGCCCTGGACCAGGGCGCTCAACTGGTTCGTCTCCAGCTACCCGCTGCTCGGCGGCCTGGCCGCCGGGATCACCCTGGTCGCCGACGCCGAACTGGCCCGCGCCCAGGGCATCTCCGTCGCGGCGGTGAACGCCGAGGCGGGCGAGATCTACCTCAACCCGCTGCGCCACCACAGCGAGGAGGAGTGGCGCTTCGTCCTGGCCCACGAGATGCTGCACGCCGCGCTCCGGCACGGTGACCGCTGCGGCGGGCGGGACCCGTACCTGTTCAACGTCGCCGCCGACTACGTGATCAACGGCTGGCTGCTGGAGATGGGCGTCGGCGAGATGCCCGAAGGGCTGCTCCACGACCCGCAGTTGAAGGGCCTGTCGGCCGAGGAGGTCTACGACCGGATCGTCCGGGACCAGCGCCGGATCCGCCGCCTGGCCACCCTGGCGGGGAAGGGCCGGGGCGACATCCTGGGCGAGCCGCTCGGCCGCCCGCGCGACTACGTCGACCTGGACGACTTCTACCGGCGCGGCCTCCAGCAGGGCTTCGAGCTGCACCGGCGCGGACGCGGGTACCTCCCGGCCGGCCTGGTCGAGGAGATCCGCGCGCTGTCCCAGCCGCCGGTGCCCTGGGACGCGCGACTGGCGCGCTGGTTCGACGAGTTCGTGCCCTCCCCGCAGCCGGTGCGCAGCTACGCCCGTCCGTCCCGGCGGCAGGCCTCCACCCCCGGCATCCCGCGCGCCGGGCGGTACCACCCGCCCGAGGAGCTCGCCCGCTGCACCTTCGGCGTGGTGCTGGACACCTCCGGATCGATGAGCCGTCAGCTGCTCGGCAAGGCGCTCGGCGCCATCGCCTCCTACGCGGCCGCCCGTGAGGTGCCCGCGGCCCGGGTGGTGTTCTGCGACGCGGCCGCGCACGACGCCGGCTTCCTGCCGACCGACGACATCGCCGGCCGGGTTCGGGTGCGCGGCCGCGGCGGCACCGTGCTGCAGCCCGGTGTCGACCTGCTGGAGCGGGCCGAGGACTTCCCGCCCTCGGCCCCGGTGCTGGTGATCACCGACGGCGAGTGCGACGTGGTACGGATCCGCCGCGAGCACGCCTTCCTGGTCCCGCAGGGCGCCGCGCTGCCCTTCACCCCGCGCGGCCCGGTCTTCCGCCTGCGCTGACGGGGCGTCGGGTCAGGCGCTCGCCTGCCCCAGGGCGCGCAGCAGGTCCCGGCTGTCCATCAGCAGCGCCTGCCGGATGGTCTCCCGGTCCGGTTCGACGCCCTTGCCCTCCTGGTAGGAGCCGGACCAGCTGAGGTAGTACGTCAGCGCCCCGTCCCGGACGTAGAGCACCTGGGTGAGGTAGTGCCAGCTCCGGTCCGAGCTGCTGCGGTCGTCCAGGTAGCCGAGGTAGGCCTGTTCGCCGAGTTCGGGCACCTCGGTGATCTGGTAGTGGCGCTGCCGCAGCCCGGACTGCTGGGCCTCGAACTCGGCCCGCGGGTCGGTCCGCCGGTGCAGCTGGGCCTGCATGTAGAGGGAGGAGTACTCCGTCTCCCCGGAGCTCTTCTTCAGGTACTTGCTGCAGTACATGTCGTCCAGCGCCGCGTGCCGGGTCGAGTAGTGGTACGGCGTGCCGGACTGCGCGGGGTAGAGCTGGGAGAAGCGGTTGAGCTTCGCGGCGGTGCACAGGTCGTCCACCACCCGGTACGCCTTGAGGTCCGGCGCCGGCCCCTCGGGCAGCGCGACCAGGCCCGGCACGGTGAGCACGGCGGCGGCCCAGATCGCCGAGGTCAGCGCGGCGCTCGCGGCGCCCCAGACCAGGTGCCGGCGGCTGCGGCGCGGCGGGCGCCGGTAGGGCGGCGGCGGTGCGTAGGTCCGGCCGCCGTCCGTCCTGGTCGGTACCTGATGCGTCATCTGATGAGCCCCCAAACCGGGATCCGCACGGAGCGCGTCGCACGAACCATATCGGTGACCAGGGCGTGGCAGAACGTGAGGGAGCGTCAGGTCCGGCGGTGGAACGCCCCCGGGAACGCCGACAGGCGCCGCGGCCGGAGCCACGACGCCTGTCGCTGTACCGCACCCGCGTGGCGAACGCAGGCCGCGTGCGGTACGGAGTCACTACGCCTCACGTGTTCCGGGTAGAGGGCCGGAAGTTGACGCGAGGGGGGCCGGTCGGCGGAGGCGGGTAGAGGGCCGCCGGTCACGCCGTCCGAGGGGGACCGTCAGGTCAGGCCGCGACAGCCTTGGTGATCGCGGACTTCTTGTTGGCGGCCTGGTTCTTGTGGATGATGCCCTTGCTGGCGGCCTTGTCGAGCGCCTTGGAGGCGACCTTGGCCAGCTCGACGGCCTTCTCGGTCTCGCCGGCGGCAGCGGCCTCGCGGGCCTTGCGCAGGGCGGTCTTCAGCGAGGACTTGACGGCCTTGTTGCGCAGGCGCGCCTTCTCGTTGGTCTTGTTGCGCTTGATCTGGGACTTGATGTTCGCCACGAAAGTGCCTCAGCTTTTGTCTGGAAGTTGAACGGGTCGCACCCGGCGGGCAGCTGAGAGGGCATACCGGTGCCGAGTGCAGCGGCCAACGCTACCAAAGCCCCCGCGCGCCCCCCAAACCGGCTAGGCCGTGAGCAGTGCCTCGCCGTAGTGCTCGACCTCGGGGAACGGCTCGTAGAAGTGGTGCAGCAGCCGGCGCCACTCCTGGTACTCGGCCGAGCCCCGGAAGCCCTCGGTGTGGTCCTCCAGGGCCTCCCACTCCACCTGGAGCAGGAAGCGCGAGCCGCGCCCCTGGTCCAGGCAGCGCCGCAGCTCCAGGGAGCGGAAGCCGCGCTGCGCGGCGATCAGCGGGCGGGCTCCGGCGAAGGCGGCCAGGAAGGCCTCCTCCTGCCCGGGGCGGACGTCGAGCAGGGCACTCTCCAAGATCATGGCTGCTGATCCTGCCCCACCGGGAGCGGTTGCGGAAGAGCTGAACGGCGGGCCGTGCCGGGGTCGTGGGAGGATGGACGGAATCACATCGACCGCCCCGAGGACCAAGGTGCCCGCGATCCCGAGCAACGTGCCAGAGCCCAGCCGTACCGACCCGGCGCTGATCCGCAACTTCTGCATCATCGCCCACATCGACCACGGCAAGTCGACGCTCGCCGACCGGATGCTGCAGATCACCGGTGTGGTCGACCCCCGGCAGATGCGCGCCCAGTACCTCGACCGGATGGACATCGAGCGCGAGCGCGGCATCACCATCAAGTCCCAGGCGGTCCGCCTGCCGTGGGCGCCGAAGACCGGTGACCAGACCGGGCAGACGCACATCCTGAACATGATCGACACCCCGGGCCACGTGGACTTCACCTACGAGGTGTCCCGTTCGCTCGCCGCCTGCGAGGGCACCATCCTCGTGGTCGACGCCGCCCAGGGCATCGAGGCGCAGACCCTCGCCAACCTGTACCTGGCGCTGGAGAACGACCTCACGATCATCCCGGTGCTGAACAAGATCGACCTCCCGGCCGCCCAGCCGGAGAAGTACGCCGCCGAGATCGCGCACATCATCGGCTGCGAGCCGGAGGACGTGCTCAAGGTCTCGGCCAAGACCGGCCTCGGCGTCGAGGAGCTGCTCGACCACATCGTCGAGAAGATCCCGGCCCCGGTCGGCGTCAAGGACGCCCCGGCCCGCGCGATGATCTTCGACTCGGTCTACGACTCCTACCGGGGCGTGGTCACCTACGTCCGAGTGGTCGACGGTCAGCTCACCAAGCGCGAGCGGATCGCCATGATGTCCACCGGCGCGACCCACGAGCTGCTGGAGATCGGCGTCATCTCGCCCGAGCCGAAGGTCGCCGACGGCCTCGGCGTCGGCGAGGTGGGCTACATCATCACCGGTGTGAAGGACGTCCGGCAGTCCAAGGTCGGTGACACGATCACCTCGATGCACAAGGGCGCCACCGAGCCGCTGGGCGGCTACAAGGACCCGCGTCCGATGGTGTTCTCCGGCCTCTACCCGCTGGACGGTTCGGACTACCCGCTGCTGCGCGACGCGCTGGACAAGCTGCGCCTCAACGACGCCGCCCTGGTCTACGAGCCGGAGACCTCGGTCGCGCTCGGCTTCGGCTACCGCTGCGGCTTCCTCGGCCTGCTCCACCTGGAGATCATCCGGGAGCGCCTGGAGCGCGAGTTCAACCTCGACCTGATCTCCACCGCGCCGAACGTGATCTACCGCGTGGTGATGGAGGACGGCACCGAGCACACCGTCACCAACCCGAGCGAGTTCCCCACCGGCAAGCTGGCCGAGGTGTACGAGCCGGTCGTGCGCGGCACCATCCTGGCGCCGAACGACTTCGTCGGCGCGATCATGGAGCTCTGCCAGGCCCGCCGAGGCAACCTCCAGGGCATGGACTACCTCTCCGAGGACCGGGTCGAGCTGCGCTACACCCTGCCGCTCGCCGAGATCGTCTTCGACTTCTTCGACCAGCTGAAGTCCAAGACCCGCGGCTACGGCTCCTTCGACTACGAGCCGATCGGCGAGCAGAGCGCCAACCTGGTGAAGGTCGACATCCTGCTGCACGGCGACGCGGTCGACGCGTTCTCCGCCATCGTGCACAAGGACAAGGCCTACAACTACGGCGTCATGATGGCCGGCAAGCTCCAGAAGCTGATCCCGCGTCAGCAGTTCGAGGTGCCGATCCAGGCCGCCATCGGCTCCCGGGTGATCGCCCGCGAGACGGTCCGCGCCATCCGCAAGGACGTCCTCGCCAAGTGCTACGGCGGTGACATCTCCCGCAAGCGGAAGCTGCTCGAGAAGCAGAAGGAGGGCAAGAAGCGGATGAAGATGGTCGGCCGGGTGGAGGTCCCGCAGGAGGCCTTCATCGCCGCGCTCTCCACGGACGCGGACGCCCCCAAGGGCGAGAAGAAGTAGTCCGCGAACGCGCGAAGGGCCCCCTCCGGGAGGAGGGGGCCCTTCGGCGTCTCAGCGCAGGCTCTTGAGGATCACCTTGAGGATCAGGCCCTTGGTCCAGCGGCCGAGCGCGCCGGTCAGCACGGTGTTGCGCATCGAGTCGTCCGGGTGGACCAGCTGCACCAGCCCGTCCCGCCGGCCGAGGCTGATGCACTGCAGCTGGTACTTGAAGGCGAAGGGCTTGGCGGTCTTCCCGGTCAGCAGGTCGCCCAGGTAGCCGCCCTGCGGGAGGGCCGAGACGCAGCCCATCCGCAGCTCGCCGACGCCCTCCACCCGGACCTGGGCGGCGTCGCCGACCACGTGCACGTCCGGGTGCGAGACCGAGCGCAGGTACTCGTCCACCACCGCCCGGCCGTCGGCGGTGACGGCCAGCCCGGCCTCGGCGGCCAGCTCGCGGGGCTCGAAGGCGGCGGTCCAGGCGACCAGGTCGGCGTCGATCGCGCCCTCGTCGGTGCGCACCCCGGCGGCGGTCACGGCGGTCACCGCGCGGCCCTCGTGCACCTCCACGCCGAGCCGCTCGAAGGCCCGCCGCACGTACGCCCGGCCCTTGGCCGACAGGTGGTGGCCGACCGGGGCGGCCGAGACGACGCGGACCTTCCAGGCGGGGTGGGCCTCGGCTAGCTCGGTGGCCAGCTCGATGCCGGTGAGGCCGCCGCCGACCACCGCGACGGTGCCGGGCTTCGCCGCGGCCTTCATCCGGGCGGCCAGCTCGGCGGCCCGCTCGGCCGGGTAGGCGTGCTCGGCGGCGCCGGGGACGCCGTGCCAGGCGGTGCGGCTGCCGAGCGCGTACACCAGGGTGTCGTACGAGAGCACCTCGCCCGAGTCCAGGAAGACCTTGCGGCCGTTCAGGTCCAGTTCGGTGGCGAGGGCCTGCTTGTGGGTCACCTGACGGTCCGCCAGCACCTCGGCGAGCGCGGGCCGGTGCTCCGGGAGGCCGGCGAAGGTCTCGTGCTGCCGGACCCGGTTGAGGAAGCGGGCCTCGGGGGCGACCAGGGTGACCCGGTGCTTCCGGCCGGCCCGGGTCGCCGCCGACAGGCCCGCGTAGCCGGCGCCGATCACGACGATGTGCTGCTGCTGGGTGGTCATCCCGTCCTCCTGCGGAGCGCTTCTGGTTGCGTACGGCAGGAGGACGGGACAGCCGGTCAGGGTGTGACAGTGATCCGGGTCACATGGGTGAGCTTCTCCGGGTTGACCACGACGTGGGCCTCGGTGATCCGGCCGTCGGCCAGCTCGAAGACCACCACGCCGAAGACGGTCCCCGCGGCGTCGTGCCAGGCCATGCCGGGGACGCCGTTCACCAGGACCGGCGCCCAGCCGACCCCGGGCTCGGGCACCACGTACTTGGCGAACAGGCCGGTGACCAGGCGGGAGACCTTGTCCGCGCCCTCGATCGGGCGCACGCCCGCCGAGACGATGCCGCCGCCGTCGGAGTGCCAGACCACGTCCGGGTCGAGCAGTGCGACCAGGCCCTGGATGTCGCCCCGGGTGGCGGCGGAGGCGAAGGCGGAGACCACCTCGCGGTGTGCCGCGCGGTCCACCGAGGTGCGGCGGCCGCCGTTCTTCATCCGGCGCCGGGCCCGGGAGGCGAGCTGGCGGGTGGCGTCCGGGGTGCGGTCCAGCGAGCCGGCGATCTCGTCGAAGCCGATCGAGAACACGTCGTGCAGGACGAAGGCGGTGCGCTCGGCGGGGGTGAGCTGCTCCAGCACGGTGAGCAGGGCCAGCGAGACCTCCTCGCCCAGCTCGGCCAGGTGGGCGGGGGAGGCGTCCTCCGAGACCACCGGCTCCGGCAGCCACTCGCCGTAGTACGCCTCGCGGCGGGACCGGGCCGACCCCAGTTGGTCGTAGCAGAGCCGGGTGACCACGGTGGTGAGGAAGGCCCGTGGCTCCTCCACCCGGCTCCGGTCGGTGGCCCGCCAGCGCAGCCAGGCCTCCTGGAGGATGTCCTCGGCGTCGCTCACCGACCCCAGCAGCCGGTACGCCACCGAGCCCAGGTAGCGCCGCAGCGCCTCGAACTCGTCCACCCCTGACGTGTCATCAATCACCCGGTCACCGTACCCAATCAGCCGCCGGCCGAGGCCAGCAGGCGGCGCAGCAGGTCGTTGAGGGTGGCGGTCTCCTCGGGGGTGAGGACCGCGATGGTGCGCTGGTAGACCTCGACGCCGGGGCCGACGGCGCGTTCGACCATGCCCAGGCCCTCCTCGGTGAGGGTGATCCGCAGGCCGCGGCGGTCGTTCGGGTCGGGGGAGCGGGTGATCAGGCCGGCCCGCTCCAGCTTGTCCAGACGGCCCGTCATGCCGCCGGTGGTGAGCATCAGGGTGGCGGTCAGCTCGCGGGGCGAGAGGGTGTACGGCTCGCCGGAGCGGCGCAGGGTGGCGAGCACGTCGAACTCGCCGCGCCCGATGCCGTGGGTGGCGTGCACCTGGGTGACCGAGTCGGTGACGGCGCGGGAGATCCGGCCCATCCGGCCGAAGACCGCCATGCCTTCGGTGGAGAGGTCGGGGCGGACCGCGTTCCACTGGGCGGCGATGGCGTCCACGGCGTCGGGCGCGGGGGGAGGGGTCTGGTCGGTCATGCGGAAATTCTGCCACAGGAAAGTGACTTGACGGCAAGTAGCTTGATGGTAAGTTACTTCCATGCTTCCGAACTCGCGCACCCTGGCCCTCACCGCACTGGCCCCGCTCGCCTGGGGCTCCACCTACCTGGTCACCACCGAGTACCTGCCGCCGGACCGCCCGCTGCTCACCGCCACCCTGCGCGCCCTCCCCGCCGGACTGCTGCTGCTGGCCTTCGCCCGCCGGCTGCCCAAGGGCGCCTGGTGGTGGAAGGCGGCCCTGCTGGGCGCGCTGAACATCACCGTCTTCATGGCCCTGCTGTTCGTCGCCGCCTACCGCCTGCCCGGGGGAGTGGCCGGCGTCCTGGGCGCGATCCAGCCGCTGGTGGCGGCCGGGCTGGCCGTTCCGCTGCTCGGCGAGCGGCCCGGCGGCCGGGCCGTGCTGGCCGGGGTGGCGGGGGTCTTCGGGGTCGCGCTGGTGGTGCTGAAGGCCACCGCGCAGCTGGACACCGTCGGCGTGCTGGCCGGGCTCGCCGGGGCCGGGGTGATGGCGCTGGGCACCGTGCTGACGAAGCGTTGGGGCCGCCCCGAGGGCGTCGGCCCGCTGGCCGTGACCGGCTGGCAGCTCACCGCCGGCGGCCTGCTGCTGGCGCCGATCGCCCTGCTGGCGGAGGGCGCACCGCCCGCCATGACCGGCGTCAACCTGCTCGGCTACCTCTACCTCGCGGTGCCCAACACCGCGGTGGCGTACTGGCTGTTCTTCCGCGGCGTCGGCAAGCTGCCCGCCTCCTCGGTGGCCTTCCTCGGCCTGCTCAGCCCGGTCTCGGCCACCGTGCTCGGCTGGGTCTTCCTGAGCCAGTCGCTGACCGCCCTTCAGATGGCGGGCATGGCCCTGGCGCTGGGCAGCACCGTGGCGGGCGCGCTGTTCGCCGCCAAGCGCGGCGCGGCCGGCCGGGTGGTCCTGGAGGTCAAGCCGGCACCGGTGGCCGCAAAGGTCCGGGCCCGCCTCGGAAGCTGAGACGGGCCCGGTGGGCGGAGCGGGAGCGAGGTGGCCGGGTCAGTCGACCTCGGCCACCGCCTGGCTGAACTGGGCCTGGTAGAGGCGGGCGTAGGCCCCCTCGGCCGCGATCAGTTCGTCGTGGGTGCCCTGCTCCACGATCGAGCCGTCCTCCATCACCAGGATCACGTCGGCGTCCCGGATGGTGGAGAGCCGGTGCGCGATCACGAAGCTGGTCCGGCCGCTGCGCAGCCGGGCCATCGCGCGCTGGATGAGCACCTCGGTACGGGTGTCGACGGAGGAGGTGGCCTCGTCGAGCACCAGGATGGACGGCTGGGCCAGGAAGGCCCGGGCGATGGTGATCAGCTGCTTCTCGCCCGCGCTGACCCCGGTGCCCTCGTCGTCGATGACGGTGTCGTAGCCCTCGGGCAGGGTGCGGACGAAGCGGTCCACGTGCGCCGCCCTGGCCGCCTCGACCACGGCCTCCCGTGACGCCCCGTCAGCCCCGTACGCGATGTTCTCCGCGATGGTGCCGCCGAACAGCCAGGTGTCCTGGAGCACCATGCCGATCCCGGACCGGAGCTCCTCCCGGGACATCGCGGTGATGTCCACGCCGTCCAGGGTGATCCGGCCGGAGGTCGGGTCGTAGAACCGCATCAGCAGGTTGACCATGGTGGTCTTGCCCGCCCCGGTCGGGCCGACGATGGCCACCGTGTGGCCGGGCTCGACCTTGAGCGAGAGCCCGTCGATCAGCGGCTTCGCCGGGTCGTAGCGGAACGAGACGTCCTCGAAGGCGACCAGCCCGCGCAGCACCTCGGGGCGCTCGGGTCGGGCCGGCTCGGCGGACTGCTCGGGGGCGTCGAGGAGTTCGAAGACCCGCTCCGCCGAGGCCACGCCGGACTGCACCAGGTTGGCCATCGAGGCCACCTGGGTGAGCGGCTGGCTGAACTGCCGGGAGTACTGGACGAAGGCCTGCACGTCGCCGATGGAGAGCGCGCCGGAGGCCACCCGCAGACCGCCGACCACGGCGACCAGCACGTAGTTGAGGTTGCCGATCAGCATCATCGCGGGCTGGATGATCCCGGAGATGAACTGGGCCCTGAAGCTGGCCTGGTAGAGCGCCTCGTTCTCGGCACGGAAGGTCTCGGCGGCCTCCTTCTGCCGTCCGAAGACCTTCACCAGGGCGTGCCCGGTGTACATCTCCTCGATGTGCGCGTTGAGCGTGCCGGTGGTCTTCCACTGGGCGATGAACTGCGGCTGCGCCCGCTTGCCGACCTTGGTGGCGACCACCACCGAGACCGGCACCGAGATCAGCGCGATCAGCGCCAGCAGCGGGGAGATCCAGAACATCATCGCCAGCACGCCGACGATGGTGAGCAGCGAGTTCACCACCTGGCCCATGGTCTGCTGCATGGACTGGCCGATGTTGTCGATGTCGTTGGTGGCCCGGCTGAGCACCTCGCCGCGCGGCTGCTTGTCGAAGTAGCTGAGCGGCAGCCGGGACAGCTTGGACTCGACCTCCTCGCGCAGCCGGTACACCGCCCGGTTGATCGCGGTGGCGGCCAGCCGGCCCTGGACCACGCCGAACACCGCCGACAGCAGGTAGATCAGCAGGGTCCAGCCGAGCACGGTGCCGATCGCGCCGAAGTCCATGCCCTGGCCGGGGACGAAGTCCACCGCGCCGAGCAGGTCGGCCACCCCGCCCTGGCCGTCGGCCCGCAGGCCGTCCAGCACCTGGCTCTTGTCCACCCCGGGCGGGGTCTGCCGGCCGACCACCCCGGCGAAGATCAGGTCGGTGGCGTGGCCGAGCACCTTGGGGCCGGTCACGGCCAGGCCGATGCTCAGCACGCCGAGCGCCAGGACACCGGTCAGCAGGGCCCGTTCGGGCCCGAGCATGCCCAGCAGGCGCCGGGAGGAGCCCTTGAAGTCCAGCGACTTCTCGGCGCCCTGGGCTCCCATGAAGCGGCCCGGCCCGGCCGGTCCGCGGCGGGCGGCGGCGGTCTGCGAGTCCGAGCCGCCCGCCCCGCCCTTGGTCAGGTCCGGCTTGCCGCCCGGCTTCCGGGGACCGGTCGGTCCCTGCCCGCTGGTCATGCCGCCTCCTGCTCGGTGAGCTGGGAGAGCACGATCTCCCGGTACGTCGGGTTGCCCGCCATCAGCTCGTGGTGGGTGCCGGTGCCGACCACGGCGCCCTCGTCCAGCACCACGATGCGGTCGGCGTCCCGGACGGTGGAGACCCGCTGCGCCACGATCAGCACCGCGGCCTCGGCGGTCTCCCGGGCCAGTGCGGCCCGCAGCCGGGCGTCGGTGGTGTAGTCGAGCGCGGAGAAGGAGTCGTCGAAGAGGTACACCCGCGGCCGGCTGACCAGCGCGCGGGCGATCGCCAGGCGCTGGCGCTGGCCGCCGGAGACGTTGGAGCCGCCCTGGGCGATCGGGGCGTCCAGCCCCTCGGGGAAGCGCGCGACGAAGTCCTTGGCCTGGGCCACCTCCAGCGCGTGCCAGAGCTCCTCGTCGGTGGCGTCGGGCTTGCCGTAGCGGAGGTTGGAGGCCACCGTGCCGGAGAACAGGTACGGCTTCTGCGGCACCAGGCCGACCGTCCCGGCGATCACCGCCGGGTCCAGCTCGCGGACGTCCACGCCGCCGAGCAGCACCTGGCCGCCGGTGGCGTCGAACAGCCGCGGCACCAGGCCCAGCAGGGTGGACTTGCCGCTGCCGGTGGAGCCGATCACGGCGGTGGTGCGGCCGGGCTCGGCCAGCAGGTCGACGCCGCGCAGCACCGGGGCCTCGGCACCCGGGTAGCGGAACTCCACGTCGCGCAGCTCCAGCTGACCACCGGTCAGCAGCTCGGTGACCGGGGCGGCGGGCGGGGCCACGCTGCTCCCGGTCCCCAGCACCTCCTGGATGCGCTCGGCGCAGACCTCGGCGCGCGGCACCATCATGAACATGAAGGTGGCCATCATGACGCTCATCAGGATCTGCATCAGGTAGGAGATGAAGGCGGTCAGCGCGCCGATCTCCATGCCGCCGGAGTCGATCCGGTGGGCACCGAACCAGATCACCGCGACGCTGGAGACGTTCACCACCAGCATCACGCTGGGGAACATGAAGGCCATCAGCCGGCCGACCCGGACCGAGACGTCCGTCAGGTCGGTGTTGGCGCCGCCGAAACGGTCCTGTTCGTGACGGTCCTTCACGAAGGCCCGGATGACCCGGATGCCGGTGATCTGCTCGCGCAGGATGCGGTTGACCGAGTCGATCCGGGTCTGCATCGAGCGGAACAGCGGACGGACCCGGCTGATCAGCACCAGCACCACCGCGCCCAGGACCGGCACCACGACCAGCAGCAGGGCGGAGAGCGGCACGTCCTGGTTGAGCGCCATCAGGATGCCGCCGAAGCACATGATCGGCGCGGCCACCATCAGGGTGAAGCCCAGCAGCACCACCATCTGGACCTGCTGCACGTCGTTGGTGGTCCGGGTGATCAGCGAGGGGGCGCCGAAGGAGTTCAGCTCGCGGGCGGAGAAGCTCTGCACCCGGTCGAAGACCTCGGCCCTGACGTCCCGTCCGACCGCCATCGCGGTGCGGGCGCCGTAGTAGACGCCGCCGACGGAGCAGAGCGCCTGGACCAGGGTGACGGCGATCATCACGCCGCCGATGGAGAGGATCCGCCCGGTGTCCCCCTTCACCACCCCGGAGTCGATGATGTCGGCGTTCAGGGTGGGTAGGTAGAGGGCGGCCAGGGTGGCGACCAGCTGGAGCAGCACCAGCCAGCCGATCGGCCGGCGGTAGGTGCCCAGCCGGTCTCGTAGGAGTTTGATCAGCACTGTGACACTTTCGTTGTCGGCCGAGGGAGTCGCAGCCCATTTTCGGCCTTCCGGCGGGGCGTCGGGGGGTTTACCGTGTGCCGACCAAGGGGTTTTGTACTGTCTTTGCACGGCGTGGAGACCGGGGTGTCAGGTCCGTGTACCCCCTTACGGATCGGCTCCCGAGCCCCTAGGCTGCTGGAACCCAGCTTGTTACTCGCTGGTTAACCAGTCGGCCCGGTCGGCAGGCCCCCACGCCACCGCGCCCCACCCTCGGCCACCCCGCCACCCCGGAGGTCCTCGTTGAGTTCCGCGCAGTCCACGATCGACCGGCGGCCGCCGTCGGTGGCCCACCTCTTCCTGAACCGCGTCGAGGCCACCCCGAACGGTGAGGCCTACCGGTTCCCCGTGCCGGTCGACGAGCACGCGGCGGACGGCGCCCCCGGTGCCGAGCAGTGGCGCTCGCTGACCTGGAAGCAGACCGCCGAGCGGGTGTACGCGGTGGCGGCCGGCCTGATGACCCTGGGCATCGGCCCGGAGGACCGGGTCGCGCTCTCCTCCTCCACCCGGATCGAGTGGATCGTCGCGGACCTCGGCAACATGTGCGCCGGCGCCGCCACCACCACCGTCTACCCGAGCACCAACGCCGAGGAGACGGCCTTCATCCTGGCCAACTCCGCCAGCAAGGCGATGTTCGCCGAGAACACCGCCCAGCTGGCCAAGGTGGTCGAGCGCAAGGCCGAGCTGCCCGAGCTGCGCACCGTGGTCCTGTTCGACGCCCCCGGCGGCGCGCTGGAGACCGGCGGCCTGGACGTGCTCACCCTGGACGAGCTGGAGCAGCGCGGCAAGGCCCACCTGGCCGAGCATCCGGACGCGGTGCAGAAGGCGGTCGACGGCCTCGACCGCGAGCAGCTGGCCACCTTGATATACACCTCGGGCACCACCGGACGCCCCAAGGGCGTCCGCCTGGTGCACGACTGCTGGGCCTACGAGGGCGTGGCCCAGGAGGAGAGCGGCCTGCTCCGCTCCGACGACGTGCAGTTCATGTGGCTGCCGCTGTCGCACGTCTTCGGCAAGACCCTGATCTCGGGTCAGATCCGCACCGGCCACGTGATGGCGGTGGACGGCCGGGTGGACCGGATCATCCACAACCTCCCGGTGATCCGGCCGACCCTGATGGCCAGCGCGCCCCGGATCTTCGAGAAGGTCTACAACGGCATCGCCGGCAAGGCCCGGGCCGAGGGCGGCGCCAAGTACAAGATCTTCCTGTGGGCCGCCAACGTGGCCCGCGAGCACGCCCGGACCAGCCAGGCCAACCGGATCGCCACCGGCCGGGACTCCGTCCCGTTCGTGCTCAACCTGCAGCACGCGATCGCCGACAAGCTGGTCTACGCCAAGATCCGGGCGGCCTTCGGCGGTCGGCTGCGCGGCGCGGTCTCCGGCAGCGCGGCGCTGGCCCCCGAGATCGGCTACTTCTTCAAGGGCGCCGGCGTCCCGGTCCTGGAGGGCTACGGCCTCACCGAGACCAGCGCGGGCTCCACGGTCAACCGGGCCGAGGACTTCCGGGTCGGCACGGTCGGCGTGCCGCTGCCGGGCACCGAGGTCCGGATCGCCGAGGACGGCGAGATCCTGCTCAAGGGCCCCGGCATCATGCGCGGGTACCACGACCTCCCGGAGCAGACCGCCGAGGTGCTGGAGGCCGACGGCTGGTTCCACACCGGCGACATCGGCGAGATCGAGCACGGCTACCTGCGGATCACCGACCGCAAGAAGGACATGTTCAAGACCTCGGGCGGCAAGTACGTCGCGCCCAGCGAGGTGGAGGGCAAGTTCAAGGCGGTCTGCCCGTTCGTCAGCAACATCCTGGTGATCGGCAACGGCCGCAACTACTGCACCGCGCTGATCGGCCTGGACGAGACGGTGATCATGCCGTGGGCCGCCGAGCACGGCCTGGCCGGCAAGTCCTACGCCGAGGTGGTGGCCAGCCCCGAGGTGAACGCCCTGGTCGACGGCTTCGTCAAGCGCCTCAACGGCGAGCTCCAGCGCTGGCAGACCATCAAGAAGTTCACCCTGCTCCCGCGTGACCTGGACATCGAGCACGGCGAGCTGACCCCGAGCCTCAAGATCAAGCGCCCGGTGGTCGAGAAGACCTACGCCGACGCGGTCACCGCGATGTACGCGGGGGCCAACGAGGCCTGATCCCCGTGGTCCGGTACCGCTCCCGCGGTACCGGACAATGGGGTCATGCCCTCCGCACTCCCCGACGGCGAACCGCTGCCGTCCGACGGTTCGCTGCCCGACTCCGCGCTCGCGGAGCTCGGGCGGCGGCCGTTCGGCTTCTACCTGCACGTGCCGTACTGCGCCAGCCGCTGCGGCTACTGCGACTTCAACACCTACACCGCCACCGAGCTGCGCTCCTCGGGCGCCGTGGCCTCCCAGGACACCTACGCGGACAACCTGGTGAGCGAGATCCGGCTGGCCCGCAAGGTGCTGGGCGCGGCCGACCTCCCGGTCGAGACGGTCTTCGTGGGCGGCGGCACGCCGACCCTGCTGCCCGCCGCCGACCTGGTGAAGGCGCTGGCCGCGATCCGCGAGGAGTTCGGCCTGGCCCCCGGCGCCGAGGTCACCACCGAGGCCAACCCCGAGTCGGTCGACCCGGCCTACCTGGCCGAGCTGCGCGAGGGCGGCTACAACCGGATCTCCTTCGGCATGCAGAGCGCCAAGCCGCACGTGCTCCAACTGCTGGACCGCCACCACACGCCGGGGCGTCCGGAGGCCTGCGTGGCCGAGGCCCGCGCGGCGGGCTTCGAGCACGTCAACCTGGACCTGATCTACGGCACCCCCGGCGAGTCCGACGACGACTGGCGGGCCTCGCTGGCCGCCGCGATCGGCGCCGGCCCCGACCACGTCTCGGCCTACTCGCTGATCGTCGAGGACGGCACCAAGCTGGCCGCCCGGGTCAAGCGCGGCGAGCTGCCGATGATCGACGACGACGTGCACGCCGACCGCTACCTGATCGCCGAGGAGGCGCTCTCCGCCGCCGGGTACTCCTGGTACGAGGTCTCCAACTGGGCCACCACCGAGGCCGGCCGCTGCCGCCACAACGAGCTCTACTGGACCGGTGCCGACTGGTGGGGTGCGGGCCCGGGCGCCCACAGCCACGTCGGCGGCGTCCGCTGGTGGAACGTCAAGCACCCGGCGGCGTACGCGCAGGCGCTGGCCGAGGGGCGCACCCCCGGGCAGGGGCGCGAGCTGCTGGCCGCCGAGGACCGGCGGGTGGAGCGGATCCTGCTGGAGCTGCGGCTGCGGGACGGCTGCCCGCTCTCGCTGCTCACCGGGGACGGGCGGGCCGCCGCCGGCCGGGCGCTGGCCGACGGCCTGCTGGACGCGGCCGCGTACGAGGACGGGCGGGCTGCCCTGACCCTGCGCGGGCGGCTGCTGGCGGACGGCGTGGTCCGGGACCTGGTGGACTAGACCACTTGCCGGTTCGTCCAGGGAGCGCCCCGGCGGGGCCGGTAGTCTTGGCCGGATGAGTGTGCTCTCCCCACGGCCGGTCGGCCAAGTCCCGGTGCGCCCGGCGGACGGCCGGTGGCCGGGCTGGTGCCTGCCGCTGCTCCTGGCGAGCGCGGTCGCGGCAATGGCGGTCGGGCTCTCCTCGCCGCCCGGGACGGCCCAGCGGTGGTGGGGCGTGATCGCCGGGCCCGGGTACGGGGTGGCCGCGTTGGTGGCGCTCGGCAGCCGGGCACGCTGGGGGAGGGGCGCGGCGGTGGTCGCGGTCCTCGGTTCGCTGGTGGTGCCGCTGGTCTGGCTCACGGTGCTCGGCCGGGCCCAGATGGAGGTCGGGGTGATCGAGCGGGGTGCCCGCCTGCTGCTCGACACCGGCACTCCGTACCTGCACGCGCCGCAGGCCGTGAAGGAGTTCAACCCGTACCTGCCGGGGATGTCGGTCTTCGGGCTCCCGGCCGCGCTGTTCGGCGGCGGGGCGCTCGCCGGGGCCCGGCTCTGGTTGGTGCTGGGGACCCTGGCGGCGCTGGTGTGGTCGGTGCGGCTGGTCGCTACCGCGCCGTCGGCTGACGGTGCGTCAGCGGTCGGCTCCGACCGGCTCACCCGGCTGCTCTGGGTGGTGGCCTGCCCGGTGGTCGCGCTGCCGCTGGCGATCGGCGGGGTGGACCCGCCGGTGATCGCGCTGCTCTGTCTGGCCCTGGCCTTCGCCCGGCGCGGCGAGGCCGGCCAGGCCGGTCTGGTCGCGGGGCTGGCGGCGGCGCTGAAGTGGACGGCCTGGCCGGCGGTGCCGGTGCTGCTGGTGCTGTTCGCGGTCCGGTCCGGGCGGCGGGCCGCGGTGCGGTTCGCGGCGGCGGCCGGGGCGGTCGCGCTGGTCGCGGTGGTGCCGGTGTTGCTGGTCGATCCGGAGGCCTTCCGGCAGAGCGTGCTGCTCTACCCGTTCGGACTGAGCGACACCACCTCCACCGCCGCCAGCCCGCTGCTCGGGCAGTTGCTGGTGACGCTGCTGCCCGCGCACGGCAAGGCGGTCGCGGTGGTGCTGATCGGGCTGAGCGCGGTGGCCGTCGGGGTCTCGCTGGTGGTCCGGCCGCCGCGCGACGTCACGGCGGCGGCCGGGCGGCTGGCCCTCGGGCTGCTGCTGGCGATCCTGCTCTCCCCGGCGACCAGGATCGGCTACGCGGTCTACCCGGTGGTGCTGTACCTGTGGCCGCGGCTCTTCCTCACCGAGCGGACCGAGCGGACCGGGCGGACCCCCGACGCGGCCCTGGCGGCCCCGGAGGACGCCCGGGCCGGCGGCCGGGCCGACGGCCGGGTGGCGGCTCAGTCCTCCTGACCCGCCGTCACGAAGTCGATCAGCTCCTCGACCCGGCCCAGCAGGGCCGGGTCGAGGTCGCGGAAGGAGTTCACCGAGGCCAGGATCCGCTTCCAGGCCGCCGCGCTGTCCTGCGGCCAGCCCAGCCGGCGGCAGACCCCGAGCTTCCACTCCTCCCCGCGCGGCACCTCCGGCCAGCCGGGGATGCCCACGCTGGACGGCTTCACCGCCGCCCAGACGTCGACGTACGGGTGGCCGACCACCAGCACGTCCGCGCCCGTGACCTGCCGGGCGATCCGGTGCTCCTTGGTTCCCGGCAGCAGGTGGTCGACCAGCACGCCGAGCCGCCGCCCCGGCCCGGGGCCGAACTCCGCGACGATCGCCGGGAGGTCGTCCACGCCCTCCAGGTACTCCACCACCACGCCCTCGATCCGCAGGTCGTCGCCCCAGACCCGTTCGACCAGTTCGGCGTCGTGCCGCCCCTCGACGTAGATCCGCGACTCCCGGGCCACCCGGGCCCGTGCCCCCGGCACCGCCACCGAGCCGGACGCGGTCCGCCCCGGCCCCTGCGGCGGCCCCGTCCGGGCGGCCACCGGCCGCACCAGCGTGACCACCTGACCCTCCAGCAGGAAACCCCGCGGCACCATCGGGAAGACCCGGTGCTTCCCGAAGCGGTCCTCCAGCGTGACGGTGAACCCCTCCGCGGTCCTCTCGCACCGCACCACCGCCCCGCAGTACCCGGTGGCCACCTCCTCCACCACCAGGTCGCGCTCCGCCGCCACCTCCGGCGCCGGTGCCTGCCGCTTCCACGGCGGGGTCAGATCGGGTCCGTACTCCTTGCTCCGCATTCCCCGGAGTCTACGAGCCGCCCCCGCCCGTCACCCCGCGTACGGCGCCGCGACCGCCAACACCCCGGCCACCGCCTCCCGCACCGCCGCCCGGTGACGGAACGTCAGCGCCGCTCCCCGGTGCCCGCGCGGCCGCACCCCGCGATCCGCCAGCAGGTAGACCACCCGCAGGGTCCGGAGGGTGTTCGAGGCGAACGGCGGCATCGGCCCGGGCTCGGCCCGCCCGAACTCCTCCGCCACCAGGCCGAGCCACCCCACCGACTCGTGCTCCGTCAGCTCCGCCCTGGTCAGCACCACCCCGAGCGCGCACCCGATCCGGTCGTCCTCCATCGCGTCGAAGACCTGCCCCGTCGGCGCCAGCAGCCGCCGCGCCCCCAGCTCCAGCAACGGCGCGGGCTCCACCGCCGGATGCCGGCCGAACGCGGCCAGCAGGTCCGCCCCGTGCGCGGCGGCGTGCAGCCAGCCCAGCCCGGCGTCGTACCCCCGCAGGTCCGGCTCGGCCGGGTACCAGCGCGCGAAGGCCTCCACCCACTCCGCCCGGTGGGCACCCGCCTCCACCAGCCGGGCCAGCACCAGCGCGGCGAAGCTCCGCACGTGCACCTCGGGATCGCCGAACCGCCCGGCCAGCTCGTCCCCGAGCCGGAGCCGCTCCGCCTCCTCCAACCCGGGGGCCAGTTCGACGAGCCGGACGTACGCGTGGTCGTCCCGGACGGCGGGGTCGGGGGAGCGGAGGTCGGCCAGCAGCCCGGGCAGTTCGGATCTCATGGGGCGTCAGGGTACGAGCCGGGTGTTCGAACGGGTGCGGTAGGGTCCCGGCCGGCGTTCGACGGAGAGGGGAGCGGGGATGGCCGTGGGTTCGCTGGTGCGCCGGGTGTTCGGCCCGCGCTGCGGGGGTGGGCGGCACGTGATCAGGACGGCGCGCCTGGACCTCTTCACGCCCGTCATCAGGCTCGACGCGGCGGCCTGCATCGGTGTGCTGGTGGATGCCGGGGCCCAGCGGTGGAACGGCCTGGTGTGGGAGGAGGGGACCATGGGGGCCGCGGCGGCGGCCCAGCTGTTGTCGTTCGGCACGGGACGGCGTTCGGAGGCGGTCCGGCAGTGGCCGCAGGCGCGGCTCGGCGAGCGGCTGGCGGCGGACCAGGTGGACGGGGGCCAACTGGTGGCCGTGCACCGGGCGGACCGCCGGTACGCGGGGGAGGTGGCCTTCGACCCGGAGACCGGGCAGATCGGCGGCACGCTCGCGCCGTGGTACCGCTACCGCGGCCTGGGCACCGAACTCTTCGCGGCCGGCGCCGAGCTGGCCCACCGTCACCTCGGCGTCGCGTCCGTCGGCGCGGGGGCCGAGGTGGGCAACCGCCCCAGTCGGCGTTCGCTCGAAGCCGCGGGCTTCACTCCGGCCGGGGGCCCGGCCCGGCACGTCCTGCCCGACGGGCGGGAGGTCGACTCGTCCTGGTACGAGCACCGTTCCGAGCACCCTCGTCGGTGCTGACCACTCCCGCTGAGTGCCATTGCACTGTTACCGTCCGGGTCATGCCCAACGACGCTGCCCACGACGCCGCCAAGCGCGAGATCGACGCCCTCACCGCCGAGTTCTTCGGAGCCTTCGACAACCGGGACGGGAAGCCGGCCGACGTCGGGCGGATCCGGCGGTTGATGGTGCCGGGCGGGGTGATCGTGGTGACCGGCCCGAAGTACACCGTCTTCTCCGTCGAGGAGTTCGTCGCGCCCCGCGAGGAGCTGCTCTCCAACGGGCGGCTGACCGAGTTCCACGAGTGGGAGACCAGCGAGCGGACCGACATCGCCGGGGACATCGCCTGCCGGTTCGGGGAGTACGCCAAGGCGGGCTTCTTCGACGGGGCCGTGTACGAGGGGGAGGGCACCAAGACCATCCAGTTCGTCCGCACCCCGCAGGACGGTTGGAGGATCACCGCCTTCTCCTGGTACGACCGGCCCTGACGGTGACCCGCATCAAGGACCTCGCCCCGTACCGCTACTCCGACACGACCACCCTGCAGCTCCCGGGCAGCGTCTACGTCTCCTTCCGCCACGCCCCGGAGCGCACCCTCGCCGTGGGCTGGCTCGGCAACACCTGCCCGTCCACCGGCCCGGTGGACGGGGAACTGCTGGACGCGATCCGGGAGTTGCTGCGGCACCAGCGGATCTCCCTCACCCGGGGCTTCCACTCCTGCGGGATCTGCGGACCGGTCGCCTGGGCCGACATGCAGGAGGGCGAGGCCAAGGTGCTGGCGGGTGAGTTCGGCAACGGCGAGCTCCGGGTGCCGGGGGAGGGCGGGGTGACGTACGCGGCGCCGGTGATGCTCTGGCACTACGTCAGCGCCCACGGCTACCGCCCGCCGCCCGCCTTCGCCGCCGCCGCGAAGGAGTTCACGGCCTCCGGCCGGCACCGTGACATGACCGTCCTGGCGCCCCCGGACGCCGAGGTGCACCGGTTCGACTGACGCCCCGTCGCCCCGTTCAGAGCCCCGGGGCGCCCCAGACCGGGAACCAGCGGTTGAGTTCCGGTTCGACCTTGAGGTCGTCGGCGAGCAGGGCCCTGACCTGGAGCTCCAGTGCGTTGTCCCGCCGTTCGGTGCCGCCGGGGAGCGGCGCGAAGGGGTAGAAGGTGCCGCGCTTGTAGAGGTAGACCAGGCCGAGCGGGCGGCCGGCTCCGTCGCGGAAGGAGACGATGGAGCAGAGCAGTTGGGGGCCGAAGCCGTTGGCCTCCAGTTCGCTGTTGACGGCGTGGAGGTCGTTGACCAGTTCGGGGAGTTCCTCGGGGGCGTGCCGGGCCAGCAGCCAGGAGTAGCCGTAGGAGTCGCGGGAGGCCTCGACGGGGGTGCCGCCGCGGTCGGTGTCGGCGTCGAGGAGGGCGGTGACCTGGCGGGTCACCTCGTCGAAGGCGCCGCCCTCGACGGCGGCGAAGCAGACCGAGCCGAGGCCGGTGGGGCGGAAGCCGGCCCCGGCCTCCAGGGTGAGGGCGGCGGAGGGGACGGCGAACAGCTGGTCCAGGTCGGGGCGGACGGGCTTGCTGCGGCCGAAGAGCGAGTCGAGGAATCCCATGGTCCGGCAGGCTCCCTTTCAGCGGCCGAGCTCGGCGGAGATCCGCCCGAGCTGGGCGAGCCGCTGCTCCAGCGACGGGTGGGTGGACATCAGTTGGCTCGCCGTCTCGCGGGCGCTGAGCGCGGGCGCGAAGTAGAAGGCGTTGTACGGCTGCGCCCGCCGCAGGTCCTCGGTGGGGATGGCGGAGATCTGGCCGGTGACCTTGGTGAGGGCGGAGGCCAGTGCGCTGGGCCGGCCGGTGAGTTGGGCGGCGGCGCGGTCGGCGGCCAGTTCGCGGTAGCGGGAGAGCATCCGGGTGAGCAGGAAGCTGGCCGCGTAGACGACCATGCTGACCAGCGGGACGACGATCATCGCGACGGCCGCGTTGCCGTCCCGGCTGCCGCGCCCGTTCAGGAAGCCGCCGTAGAGCGCGATCCGGGTGATCACCCCGGCCAGCACGCCGAGGAAGCCGGCGACGGTCATCACGGCGACGTCCCGGTGGGCGACGTGCGAGAGCTCGTGGGCGAGCACGCCCTCCAGCTCCTCGGGCTCCAGCCGCCGCATCAGGCCGGTGGTGACGCAGACCACCGCGTTCTGCGGGTTGCGGCCGGTGGCGAAGGCGTTGGGCATGTCGGTGTCGGTGACCGCCACCCGGGGTTTGGGCATGTCGGCCAGGGCGCAGAGCCGGTCGACGGCGCCGTGCAGCTGCGGGTACTCCTCGGGGGTGACCTCGCGGGCGCCCATGGCGCGCTGGGTGATCCGGTCGCTGAACCAGAACTGCGCCACGAAGAGCCCGCCGGAGATCAGCACCACCAGCGGCCAGGCCCCGCGCAGCAGCACGATCAGCACTCCGGTGAAGCCCACGTACAGCAGCCCGATGACGAACATGGTGGCGACCATCCGGCCCGTCAGACCGCGGTCCGGGGCGAAGCGGGTGTGCCGTGCTGATGACATGTCTGCTCCTTTTGTCCCGGTACATCCGCTTTCGATGCTGCCACTCCGGGACGGCCCCCGGGGTGAGGCCCAACTGACGGAGCAACGAGGATCACCTGAGCGCCCCGTTCCTGCCGTCACCCGTGGGCCTTACACTGGCTGGTACTGCCCTGGCACTCTGACCGTCTGAGTGCCAGCAGGCCTGGCCGAGAGGGAGGTGGGTGCCATGTACGGCGAGCGGCCGTTGGACGACCGCAAGCTCGCGGTGCTGCGCGCCATCGTCCAGGACTACGTCGGGACGGAGGAGCCGGTCGGCTCCAAGGCCTTGGTCGAGCGGCACAACCTTGGCGTCTCCCCGGCCACCGTGCGCAACGACATGGCGGCCCTGGAGGAGGACGGCTACATCCACCAGCCGCACACCAGCGCCGGCCGGATCCCCACCGACAAGGGGTACCGGCTGTTCGTGGACCGGCTGGCCGAGATCAAGCCGATGAGCTCCCCGGAGCGCCGGGCCATCCGGCACTTCCTGGACGGCGCGGTGGACCTGGACGACACGGTGGCCCGCACGGTCCGGCTGCTGGCGCAGCTGACCAGGCAGGTCGCGGTGGTCCAGTACCCCTCGCTGAGCCGTTCGACGGTCCGTCACGTCGAGCTGGTGGCACTGGCCCCGGCCAAGGTGATGCTGGTCCTGATCACCAACACCGGCCGGGTCGAGCAGCGGATGGTGGACTGCCCGGGCGCGGTCGGCGAGACGGTCCTGGCGGACCTGCGCTCGCGGCTGAACGCCCAGGCCGTGGGCCGCCCGCTGCCGGAGGTCCCGGGCCTGCTGGAGGACCTCCCGTCCACCTTCGAGCCCGCCGACCGGCCGACGGTCTCCACCGTGCTGGCCACCCTGTTCGAGACCCTGGCGGAGCAGAACGAGGAGCGGATCATGCTGGCCGGCACGGCCAACCTGACCCGCTTCGGCCACGACTTCCCGCTCACCATCCAGCCGGTGCTGGAGGCCCTGGAGGAGCAGGTCGTCCTGCTCCGTCTCCTGGGTGAGACGGCGGACGCGGGGATGACGGTCCGGATCGGCCACGAGAACGCGTACGAGGGCCTCAATTCCACCTCGGTGGTCTCGGTCGGTTACGGTTCGGGCGATCAGAGTGTCGCGAAGCTGGGCGTGATCGGACCGACCCGGATGGACTACCCGGGCACAATGGGGGCGGTGCGAGCGGTGGCGAGGTACGTGGGCCAGATCCTGGCCGAGTCGTAGGCGAGTCGTAGGAACAGCTCGAAGAACAGCACTGTTCAGGACCAGTCGCAGCACTTCTAGAGGCGGAACAAGCGGAGCATTTGGTGGCCACGGACTACTACGCGGTACTCGGCGTCCGACGGGATGCGGGGCAGGACGAGATCAAGAAGGCGTTCCGGCGCCTCGCCCGCGAACTGCACCCGGACGTCAACCCGGACCCCAAGACCCAGGAGCGGTTCAAGGAGATCAACGCCGCCTACGAGGTGCTCTCCGACCCGGCCAAGCGCCAGGTCTACGACCTCGGCGGCGACCCGCTCTCGCCCAACGGCGGCGGCGGGGCCGGCGGCTTCGGCGCGGGCGCGGCGGGCTTCGGCTTCTCCGACATCATGGACGCGTTCTTCGGCGCGGCCTCGGGCCAGCGCGGCCCGCGCTCGCGCACCCGGCGCGGCCAGGACGCGATGATCCGGCTGGAGATCACCCTGGAGGAGGCCGCCTTCGGCACCACCAAGGAACTCCAGGTCGACACCGCCGTCACCTGCACCACCTGCAACGGCGAGGGCGCGGCCCCCGGCACCTCGGCGCAGACCTGTGACATGTGCCGCGGCAAGGGCGAGGTCTCCCAGGTCACCCGGTCCTTCCTGGGCCAGGTCATGACCTCCCGCCCCTGCCCGCAGTGCCAGGGCTTCGGCACCGTGGTGCCGACCCCGTGCCCCGAGTGCGCCGGCGACGGCCGGGTCCGCGCCCGCCGCACCCTGACGGTCAAGATCCCGGCCGGTGTGGACAACGGCACCCGGATCCAGCTGGCCGGCGAGGGCGAGGTCGGCCCCGGCGGCGGCCCCGCCGGTGACCTCTACGTCGAGATCGCCGAGACCAGCCACCCGACCTTCCAGCGGCGCGGGGACGACCTGCACTGCACCGTCACCATCCCGATGACGGCCGCCGCGCTCGGCACCCAGGTGCCGCTGCAGACCCTGGACGGCCTGGAGGAGGTCGACATCCGGCCCGGCACCCAGTCCGGCCAGTCGATCCCGCTGCACGGACGGGGCGTCACCCACCTGCGCGGCGGCGGCCGTGGCGACTTGATAGTGCACGTCGAGGTGCAGACGCCGACCAAGCTCGACCCGGAGCAGGAGGAGCTGCTGCGGCGGCTCGCCGTGCTGCGCGGCGAGGAGCGGCCGTCGGGCCAGTTCGCACCGGGCCAGCAGGGCCTGTTCTCCCGCCTGAAGGACGCGTTCAACGGCCGCTGACGGCGGCCCGAAGGAGTAGCACCGCATGACCGCCCCCGTGTTCGTCGTGGAGTCCGCACTGCTCGCCGGGGCCGCCCCCGGCTCGGTGGTGCGGCTGGACGGGCCCGAGGGGCGGCACGCGGCGGCGGTCAAGCGGTTGGAGCCCGGCGAGGCCGTCACCCTGGCGGACGGCCTGGGCCTCGGCGTGGACGGCGCCGTGACGGCCGTGCACGGCAAGGACGCGCTGGACGTCGAGGTGCTGGCGGTCCGTCAGGAGCCGGAGCCGGCGCCGAGGATCGTGGTGGTCCAGGCGCTGCCCAAGGGCGACCGGGGCGAGCTCGCGGTCGAGACCATGACCGAGGTCGGGGTGGACGTGGTGATCCCCTGGGCCGCCTCCCGCTGCATCACGCAGTGGAAGGGCGACCGGGGCGCCAAGGCGCTGGCCAAGTGGCGCTCCACCGCCCGGGAGGCCGGCAAGCAGTCCCGCCGGCTGCGCTTCCCCGAGGTCCGGGACCTCGTGACCACCCGTCAGCTGGCCCCGCTGCTCTCCGCCGCCGCCTTCGCCGCCGTGCTGCACGAGGAGGGCTCCGAGCCGCTGGCCACCGCCGCCCTCCCGGCCACCGGGGACTTGGTGCTGGTGGTCGGTCCGGAGGGCGGCGTCTCCCCGGACGAGCTGGCCGCCTTCGCCGGGGCCGGGGCGAAGCCGCACCGCTTGGGCCCCTCCGTGCTCCGCACCTCCACCGCCGGCGTCGCGGCCGGCGCCCTGCTGCTGGGCCGCACCGGCCGCTGGGGCTGACGGCCGCCGCGGGCCGTCGGCGGGCCGTCCCCGGCCGAAGGGTTCGCTGACAAAGAAACGCATGGCCGTGGGCCGACCCCCTGCATAGGGTGGCCGCCGTGACGACCTCTGCCGGCGCCTACCTGCGCCACCCCCATCTGCACGGCGACCTGCTGACCTTCGTCGCCGAGGACGACATCTGGCTGGCCCCGATCGAGGGCGGCCGGGCCTGGCGCCTGACGGCCGATCAGGTCCCGGTGAGCCACCCGCGGTTCTCGCCGGACGGCCGGCACGTCGCCTGGACCTCCACCCGGGACGGTGCGCCGGAGATCCACGTGGCCCCCGCCGAGGGCGGCCCGTCCCGGCGGCTGACCCACTGGGGCGCGCCCCGCACCCGGCTGCGCGGCTGGACCGCCGACGGCCGCCCGGTCGCGGTGAGCTCCGCCGGGCAGGAGACCATGCGCCGCAGCTGGGCCTTCGCGATCCCGCTGGACGGCGGCGAGCCGGAGCGGCTGCCGTTCGGGCCGGTCGGCGGGCTGGCCGAGGAGCCGGGCGGCCCGCGGACGCTGCTGCTGGCCCCGCTGGGCACCGAGCCGGCGTACTGGAAGCGCTACCGGGGCGGCACCGCCGGGAAGCTCTGGATCGGCGAGCGCGGCGGCGAGTTCACCCGCCTGCACGCCGGGCTGGACGGCCGGGCGAACATCGACTCGCCGCTCTGGGTCGGCGGCCGGATCGCCTTCCTGGCCGACCACGAGGGCACCGGGCAGCTCTACTCCAGCCTCCCGGACGGCTCGGACCTGCGCCGGCACACCGCTGACCAGGGCGGGTTCTACGCCCGCAACGCCACCACCGACGGCACCCGGGTGGTCTGGCACAGCGCCGGTGACCTCTGGCTGCTGGACGACCTGGACGGTGCCGAGCCGCGCCGCCTGGACGTCCGCCCGTCCGGCCCCCGCTCCGGCCGCCGCCCCCACCCGGTGGCCGCCGCAGGGCAGTTGGAGACCGTCGCGCCGGACCGCACCGGCCGTGCCAGCGCCGTGGTGGTCCGCGGCTCGGTGCACTGGCTGACCCACCAGGAGGGCCCGGCCCGGGTGCTGGACGAGACCCCGGGGGTGCGCAACCGGCTGGCCCGGGTGGTGCCCGGGGCCGAGGGCGCGGACGGCGTCCGGGGCCCGCAGGGCGCGGTCTGGATCACCGACGCCCAGGGCGACGACGCCCTGGTGCACGCGCCCGAGGCGCTGGGCGCCGAGCGCCGGGTGCTGGCCGCCGGTCAGCTCGGCCGGGTGCACTCGATGGTGGTCGCTCCGGACGGCGCCAGCCTGGCGCTGGCCGTGCACGACGGCCGGGTGCTCCAGCTGGTGCTGGCCGACGGCACCCTGCACGAGCTGGCCCGCAGCGGCCAGGGCGAGGTCACCGGCCTGGCCTTCTCGCCGGACTCGCGCCACCTGGCCTGGTCGCAGCCGGCCCTCGGCGCCGAGTCGCTGCGGCAGATCGTGCTGGCCGACCTGACGGACCGTTCGGTGGCCGAGGTCACCCCGCAGCGCTTCGTCGACTACGCGCCGGCCTTCACCACTGACGGCAGGCACCTGGCCTTCCTCTCGGTCCGCAACTTCGACCCGGTCTACGACGCGCACGTCTTCGACCTCTCCTTCCCGACCGGTGCCCGCCCGTACCTGGTCACCCTGGCAGCCGACACCCCGTCGCCGTTCGGCCCGCAGCGGGCCGGGCGTTCGGTCACCGGCGAGGACGAGGAGCCGGCGGCCAAGAAGGACGAGGAGAAGAAGGACGGCGAGGACGGGAAGGAGAAGGCCCCCGAGACCAGGGTCGACCTGGACGGGATCGCCGACCGGATCATCCCGTTCCCGGTCGAGGGCGGCCAGTTCGGCGGCCTGCGCGCGGTCAAGGACGGCGTGCTCTGGACCAGGTACCCGCTGCTCGGCATGCTCGGCGACAACGCCGCCTCGCTGGACGACGACGAGGCCCGCCCGGTGCTGGAGCGCTTCGACTTCAAGAAGCGCCGGGCCGAGGAGCTGGTCTCCGAGCTGGACGGCTTCGCGCTCAGCGGCGACGCCGGCCGGGTGGTGGTCCTCGACCAGGGCACCGTCCGGGTGGTCCCGGCCGACCACAAGGCGGGCGAGGACGACGACCTGACGGTGGACCTGGACCGCCTGCGGATCACCGTCGACCCGGCGGCCGAGTGGCGGCAGATGTTCGACGAGAACGGCCGCCTGATGCGGGACAACTTCTGGCGCGCCGACCTCGGCGGGGTGGACTGGGACGGCATCCTGGACCGCTACCGGCCGCTGGTGGACCGGGTCGGCAGCCACGACGAGCTGGTGGACCTGCTCTGGGAGACCGTCGGCGAGCTCGGCACCTCGCACGCCTACGTGATGCCGCCCGGCCGGGGCACCGAGGCGGCGCGCCGTCAGGGGCTGCTCGGCGCCGACCTGGTGAAGGACGGTGAGGTCTGGCGGGTGGCCCGGGTGCTGCCCGGCGAGTCCTCCGACCCGCGCGCCCGCTCCCCGCTGGCCGCCCCCGGCGCGGCGGTCCGTCCCGGAGACGCGCTGCTCGCGGTGAACGGCCGCCCGGTCGACCCGGTCACCGGCCCGGCCCCGCTGCTGGCGGGCACGGCCGGCCAGCCGGTCGAGCTCACCGTCGCCGGCCCGGACGGCACCGAGCGCCACCCGGTGGTGGTGCCGCTGGCCGACGAGGAGGCGCTGCGCTACCACGACTGGGTGGCCGGCCGCCGGGCCGCCGTCCGGGCGCTCTCCGACGGGCGGCTCGGCTACCTGCACGTCCCGGACATGCAGGTGGGCGGCTGGGCCCAGATCCACCGCGACCTGCGGGTGGAGATGTCCAAGGAGGGCGTGATCGTCGACCTGCGGGAGAACCGCGGCGGCCACACCTCCCAGCTGATCATCGAGAAGCTCAACCGCCGGGTGGTCGGCTGGGACTACGCCCGCGACCTGGCCACCCCCGCCCCGTACCCGCAGGACGCGCCGCGCGGCCCGGTGGTGGCGCTGGCCGACGAGTTCTCCGGCTCGGACGGCGACATCGTCAACGCGGCGATCCAGGCGCTCGGCATCGGCCCGGTGGTCGGCACCCGCACCTGGGGCGGCGTGATCGGCATCGACGGCCGCTACAGCCTGGTCGACGGCACCGGTGTCACCCAGCCCAAGTACTCGTTCTGGCTGGAGGGTTACGGCTGGGGCGTGGAGAACCACGGCGTCGACCCGGACGTCGAGGTCCCGATCGCCCCGCACCAGTGGGCCGACGGCGAGGACCCGCAGCTGGCCGAGGGCGTCCGCATCGCACTCGCCGCGCTGGCCGAGCGCCCGGCCGTCACCGCCCCGGAGCTGCCCGGACTCTAGTGACCGTCCTGGTGCCGGCGGGCGCGCCGGACCAGGAACAGCACCAGGCCGCCGATCAGGAGCAGCGGCAGCAGGAGCAGCAGGATCAGCAGCCCGCCGAGGCCGCCGGAGGACTTCTTCTTCTTGGCCTTGGCGGGCTGCTTGCCGACCACGGTCGGGGACGGCGCGGCGTTCGGGGCCTTGGAGAGGTCGACGGAGGGGCTGGGCGTCGGGGCCGGGGACGAGGAGGTGCCCGTGCCGGGCTGCCGGGTCGCGCCGGTCCCGGAGGTGGTGCCGCCCACCCCGGAGGTGGTCAGGGTGCTGTCCGAACCGCCGGTCCCGGTCGTGGGCTTGGACACCCCGCCGCCGGTCGACGAGCCGCCGGTGCCGGAGCCGCCGCTGTCCGAACCGCCGGTCCCCGCCGTGGGCTTGGACACCCCGCCGGTGGTGGAGCCGCCGCTGTCCGAACCTCCCGAGCTGGTCGTCCTGCCCTTCGACCCCCCGCTGCTGCTGCCGCTCCTGCTGCCGCTGCTACTGCTGCTGCCCCCGCTCTTCGCCTCGGCGGGCACGACGGCCCCGGCCAGCAGCGCCCCGACCAGGGCGGCGGTGCTCAACAGGGCGGGCAGGCGGCGCATGTGACGCTCCGTGGGGGAGGGGCGGTGGACGGCCGGGAAACGTACCACAGGCCCCCACCCGGGAGGCAGGCCCTGGGCTAGGCTGCGACCGTATCCGGAACGACCAGCGAGGAGACCGTGATGGCCGGCGAGCCGCAGTCCGACTGCCTGTTCTGCAAGATCGTGGCGGGGGAGATCCCGGCCACCGTGGTCCGCAAGACCGAGCGCACGCTCGCCTTCCGGGACATCCACCCGCAGGCGCCCACCCACGTCCTGGTGATCCCGCACGCCCACTACCCGAACGCGGCCGAACTCGCCGCCGCCGAGCCGGAGATCGCCGGCGAGCTGCTGGCCGAGGCCGGCGAGGTGGCCAAGGACGAGGGCCTGGACTCCTACCGGCTGATCTTCAACACCGGTGCGGGCGCGGGCCAGACGGTCTTCCACGCCCACGTGCACGTGCTCGGCGGCCGCACGCTCCACGAGGGCCTGGTCTGATCCGGTGTCCCAGCGCGAACTCGTCGTCCTCGGCACCGCCAGCCAGGTGCCCACCCGGCACCGCAACCACAACGGCTACCTGCTCCGCTGGGACGGCGAGGGCCTGCTGTTCGACCCCGGCGAGGGGACGCAGCGTCAGATGCTGCACGCCGGGGTCTCCGCCACCCAGCTGACCAGGCTCTGCGTCACGCACTTCCACGGCGACCACTCGCTGGGCCTGGCCGGGGTGATCCAGCGGATCAACCTCGACAGGGTGCCGCACCCGGTGGACGCCTACTACCCCGCCACCGGCCAGGTCTTCTTCGACCGGCTGCGGCACGCCACCGCCTTCCACGAGACCGCCGAACTGCGCCCCCGCCCGATCGAGGAGCCCGGCCCGCTGACCGCCCCGGGCGCCGCCTTCGAGCTGAGCGCCGTCCGGCTCTCGCACCCGGTGGACTCCTTCGGCTACCGGCTCGCCGAGCCGGACTCGACCCGGCTGATCCCGGCCCGGCTGAGGGAACTGGGCATCGCCGGCCCGGCCGTCGGCCGCCTCCAGCGGGACGGCGCGGTCGAGCTGGACGGACGGACCGTCACCCTGGCCGAGGTCAGCGAGCCCCGCCCGGGCCAGAGGTTCGCCTTCGTGATGGACACCCGGCTCTGCGAGGGCGTCGCCGAACTCGCCGACGGCACCGACCTGTTGGTGATCGAGGCGACCTTCCTGGAGTCCGAGGCCCACCTCGCCGAGGAGCACGGCCACCTCACCGCCGCCCAGGCCGCCCGGGCCGCCGCCGAGGCCGGGGTGCGCACCCTGGTGCTGACCCACTTCTCCCAGCGCTACCCGGACCTGAGCGGTCATCTGGCCGAGGCCCGCAAGCACTTCGACGGCGAGCTGGTGATTGCCCAGGACCTGGCCCGGGTAGCCGTACCGCCGCGACGGTGAGCCGGCCGGCGAGGCACGCGGGCACACGGAAAACCACTCGCATCCACACGCTTCCTCCCGGACCATCGGAAGCCGCGTCACCGCAGTGACCGGGTGCGCGGCGTACCCTGGTGACCCCGGAGAACCGAGCGGCACCCCTAGACGACGGATGGGATGAGGCAGGCCCGAGCGGCCGACCCATGACTGAGACACCGCAGACCCGTACCAATGGACAGTCGCGTCCCCACGGGGACGCCGCCGCCACCGCCCGGATCACCATCCCCGAGAAGCACCCGATGGTCACCCTGCTCGGGGCGACCGACTCGCTGCTCCGGGTGATCGAGCAGGGCTTCCCGGACGCCGACATCCACGTCCGCGGCAACGAGGTGACCGCAACCGGCGGGCGCGCCGAGGTGGCCCTGGTCCAGCAGCTGTTCAACGAGATGATGCTGGTGCTGCGCACCGGCCAACCGCTGACGGAGGACGCCGTGGAGCGTTCCATCGCCATGCTCAGGAACGCCGCCGAGGACCCGGACCACCCGGCCCCGTCCGAGGTCTTCACCGCGAACATCCTGTCCAACCGGGGCCGCACCATCCGCCCCAAGACGCTCAACCAGCAGCGCTACGTCGACGCGATCGACAAGCACACCGTCGTCTTCGGCCTCGGCCCCGCCGGCACCGGCAAGACCTACCTGGCGATGGCCAAGGCCGTCCAGGCCCTCCAGGCCAAGGAGATCAACCGGATCATCCTGACCCGGCCGGCCGTCGAGGCGGGGGAGCGGCTGGGCTTCCTGCCCGGCACCCTCTACGAGAAGATCGACCCGTACCTGCGCCCGCTCTACGACGCGCTGCACGACATGATGGACCCGGACTCCATCCCCCGGCTGATGGCCGCGGGCACCATCGAGGTCGCCCCGCTCGCCTACATGCGCGGCCGGACCCTCAACGACGCCTTCATCATCCTGGACGAGGCCCAGAACACCTCGCCCGAGCAGATGAAGATGTTCCTCACCCGCCTGGGCTTCAACTCCCGGGTCGTGGTGACGGGTGACACCAGCCAGATCGACCTCCCGAACGGCACCCGTTCCGGCCTCAAGGTCGTCCAGGAGATCCTCGCCGACGTGCCGGACATCCACTTCTCGGTGCTCACCAGCACCGACGTGGTCCGCCACAAGCTGGTCGGCCGGATCGTGGACGCCTACGAGCGCTGGGACGCCCAGCAGGAGGCCGCCGAGGCCCCGGCCGCCCGCAAGCCCGTCCAGCGGAAGGGCGCCCGTGCCCCCCGCCAGTCCCATCGCACCGAAAGCTGAGTAACCAGCCCGTCATGTCGATCGACATCGCCAACGAGTCCGACTGGGAGGTCGACGAGGAGTCCATCCTCGACGTCGCCCGCTACGCCCTCGACCAGATGCGGATCCACCCGCAGGCGGAGCTCTCCGTCATCCTGGTCGACAGCGCCCAGATGGAGGAGCTGCACATCCAGTGGATGGACCTCCCCGGTCCCACCGACGTGATGTCGTTCCCGATGGACGAGCTGCGCCCCGGCAAGGAGGGCGAGGACCTGCCGCAGGGCCTGCTCGGTGACATCGTGCTCTGCCCCGAGGTGGCCAAGCAGCAGGGCCTGGACGCCCCGACCAAGCACTCGATGGACGACGAGCTGCAGCTGCTCACCGTCCACGGGGTGCTCCACGTGCTCGGCTACGACCACGAGGAGCCGGAGGAGAAGGAGGTCATGTTCGGCCTCCAGAAGCGCATCCTGGACGACTGGCGAGAGGGGCGCGGCCTGTCCGCGATCTCCCCGGCCCCGACCACCCACTGAGGCCCGGCCGTCTGTGAGTGGCAACAGTACGAGCCTCCTGGTCGGGGCTCTCCTGCTCGTCGTGCTCGGCTGGCTGGCGGCCTGCGCCGAGGCCGGCATCTCCCGGGTCTCCCGGTTCCGCGCCGAGGAGGCCGTCCGGGCCGGGCGGCGCGGGGCCGACCGGCTGCTGACCCTGGCCTCCGACCCGATCCGCTACCTCAACCTGGCGACCCTGATCCGGGTCTCCAGCGAGATGGCGGCCGCCGTCCTGGTCACCGTGGTCTGCGTGCGCAGCGTCCACCCGACCTGGCAGGCGGTGCTGCTGGCGTTCGCCGTGATGGTGCTGGTCTCCTTCGTCGCGGTCGGCGTCTCGCCCCGCACGATCGGCCGCCAGCACCCGCTCACCACCTCCACCGCGGCCTCCTTCGTGCTGCTCCCGCTGGCCGGGGTGCTCGGGCCGATCCCCAAGCTGCTGATCCTGCTGGGCAACGCGCTCACCCCGGGCAAGGGGTACAAGGAGGGGCCGTTCGCCTCCGAGGCCGAGCTGCGGGCCCTGGTGGACCTGGCGGAGAAGGACGACCTGATCGAGGACGAGGAGCGCCGGATGGTGCACTCGGTCTTCGAGCTGGGCGACACCATCGTCCGCGAGGTGATGGTGCCGCGCACCGACCTGGTGATGATCGAGCGTCACAAGACGGTCCGTCAGGCCCTCACCCTGGCGCTGCGCTCCGGCTTCTCGCGCATCCCGGTGGTGGGCGAGAACGAGGACGACGTGGTCGGCATCGTCTACCTCAAGGACCTGGTCCGGCGCACCCACATCAACCGGGAGTCGGAGTCCGAGCCGGTCTCCTCGGTGATGCGCCCGGCGGTCTTCATCCCGGACTCCAAGCCGGCCGCGGACCTGCTGCGCGAGATGCAGCAGATGCGCTCGCACGTGGCGATCGTGATCGACGAGTACGGCGGCACCGCCGGGCTGGTGACGATCGAGGACATCCTGGAGGAGATCGTCGGCGAGATCACCGACGAGTACGACCGGGAGCTCCCGCCGGTCGAGGACCTCGGTGACGGCTCGTACCGGATCACCGCCCGGCTGCTGGTGGAGGACTTCGGCGAGCTGTTCGGCCTCCAGTTGGAGGACGAGGACGTGGAGACGGTCGGCGGCCTGCTGGCCAAGCACCTCGGCCGGGTGCCGATCCCGGGCTCCTCGGTCGACCTCCCGGTGCCGGAGGACTCCGGCTCGGAGCTGACCGCGATCCGGCTCACCGCCGAGAGCGCGGCCGGGCGCCGCAACCGGATCGGCACCGTGCTGGCCGCGCCGGTGCGGGAGGAGGACGGGCCCGGGGAGGGCGACGGCCCCGAGGAGTAGCCGGCCCCAGGAGTAGCGTGGACAGCGGGGGCCCGGCCACGCGATCCGCGGGAGGCACGCCGTGTTGAAGCTCAAGGACGACCTGCCGGTCGACCACCGGCTGGCGCAGGTCTACCGCTACGGGGCCGGGCTGGGCGGGGTCTTCCTGCTGTTCTTCGGCATCCTCGGACTGCTGGACCGCCCGGGCTTCCTGGACACCCAGGGGGACCGGGTGGCCGGCATGAGCAGCAACGGTCTGCTCGGGCTGCTCTCGGTGCTGGTCGGCCTGGTGCTGATCGCCGGCGCCGCGATCGGGGGCAACGTGGCCTCCTGGATCAACATGGTGGTCGGCACGGTCTTCGTCGGGGCCGGCTTCGTCGGGCTGATGATCCTGGACTCGGACGCCAACTTCCTGGCCTTCGGCATGACCAACGTGATCTTCAGCTTCCTGTTCGGCCTGACGGTCGCCACTTTCGGCATGTACGGCCGGGTCAGCCGCCACCTGCCGCACGACAACCCGTACTGGCGCGAGCGGCACGCCCGCTACGCCGAGGCCCTGCGCGGCCCGACCGGGCCGCCCGCGGTGCCCGGGCACTGAGACGACGCCGCCGGTTCCGGGAATTCACCTGACGGGGCGTCAGTTCCGGCGGTAGGAAGGGATCTTCACGTACGTCACCCACGCACGAGGAGATCCCGATGACCGCCCGCACCCTGGGTACGCTCAGCACCGCCCCGATCGGCTTCGGGGCGATGGTGCTCTCGCCCGGCATGTACGGGGAGACCGACGACGACCGCGGCGAGCGGGCGGTGCTGGCCGCCCTGGACGCCGGGGTCACCATGTTCGACACCGCGGACGGCTACGGCGCCGACGGCCACAACGAGCGGCTGCTCGGCCGGGCGCTGGCCGGGCGGCGGGACGAGGTGGTGCTGGCCACCAAGTTCGGCTTCCGCATCCCGGAGGGCGCCGAGGCGCACCGCTTCCCGGTCGGCTACGCCTTCGGCGAGCTGGCGGTCAACGCCGAGCCGAAGTACGTCCGGGGCTACGCCGAGCAGTCGCTGCGCAACTTGGCCACCGACGTGATCGACCTCTACTACCCGCACTTCCCGGACCCGCGGGTGCCGCTGGCCGACACCGTCGGCGCGGTGGCCGAGCTGGTGGAGGCCGGGCTGGTCCGCCACCTCGGACTGTCCAACGTGACCGCCGCCCAGCTGCGCGAGGCGCACGCGGTGCACCCGGTGGCGGCGGTGCAGGTGCAGTGGTCGATGTGGCAGCCGGCCGATCCGGCGCTGCTGGCCGCCGCCCGGGAGCTGGGCGTCGGGCTGGTGGCCTGGAGCCCGCTCGGCGGCGGCTTCCTGACCGGCACCGTGCAGCAGCTGGGGGAGGGCGACTTCCGGAAGAACCTGGAGCGCTTCGACGAGGCCAACCTGCGGGCCAACAACGACCGCTACGCGCCGGTCCGGGCGATCGCCGCCGAGCTGGAGCTGAGCCCCGGCCGGCTGGCGCTGGCCTGGCTGCTGCACCAGGACGACCACGTGGTGCCGATCCCGGGCAGCCGCACCCCGGCGCACATCGCCGACAACTGCGCGGCGGCCGCGGTCCGGCTCTCGGCGGCCGACCTGGCCCGGGTGGACGAGGCGCTGGCCGCCTTCGCACCGGCCGGGAAGGGCGACCTGCTGGACGTCTGAGCGCCGCCCGCGGCCGGTCTCCTATGCTCGGCGGCATGACCGATCAGACTGAGCAGACCGCGCTGGACCCCGAGGACAAGAAGATCATCACGCTGGCCCGCTCGGCCCGCGCCCGCAACGGCGTGGCCGAGGGGGCCGCCGTCCGCGACGAGACCGGGCGGACGTACGTGGCCGGCACCGTGGAGCTGCCCTCGCTGCGGCTGACGGCGCTGCAGACCGCCGTGGCGATGGCCGTGGCCAGCGGGGCCAAGGGCCTGGAGGCCGCCGCCGTGGTGACCGAGGCCGAGGCACCGGCCGAGGGCGACCTGGCCGCCGTCCGCGACCTGGGGGGCCCGTCCGCCCCGGTGCTGCTGGCCGGCCCGGACGGGGCCTTCCGCCGGGCGTTCTGACGCGTTCTCCGGCGGGCCGGGGCCGGGGGACGGCCCCGGCCGCCCCACGGCGGGGGCCGGGGGGCGGCGCGCCTTCTGGCCGTGACAGCATGTCGATAATCTGACCGGCATGGGTTCCTGTGCTTTCCTCGCCGGTGTGCTGCTGACCCTGATGGGGCTGGGGCGGTGGCACGAGACCGGATCGCCGTACTGGCTGATCGGGTCCCTGCTGCTGTTCGTGCTGCTGTTGGTGGGCGCGGCGACGGGCAAGAAGGCCCGCTGACCCGGTCCGCTCGGACGATCAGGGAGAATGGTGCGCATGAGTAGCCCTTCTTCCCCGTACCGCTCCGGGTTCGCGTGCTTCGTCGGCCGTCCCAACGCGGGCAAGTCGACCCTGACCAACGCCCTGGTCGGGACGAAGGTCGCGATCACCTCCGACCGTCCGCAGACCACCCGGCACACCGTGCGTGGCATCGTGCACCGCCCCGACGCCCAGCTGGTGCTGGTCGACACCCCGGGCCTGCACAAGCCCCGCACCCTGCTCGGCGAGCGGCTCAACGACCTGGTCCGTTCGACCTGGGCCGAGGTGGACGTGATCGGCTTCTGCCTGCCGGCCGATCAGAAGCTCGGCCCCGGCGACAAGTTCATCGCCAAGGAACTCGCCGAGATCAAGAAGACCCCCAAGGTGGCCATCGTCACCAAGACCGACCTGGTCGACTCCAAGCGGCTGGCCGAGCAGCTGATCGCGGTCCACCAGCTCGGTGCCGAGCTGGGCATCGAGTGGGCCGAGATCATCCCGGTCTCCGCCGTCGGCGACCAGCAGGTCGAGCTGGTCGGCGAGCTGATCACCAAGCTGCTCCCCGAGGGCCAGCCGCTCTACCCGGACGGTGACCTCACCGACGAGCCCGAGCAGATCATGGTCGCCGAGCTGATCCGCGAGGCCGCCCTGGAGGGCGTCCGGGACGAGCTCCCGCACTCGCTGGCCGTGGTGGTCGAGGAGATGATCCCCCGCGAGGACCGTCCGGCGGACCGCCCGCTGCTCGACATCCACGCCAACGTCTACATCGAGCGGCAGTCCCAGAAGGCCATCGTGATCGGCGCCAAGGGCTCCCGCCTCAAGCACGTCGGCACCACCGCCCGCAAGCAGATCGAGGCCCTCCTCGGCACCCCGGTCTACCTCGACCTGCACGTCAAGGTCGCCAAGGACTGGCAGCGCGACCCGAAGCAGCTGCGCAAGCTCGGCTTCTGACGCACCGACGGCCACGGACGGCCCGTACCCCTCACGGGGGTGCGGGCCGTCGGCGTGCGCGGGGGGCGGGGAAGCGCCCGGGTGCGTACACGGTGGAGGTCGGCCGGAGCGCGGCGGATCGCGCCCTGACGGTGCCCCGGGAGGTCAACGGCGGCGCTCCCATCAGCTGACACTTCGTCAGAACGGGATCTTCGGTGTGTGATCCGTGTGGGTTTCGCGCACGGTTCGTTCAGCAGCCCCGTGTCCGGCGTTCATCCGGCCGCATCTGAGCGGTACTTCTGAGCCGAGACGGTCTCTTCCGGCCAAGGCAGCGCGGAAGGGCGGGCACCGGCATGGGGCATCCCAGATTCCTGATCGTCAACAGACCGTCCCGCCCCGACCTCGGTTCGGGCGGGACGGTGTGGCGGTTGCTCGGCGCCAACAACCGGCACCTGGGCCAGAGTCAGGAGATCTTCCGGGACGCGGTGGCCTGCCGGGCCGCGATCGAGGACTTCCAGTCCCGGGTGGACCAGGGGCGGGCCACCATCAGCGCGCTGGACCGGGGGCAACTCTGGCTCTGGCGGCTTGAGTTGGACGGCCGTACGGTGGCCTGCTCGGCCCGCGGCTACCGCCGCCAGCGGGAGTGCCAGTACAACCTGGAGCGCTTCCTCTCCGGGGTGCGCGGCATGGCGGGCGCCGCCGAGGCGGAGCGGGGCGGTGCGGCGTGACGACCGTGGCACCCCCGGCAGCGGACGCCCCCGAGGAGGACGTCCCGCGCCGGATCACCACCAACCCGGGGCTGACCGACCGGATCTTCCTGGCCTGGGCCAAGGGCAGCGGCGCCTTCGTGCTGGTCGTGATGCTCGGGGTCGGCGGCTACCTGGCGGTGCGCGCCTCCGAGGCGCTCTCCACCGCCGGGGTCTCCTTCCTCACCACCGAGAGCTGGAACCCGGACGGCGGCAGGGGCCAGTTCGGCATCGCGGCCGTACTGGTCGGCACCCTGCTGGTCGGCGGGATCGCCGTGCTGCTGGCGGTGCCGCTGGCGCTCGGCAGCGCGCTCTACATCAGTGAGTACGCGCCCCGGAAGCTGCGCCGGACCCTGATCGGCATGGTCGACCTGATGGCCGCCGTGCCCAGCGTGGTCTACGGCGTCTGGGGCTACAAGCTGCTCCAGTACCAGCTGGCCGGGGTGGCCCGCTGGCTCTCCACCTGGCTGGACTGGATCCCGCTGTTCGAGGTGAACGGCGTGGACCCGAACGACCCGCTCACCCCGCCGCTGGTCTACACGGCGTCGAGCCTGATGGCCGGTACGGTCGTCGCCTTCATGATCACGCCGATCATGTGCTCCATCATGCGCGAGGTCTTCGACCAGGCGCCGGCCGGCGAGCGCGAGGGCGCGTACGCGCTGGGCTCCACCCGCTGGGGGATGATCCGCTCGGTGGTGCTCCCGTTCGGCCGGGGCGGGATCATCGGCGGCACCATGCTGGGCCTCGGCCGCGCGCTCGGCGAGACCATCACGGTCTACCTGATCCTCTCCATGGTCTTCGAGATCCAGCCGCGCATCCTGCAGACCGGCGGCAGCGCGGTGGCCCCGATGATCGCGCTCCGGTACGGCGACTCCACCCCGTTCTCCATCTCCGCGCTGATGGCGGCCGGGCTCGCGCTCTTCCTGCTGACCCTGGTGGTCAACTTCGCCGCGGCCGCCGTGGTCGCCCGCAGCCGTTCGGGGGCCAGCTCGTGACCACCACCGTTCCGCACGCCGGTGCCGAGGCACGGCCCGAGCCGGGGCCGCGCACCACCGTGGTCGAGCGCACCGGGGCGCCGGCCCCGCAGCGCCCGCGCCGGATCGCCGCCCGGCGGGCCTCGGACCACTACGCGTTCTGGGGCAGCCTGGCCGCCTCGGTGGCGCTGACCGCCCTGCTGTTCCAGCGCTTCGCGCCGTTCAGCGGCGGCTTCGGCTTCGTGATCTGCGTCTGGTGCAGCTTCCTGGGGCTGTACGCGCTGCTGGTCTCCCGGGACGAGAACAAGCTGGCGGTCCGGGACCGGCTGGCCTCGGTGGTGGTGCACTCCATCGCCGCGCTGCTGCTCGCCGTGCTGTTCTGGGTGGTCGGCTACGTCTTCCTCAAGGGCTGGGACGCGCTCAGCCACACCAACTTCTACACCCAGGACCTGGCCGAGGCCGGGCCCACCGACCCGCTGGACAAGGGCGGCGCGCTGCACGCCATCGCCGGCACGCTGATCCAGATCACCATCTCGCTGGCCATCACCATCCCGGTCGGCATCAGCTGCGCGGTCTTCATGAGCGAGGTGCCCGGACGGTTCAGCCGGCTGGTGCGCACCCTGGTCGAGGCGATGACCGCACTGCCCTCGATCCTGGCGGGGCTGTTCATCTACGCCGTGATGGTGCTCGCGATGGGCCTGTCGCGCTCCGGCCTGGCGGCCGGCGTGGCGCTCTCGGTGATGATGCTGCCGATCCTGATCCGGGCCACCGACGTGGTGCTGCGCCTGGTGCCGGCCTCGCTCAAGGAGGCCTCCTACGCGCTCGGCGCCGGGCGCTGGCGCACCGTCTGGACGGTCACCCTGCCGAGCGCCCGCTCCGGCCTGGCCACCGCCGTGATCCTCGGCGCGGCCCGCGGGATCGGCGAGACCTCCCCGGTGCTGCTCTGCTCGGGCTACACCAAGAACCTCAACCTGAGCCCGCTGCACGACCCGCAGGCCTCGCTGCCGCTGATGGCCTTCACCCTGATCAAGTTCCCCTCCCAGCTCCACATCACCAGGGCCTTCGGCGCCGCCGCGGTGCTGCTCGCGCTGGTGCTGCTGCTCTTCGTGGTGGCCCGCACGCTCGGCGGGCGCGGCCCCGGTGACCTGACCTCGCGTCAGCGCGACCGCCGGGCCCGGCAGTCCGCCGCCGACCTGGCCCGGATGACGGGCCCCGCCACGCTCCCCGCTGCCCGGAAGGCACCCGTGCTCACCCGAATGCTGACCCGCACCCTCACCCTGCTCACCGCGCTCGCGGTGCTGGCCGGCTCGCTGCTGCTCGGCGCGGCGCCCCGGGCCGAGGCCGCCGACTACCGCCGGATCAGCGGTGCCGGCTCCACCTGGAGCAGCAACGCGGTGGACGCCTGGGTCACCAACGTCCGCCAGTACGGCATGACCATCGACTTCGACGCCCAGGGCTCCAGCTACGGCCGCAACCAGTTCAAGAACAGCGCCACCGACTTCGCGGTCACCGAGATCCCCTACGGCCTCACCGACGGCGGGCAGTTCGACGCCCCGCCGCCGTTCCCGACGGCCTACCTGCCGATCGTGGCCGGTGGCACCGCCTTCATGTACAACCTCAAGATCAACGGCAAGCGGGTCAACAACCTGCGGCTCTCCGGCGACACCATCGCCAAGATCTTCACCGGCGTGATCACCAAGTGGAACGACCCGCTGGTGGCCGCCGACAACCCCGGCCTGGCGCTGCCCAACGTGGCGGTCCGCCCGGTGGTCCGCTCCGACGGCTCCGGCACCACGGCCCAGCTCACCACCTGGCTGACCAAGCGTCAGCAGGGCACCTGGGACGCGTACTGCACCAGGACCACCCGGCGCGCGCCCTGCGGGATGACCTCGTTCTACCCGCTGCTGCCCGGCTCCACCTGGCAGTCGCTCGGCACCTCGATCGCGGTGGCCAACGCGGTCTCCAACGACTCCAACGTCGGTGCGATCACCTACGTCGAGTACTCCTACGCCCTCAACTCCGGCTTCCCGGTGGCCAAGGTGCTCAACGACGCGGGCTACTACGTGGAGCCGACCGGCCGCAACGTCTCGGTCGCCCTCGGCCACGCCGGGATCAACCAGGACCTCACCCAGCGGCTGGACGACGTCTACGGCGCCCCGGAGAAGAACGCCTACCCGCTCTCCAGCTACAGCTACATGGCCGTGCACACCAGCGCCACCCAGAGCTTCCCGGCCGAGAAGGGCAAGACGCTCAGCGCCTTCGGCTACTACTTCCTCTGCGAGGGCCAGCGGCAGGCCGACAAGCTCGGCTACTCGCCGCTCACCCAGCAGCTGGTGAGGTCCGGGTTCGAGCAGCTGGCCAAGGTGCCCGGCACCGAGGGCAAGGCCTTCGACGCCGCCTCCTGCGCCAATCCGACCTTCGGGCCGAACGGCACCAACCCGTACGCGGCCGGGGCGCCGGTGCCCCAGGACTGCGACAAGAAGGGCGCCCAGATGTGCGGCACCGCCACCGGCGGCGCCGGCGCCTCGGGAGGCTCCGCCTCCGGTGGCTCCAGCGGTGGCTCGGGCAGCGGCTCGGCGAGCGGCGGGGCCGGCGGCACGGGCGGCACCCGGGGGACCACCGCCGGCGGCACGGGCGGTACCGGCGGCACGGGCGGTACCGCGGGCGCGGCCGGCGGCGGGGGCAACGGCGGTGCGGCGGGCGGTTCCGGCGGGGCGGCCGGCGGTGCGGGCGGCACGGGCGGTGCGGGTGGTACCGCGGCCGGTGGCGCCAACGGCGGTGCGGCGGGCGGTGGTTCGGGTGATCCGGCGCTCGGTGGCGGGGACCCGGCGCTCGGGGGTGGCGGCGGCGGTACGGCCGGTGGCGGCGACGGCGGTGGCCAGCAGGTCTCCGCGACCCAGGTCGAGATCGCCGCTTCCGCGAGCAGCGGCCTGCGGCACTCGCTGATGCTGGTGGCCGGTCTGCTGCTCGGCGCGGTCATCGTGCTGCCGCCGCTGGTGGCCGGGCGGGCCGCCCGTCGCCGGGAGGAGGGCCGATGAGACTGCGTCGGAACTCCGGAGCCCAGCGGCAGGACCCCGGCGAGGCCCGGGAGCCGGGGCAGGGCGCGACGGCGGCCCGGGGCGGGCGTCCGCTGCGGCGGGTGGTGCGGACGGCCGGGGCCTTCGCCCTGGTGCTGGCCACCGCCGGCGGCGTGGCGCTGTCGGCCGGGCCCGGCCCGGCCCCGGTGCGGGTCGCGGCCGGCGGTTCGGCCACCCCCGAGATCCCGGTGGACCCGATCACCGGAGCACCGGTCCCGATCGACGGGCAGCGCCCGGCCGGTGACCCCACCATTCCGGTGGACGCCCCGCCCACCGGGAGGGCCGGCACCCCGGCGGCCCGGTCCGGAGCGGCCTCCGGCTCCGGTGCGGCCGCCCCGGCGGCGCTGTCGGCGGCGGCCCCCGGTGCGGCCCGGCTGGCCGAGGCCGGTTCCGGGTCCGAGAGCGACCAGCGGCCGGTCACGGTGAGCGGCACCGGTGAGTTCGCCGGTCTGGAGGTGACGGTCCACCAGACCGCGCACCTGGTGAACCAGTCCGTCCCGGTCACCTGGACCGGCGGCAGGCCGACCTGGCCGAGCCCGATGATCCTGGCCCGCCACTACCTCCAGTTCATGCAGTGCTGGGGCGACGAGGACACCGGCCCCAGCCGCGAGCAGTGCCAGTACGGCGCCACCAAGGGCGACCCGCGGATCTCCGCCGGTGACTTCGTGAGCACCCGTCAGCTCAACGCGGGCGCGCTCCAGGACAAGGACGACCCGATCCAGCAGGCCAACCCGACCGGGAACATCTTCGTCCCGTTCCGCCCCTCCAACGGCGGCCCGGCGGAGAACGGCGGCGCCAGCCAGTACTACGACGCGCAGACCACCAACGAGGTGCCGTTCGGGCCGACCAGGGCGGACGGCACCGGCCAGATCGACTTCGAGATGCAGACCGGCATGGAGGCACCGGGCCTGGGCTGCGGCCAGACCCCGGCCGGCGCCCCGGCCGACGCGACCCCGCGCCGCTGCTGGCTGGTGATCGTGCCGCGCGGTGAGATCGAGGTGAACAAGGAGGTGCCGACCGGCTCCTCCGGCAAGCTCCAGACCAGCCCGCTCTCCTTCACCAACTGGAACAAGCGGATGGTGGTGCCGCTGAGCTTCGAGCGGGTCGGCCTGTCCTGCCCGATCGGAAGCTCCGAACGCCCCACCAACGGAACCGAGTTGGCGGCCGAGGCGATGTGGCGCTGGCAGCCGGTGCTCTGCCGCCAGGCGGGCGGGATCTTCAGCTACACCCAGATCGCCGACCACCTGGCCCGCAACCAGCTCAACCAGGACGACCCCGGGCTCTCCTACCTGGGCATCCCGCAGTCGCGCGAGGAGGACAGGCCCGGCCGCACCCCGTACTACGCGCCGGTCGCGCTCTCCGGGCTGACCTTCGCCTTCGACATCGAGAGCCAGTCCGGCGTCCGCACGCCGGAGGACAAGAAGAAGAAGGACGGGCAGCGCATCCACGACCTCAAGCTGACGCCCCGGCTCATCGCCAAGCTGATGACCCAGAGCTACCAGCAGTCGGTCAACCCCTTCGACCCGGACGTGCCGGCCGAGAATCCCGTCGACCTGCTGACCGACCCCGAATTCCTGGCGCTCAACCCGTACTTCAAGGACCTGTACTTCCCGACCAGGGTCGCCGACCTGCTGCTGCCCAACGGGGACGGCGACGCCGCCCAGCTGGTCTGGATGTGGCTGCTGAAGGACCCGGAGGCGGCCGCCTTCCTGCGCGGCGAGAAGCACGCGGTCTGGAAGGACACCATCAACAAGGCCTGGATCAAGGTCGGCACCACCTACCCGCGCTCCAACTACCCCAAGCAGGACGCCTACTGCCTGGAGTTCCCGGACGACCCGGACGGCCGCCCGGCCTGGTGCAACCTGGACGCGCACACCTACGCGCCCACCATGCGCGAGGGGGCCCGGGCCATCTCCCGCGGTGACGGCCTGGGCAAGTCGGTCTGGGACGCCACCGTGGTGCCCGGTCAGCTCAAGAAGGGCTCGCCCCAGCCGCAGGGCCTGCGCGCCCTGATGGCCCTGACCACCACCGCCCAGGCGGCCCGGTTCGGCCTGAGCACCGCTCAGATCCGCAACGCCAAGGGGGAGTTCGTCACGCCGACGGACGCCTCCATGCTGGCCATGGCCGACGGCACCGCGCCCGCCTCGGAGACCTCCGTCTGGGTCATCCCGCCGTGGGCCGAGGTGCCCGGTGGCTACCCGCTGACCATGACCACCTTCGCCGCCACCGTGCCCTCGCAGATCACCCCCGAGGCGGGCAAGTCCTACGCCGACCTGCTGCGCTTCGCGGCCGGCCCCGGGCAGGAGACGGGTGTCGCCGCCGGCCAGTTGCCCATTGGTTACGTCCCGTTGCCCGAGCGGATGCGCACGCTGACCAGACTGGTCGCCGACGCGGTCGAGTTCGCGGCGGGCAAGGCGGAGCCGTCCCCCAAGCCGAGCACCTCCGCCTCGCCCACGGCCTCCGGGTCCGCCTCGCCCACGGCGACGGCCCGGCCCACCGCCTCCTCGACCGGCGGCACCACGGTCACCGTTCCCACCGCGCCGGTCACGGTGCTGCCCACGGACAGCGGCGGGAGCGGCGCGGGGAGCGGCGCCGGTACGGGTTCGGGGAGCGGCTCCGGCTCCGGCCCCGTGCAGGTGGGCCGGGAGAACCTGAGCCCGCCGCCGCCCGGCCCCGAGCCCTCCCGCAGCCAGGTGCTGCTCTCCTCCACCCCGTCCGCCTCGCCGGTCGCCAGGACCGCCGGGACCGAGGTCGGCTCCGCCCGCTACGTGCTGCTCGGCACCCTGATCGCCGGAGTGCTGGCGGCCGCCGGCGGCCTGGCCGTGCCGCGCCTGCTGCGCAGGCGGCGGCACTGACCGGGCCGCGGCCCACGGACCAACGAACCACCGATCCACCGTCAACGCAGGTGCGCCACACGGCCGGAGACCCTCCGGCCGTGCCCGAGAGCTGCCCGAAGGAAGAAGGAACCGTGAAGTCTCTGACCAAGAGCAACCTCGCCAAGTGTGTGACCGTGGCCGCCGGCCTGGGCCTGGTGCTGGGAAGCACCGGCACCGCGCAGGCCGACCCGTCGGGCACCCCGGTCTACCGCCAGCTGGCGGGTGTCGGCTCCGACACCACCCAGGGCGTCATGAACGCGCTGGCCAACGACATCACCCTCGGCGGCCAGAAGGTGGTGGCCTCCTACAACGCGCTGGGCTCCGCCACCATCGCCACCAAGGCGGACGCCGCGTGCCAGTCGGTCGCCCGCCCGAACGGCTCCGGCGCCGGCCGCACCGCGCTGGTCAACCAGCTCAACCTGGGCAACGGCTGCCTGGACTTCTCGCGCTCCTCCAGCCTGAACCTGGCCGCCGTCACCCCCGGCCTGACCTACATCCCGTTCGCGGTGGACGGCGTCACCTACGCCGTCAGCTCCGGCTCCGAGCTCCCGCTCGACCTCTCCACCGCCGACCTGCACTCGATCTACACCTGCGACCCGGGCTACGTCGGCACCGCCCCGAACTGGGCCATCAAGCCGCTGCTCCCGCAGCCGGGTTCGGGCACCCGGGCCTTCTGGCTCACCGTGGTCGGCATCACCGAGTCCGACATCAGCGCCAACAAGTACCCCTGCGTGACCGACACCAAGGGCGGCAAGAAGATCGAGGAGCACGACGGCCGCGTCCTCGACACCAAGTCGCTGGTGCCGTTCTCGATCGCCCAGTACATCGCGCAGAGCGCCTCCACCATCGCCGACATCCGCGGCTCCGCCCAGCTCGCCAACATCAACGGCGTGCCCTCGGTGCTGCTGAACACCAGCGCGGCGGCCACCCGCGACGTCTACAACGTGATCCCCACCAGCAAGGTCGGCACCAGCCCGTGGAGCGACGTGTTCGTCGGCTCGGGCTCCCAGGTCTGCCAGCGCGGCACCATCATCAAGCAGTACGGCTTCGGCACCAACGCCAACTGCGGTGACACCTCGCGCGTCACGGGCTGACCTGCGGCACCGGCCCCAGCACCAACGGTTCGACCGGTACGTCCCTGAAACACCCTCAGAGAAGCTCCACTGACGCCCGAAAGGCGAATCTCACCGTGAGCATCCGGATCACCCGCACCATCGCGCTCGGCGCGGCCACCCTGCTGGCCGCGGGCAGCGTCACCATGATCGGCTCCGTCGCGCACGCGGCCGACAGCCCGACCATCGGCAGCCTGGTCGTCAACCCGAACGCCGGCACCATCGACGACACCCTGAGCGTGACCGCCTCCGCCGTCTGCACCGAGGGCACCAACCTCCAGGTCCTGCTGCTCGGCCAGGGCTTCCCGGTGGACGGCTACGGCGCCACCCCGAACCAGTCCAAGGACGGCTTCCCGGCCGACGCCTCGGGCAAGGTGACCGTCCCGCTCTCCAACACCCTGCGCGGCTACGCCCAGGCCAACGGCATCGCCCAGCTCTCGGGCAAGTACGAGCTCCGGCTGCGCTGCCGCGCCAAGGTCGGCACCACCTACTACGGTGACTTCGTCGGTGCGATCTGGCTCGCCAACGCCACCAACTTCACCTCGACCGACCCCAACGCCCCGGTCGCGGTGGCCACGTCCACCACCGTGACGGCCACCCCGAACGGCTCGGCCACCGTGGGCAGCGACGTCACCCTGACCGCCGCCGTCTCCCCGGCCGCCCCCGGCACCGTGCAGTTCCTGGACGGCGCCAACCCGGTCGGCTCCCCGGTCGCGGTGAACAACGGCCAGGCCACCCTGACCACCAACGCGCTGACCGAGGGCGCCCACCAGCTGTCGGCGGTCTTCACCTCCTCCAGCACCGGCTTCCTCGGCTCCACCGCCGCGGCGGTGGCCTACACCATCAGCCCGAAGGGCGCCGCGGCGACCACCACCGCGCTGGCCGTCTCGCCGGCCGGCTCGGCCGCCAAGAACACCCCGGTCAAGCTCAGCGCCAACGTCACCCCGGGCGCCGCGGGCACCGTCGCGTTCAAGGACAACGGCACCGTGCTCGGCACCCAGACCGTGGTCGCGGGCGCCTGCGAGTTCACCACCGTGACCCTGGCCGAGGGCGACCACGCCTTCACCGCCGAGTTCACCCCGGCCGCCCCGGCCGACTTCGCGGCCTCCACCTCCAGCACGGTGGCCTTCACCGTCACGCCGCCGGTGGTCACGCCGAACCCGGGCGGCCCGACCCCGCCCTCCCCGGTCTTCGAGACCATCACCACCTCGGTCGCCCCCGGCGCCCTGGTGATCAGCGTGGCCGGCACCAACGTCACGCTGCCCCCGCTGGCGCTGAACAGCACCAGCACCCTGTACTCCACCGGCGGCCCGATCCAGACCGTCACCGTCACGGACACCCGGGCCGGTGCCCCGGGCTGGTCGGTCACCGGCCAGGTCGCCCAGTTCAACTCGGGCGCCAACGTGATCAACGCGCAGAACCTGGGCTGGGCCCCGAGCCTGGTCTCCAAGGGCGACGGCCTCAAGGTCACCCTGGGCTCCACGGTCAACCCGGCCAACGCGGTCGAGGCCAACGACGCCGGCCCGTACGGCCTGAAGTCGGCCCGCACCCTGGCCACCGCGACCGGCCTCGGCACCGCCAAGCTCGGCGCCGACCTCACCCTGCTGGCGCCGACCTCCACTCAGGCCGGCACCTACCAGGGCCTGCTCACCCTGACCGCGATCTGACGCCGGTAGTTCACCGGGTCAGCGTGCCTTCGTAACCCGGCGGCCGGGCGGTCCGGGCGACACTGTGTCAGCTCTGGACCGCCGGGCCGCCGGTGCCCAACTCCCGTACCGACAAGCGAGGATGACGCCGCCGATGCGCCGATGGCTCCTGGCACTCGCCACCCCGGCCCTGCTCGCCCTGACCGTGCTCCAGGGGACCGCGCACGCGGAGGACCCCCCGGCGCCGAACCCCGGTCAGAGCGCACCCGCGCAGGCCCCGGCCCAGGGCACGCCGCCCGTCGCGCAGACCTTCGGCATCCAGCCCTCGTCCGCCGACGCCCCCGACACCCGGGGCACCTTCGGCTACGCCGCCACCCCCGGCGCGCTGGTCAAGGACCACGTCGCGCTCTGGAACTACAGCGACCAGCCGCTCACCCTGCGGCTCTACCCAGCCGACGCCTTCAACACCGACAGCGGCGGCTACGACGTGCTGCCGGACGGCCGCAAGTCCACCCGGGCGGGCAGCTGGCTGCGCACCGCGGCGGAGTCGGTGACGCTGGCGCCGCGCAGCCGCCAGATCGTCCCCTTCACCCTCGCGGTGCCCGCTGACGCCACCCCCGGGGACCACCCGGCCGGGATCGTCGCCGCGCTGCGGGCGGAGAGCAAGGACGCCCAGGGCAACGCCATCACCGTCGACCAGCGGGTCGGCGCCCGGGTGAACATCCGGGTGCCCGGCGACCTGCGGGCCGAGCTCAGGGTGGAGGACGCCAAGGCGGTCTACCACCCGAGCGCCAACCCGCTCGACTCCGGCCGCACGACGGTGAGTTACACCGTCCGCAACGTGGGCAACGTCCGGCTCGGGGGCAAGCAGGCGGTCCGGGTGACCAACCTGTTCGGCTCGATCGCCACCGGGCAGACCCCGCCCGACCTCCAGGAGCTGCTGCCCGGCAACGCGGTGAACTACCGCTTCGACGTCTCCGGGGTCTACCCGACCCTGTGGGGCACCGCCGGGATCACCGTGGACCCGCTGCCGGTCGGCGGCGACAAGGACCCGAAGCTGATCAGCTCCGTCACCAAGTACGGCTTCGCCTGGATCCCGTGGACCGCGCTGGCGATCCTGCTGGTGGCCGGAGCCCTCGGTCTGCGCTGGTACCGGCGGCGCCGCCGGCCGGCCGCCCCGGCCGCCGCTCCGGGCGGCGCCGCCCCGGCCGCTCCGGCGGCGGTCGCCGTGGCCGCCCTGGTCGCCCTGCTGGCGTTCGGCCAGCTCTGGTCCGCCCCGAGGGCGTCGGCCGCCGAGGCGCCCGGCACGCTGGCCTTCGACTACGCCACGGGCAAGGACGACGACCCGATCGACCTGCTCAGCTCGGCCCCCTGCCCGGACCAGGCGAGCAACTACGTGGCGGTCCGGATCACCGGCGCCGGCTTCCCCGCCGAGGGGTACCCGCTGACCGGCCTGGTGGCCGCCTCGGTCTACCGCCCGTCGAGCAGCGGCGGGTTCGTGCTGCCGCTGGCCAACACCCTGCGGGTGGTGGCCTCCCAGGCCGGGGCCGGGCAGCTCAAGGGCGCGTACACCATCACCGCGACCTGCCGGCACAAGGTCCGCCCGGCCGCGCTCAAGGAGTTCACCGGCACGCTCACCTTCACCGGGCCGAACGCCTGGACCGCCACCGAGGTGGCCCCGGCCGGAGCCGTGCACGCCCCGGCGCCCGACCCCGGCGTCGCCGCCGGCCCGGTGGCCGGGGCCAAGGGCGGCTCCACCACGGCGGCCGCCGCCACCGACGGCGGAGTGCCGCTCTACACCTGGATCTCGGTCGCCGCCGGGCTGCTGCTGCTCGGCTGGATCGCCGTCCCGCGCCTGCGCCGCCGCGCCCGGCGCACCGCCGAGGGGGCCGCCGAATGACCGTCACCGTGCCCCTGAAGGCCGGCCCCGGCCCGCGGGACTGGTCGCCGCCGTCCGCCGAGCCGCCCGCCGCACCGGTGCCGCCGCCCGCCGGGCCCGTCCCGCCGACGGCCGAGCCGCCCGTCCGCCCCTCGACGGTGCGCCGGTTCACCCCGGACGGGCCGCAGCTGATCGGCGCCGCGCTGGCCATCGTGGCCGGGCTGATGCTCGGCCTGCTGCTCGACCTCGGCCCGCTGGGCGGGCTGCGCCACCTGCGCGACCACGAGACCGGGATGGCCGAGCTGCGCCTGAGCCTGGCCCAGGGCACCGCCCCCGTCGGCCAGTTGGACAAGGACGGCAAGCCGGTGGTGCCCGGCACGCCCGTCGCGCTGCTGGAGATCGACCACCTCGGCCTGCGCGAGGTGGTCCGCGAGGGCACCACCGGGGAGGTGCTCTCGGCCGGCCCCGGCCACCGCCGGGACACCGCGATGCCCGGCCAGGCCGGCACCAGCGTGCTGTTCGGCCGGCAGGCCGGCTTCGGCGGCCCGTTCGGCACCATCGGCCACCTGCGGCCGGGCGAGACCTTCAAGGTGACCACCGGTCAGGGCAGCCACACCTTCCGGGTGGTGACGGTCCGCCGCACCGGCGACCCGGTGCCGCCGGTCCTCAAGGCCGGCGGTGGCCGGGTGGTGCTGGTCACCGGCGACGGCCCGCTGTACGCGCCCGACGACCTGCTCTACGTGGACGCCGACCTCGAGAGCGAGGTGCAGCCGAACAACGCCCGCCCGCTCACCTCGGCCGCGCTGCCCGCGGCCGAGAAGGCGATGGGCACCGAGGAGGGCGCCTGGGTGCCGCTGGTCCTCTGGGGCGAGGCGCTGCTGCTGGCCGCCGTCGCCCTGGCCCTGGCCTGGACCCGCTGGGGCCGCTGGCAGGCCTGGACGGTCGGGGTGCCGGTGCTCACCGCCCTCGGCCTGGCCGTCGCCGACCAGGTCGCCCGCCTGCTGCCCAACCTGATCTGACGTCAGTTCCCGTGCTCCGCACCGCCGTTCCAGCCAAGAAAGGGGCCGCCCCGTGAGTCTCGACACCACGGCCGTCCTGCCCGTCGTCCCCACCGTCGCGAGCAACGCCGGGACGCTCGACGCCCACGGCGTCTCGGCCTGGTTCGGCGACCGCAAGGTGCTGGACCGGGTCTCGCTGCTGATGCCGGCCGGGCAGGTCACCGCGCTGATCGGCCCGTCCGGCTGCGGCAAGTCCACCTTCCTGCGCATCCTCAACCGGATGCACGAGCTCATCCCCGGCGCCCAGTTGGCAGGGGAGGTGCTGCTGGACGGCTCCGACGTCTACGCCCCCGAGCGCCGCCTCACCTCGGCCCGCCGGGACATCGGCATGGTCTTCCAGAAGCCCAACCCCTTCCCCGCGATGTCCATCTACGACAACGTGGTGGCCGGGCTCAAGCTCACCGGCCTGCGCGCCTCCCGGGCCGAGAAGGACCACCTGGTCGAGGAGTGCCTCACCAAGGCGGGCCTGTGGAAGGAGGTGCAGGACCGGCTGCGCCAGCCCGGCGGCGCCCTCTCCGGCGGCCAGCAGCAGCGCCTGTGCATCGCCCGCTCACTGGCCGTCCGCCCCAAGGTCCTGCTGATGGACGAGCCCTGCTCGGCCCTCGACCCGACCTCCACCCGCCGGATCGAGCAGACCATCCGCGAGCTGGTGGAGGAGGTCACCATCGTGATCGTCACCCACAACATGCAGCAGGCGCACCGGGTCTCCGACCAGTGCGCCTTCTTCCTCGCCGAGCAGGGCACCCCCGGCGGCATCGTGGAGCACGGGCCCACCGGGGCGATGTTCTCCGCCCCGGTGGACCAGCGCACCTCCGACTACGTCAACGGCCGCTTCGGGTAAGCGACTTCTCCTCCTGGCGGCTGGTGGCCACGGTCCGGCCGGCGGCCGGGCGGAGGCCGGCGGCGGCCAGGGCGGTGGCGGCCAGCAGGAGCAGGGTGCCGAGCAGGAAGGCGGTGCGGAAGCCGCCGGCCAGCGCCTCGGCCTGGGTGCGGCCTGCCTCGGCCAGGCCCTCGGCGCGGCTGCCGGCCAGGGTGATCAGGACGGCCACCCCCAGGGCGCCGCCGACCTGCTGGGTGGTGTTGAACAGACCCGAGCTGACGCCCGCGTCGGCCGGGGCCGCGTCGGCCATGGCCAGCGAGGTGAGCGCGGCGATGGCCAGGCCGAAGCCGCCCGCGAGCAGCATGGTCGGCAGCAGGTGGACGACGTAGGAGGCGTCCGCCGGGAGCCGGGTGAGCAGGCCGATCGCCACCACCAGCAGGCCCAACCCGCCCAGCAGGACGGTCCGTTCGCCGAACCGGGCGACCAGCGGGGCGGACAGCAGCAGCGAGACGCCGCCGATCACCAGCGCGGCCGGGAGCATGGCGAAGCCGGTCGCGGCCGCGCCGTAGCCGAGCACGTTCTGCAGGTAGAGCGCGATCAGCACCTGGAAGCCGAACAGTGCCGAGACCATCAGCACCTGCACCAGGTTGGCGGCCGCCACCCGGCGGGAGCGCAGCAGCCGCAGCGGCAGCAGCGGCTCGGCGGCGTACCGCTGGCGGAGCAGGAAGCCGGCCAGCAGCAGGGCGGCGACGGCGCCGAGCAGCAGGGCGCCGGTGCTGGAGCGCTCGATCGAGACGATCGCGTAGACCCCGAGCATCAGGCCGGCGGTGACCAGCGCGGCGCCCGGCAGGTCCAGTCCGCGCAGCGAGCGGGCCGGGCCGTCGGCGGCCAGCACCCGGAGCGAGAGCAGCACGGCGGCCAGGCCGATCGGCAGGTTGACGAAGAAGATCCAGTGCCAGCCGACCGCCTCGGTCAGCACCCCGCCGAGCACCTGCCCGATCGAGGCCCCGGCCGCCCCGACGAAGCTGAACGCGCCGATCGCCTTCCCTCGCTCGCCCGGTTCGGGGAAGAGCGTGACGATCATCCCCAGGCTGACCGCGGAGGCCATCGCCCCGCCGACGCCCTGGGCGAACCGGGCGGCGATCAGCAGTTCCTGACCGCCCGCCAGCCCGGCCAGCAGCGAGGCCGCGGTGAAGACCACCAGCCCGGCCACGAAGATCCGGCGGCCGCCGAGCAGGTCGCCGAGCCGCCCGGCCAGCAGGAGCAGTCCGCCGAAGGCGATCAGGTAGGCGTTGACCGTCCAGGTCAGGCCCTCGGCGGTGAAGCCCAGGTCGGCCTGGATGGCGGGCAGCGCGACGGTGACGATGGTGCCGTCCAGGATGATCATCAGCATCCCGGCGCAGAGCACGGCCAGGGCCGTCCAGCGCGAATGCGCGGTTCCTCGCGTGGTCACGGAGTTCCTCCCCCTCGGTGGTGGCGACAGGAAGGAAGCTATCAGATAGTCCCGTACGAGACTATCTTTCTCGGTATTGAGTTGTCCGGGGCGGTCTCAGCCGCGCGGGCGGCGGGCCCGGCGCACCGGGCGCTCGCTCTCCACCGGGGTGGCGAGGTGGCCGTCGTGGAGGGTGGTCAGGGCCCGCAGCAGGACCGCGCGGTCCTCCTCGGCGACCGCCTCCAGGGCCTCCCGGTGGACCGCGTCGGCGACCTGCACGCCGGCCGTGACGGCCTCGGCGCCGGCCGGGGTGACGGAGATGATCCGGGCCCGCCGGTCGGTGGAGGAGGGGCGGCGCTCGGCCAGGCCGAGCCGCTCCAGCTCGTCCACGGTGACCACCATGGTGGTCTTGTCCAGGTCGGCGATCTCGGCCAGCTGGATCTGGGTGCGCTCCTGCTCCAGGGCGTGCAGGAGCACGCAGAACCCGCGCGGGGTGATGCCGAGCCCGCTGGCCGCGAAGGCGGCGGACATCCGGGTGGAGAGCACGTGGCTGGTGTGGGTCAGCAGGGCCGACAGGTCCGGCATGGTGCGCGAGGGTTCGGTCATCCCCGCAGTCTACAAACTGCGCATCCAGCGGGATTATCCGGAAGTGGACTACTCCACTCCCGGCGGGCTACTCCACCGGGACGGCCAGGCCCTCGCGCAGGACCAGCGAGACCAGCTCGTGCTGGGAGTCGGTCAGCTTGGGGTCGGCGCAGTGCACCGTCCGCCCGTCCACCGTGATCGCGTAGTGGAACCCGTCCGGCACTCCGTAGGAGGGGTTGCGCAGCCCGCCGGCCACGGCCTCCCTGGCCAGCGCGTGGACGTGCGGCGCGTCCGTGCGCGCGGCGGTGTCCAGCTCGGCTCGGAGGGGGTGTCCGGCGAGGCCGCCGGTCCGGGTCACCTGGATGCGCATGGTTGCCAGTGTGCTACTCAGGGGCACGGCGGCGCTGCCCGTTTCGGTGAAAATTCGGCACCGGATCGGCGAGCGGATCAAGGAGGCGGGGTGCCGCCGGGCTGACGGCACGTCAGTTCGAGCCGTCTCGCTGGGTGGGACAGTGGCCTGCCTCACTTCGGCGGGCGGGGAGCCTGGGTTACGCTGGGCGACATCATGCGCTACCGGCTGCTTCTTCTTAGCTGCCGCGGCGAGGGCCTGTAGACCACGAAGGCCGGCTCCCTCGCCGCGGGATGCTGTGCTGTCCCCGTACGGATGCGGGGCAGTGGTCGGCCGAGTCGGGTGTCCTTTCACCCCGACCAGCCCGCAATCGAGTTCGGAAGCCGAGAGTCCCTTCATGACTGAGCAGTCCGCCATCGCTCGTGCGTTCAACGACCGCCCCACCCCGATCACGGCCGGCACCGTCCAGCAGAAGCCGTCCGGGATGCCGTTCCAGCGGTACGTACCGTTCGGGACCATCGACCTGCCGGACCGCACCTGGCCGTCCAAGGTGATCACCCAGGCGCCGCGCTGGCTCTCCACCGACCTGCGGGACGGCAACCAGGCGCTGATCGACCCGATGTCGCCCGCCCGCAAGCGGAAGATGTTCGACCTGCTGGTCAAGCTGGGCTACAAGGAGATCGAGGTCGGCTTCCCGTCCTCCGGCGCCACCGACTTCGAGTTCGTCCGCTCCCTGATCGAGCAGGACGCCATCCCCGAGGACGTCACCATCTCGGTGCTGACCCAGGCCCGCGAGGACCTGATCGAGCGCACCGTGGAGTCCCTGGTCGGCGCCCCGCGGGCCACCGTGCACCTGTACAACGCCACCTCCCCGCTGTTCCGCCGGGTGGTCTTCAAGGGCAGCAAGGACGACATCAAGGCGATCGCCGTGGACGGCACCCGTCTGGTGATGGAGTACGCCGAGAAGATCCTGGGCGAGGACACCGTCTTCGGCTACGAGTACTCGCCGGAGATCTTCATCGACACCGAGCTGGACTTCGCCCTGGAGGTCTGCGAGGCGGTGATGGACGTCTGGCAGCCCGGCGAGGGCCGCGAGATCATCCTGAACCTGCCGACCACGGTCGAGCGCTCCACCCCGAACGTCTACGCCGACAAGATCGAGTGGATGTCGCGGAACCTGAGCCGCCGCGAGTTCGTCGCGCTGTCCACCCACCCGCACAACGACCGCGGCACCGGCGTGGCCTCCGCCGAGCTGGCGATCATGGCCGGCGCCGACCGGGTCGAGGGCTGCCTGTTCGGCCAGGGCGAGCGGACCGGCAACCTGGACCTGGTCAACGTCGGGATGAACCTGTTCTCCCAGGGCGTGGACCCGATGATCGACTTCTCCGACATCGACGAGATCCGCCGCACCGCCGAGTACTGCTTCCAGATGCCGGTGGCCGAGCGCCACCCCTACGCCGGCGACCTGGTGTACACCTCCTTCTCCGGCTCCCACCAGGACGCCATCAAGAAGGGCTTCGACGCCCTGGAGGCCGACGCGAAGAAGGCCGGCGTGCCGGTCGGCGAGTACACCTGGGGCGTCCCGTACCTGCCGATCGACCCGAAGGACGTCGGCCGCTCCTACGAGGCGGTCATCCGGGTCAACAGCCAGTCCGGCAAGGGCGGCATCGCCTACGTGCTGAAGAACGACCACAAGCTGGACCTGCCGCGCCGTCAGCAGATCGAGTTCTCCCGGATCATCCAGGCCAAGACCGACGCCGAGGGCGGCGAGGTCACCCCGGCCGAGATCTGGAGCGTCTTCCAGGACGAGTACCTGCCCACCCCGGAGAACCCGTGGGGCCGGATCGCGCTGAGCGGCTCGCGCAGCCTGGAGACCGAGGACGGCCGCGACCTGCTGCGCGCCGAGGCCGTGGTGGACGGACGCCCCGTCACCCTGAGCGGCACCGGCAACGGCCCGGTCTCCGCCTTCGTCAACGCGCTGGCCGGGATCGGCGTGGACGTACGGGTGCTGGACTACGCCGAGCACGCGCTGAGCGAGGGCGGCGACGCCCAGGCCGCCGCGTACGTCGAGTGCGCGGTGGACGGCAAGGTGCTGTGGGGCGTCGGGATCGACGGCAACACGGTGCTGGCCTCGCTGAAGGCCGTGGTCAGCGCGGTGAACCGGGCCCAGCGCGGCTGACGGTGCGTCAGGGGGGCCGCCACGGCGGCCCCTTCGGCGTTTCCGGAGGTCCTCGGGGGGTCGGCGGGGCGGGGGCGCGAGGATGTGTTCTGCGACACATTTTTACCCGTTCGGGGTGCTGACACCCGCGCTTAACCGTGGCAGCATCTACCCACCGGAACCGGGGTCGGTGGGACGACCGCGGCGTCCGGTCGCGTGACCTGCCCATTGTTGTGCAGGCCGCCTGCCATGTCTGGGGAGTTGGCGCCGTGACAGGGTTGTGGGGTGTCCGCCCTCGGTGGCGGACGGACGTCCTCGGTGATTTCTACTGTCCGGGCTGCGGCGGGGACCGCAACTACCGTCGGCAGCACGGCCGGCGGTGGCTGCGGTTGTTCGGCACCCCGGTCCTTCCGGTCGGCCCGGTGACGGGCTGCGTGCAGTGCACCACCTGCCACCGGCGGTTCGGGCTGGAGGCACTCGACCAGCTCACCTGCGTGCGGCTGGGCGCGATGCTGCGGGACGCGCAGTACACCGTCGCGCTGGCGGTGCTGGCCGCCGGGGGCACCGGCAGCCGGGCCGCGCGGGACGCCGCCTGCGAGGCGATCCGGGAGGCCGGGTTCGAGGACTGCGGCGAGGCCCAGGTGCTGGCCGCGCTCGCCGCCCTCTCCGGGCTCGGCGGGGACGCCCCGCTCGACCTCGACGCCGTCGGGAACGGCCTCACCGTCGAACTCCACGCCGCCCTCGAACCGTTGGCCCCGCACCTGGCCCAGCCCGGCCGCGAACGCCTCGTCCTCCAGGGCGCCTGGATCGCCCTCGCCGACGGCCGCTACCTCCCCCACGAGCGCACCGCCCTCGCCGCCGTCGGCCGCTGCCTCGGCCTCCCGGCCGCCCGCACCGAAGAACTCCTCGAAGTCGCCACCCGCACCTCCCACTGAGCCGGGCCCGATTCCCCCCTCCGGGCCCGCCACGACCCGCACCCGCAGGACGGTTCCCCCACGGACCAGGGTGCGGGCTCGCGGCTGCGCGGCTCGCCTGCGGCGGGCTCGCGAAGCGAGTGGGTGTCACGGGCTCGGGGCCTCGCCCGCGACGGGCTCGCCGAGGCGTACCCCCACGCGGCGCGTCAGCCGCCTGCCTATGGATCCGGGTCCCTGCCTGCGGCGGGGCTCGTGGGGCGAGCGGGGTCACCACCGGGATGCCCTGCCTGCGGCCGGCTCGGCCGGGGTACGACGCCGTGTCGTGCGGGAGCCGCCTGCGGCGAGCTGACGGGCCGTCGGGCGTCGCCGAGTGCGGGGTGCGCCGCAGGCTGGTGCCCCGGCCCGCCCAGGGTGCCCCGTGCGTGCTCGACCGGCCCCGTCGCGGGCGTGCCTCCTCCCGCTTCCGGAGTCCGCCGCAGGCGTGACCCCTCCCCGGGCAGGGGTGTCAGCGGGGTACGGGAGAATGGGCGGCATGAGTCTGTTCCGGGACGACGGCATCGTCCTCCGTACCCAGAAGTTGGGCGAGGCCGACCGGATCATCACGTTGTTGACGCGTCAGCACGGGAAGGTCCGGGCGGTGGCCCGGGGGATCCGGAAGACGAAGTCGAAGTTCGGGGCGCGGCTGGAGCCGTTCTCGCACGTGGACGTGCAGTTCTTCAGCCGCGGGGCGGACTTGATCGGCCGTGGGCTGCCGCTCTGCACGCAGGTGGAGACCATCGCCCCGTACGGTGGACGGATCGTCACCGACTACTCCCGCTACACCGCCGGCACCGCGATGCTGGAGACCGCCGAGCGCTTCGCGGAGAACGAGGGCCAGCCCGCCGTGCAGCAGTACCTGCTGCTGGTCGGCGGCCTGCGGACGCTCGCGTCCGGGGAGCACGAACCCCACCTCGTGCTGGACGCGTTCCTGCTCCGCTCCCTCGCCGTCAACGGCTACGGCGCCAGCTTCACCGACTGCGCCAAGTGCGGACTCCCCGGCCCCAACAGGTTCTTCTCGCTCCAGGCGGGCGGCGTGCTCTGCGGTGACTGCCGCGTGCCCGGAAGTGCCGTACCCTCCCCTGAGACACTGGTACTGCTCGGCGCACTGCTGTCAGGGGACTGGCAGACGGCGGACAACAGCGAGCCGCGGTACTGGCGGGAGGGCAGCGGTCTGGTCGCCGCCTACCTCCAGTGGCACCTGGAGCGGGGAATCCGCTCGATGAGATACGTGGAGAAGTGAGCATGGCAGCGCGACGGCTCTTCGGCAGCAAGCAGCGGGAGTACCTCCCGCCGACCCCGCACCCGAGCGGCGCCGTGCCGCCGAAGATCCCGGGCGAGCTGGTGCCGGGCCACGTCGCGATCGTGATGGACGGGAACGGCCGCTGGGCCAAGGAGCGTGGGCTGCCGCGGACCGAGGGGCACAAGGTCGGCGAGTCGGTGGTGCTGGACGTGCTCAAGGGCGCGATCGAGCTCGGCGTGAAGAACGTCTCGCTGTACGCCTTCTCCACCGAGAACTGGAAGCGGTCCCCCGACGAGGTGAAGTTCCTGATGAACTTCAACCGGGACGTGATCCGCCGCCGCCGGGACGAGATGAGCGAGATGGGCGTCCGGATCCGCTGGGCCGGCCGGATGCCGAAGCTGTGGAAGAGCGTGGTCCAGGAGCTCCAGGTCGCCGAGGAGATGACCAAGGGGAACGACGCCGTCACCCTCTACATGTGCGTCAACTACGGCGGCCGGGCCGAGGTGGCCGACGCCGCCGCCGCGATCGGCCGGGACGTCGCGGCCGGGAAGCTCGACCCCTCGAAGATCAACGAGAAGACCCTCGCCAAGTACATGTACCACCCGGACATGCCGGACGTGGACCTCTTCCTGCGCCCCAGCGGCGAGCAGCGCACCTCCAACTTCCTGCTCTGGCAGAGCGCCTACGCCGAGCTGGTGTTCCAGGACGTGCTCTGGCCGGACTTCGACCGCCGCGACCTGTGGCGCGCCTGCGAGCAGTACGCGATGCGCGACCGCCGCTTCGGCGGCGCGCTGCCCAACGAGGTCACCGCCGAGGTCCCGCCGCAGCGCTGAGGCGGTACGACGAGAGGGCCCGTACGGAGGTGAATCCGTACGGGCCCTCTGCCGTGCGTCCGACGGTCCGTCAGGCGGTGGCCTTGGCGGCGCAGCTCGCGCAGGTGCCGAAGATCTCCAGGGTGTGCGCGATGTCGCTGTAGCCGTGCTCGGCCGCGATCGAGTTGGCCCAGCGCTCGACGGCGGGGCCCTCCACCTCGACGGTGGAGCCGCAGGAGCGGCAGACCAGGTGGTGGTGGTGTCCGCTGCTGCAGCGGCGGTAGACCGCCTCGCCGTCGGCGGTGCGCAGTACGTCCACCTCGCCGGCGTCGGCCAGCGACTGGAGGGTGCGGTAGACGGTGGTGAGCCCGACCGAGTCGCCCCGGTGCTTGAGGAGGTCGTGCAGCTCCTGGGCGCTGCGGAAGTCCTCGACCTCGTCCAGGGCCGCCCAGACGGCGGCCCGCTGCCGGGTCGATCGGGCACGCGACGGGCCTGCGGTGGTCACCGTGGGTCCTCCAGGGAGAGTGGGCGTCTGGCACCTCATTGTGCCAGCCCCCGACTGGTGACCGAATCCTCCCTGCGGTACTCCTCGGAGTCGTGGGCCTGCTGGGGCCGCTGGGAGCCGGAGGGTCCGGCCTGGCCGGGCAGCCTGACCTCGCAGACCTCGGGACCGGTGTCCGGGGCGGCCCGGTGGCGGCGCCGGGCCAGTGGTGCGGCCAGTGCGCTGAAGACCGCGAAGACCACGATGGCCAGCAGCACGATGGCCGGGCCGGAGGGCAGGTCGGCCTCGTAGGAGCCGGCCACGCCGGCCACCGCGACGGCCACCCCGACGCCGATCGAGGCGGCCTGGGTCATCGCGAAGGAGCGGGTCAACTGCTGGGCGGCGACCACCGGGACGACCATCAGCGCCGAGACCAGCAGCAGGCCGACCACCCGCATGGCCACCGTGACGGTGACGGCGGCCATCACCGCGAGCAGCAGGTTGAGCGCCCGCACCGGCAGGCCGGTGACCCGGGCGAACTCCTCGTCCTGGCAGATCGCGAAGAGCTGGCGGCGCAGGCCGAGGGTGACCGCGATCACGGCGGTGGCCAGCCCGGTGATGGTGAGCAGGTCGGTGGGGGAGACGGTGAGGATGGAGCCCCAGAGGTAGCTCTCCAGGCTGCCGTTCCCGGACTGCGAGCTCATGCTGACCAGCAGCTTGCCGCAGGCCATGCCGCCGTAGAAGAGCATCGCCAGCGCGATGTCGCCGCGCTGGTTGCCGCGCGAGCGGACCACCTCCATCACCACGGCGCCGAGCACGCAGACCAGCACGGCCATCCACACCGGGCTGGTCTGGAAGAAGAAGCCGAGGCCGACGCCGGTGAGCGCGACGTGGCCCATGCCGTCGCCCATCAGCGCCTGCCGCCGCTGCACCAGGTAGATGCCGACGGCGGGGGCGGTGACGCCGACCAGGACGGCGGCGATCAGCGCGCGCTGCATGAAGTCGTAGCTGAGCATCTCGGTCATCGCTGCAGTCCTGGGGTCGGGCGGGCGGTGCGCGGGTGGTCGGCGCTCATGCGAGCAGTCCGGGGGTCGTCAGGTGTTCGTCCCCGTGCGGGTGGACGTGGTCGTGGCCGGGGAGGGCGTGCTGGCCGGTGTTGGGGATCGGCGGGCCGTCGTAGGCGACGCAGCCGTCGCGCAGGACCACGGTGCGGTCGATCAGCGGCTCCAGCGGGCCGAGTTCGTGCAGCACCAGCAGGACGGCGGCGCCGCGCTCGACCTCGGTGCGCAGGGTGTCGGCGAGCACCTGCTGGCTCTCCAGGTCCACCCCGGCCATCGGCTCGTCCATGATGAGGAGTTCGGGCGTGCCGACCAGCGCGCGGGCGATCAGCACCCGCTGGTGCTGGCCGCCGGAGAGCCCGGCCACGCCGTCCCCGGCCCGGTCCAGCATCCCGACGGCGGCCAGCGCGCGGTCGACCGCTTCGCGGTCCCTGCGGCGGAACGGCAGCAGCCCGTGCTTGGGCAGCCGCCCGGTGGAGACCACCTCGCGGACGGTGGCGGGCACCCCGCTGGCGGCGGTGGTGCGCTGCGGCACGTAGCCGATCCGGTGCCAGTCGCGGAACTTGGCGAAGGGGGTGCCGAACAGCTCCAGGCCGCCGCGCTCCAGCGGGACGGCACCGATCACCGACTTGACGGTGGTGGACTTGCCGGAGCCGTTGGCCCCGAGCAGCGCGACCACCTCGCCGGGCCGGACCTTGAGGTCGACCCCGCGCAGCACGGGGCGGCCGCCGAGGGAGGCGACGGCGTCGCAGAGGCAGACGACCGCGGGCGCGGCACCCCGCTGGGGGTGCCGCGCCTGGTGGGTGTCCGTCCCCTCGGCCGCCGGGGCCTCGGGAATGACTGAACTCATGGTGATCGGGTGTCCCGTCAGCTCTGGATGCCGAAGGCGGCCTGGAGGTTGTGCAGGTTCTGCTTCATGACGGAGAAGTAGTTCTCCTTGGAGGTGTCCTTGACGCCCTCCAGCGGGTCGAGCACGGCGGTCTTCAGGCCGAGGTCCTTGGCGACCGTCTCGGCCAGCTTGGGGCTGACCAGGGTCTCGAAGAAGATGGTGGAGACGCCGTGCTCCTTGGCCTCCTGCTGGATCTCGGCGAGCTTGGCCGGGGTCGGCTCGGACTCCGGGTCCACACCGTTGATGGCCAGCTGGTTGATCCCGTAGGCGTCGGCGAGGTAGCCGAAGGCGGCGTGGCTGGTGACGAAGGACTTCCCCTTGGCGTCCTTCAGGCCGTCCTTGAACTCCTTGTCCAGGGCGGCGAGTTCGGCCACCACACGGTCGGTGTTCTTCTGGTAGTCGGCCGCGTTGGCCGGGTCGGCCTTGGCCAGCTCGGCACCGACGCTCTTGGCGACGGCGGCGTAGCGGTTCGGGTCCAGCCAGATGTGCGGGTCGCCGGCCGCACCGGAGTGGTCGTGCCCGTCGTCCTCGGCGTGGCCCTCGGGGAGGTGGTGGTCGACCAGCGGGGAGGCGGCGGTGGCGTCGATCACGTGCTTGGAGTCGCTCTGCGCCACGGCCTTGTCGACGGTGGGCTGGAGGCCCTTGAGGTAGAGGACGGCGTCGGCGCCCTTGACCTTGGCGACCTGCTTGGCCGTCAGCTCCAGGTCGTGCGGCTCGACGCCGGCGGCGGTGAGGTCGGTCACCTTCACGTGCTGCCCGCCGATCTGCTCGGCGAGGTACTCCATGGGGTAGAACGACGCGATCACGTCGAGCTTCCCCTTGCCGTCCTCGGCGCTGCTGGCCCCGCCGCAGGCGGAGAGCAGGAGGGCGCCGGCGACGGCGGTGGCGGACAGGGCTATCGAGGTGCTGCGGCGACGCGACTTCATGACAACCATTCTCAACTTAAGTGGAAATGATTGTCAACTCACTCAGTTGTCCGACCGTCCGACGGTGTGTTCGACACACGGTGTGCGCGCGAATACCGATTTGAACCGCGCACGGGGCCGCCCGGTAACCTCTGGAGGTATTCGGGTACGTGCAACCAGCCGTGCCCTGACCGTGCCGTCACTCGCGTGACGTCGTACTGAAGAGAGCACTGTGGCCGCCGACAAGATCGACACGATTGTCAGCCTGAGCAAGCGCCGAGGCTTCGTCTACCCCTGCAGCGAGATCTACGGCGGCACCCGTGCCGCCTGGGACTACGGGCCGCTGGGCGTGGAGCTCAAGGAGAACATCAAGCGCCAGTGGTGGCGTTCGATGGTCACCGCTCGCGAGGACGTCGTCGGTCTCGACTCGTCGGTGATCCTGGCCCGCGAGGTCTGGGAGGCCTCGGGCCACGTCGCCACCTTCAACGACCCGCTGACCGAGTGCCTCTCCTGCCACAAGCGGTTCCGCGCGGACCACCTGGAGGAGGCGTACGAGGCCAAGCACAACAAGCTCCCGGCCAACGGCCTGGCCGACATCAACTGTCCGAACTGCGGCAACAAGGGCGCCTTCACCGAGCCCAAGGAGTTCTCGGGCATGCTGAAGACGCACCTCGGTGTCACCGAGGACGCGTCCGGCCTGGCCTACCTGCGCCCGGAGACCGCCCAGGGCATCTTCACCAACTTCAGCCAGGTGCAGACGACTTCGCGCAAGAAGCCGCCGTTCGGCATCGCCCAGGTCGGCAAGAGCTTCCGCAACGAGATCACCCCGGGCAACTTCATCTTCCGGACCCGCGAGTTCGAGCAGATGGAGATGGAGTTCTTCGTCAAGCCGGGCGAGGACGAGACCTGGCACGAGTACTGGCTGGAGCAGCGCTGGAACTGGTACGTGGACCTCGGTCTGCGCACCGAGAACATGCGCTACTTCGAGCACCCGAAGGAGAAGCTCTCCCACTACGCCAAGCGCACGGTGGACATCGAGTACCGCTTCAACTTCGGCGGCAACGAGTTCTCCGAGCTGGAGGGCGTGGCCAACCGCACGGACTACGACCTCACCGTGCACAGCGAGGCCTCCGGCAAGGACCTGCGCTACTTCGACCAGGAGTCGAACGAGCGCTACTACCCGTACGTCATCGAGCCGGCCGCCGGTCTCAACCGCGCCATGCTGGCCTTCCTGATCGACGCCTACTTCGAGGACGAGGCCCCGAACGCCAAGGGCGTCATGGAGAAGCGCGTCGGCATGCGGCTCGACCCGCGGCTGGCCCCGGTCAAGGTCGCGGTGCTCCCGCTCTCGCGCAACGCCGACCTCTCGCCGAAGGCCCGCGGCCTGGCCGCCGACCTGCGCACCGCGTGGAACGTCGAGTTCGACGACGCCGGCGCGATCGGCAAGCGCTACCGCCGCCAGGACGAGATCGGCACGCCGTTCTGCGTCACCGTCGACTTCGACACCCTCGAGGACAACGCGGTGACCATCCGCGAGCGTGACACCATGGCGCAGGAGCGCGTCTCGCTCGACCAGGTGAAGTCCTACCTGGGCGCCCGCCTGATCGGCTGCTGACGCACCGTCGGCCCGCGGACGGCCCCGCCACCCGTGAGGGTGGCGGGGCCGTCCGTCGTTCCGGGGTCGTCCGCCGGTCCGGGGGCTCAGCGCAGCGGGAGCCCGAGGGAGCGGAAGGCGGCCAGCGCGGCGCGGCGCCGGGGCTCGTCGAGGGCGGCTACCGCCGCGAGCAGGGCCCGGTAGCGCGGCGGGGAGGCGGTGAGTGCGGCGGCGTACTCGGCCAGGTCGGCGGGGGAGCGCAGCCGGGCCGCCTGGGTGGAGAGCCCGGCGGCCAGTGGTTCGTCCAACTCCAGGGCGGTGGCGGCCAGTTCGCCGGGGCGGCGGCCGGTGGCCTGGTGCAGCAGGCGCTGGGCGTCCTCGGCCCGGCCGGCCGTGCGCAGGGCGGTGGCCAGGGCGGCCAGCTCGGCGGGGGCCGCGGAGGCGCGCTCCCAGAGCAGGGTGAGTCCGTCCCCGGCCAGCCCGTGGCGCTCCAAGGCGGCCAGCAGGGACGGCAGTTGGGGGCTGGGGTGACCCCAGAGTGCGTGGAAGAGGCCGGCCGCCTCCTCGGCCAGCCCGGCCCGGCGCAGCCCGGCCAGGGTGGCGGCGGCCTGCTCGGGGCTGCCGTGCACGGTGGCCCGGGCCAGGTAGCCCGCCGCGCCGGCCGGGCCCTGGGCGTGCAGCAGCACGGCCAGCCGGGTGACGTCCTCCGAGGCCAGCAGGACGGCGGCCTGGGCGGTCAGGGCGGCGGACTCCTGGGTCGCACCGCCCTGGTGCAGGGCGGTGATCCGCCCCGCCAGGGCGACCAGTTCCGGGCCGCTGCGCTGCGGCGGGGCCACCGGCGGGGCGGCGGCCGGTGGGGGTTCGTGCTCGACGGGCGCGCCCGCGAACCGGGCGCCGCGGGGCGCGGCGGTGGCGGGTGCCGGGGGCGGCGGGGCCTCGTCCTCCAGGTGGGCCCCGCCGAACCGTGCTCCGGTCGGCCGCCGTCGTGCCGCCTGCGCTCCGCTCACTCTTCGGTCCCCTCGGCTCGTCCGTGAACCGTCATCCTCCCTTCCCTACAAGGCAGTTGTGTTACGTCGGTGAGTCGGGAGGGTTTTCAGTCGGTGAGCCGGCCGGCCGTGAAGTCGGTGTAGGCCTGCATGTCGAAGTGCCCGTGGCCGGAGAGGCCGAACAGGATGGTGCGGGCCTCGCCGGACTCCCGGCAGGCCAGCGCCTCGTCGACGGCGGCCTTCACCGCGTGGGTGGACTCCGGGGCCGGGACGATGCCCTCGGCCCGGGCGAACCGGACGCCCGCCTCGAAGCACTCGGTCTGCCGCACCGCCCGGGCCTCCATCAGGCCGAGCTCGTGCAGGTGGCTGATCAGCGGTGACATGCCGTGGTAGCGCAGGCCGCCGGCGTGGATGGCCGGGGGAGTGAAGGAGTGGCCGAGGGTGTGCATCCGGGCCAGCGGGGTGAGGCCGGCGGTGTCGCCGAAGTCGTAGTCGTAGCGCCCGGCGGTGAGCGAGGGGCAGGAGGCGGGCTCGACCGCGACGGCGCGCACGGCCGGGCCGCCGGCCAGCTGCCGGCCGAGGAAGGGGATGGCCAGACCGCCGAAGTTGGAGCCGCCGCCGACCGCGCCGATCACCACGTCCGGTGCGTCCTCGGCGAGTTCGAACTGGAGCAGGGCCTCCTGGCCGATCACGGTCTGGTGCAGCAGTACGTGGTGCAGCACCGAGCCGAGCGCGTACTTGGCGGTGCCGCCGCTGGTCGCGGCCGCCTCCACCGCCTCGGAGATGGCCAGCCCCAGACTGCCGGTGGCCTCCGGGTCCGCCTCCAGTGCGGCCCGCCCGGCGCCGGTCAGCGGGCTCGGGCTGGCGTGCACGGTGGCGCCGAAGGTCTCCATCAGGGCCCGCCGGTACGGCTTCTGGTCGTGGCTCACCCGCACCATCCAGACCTCGCAGTCGAGGCCGAAGTACGAGCAGGCCAGCGCCAGGCTGCTGCCCCACTGCCCGGCGCCGGTCTCGGTGACCAGGCGGCGCACGCCCGCGCGGTGGTTGTAGTACGCCTGCGGCACCGCCGTATTGATCTTGTGGCTGCCGGTCGGGCTGACGCCCTCGTACTTGAAGTAGATCCGGGCCGGGGTGTCCAACTCCCGCTCCAGGCGCCGGGCCCGGACCAGCGGGCTGGGGCGCCACTGCCGGTAGACGTCCAGCACCGCGCCGGGGATGTCCACCTCGCGGGCGCCGGTGCCCAGCTCCTGGGCGATCACCTCGGGCGGGAAGAGCGGCTCCAGGTCGGCCGCGGTGACCGGCTCCTTGGTGCCCGGGTGCAGCAACGGCGGCACGGGGGACGGGAGATCGGCGGAGATGTCGTACCAGGTGGTCGGGGTCTGCTCCTCGGGGAGCAGGTACTTCACGGTGCTGGACGGTGCGGTGGTCATGGGCGGCCCGGTTCCGTTCGGTGGACGGCGACCGGTAGTTGGTTCCACCGCGGCGGGGTGCTCACACTCGAACGGACGACCGCTGCGGCCGGGCCGGGGACGGCGGCCCGGCCGCAGCTGCGGTGCCTCAGGCGCCGAGCAGCAGGGCGGCGTCGACCACGCGGTGGGAGAAGCCCGTCTCGTTGTCGTACCAGCCGAAGATCTTCACCTGGCGGCCGTCCTCGCTGACGGTGGTCAGGCCGGCGTCGAAGACGACGGAGGCCGGGTCGCCGACGATGTCGCTGGAGACCAGCGGCGCCTCGCTGTAGCGGAGCACACCGGCCAGCGAGCCCTCGGTCGCGGCCTTGGCGAAGGCGGCGTTGATCTCCTCGACCGTGGTCGGGCGCTCCACCCGGGCGGTCAGGTCGGTGATCGAGCCGACCGGGATCGGGACGCGCAGCGAGGTGCCGCCCAGCTTGCCCTGGAGCTCCGGCAGGACCAGGCCGATGGCCTTGGCCGCACCGGTGGAGGTCGGGACGATGTTGGTGGCGGCGGCGCGGGCGCGGCGGGCGTCCTTGTGCGGGCCGTCCTGGAGGTTCTGGTCCTGGGTGTAGGCGTGCACGGTGGTCATCAGGCCGTGCTCGATGCCCAGCGCCTCGTTCAGCACCTTGGCCAGCGGGGCCAGGCAGTTGGTGGTGCAGGAGGCGTTGGAGACGATGTGGTGGACCTCGGGGTCGTACTTGTCGTCATTCACGCCGATCGCCAGGGTGAGGTCCTCGCCGTTCGCCGGGGCGGAGATGATCACCTTGCGGGCGCCGGCCTCGATGTGGGCGCGGGCCTTGGCGGCGTCGGTGAAGACACCGGTGGACTCGATCACCACGTCCACGCCCAGCTCGCCCCAGGGCAGCTTGCCCGGGTCCCGCTCGGCGAAGACCTTGATGGTCTGGCCGCCGACGACGATGGTGTCGCCCTCGGCCCGGACGTCCTCGGCCAGCTTGCCGAGGGAGCTGTCGTAGGTGAGCAGGTGGGCCAGGGTCTTCGCGTCGGTGAGGTCGTTGACGGCCACCACCTCGAGGTCGGCGCCACGCTCCAGCGCCGCCCGGACGAAGCCGCGGCCGATCCGACCGAAACCGTTGACCGCTACCTTGACTGCCATCTCGACTCCTCGTATTCCCGTGCTACGTACGTCAGTTGACGGAGCGATGCCAGGCGTCGTCGGCTGGTAACCACTCTGTGGGGTTATTTCTGAGGGTGGTACGAGAGTAACCCAAGGCCCTCGCAATAACCAGTCATACCGGTTATGACGGCCGGTTGCGCACTATGCTGGCGAAATGGAGTTCGTCTTTGTCAGTGGTGACCCGGCCCTCGACCTGGTCGGCACCGTGCAGCGCCGCCGCGGCCTCGCGCTCGACCAGCTGGTCACCCCCGCCGACCTGGGCGCATGGGCCGTCGAGGCCGGGCTGGTCGACCAGCCGATGGCCGCCGACGCCGAGGACCTCGCGCACGCCGTCCGGCTCCGCGAGACGATCTTCCGGCTGGCGAGCGCGGCGGCCGCCTCCGCACCGTACGCCGCCGCCGACCGCCGGCTGCTCAACCGTCAGGCAGACGGACCGGGACTCCGTCAGGAACTGCGCCCCGACGGCACCCTGCACCGCACCGGCACCGCCGAGGCCCTGCTCGCCACCCTGGCCCGCTCCGCCCAGCGCCTGCTCGCCCTGCCGCTCGCCGCCCCGGTCAAGGAGTGCGCCGCCGAGACCTGCACCCGCCTCTACGTCGACCTCTCCCGCAAGGGAGCGCGGCGCTGGTGCGACATGACCCGCTGCGGCAACCGCGCCAAGGCCGCCTCCTTCCGCGAGCGGCACCCGGCCTGAGGAGCCGTCAGGTAGGTTCTCCCGCATGATCACGGGGGAACTCATCGGCAGCGGGCGGACGGCGGACGTGTTCGCCCTGGACGAGGGGCGGGTGCTGCGGCGCTACCGCGAGGGCGAGGACGCGAGCGGCGAGGCCGCCCTGATGACCCACCTGGCCGGGCACGGCTACCCCGTGCCGCGGGTCTGGCCGGGGCCCTCGGCCTCCGAGCTGGTGCTCCAGCGGCTGGCCGGGCCGACCATGCTCCAGGCCCTCGGCGCGGGCACGGTCGGCGCCGAGGAGGCGGGCGCGGTCCTCGCCGACCTGCTGCGGCGCCTGCACGCCGTCCCGCCCCGGACCGGTGCCGGCCGCGTCCTCCACCTCGACCTGCACCCCGACAACGTCTTCCTCACCCCCGACGGCCCGGTGGTGATCGACTGGGACACCGCGGACGAGGGCCCGCCCGGCCTGGACACCGCGATGTCCGCCCTGATCCTGGCCCAGGCCGCCCTCACCATGCCCGCCGTGGCCCCGGTCGCGCGGGCCGTGCTGACCGCACTGGTCCGGGGGCTGGGCGGCACCGACGGCATGCTGCTCGACGCCGCGAAGGCCCGCCGGGCGGCCAACCCGACCCTCTCCGAGGACGAGATCGCCGCCCTGGACGGAGCCGTCGCGCTGATCCGGTCCTGTTAGGCGGCGGCCAGGCGGGCGCGGGCCTCCATCAGGGCGAAGCCGAGGAGGTTGAGGCCGGGCCAGTCGGCCGGGCGGGAGGCGCGGTCGTCGTCGGCGGGGAGGCCGATGCCCCAGATCCGGTCCAGCGGGCTGGCCTCGACCAGGACGCGGCCGGCGGTGCCGAGCAGGTAGGTGCGCAGCGCCTCGTCCTGGTCGAACTTGGCGACGTTCCCCTCGACCACCAGCTCGAAGCGCCCGGCGTCCCAGCGGTCGCCGTCGAAGCCGCGGACCATCCGGCCGAGCTTCTTCGCCTCCGCCGCCGACCCGGCCGCCAGCACCCGGGCGAGCATCTCCTCGTCCCCGAACATCCGGGCCTTGCCCGCCATCATCCAGTGCTCCGCCGACCCGTACCGGACCCCGTCCACCTCGAACGCCCCCGGCCACCACTGGCTCAGCGCCCCGGCCCCGATCCGCCCGTCCCGCTCCGGCCGGTGCCCCCAGAAGAACAGGTACTTCGGCCGCGTCCCGGCCGCCACCAACGCGGCCAGCTGCTCGCGGTCACGGGTGTCGATGGGCAGCTGAGGAGTCGTCATGGCCCGATCCTCGCACCGCCCGCCCGGGGCCGACCAGCGGTTTTGCCGAGGTCAGGCCGGACTCACCACGGGAAGTCCGCGGTCGGCCGCGGCGGTCGCCAGGCGCTTGTCGTAGGTGACGAAGGCGGTGAGCGCGTGCTCCAGGTGCTCGGCGCTGGCCAGGTGGATCGCGTCCAGGCTCCGCAGGTGCTGCCCGGGGAGCAGACGGGCCGCGCGGAGGACGGGATCGGAGAGCCGGACCCGGAGCAGGCGGTCGAGCGCGTCCTCCGCCGCGTCGAAGAGATACGGGGGAGCCTCCACCCGCCGGAGCGCCCTCGGCACCTCGACCTGGGCCAGGGCACTGGTGGCGTGGCCCTCGGCGCCCCGGGCGGAGAGGAAGGTCCGCAGCGCGGGGGACTCGGCCTCCGGCACGATCAGCTTGAGCAGCGCGCACGAGTCGAGGTAGATCACCTCTCCTCTTCCTCCTCCCGCATGGCGGCCAGTGCGGCGCTGGGGGAGGCAAGGCCTTCCGGCGCCGCCGGGGGCTCCCAGTGGGCCAGGCCGGTGGCGGTGGCCGCGTTCTCCGGATCGATGGTCCCGTCACGGACCAGGTCCTCCAGGACCCGCTGCTCCGGGTCGGGCGGGGAGAGCACCGCGATCAGCCGCCCGTTCCGGGTGATCTCGATCCGCTCTCCGGCCGCGACCCGGTCCATCAGTTCACTGGCGTGCTGCTGGAGTTGACGGATCGGAACTCTGGCTGTCATACGACTCACGGTAGGACGCTCCGTGCGTCGTTCGCGAGGTTCGTGCGTCGTGATCACCCGATCGAGCGGGGGAGGCCCAGGCTCAGGGCGAGGATCGTGGCGGAGCCGGCGGTCTGGAGGGCCAGCACGACGGCGAGGGCGGGGAGGGCGCCGAGGGTGGGGGCGAGGGAGAGGTAGAGGGTGCCGAGGGTGGCGACGCCGAGGGCAAGGCTGGACTGCTGGGCGGTCGCGAGGACGCCGCTGCCGGTGCCGGCCCGGGTGGTGGGGACCTTGGTGAGGACGACCCGGAAGAGGGGAGTGCCGATCAGGCCCTGGCCGATGCCGGCGAGGGCGACGCCGGGGAGCATGCGCAGGGGGGAGAGGCCGAGGGTGAGGGCGGTCAGCAGGAGGGTGGTCAGGCCCAGGGCCTGGACGGCGGCGCCGGTGGTGATGACGCGGCTGCCGTACCGGCCGATCAGGCGGGGCGAGGCGAGCGAGGCGGTGAAGTAGCCGACCGCCATCGGGACCAGGGCCCAGCCCGCCGCCACCGGGTCGAGGTGGAGGGACTGCTGGAGCAGGACGGCCACCACGAACATGAAGCCGCCGAAGCCGGTGAAGTAGGGGAGCGCGATGCCGAGCCCGCGCCGCATCTCGGGGATCCGCAGCAGGGAGAGGGGAAGGAGCGGATCGCCGCCCCGCGCCTCCAGGCGGTGTTCGGTGCGGAGGAAGGCGAACAGCAGGAAGGGGAAGGACCCGAGCGCCAGCCAGGACCAGAGCGGCCAGCCGAGCGCGCGGCCCTCCATCAGCGGGACGAAGAGCGAGAGCAGCGAGAGGGAGAGCAGCAGGGTGCCGGGCAGGTCGATCCGGGCGGCCCGCTCGGCCCGGTTCTCCGGGACGTGACGCAGCGCCAGCAGGGCGGTTGCCACGGCGAACGGGACGTTCAGCAGGAAGACCGAGCGCCAGCCGGTGCCGAGCACGTCGGCCGAGACCAGGAAGCCGCCGAGCACCTGGCCGATCACCACCGAGATCCCGCCGACCGCGCCGTAGACGGAGAGCGCCCTGGCCCGCCGGGCGCCGTCGGTGGCGGCGGTGATGGTGGCCAGCACCTGGGGGAGCAGCACCGCGGCCGCCGCCCCCTGGAGCACCCGGCCCGCCACCAGCGCCCAGGCCGACGGGGCGACGCCGCACAGCAGCGAGGCCAGCGCGAAGCCGAGCGACCCGCCGACGAACAGCCGCCGCCTGCCGAGCGCGTCGCCGAGCCGGCCGCCGAGCACCAGCAGGACGGCGAAGGCGATGCCGTATCCGGCGGCGATGAGTTCCAGCACGGCCGGCCCGGCCGAGAGGTCGTGCTCGATGGTGGGGAGCGCGACGTTGACGATGAAGAAGTCGAGCATCGGGAGGAAGGCGCCGAGCAGGACGGTGGCCAGCCCGGCGGTGGAGAGGCCGGGGCGGCCGGTGGGCCGGACGGCGGTGAGCTGCTGGGGGTGGGTCAGTTGCTGGGTCACGTCGACCAGCCTGGCCGGGCCGTCAGCCTGGTACCAGATGCTTCTTGTCCTGGTACCAGGACCACCTGGCAACGGGATCCCCCAGCGGCCATCCTGGTACCCATGACCACCACCGCAACCGCCCGCACCGAGCTGGCCGCCTTCCTGCGCAGCCGCCGGGAGCGGATCGCCCCCGAGCAGGTCGGCCTCCCGGCCGTCGGCCGCCGCCGCACGCCCGGCCTGCGCCGGGAGGAGGTCGCGCAGCTCTCCGCGGTGGGGGTCACCTGGTACACGTGGCTGGAGCAGGGGAGGGACATCCAGGTCTCGGGGCAGGTGCTGGACGCGGTGGCCCGGGCGCTGATGCTGGACCGCAGCGAGCGGGCCCACCTGTTCGCGCTGGCCGGCGGCGAGGACCCGGTGGCGCAGCCGGTCTGCCACATGGTGACCCCGGCGGTGCAGCTGCTGCTGGACCGGGTGGACCCGTACCCGGCCGCGGTGGTGAACAGCCGGTACGACGTGCTGGCGTACAACCGCGCGTACACCTGGCTGGCGGGGGACCTGGAGGCGCTGCCGTTCGAGGAGCGGAACCTGATGTGGCTGGCCTTCACCGACAGCGTCTTCGGCTCCCGGCTGGTGGACCGCCGCACCGACGCCCGGTCGATGGTGGCCCGCTTCCGCGCGGCGATGGCCGACCACACGGCCGAGCCGGCCTGGAAGGCGCTGCTGCACCGGCTGCGCACGGCCTCGCCGGAGTTCGAGGAGCTCTGGCAGCGGCACGAGGTCTCCGCGCCGGGCAACGGGGAGAAGCGCTTCCTGCTCCCGGAGGAGGGGCTGCTCTCCTTCACCTACACCAGCCTCTGGCTCGGCCCGCGCCCCAGCACCCGGATGGTGACGTACACGCCGCTGGACGAGGAGACGGCCGCCAGGCTCGACCGGATGGGCGCTGCGCCGAGTGGGGGACAATGGGAAGTCCCGTCCGCCGAGCCCCGAGGAACCGTCGCGCCATGACCACCACTCCCGCTCCCGAGTTCAAGCCCCTGGACATCGGGCCGCTCCAGGTCTGGCCGCCCGTGGTGCTGGCACCGATGGCGGGGATCACCAACGCCCCGTTCCGCACCCTCTGCCGGGAGCAGAGCGGCGGCAAGGGCCTGTACGTCAGCGAGATGATCACCACCCGGGCGCTGGTCGAGCGCAACGCCAAGACCATGCAGCTGATCCACTTCGACCCGAGCGAGAAGCCGCGCTCGATCCAGCTCTACGGGGTGGACCCGGAGACGGTGGGCCGGGCGGCCAAGATGATCTCGGCCGAGGGCCTGGCCGACCACATCGACCTCAACTTCGGCTGCCCGGTGCCCAAGGTGACCCGCAAGGGCGGCGGTTCGGCGCTGCCGTACAAGCGGAACCTGCTGCGCGAGATCCTCCAGCAGGCGGTGGCCAACGCGGGCGACCTGCCGGTGACCATGAAGATGCGCAAGGGCATCGACGACGACCACCTCACCTACCTGGACGCCGGCCGGATCGGTGCCGAGGAGGGCGTCGCGGCGATCGCGCTGCACGGCCGCACGGCCGCCCAGCACTACGGCGGCACCGCCGACTGGTCGGCCATCGCCCGGCTGCGCGAGTCGGTGCCGGACGAGGTGCCGGTGCTCGGGAACGGGGACATCTGGTCGGCCGAGGACGCCGTTCGGATGATGCGGGAGACCGGCTGCGACGGCGTGGTGGTCGGCCGCGGCTGCCTGGGCCGGCCGTGGCTGTTCAAGGAGCTGGTCTCGATCTTCGAGGGCGAGGTGGACCGGGCCCGCCCGGCCTTCGCCGACGTGGCCCGGGCGATGGTCCGGCACGCCGAGCTGCTGGGCGAGTGGATGGGGGACGAGGCGCGCGGCGTGGTCGACTTCCGCAAGCACGTCGCCTGGTACACCAAGGGCTTCTCGGTCGGCTCGGAGCTGCGGGTGAAGCTCGCGATGTCGAGTTCACTGGCCGAACTCACCGAGACCCTCGCCCAGGTGGAGCAGAGCCAGCTCTGGCCGGAGAGCGCGGACGGACCGCGCGGACGGACCAGCGGCAACAACCGCGTGGTGCTGCCCGAGGGCTGGTTGGACGATCCGTACGACTGCGCCCTGCCCTCCGCGGACGCCGAATCGGACACCTCTGGCGGATGAGCACTACAGGGTGGCCAAATTAGCCACCCTGGTGCACAGGCCGAGGCGGACGAGCCCTCTTGGACATCCTGGCCAAGAGGGCTCCTTTGCGGCTGATTTCCGTGACGGTACGCACGGAGTGGTCGACGCAAGGTGACGAAGTATCCGATCGGAGTACGCCTGATGGCTGAGATGCGCCCGTGACGCTGGCCACATACGGTGGCCACTGACGGTCAGTCAGGGCGCCGGAAGGGCTCCGAGGAGGTGGATCGCTTCCCGAAGGGCCCGGGTGCCGGAACCGCCCGACTGGCCACAGGAAATCAAACCGGGGCAACATCGTGGGCGATCCGCCGCTACGCTCCGTCCGGTTCAGGTGATCTTCGCGTTTCCTTGCCTTCAAGACTTGAACGCAGGCTAGCGTCAGCCGGACGATTTCAGCAACAGAGGTGAACGCCCGACCGGGCATTCGATCTGTCGGGTCGTCAGGCTTTGGCAGGATCGGAGGGCCTATCGACGGCGCGAAACCGCCTTCGAAATGGGTATGTTCTCCGGCGTCAGGGCAACCGTGTGCGAGGAGACCGACCCGTGCCGTCGCAGCAGAAGTTCGTTTACTCCTTCACCGAAGGAAACAAGGACCTCAAGGACCTTCTCGGTGGCAAGGGTGCAAACCTCGCCGAGATGACCAACCTGGGCCTTCCCGTCCCTCCGGGGTTCACCATCACCACCGAGGCCTGCAAGGTCTTCCTGGAGACCGGGAGCGAGCCCACCTCGCTGCACGAGGAGATCACCGCCCACCTGGAGGCCCTCGAGGCCGAGATGGGCAAGAAGCTGGGCGAGTCCGACCACCCCCTCCTGGTCTCGGTCCGCTCCGGTGCCAAGTTCTCCATGCCCGGCATGATGGACACCGTCCTGAACATCGGCCTCTCCGACGTCTCCGTACTCGGCCTGGCCGCGCAGTCCGGCAACGAGCGCTTCGCCTGGGACTCCTACCGCCGCCTGGTCCAGATGTTCGGCAAGACCGTGCTGGGCGTCGAGGGCGAGCTGTTCGAGGAGGCCCTGGACGAGGCCAAGCACGCCAAGGGCACCCAGGACGACCTCGACCTCACCGCCGAGGACCTCAAGGCCCTGGTCGAGACCTTCAAGGGCATCGTGCTCCGGGAGACCGGCCGGGAGTTCCCGCAGGACCCGCGCGAGCAGATGGACCTGGCGATCCACGCCGTCTTCCACTCCTGGAACGGCGACCGCGCCCGCCTGTACCGCCGGCAGGAGCGCATCCCGAACGACCTGGGCACCGCGGTCAACGTCTGCTCGATGGTCTTCGGCAACCTCGGCGAGGACTCGGGCACCGGTGTCGCCTTCACCCGCGACCCCTCCACCGGTGCGGTCGGCGTCTACGGCGACTACCTCTCCAACGCGCAGGGCGAGGACGTGGTGGCGGGCATCCGCAACACCCTCCCGCTCTCCGACCTGGAGGGGCTCGACAAGAAGTCGTACGACGAGCTGATGGCGATCATGCAGAAGCTCGAGAACCACTACCGCGACCTCTGCGACATCGAGTTCACCATCGAGCGCGGCAAGCTCTGGATGCTGCAGACCCGGGTCGGCAAGCGCACCGCCGCGGCCGCCTTCCGGATCGCCGTCCAGCTGGTCGACCAGGGCCTGATCGACCTGGACGAGGCGCTGCACCGGGTGAACGGCGCCCAGCTCTCCCAGCTGATGTTCCCCCGCTTCGCCCCCAACGCCGAGTCCAAGCAGGTCGCCTGGGGCATCGCCGCCTCGCCCGGCGCCGCGGTCGGCAAGGTGGTCTTCGACTCCTACACCGCCGTCAAGTGGTCCCGCTCCGGCGAGAAGGTCATCCTGGTCCGCCGGGAGACCAACCCGGACGACCTCGAGGGCATGATCGCGGCCGAGGGCATCCTGACCTCGCGCGGCGGCAAGACCTCGCACGCGGCCGTGGTGGCCCGCGGCATGGGCAAGACCTGTGTCTGCGGTGCCGAGGAGCTGGAGGTCGACACCAAGCGCCGCCGGATGGTCACCTCGGACGGCCTGGTGATCGAGGAGGGCGACCTGGTCTCGATCGACGGCGCCAACGGCCGGGTCTACCTCGGCGAGGTCCCGGTGCTCCCCTCCCCGGTGGTGGAGTACTTCGAGGGCACCCTGCACGCCGGTGCCGACGTCCAGGGCGGCCTGGTCCAGGCCGTGCACCGCCTGATGTCGCACGCCGACGTCCGCCGCCGGCTCGCCGTCCGCGCCAACGCCGACAACGCCGAGGACGCGAACCGCGCCCGCCGCTACGGCGCCCAGGGCATCGGCCTGTGCCGCACCGAGCACATGTTCCTCGGTGAGGAGCGCCGCAAGGAGGTCGAGCACCTGATCCTCGCGGACAACGACAAGGACCGCGAGCTCGCGCTCTCCACCCTGATGCCGCTGCAGAAGGGCGACTTCCTGGAGCTCTTCCAGTCGATGGACGGGCTCCCGGTGACGGTCCGTCTGCTGGACCCGCCGCTGCACGAGTTCCTCCCCGACATCACCGAGCTGTCGGTGCGCGTCGCCCTCGCCGAGGCCCGCAAGGACCCGAACGAGAACGACCTGCGCCTGCTCCAGGCCGTGCACAAGCTGCACGAGCAGAACCCGATGCTGGGTCTGCGCGGCGTCCGCCTCGGCCTGGTCATCCCCGGCCTGTTCGGCATGCAGGTCCGGGCGATCGCCGAGGCCGCCGCCGAGCGCAAGCTGGCCGGCGGGGACCCGCGCCCCGAGGTGATGATCCCGCTGGTGGGCACCGTCCAGGAGCTGGAGCTGGTCCGGGACGAGTGCGAGCGGGTGCTCGCCGAGGTCTCCTCCTCCACCGGCGTGGCGCTGGACATCAAGCTGGGCACCATGATCGAGCTGCCCCGCGCCGCCCTGACGGCAGGTCAGATCGCCGAGGCCGCGGAGTTCTTCTCCTTCGGCACCAACGACCTGACCCAGACCGTCTGGGGCTTCTCCCGGGACGACGTGGAGGCCTCGTTCTTCACCGCGTACCTGGAGAAGGGCATCTTCGGCGTCAGCCCGTTCGAGACCATCGACCGCGACGGCGTCGGCTCGCTGGTCCGCTCCGCGGTCGAGGCCGGCCGGGCCACCCGCCCGGACCTCAAGCTCGGCGTCTGCGGCGAGCACGGCGGTGACCCGGACTCGGTGCACTTCTTCCACGAGGTGGGCCTGGACTACGTGTCCTGCTCCCCCTTCCGGATTCCGGTGGCGCGCCTGGAGGCAGGCCGCGCCGCCCTCGAGACGGCGGGCAGCGATTCGCGCTGACACGAAGCAGCGCGGTCCCATCGCTGACCGCAACCCCTCCACTCCGACCAAGTTATGGAGGGGCGCACGGCGGAGCTCGGCGCAGGAGAGCCGCCGTGTGTAACAGCTGGGCCCGGTACGGACAATGGCGTCCGTACCGGGCCCAGCGGCGTTTTGCGGCCCGCCGGGTGAGGTGCCCCCGGCAAGCTGGGCCCATGAAGCACCGTCACCACCTGCTGTCCGTCGCCCTGCTGCTCGCCCTCACCGCCTGCGGCGGCGGCAAGCCGGGGACCGCGCCCGCGAGCAGCCCGTCGGCGAGCAGCCCGTCCGCGAGCAGCCCGTCCGCGGGCAGCCCGTCGGCGAGCGGCCCGTCCGCCACCCGTACGTCGTCCCCCGCGGGCGCCCCCTCCGCGAGCCGCACCCCCTCCGCGAGCCCGGCCGGCTGGGTGCCGACCAGTGCCGCGTACCCGGACGTCTGCCGGTCGGCGCTGCCGCAGCAGGCCCGCGACACCCTGGGGCTGATCGCCAAGGGCGGGCCGTACCCGTACCGGAGCGACGGCATCGTCTTCGAGAACCGGGAGGGGCGGCTGCCGCGGGAGAAGAGCGGCTACTACCACGAGTACACCGTGATCACCCCGGGCGCGCCGACCCGCGGGGCCCGACGGATCGTCACCGGTGAGGCCGGGCAGCAGTACTGGACCGAGGACCACTACGGCTCCTTCTCCGAGGTCGACTCCCGCTGCTGAGTGGCGCGAAAGTACTTTCCAATCGGGAAAGTAGATGCCATCATGGAAGCAGTTGCCGAACCAAGGGGGAACCATGGACAGCTCGCTCACGCCCGCCGAAGCGCTCGACCTCGCCAACCGCGCCACCGCCGCGGCCTCCCGCCCGCTGCCGCCGCCCGGCTGGTACGGGCCCGCGATCGGGGCGGTCTTCCTGGTCCAGGGCGTGCTGGTCGGGGCCGGCATCCAGTTCGACCTGGAGTGGCTGCAGATCCTCGGCTGCGCCATCGCCGGCCCCACCGTCGGCGCGCTGGCCGGGGCGGCCGCCCGGCTGCAGAAGGTGGTCAACCGGCCCTCGCCGGCCGCCGCCAAGGTGGCCGTGCTGGCCGTCCTGCTGATCGCCGTCGCCGAGCTCGGCCTCGGCGCGCTGGGCTGGTGGGCCGGGGCGCCGATGCTGCTGGTCGGCCTGGTGGCGGGCGCGGCGGGCGGGGCGGTGTTCTGGCTGATGCTGCGCCGGGTCGCCCGGCAGATGCGCGGCGCGGAGCCGGAGGACGTCCGGTGACCGGGCTCGACCCCCAGCTGAACAACCCGACCAGGCTGACCGTGCTGGCCTTCCTGAGCGGGTGCCAGGAAGCGGAGTTCGGCGCCGTCCGGGACTACGCGCAGGTCTCCGACTCGGTGCTCAGCAAGACCGCCGCCGCCCTGGAGGAGTCCGGGTACGTGCGGGTGAAGAAGGGGTACGTCGGCAAGCGCCCGCGCACCTGGCTGGCCGCCACCAAGGAGGGCCGGGCCGCGCTGACCGCCCATCTGACGGCGCTTCAGCAACTGGCGGCCGCCGCGGAGGCCGCCGGATCGACCGGCTAGAGTCCCCCTCGCAAGATCGTTTGCATGAACGAGGGGGAAACATGCGACTGCGTCGCACCATGACCACTGCCGCCGCCCTGGCCCTGGGCGTCTCGCTGCTCGGCGCGCCGGGGGCACTGGCCGGCGCCACCGTGCCGCCGGCCAACGACGAGGTGGGGCTCACCGCCACCTTCAACACTCCGAACGGTTCCGCCACCGCGCAGAACGCCATCCGGGACCACCTGGTCTCGCTGATCCAGCGCACCCCGGCCGGGGAGGAGATCAAGGGCAGCGTCTTCCTGTTCACCGACGACGTGGTCCGCAACGCGCTGCTGGACGCCAAGGCGCGCGGTGTGAAGGTCAAGCTGATCCTGGACGAGGAGTCCGACAACACCGACGGCGGCGGGGAGTTCGAGCACCTGCGGGACGGGGTCAAGGACGCCGCGGGGAACGTGGTCAAGGCCGGTCTCGGCTCGGACGTCTTCACCGCCGACTCCTGGGTGATGACCTGCCCGAAGGGCCGGGGCTGCATCGGCAGCCGTGACCTGGACGGTACCGGGGCCGCCCACGCCATCAACCACAACAAGTTCTTCCTGTTCTCCAGGGTCGGGCTCACCCCGAACGTGGTGTTCCAGAGCTCGGCCAACCTGACCACCACGCAGCGGGTGGACTACTACAACAACGCCGTCACCGTCCCGGACGCCGGCCTCCACAAGAACTACGCCGAGTACTTCGAGGACCTGAAGTTCCACGGCGGCACCACCAGCGACGGGCTCGACCACTACTACCGGACCGCCGACAGCACCACCGGCCCGTACAAGACCTACTTCTTCCCGCGCAAGGAGCGGACCGGGCAGCCGGTCAACGACCCGGACACCGACACCGTCATCTCGCTGATCTCCAACCTGGACTGCTCCGACGGCGCGGGCAGGATCCGGGTGGCGATGTTCGCCTTCACCCGGGACGAGGTCGCCGCCGCGCTGGTGAAGAAGAAGCAGGAGAAGTGCCGGGTCGAGGTGCTGGCCACCGACGAGGTGGACGCCAAGACCGGCAAGCGGACCCTGGACACCGATGTCCGGCAGGTGCTGGACGAGGGCGGCCTGGACCGGTTCTCGGCCTGCACCGGCACCGCGACCGACAGCAAGGGCGTGGTCCGGCCGATCGGCATCCACTCCAAGTACATGCTGATCGAGGGCCGTTACCTGGACGCTCCCGGCCAGAAGATCGTCTTCACCGGCAGCCACAACTACACCGTCCCGAACCTGCGGGCCAACGACGAGACCCTGCTCAAGGTCCGCAACGCGATGGTGCACGACGCCTTCGTGGCCAACTTCGAGGCGATGAAGGCCGACGCCACCATGTGCCGGGTCTGACACTCCGTCAACCGGCACTTTGCCCTGACCGCCGGGGGCGGGGAGGATCGGCCCATGGCTACCTTCTCCGCCCCCGACGGCACCCTGCTGACCTACCACCGCGAGGGCTCCGGCGCCCCGCTGCTCTGCCTGCCCGGCGGCCCGATGCGCGACTCCGCCTGCCTCGGTGACCTCGGCGGCCTGGCCGCCCACCGCACCCTGCACCGCCTCGACCTGCGCGGCACCGGCGACTCCGCCGAGCCCGCGGACCCGGAGACCTACCGGGTCGACCACCAGGTCGAGGACGTCGAGGCGTTCCGGGTCGCGCTCGGGCTGGAGCGGGTGGACCTGCTGGCGCACTCGGCCGGCTCCGACCTGGCCGTGCTCTACGCCGCCCGGTACCCGGAGCGGATCGCCCGTCTGGTGCTGGTCACCCCGGCGGCCGCCGCCGTCGACGTGCCGTTCACGGTGGAGGACCGCACCCGGGCGGCCGCGCAGCTGGCGGACGAGCCCTGGTACCCGCAGGCCGCCGCGGCGCTGGAGGCCACCAAGCGCGGGGTCTTCGACTTCGAGGCCTTCGCCCCGCTGATCTACGGCCGTTGGGGCGTGGCCGAGCAGGAGCACGTGGCCGAGCGGGCCGGCCAGACCCACCCCGAGGCCGCGCAGTACTACTACCAGGAGGAGGCCTTCGACCCGGCCGCCACCCGGGCCGCCCTGGCCTCGCTCGAAGCGCCGGTGCTGGTGGTGGCGGGCGAGTTCGACGGCGGGCCGAGCCCGGCCCGGGCCGCCGAGATCACCGCCGCCTTCCCCAAGGGCGAGCACGTGGTGCTGCCCGGCGTCGGCCACTTCCCGTGGATCGGCGAGCCGGCCCCCTTCCTGGCGGCCGTCCGCGAATTCCTGGACCGCTGAGGCCGCGGACTGGCACCATCGGGGGCAATGACCCCCTCCTACGACGCTCTGCTGGGCCTCAGCACGGGCGACTCCTTCGGCGCCCAGTTCTTCGTCCCCGACAACCGCCACCACCTGACCGAGCGTCAACTCCCGCCGGGCCCCTGGCCCTGGACGGACGACACCGAGATGGCCTGCTCGGTGCACGCGGCCCTGAGCGAGCGGGGTGGGGTCGACACCTTCGACCTCACCCACGCCTTCGCCCGCCGCCACGACTTCGACCGCGGTTACGGCCCGGCCGCCAACCGCCTGCTCCGCCTGGTCCGCGAGGGCGGCGACGCCCGGGAGCTGGCCGCCGCCCTGTTCGACGGCCAGGGCTCGTACGGCAACGGCGCCGCGATGCGGGTCGCCCCGCTGGGCGCCGCGTACGCCGCCGACCCGGCGCTGGCGGTGGAGCCCGCCACCGCGACCGCTGTGATCACCCACACCCACCCGCAGGCCGTGGCCGGGGCGGTGGCCGTCGCGGTGGCGGCCGCGTACGCCGTCCGGGCCCGGACCGGACCGACCACGCCCGAGCGTTTCCTGCGGGACGTGCTGGCGCTCACCCCGGACGGTGCGGTGCGGCGCGGGATCGCCGAGGCCGTCACCCTGCTGGGCGAGCCCGACCACCGGACGGCCGCCCGGCTGCTCGGCAACGGCCGGCTGGTGAGCGCCGCCGACACCGTCCCGTTCGCGCTCTGGGCCGCCGCCCGCAACCTCGGTGACTACCCGTCAGCCCTCTGGGAGACCGTCTCGGCCGGGGGCGACGTGGACACCACCGCCGCGATCGTCGGCGGCGTGGTCGCCGCGCACACCGGGGCCGCGGGCATCCCGGCCGAGTGGCTGGCCGCCGCCGAACCCCTGCCGGACTGGGCCTTCCCCGCACCGGGCAGCGTGGCCGGTCCGCGCGGCGAGGCGATCCTGCGGCCGGAGCCCGTGCCGGTGCCCGAACTGCACTGGACGGACCGGGACTGGCAGCGCGTCCGGCACGGCCTGCGGCCCCGGACGATGGAGGACAGGTGGCTCGGCTTCACCGAGGAGGGCGTGCTGCACCTGCGGCGGAGCTGGACCGGGCACGGGATCTTCGCCGTCCGGGTGCGGCCCGTCCGGGGCGGCGGCTGGCGGCCCGAGTCGGCCGTCGCGGAGTCGGAGCCGGGCCGGTTCGGCCTGCCGGGCCCGGGCCGGGCGGAGCTGCTGGCCACCCTCCTGCGCGGGCTGTGAAACGAGGTGCGGGCGGGGGAGGCCCGGTCGTACGCTGCGCCGCATGGCTCATCTACGCTCCGTCAACCTCGCCCGCCCGCGCCCCAACCCGGCCAAGCCGGACACCGCGGGGACCGGCATCGACAAGCGCCCCACCGACCTCCCCGTCCTGGTCACCGCCCCCGGTGCGGGCGGCTCCGGCCTGGCCGGGGACATGATCTTCGACACAGCCCACCACGGCGGCGCCGACCAGGCCGTCTACGCCTACGCCGGGGAGACCCTGGACGTCTGGGCCGCCGAGCTTGGCCGGGAGCTCCCCGACGGCTCCTTCGGCGAGAACCTGACGACCGGCGGACTGGACGTCGACGGCGCCCTGATCGGCGAGCGCTGGCGGGTCGGCGAGCGGCTGCTGCTGGAGGTGACGGTGCCCCGGGTGCCCTGCTCCACCTTCGCCGACTGGCTGGAGGAGCAGCGCTGGGTGAAGCGCTTCACCCAGCGCGCGCTGCCCGGGGCCTACCTGCGGGTGCTGGAGCCGGGAGAGGTCCGGGCCGGGGACGCGATCACGGTCGAGTACCGCCCGGCGCACGACCTGACCGTGGCCGAGACCTTCCGCGCGCTGACCACCGAACCGGACCTGCTGCCCCGTCTGGTGGACGTCGAGGAGCTCCCCGCGCAGACCCGCGAGCGCGTCCGGGCCCGGCTCGCGGCCCGCTAGGGGACCCACCCGAGGAGAGGGGCCCCCGGGGCCGCGAGCCGACGGCCCGTCAGGCCGAGAGCAGCGTCGTGCCGGCGCCGAGGCACTCCTGCGGGAGTGCCCGGTCCGGTGCGCTCGGCGAGGTGGCGGCGGCGATCCGCAGCTCGATGATGTCCCGCACGGCGGGCCACTCCTCGTCCAGGATCGAGTAGAAGGCGGTCGAGCGGACCACGCCGTCCAGGCCGCGCGAGTGCGCGCGCCGCACGCCCTCGCAGGTCGCGCCGAGGCGTTCGATCGCCGTGCGCGAGCGCAGGTTCCGGGCGTCGGCCCGCAGTGAGATCCGCTGCACGCCCCAGTGCTCGAAGGCGTGACGGAGCATCAGCAGCTTGGCCTCGGTGTTGATCCCGGTGCCCTGGGCCTTGGCGGAGAGCCAGGTGGCGCCGATCTCGGCGGCGTCCGGCACGGCGTGCAGCGGATCGCCGACCGGCACGCCCGGGGTGGGCGGCCAGACCACCGGGCCCTGCCAGTAGTCGAGCTCCTGGAACCGGGTCGAGCCCACCACCCGGTTGTCCGCCACCGCGACCGTGGCGAACGGCACCGAGCGGCCGGCCGCCTGGTCGGCCAGGGCGCGCGCGATGTACTCCCGGGCGGCTTCGAGGCCGTGCGGGACAGGAGTGAAGGCGTAGGTCGTACGGTCCTCAGCGCCGGCTTCGGCGAGTGCCTCGGCGTGGTGCTCGGCGAGGGGCTCCAGCCGCACGGTGCGGCCGATGAGGGTGACGGGTACGGGCACGGAACCTTCGGTCCTTCGGCTGTCGTAGGGGCCCGGGCACCGTGGTGCGGCACTCGGGCGGGACGTTTCGCCCCGGAACTCCGGGCCCGTCGGTCACACCTGCGGAGGCCGGGAACGCCGGCGGTGGTGCGTGCAGGGGTGGCGACGGCCCGCATCCGGGCAGCGCGGTGCCGGAACGGACTCGGATCAACGGACCGGTCCGGCGGGGATGAGCGAGGGGACAGTGTGCGTCCGCGAGATGGCCGAGAGGGTTGAGAGTGCGCGAAGAGAAACAGGCGGCCAAGTGAAGGCAAGGTGCAGTGGGGGTGTCTGCCCGCAGCGTATCCGGGCCGGACCGACGGCGTGACAGACGACCGTGGCGACGACGCGGCGATGCGAGGCAGCGAGAGGACGATACCCGCCCGGAGCCAATGCGTCACTTCACGGCGCGTCATCCGTGGCGCGTGCTGTCAGGTCGCCCGCCGTACTCCATCCGCCGGGCGCCCCGGCACGCCTCCCACCTGCGATTTCGTGCCGAGGTGCGATGATTCTGACGTGTTCGCCCCGCACGGGGGCCGGGGGGTCGGCAGAGTGGGAATGCCGGGGCCGCCGGGTGTGCTGGACTGAGCGAGTAGACGTGAGCGACGAGACGAACGGGGTTGGGTGCGCGGTGCGGGATCCCAAGGAGCTGTACACGCTGGAGCAGCAGGGCGTGGACGCGCTGGCCGCCGCCGGTGCCGCCGCAGGCCCGGACGGTGTCGGGCTGGTGCTGCTGTACCACTTCGAGGGCTTCATGGACGCCGGTGAGGCCGGCGGCCAGGTGGTCACCCACCTGCTGGAGCAGGGCTCCCCGCAGGTGGTCGCCCGCTTCGACCACGACCGCCTGGTGGACTACCGGGCGCGCCGCCCCGCGATGACCTTCGACCGCGAGAAGTGGACCGACTACGACCCGCCGGAGCTGCTGCTCCAGCTGGTCCACGACTCCGTCGGCACCCCCTTCCTGCTGCTCACCGGCCCCGAGCCGGACACCGAGTGGGAGCTCTTCGCCGCCGCCGTCCGGGAGTTGGCGGTCCGCTTCGAGGTGCGCCTGGCGGTCGACTTCCACGGCATCCCGATGGGCGTGCCGCACACCCGTCCGGTCGGCCTCACCCCGCACGGGAACAGGCTGGACCTGGCCGCCGGGTACCCGAAGTGGTTCGACCAGGCCCAGGTCCCGGGCAGCGCCCAGGCGCTGGTGGAGTACCGGCTGGCCGAGGCCGGCCAGGAGGTGCTCGGCTTCGCGGTGCACGTGCCGCACTACGTGGCCCGCTCGCCCTACCCGGCGGCGGCCGTGCTGATCCTGGAGGCGGTGCAGTCCGCCACCGGCCTGGTGCTCCCCGGCACCGAGCTGCGGGACCGGGTCGGCGAGGTCTACGCCGACATCGAGGAGCAGCTCTCCCAGGGGGACGGCGAACTCGCCGCGGCCATCCGGGGGATGGAGAGCCAGTACGACGCGGTGGCCGGGGCGGAGGGCCGGGACAGCCTGCTCGCCGAGCCGGCCGACCTGCCCTCGGCGGACGAACTCGGCCGCCGGTTCGAGGAGTTCCTCGCCGAGCACGAGCGCGGCGGGGAGTAGCGGCTTGCGGCACAGGTGGCCGGGGCTGCTGCTGGCCCCCGTACTGCTGGCCGGCTGCACCGCGGCGGGCGGCGGCACCCCCTCCGCGGAGGGCACCGCGGCCGCCCTGCCCCCGGCCCCGGTGGGGCGGTACGTGGCGCTGGGGGACTCGTACACCTCCGGCCTCGGCGTGCCGCCGCAGGGCGGTGACCCGGCCGGGTGCTTCCGCTCCGGGGTGAACTACCCGGCGCTGGTGGCGAAGGAGCTGGGGGCGGCCGAGTTCGCCGACGTCAGCTGCAGCTCGGCCCGGACACCGGACCTGACGGCGCCCCAGAAGGTGAAGGGCGGGGTCAACCCGGCGCAGTTCGACGCGCTCTCGCCCGGGACGGAGCTGGTCACCCTGGGGATCGGGGCCAACGACGCCGGCTTCATGGACGTGCTGACCCGCTGCGGCGTGGCCAGCTTCACCGGCCGGGGCTGCCGGGCCGAGTTCACCGCCAAGGGCGGGGCGGACGAGGTCTCCGGGCGGATCGCGGCGGCCGGGCAGAAGTTCGGCACCGCGCTGGCCGAGCTGAAGCGGCGGGCGCCGCAGGCCCGGGTGCTGGTGGTCGGGTACCCGGAGCTGTTCCCGCCCGATCCGGCGGCCTGCGCGGCGACCCTCCCGGGGGTGGCGGCCGCGGACGTGGCGTACCTCACGGAGAAGCAGCGGGAGCTGGCGGCCGAGCTGCGCCGCCGCACCGAGGCGGGCGGGGCGTCCTACGTCCCCACCTCGGTGGCCGGGCGCGACATGTGCGCGGGGCCGGCGGCCCGCTGGGTGGAACCGCTGGACCCGGCCGGCGACCTCTCCCCGCTCCACCCCAACGCGGCGGGCGAGCGGGGCATGGCCGACGCGGTGCTCGCCGCCGTGCGCTGAGCCCGCGCTCCGCCGCCGGGGTACCCGGGCGTGGGGCCGGTGGCCGCAGATCAGGGCTGTGACTGCGGCCACCGGGGTTCCTGAGGGCGGGTCAGACGACCCGGGCGGGGTGGACGGGGACGGTGACGGCGTCGTCGTCCAGGCACTCGCCGGTGGTGAGGTCGAAGCGCTGCTTCAGGAGCGGCGAGGCGACGTAGACCCGGCCCTCCGGGGTGGAGCCCAGCAGGCCGCGGGAGAGCACGTAGGCGCCGGTGAACGGGTCGCGGTTGGCGATCGCGAAGACCCGGTCCTGACGGTCCGTGAAGACGGCGGCCTGGCTGCCGTCGGGGAGCAGGACGGCGACGCCGCGGCCGGGGGTGAGGCGGGAGCGGTCGCAGACCGGGACCCAGCCGTCGGCGGTGCGCAGTTCGACCCTGGCGGTGGCGAGGGCGGTGGTCATCGGACCTCCAGCAGGTCGGCGGAGAGCTTGGCGAGCAGCTGCTCCGGGGTGGCGAGGATCTCCAGGTCGGGCTTGACCTGGTCGCGTTCGGCGGTGAACCGCACGCTCGGGTCGGGCACGCCGGGGGCGTTCACGAAGGAGACGAAGCGGGAGAGCCGCTCCGGGTCGGCCAGGGTGGCGGCCCACTCGTCCTGGTAGTCGGCGACGTGGTGGGCCATCAGCGCCTCCAGGTCGGCCGCGATGCCGAGCGAGTCGTGCACCACCACGTCGCGGACGTGGTCGAGGCCGCCCTCGATCCGGTCCAGCCAGGTGGAGGTGCGCTCCAGCCGGTCGGCGGTGCGGATGTAGAACATCAGGAAGCGGTCGACGTAGCGGATCAGGGTCTCGTCGTCGAGGTCCTGGGCCAGCAGGTCGGCGTGGCGGGGGACCGCGCCGCCGTTGCCGCCGACGTAGAGGTTCCAGCCGTTGGCGGTGGCGATCACGCCGAAGTCCTTGCCCTGGGCCTCGGCGCACTCGCGGGCGCAGCCGGAGACCCCGGACTTGAACTTGTGCGGGGAGCGCAGGCCCCGGTAGCGCAGCTCCAGCTGGATCGCCATGCCCACCGAGTCCTGCACGCCGTAGCGGCACCAGGTGGAGCCGACGCAGGACTTCACGGTGCGCAGGGACTTCCCGTACGCGTGGCCGGACTCGAAGCCGGCCGCCACCAGGCGGTGCCAGATCTCTGGCAGCTGGTCCACCCGGGCGCCGAACATGTCGATCCGCTGGCCGCCGGTGATCTTGGTGTAGAGCCCGAAGTCCCGGGCCACCTCGCCGATCACGATCAGCTTCTCGGGGGTGATCTCGCCGCCGGGGATGCGCGGGACGATCGAGTAGGAGCCGTTCTTCTGCAGGTTGGCCAGGAAGTGGTCGTTGGTGTCCTGGAGGGCGGCCTGCTCGCCGTCCAGCACGTAGCCGGAGGCGGCCAGCTCGGGGGCCAGGGTGGCGATGATCGAGGCCACCGTGGGCTTGCAGACCTCGCAGCCCTCACCGTCCGTCAGGCGGCCGTGCTCGGCCAGCAGCTGACGGTGGGTCGGGATCCGCTTGACCCGGACGATCTCGTACAGCTCGGCGCGGGTGTGGGCGAAGCAGGGGCACAGGCCCTTGTCGACCACCACGCCGGAGGCCTCCAGCTCGTCGTTGACGAGGGTGCCGAGCAGCTTGACGCAGGAGCCGCAGCCGGTGCCCGCCTTGGTGCACTTCTTCACCTCGGGCACGGTGGTGCACCGGTGCTCCGTCACTGCGGCCCGGACGGTGCCCTTGGTGACGTTGTGGCAGCTGCAGACCACCGCGTCGTCCGGCAGCGCCGAGCTGCCGAGCTGGACCGGGGCGCCGAGGCCGGCCGGGAGGACCAGCGACTCGGCGGGGACGGGCAGCGGGTTGCCGGTGCCGGCCAGCGGGCGGAGCGAGGAGTACGCCTCGGCGTCGCCGACCAGGATGCCGCCGAGCAGGGCGCCCTCGGGGGTGACCACCAGCTTCTTGTAGATGCCGGAGCGGGAGTCGGAGTAGACCACGTCCAGTGCGCCGGGGGTGGTGCCGAAGGCGTCGCCGAAGCTGGCCACGTCCACCCCGAGCAGCTTGAGCTTGGTGGAGAGGTCGGCGCCGGTGAACTCCTTCGCCGCCTGCCCGGCCAACTGCTGCGCCACGCTGGTGGCCATCTCGTAGCCGGGGGCGACCAGGCCGTAGACCCGGCCGTCCACCGCGAGGGCGCACTCGCCGATCGCGTAGACGTGCTCGTCGGAGGTGCGGCAGAGGGCGTCCACCGCGATGCCGCCGCGCTCACCGACGTCGAGGCCGCAGTCCCGGGCCAGCTGGTCGCGGGGGCGCACGCCCGCCGAGAAGACCACCAGGTCGGTGGCGATGGACGAGCCGTCGGTGAAGGTCATCCCGCTGGCGGCACCGTCGGTGGCCAGGATCGCGCTGGTGCCGACGCCGGTGTGCACCGTGACGCCCATCTCCTCGATGGTGCGGCGCAGCGCCTCGCCGCCGCCCTCGTCCACCTGGACGGGCATCAGGCGCGGGGCGAACTCCACCACGTGGGTCTCCAGGCCCAGGCCCTTGAGCGCCCCGGCCGCCTCCAGGCCGAGCAGACCGCCGCCGACCACCGCGCCGACCTTGGAACCGGCCGCGTAGGCCTCGATGGCGTGCAGGTCCTCGATGGTGCGGTAGACGAAGCAGCCCTCGGAGTCCTTGCCCGCCACCGGCGGCACGAAGGGGTAGGAGCCGGTGGCCAGCACCAGGGTGTCGTACGCGACGGTGTGGCCGGCGGCGGTGGTGACCGTCCGCGCGGCGCGGTCGACCGCGGTGACCGGGGAGTCCAGGTGGACCTCGAAGCCGTGGGCGTCGAGGAAGCCGGGCTCGCCGAGCAGCAGGTCCTCCGGGGTCTTCCCGGCGAAGTACGAGGTCAGGGCGACCCGGTCGTAGGCGGGGCGGGGCTCCTCGGCGAGCACGACGACCCGGAAGCGGTCGGCGGCGCCGGTGTCGGCCAGGGCTTCCAGGAAGCGGTGGCCGACCATGCCGTACCCGACCAGGACGACGGTCGGCTTGGTGGAGGCCGGCTGGGTGGTGGTCATCGGGAGGTCCCTCCGTCGTTCGTGCCCCGGGAGCTGTGGACGCTCTGGGTGGTGAGCAGGTGGAGCGGGTGCGCGGAGAGGGCCTCGTCGCCCTCCCAGGTATCGGCCAGGCTGCCGACGGTGTCGAGGTCGCCCAGCAGGACGCCGCCGACCAGGCGGTCGCCGTCCTCGCCGGGGCGGACGATCACCTTGCGGTAGCTGCCGCGGCCGGAGTCGGTGAGCCGGACGACGTGGTCGTCCGGGCCGGGGGTGGTGGTGCCGAAGGCGGCCAGGTCGAGCGGGCGGCGGTCCGGCGGGGCCGCCAGGGTGAGGCGGGTGAGCAGGCGGCTGCCCCGGTAGCGGGCCTCCCGGCCGGTCAGCACTTTCGCGAGGACGTCGGCCTGCTCCAGGGCGGGGCCGGCCAGGCCGTAGACGGTGGCGTCGTGTTCGGCGCAGTCGCCCACGGCGTGGACGTGCGGGTCGTCGGTGCGCAGCCGGTCGTCGACCACGACGCCCTGACGGACGGTCAGCCCGGCGGCCCGGGCCAGGCCGGTGCGGGGCGCGACGCCGGTGGCCAGCACCAGCAGCCCGGCGTCCAGGCGGTAGCCGTCGGCCAGCTCGACGCCGGTGACGGTGCGGTCCCGGGTGAGGACCGAGCGGACCCGGCACTCGGTGTGCACCTCGACGCCCAGCTCGGTCAGGTGCCCGCGGAGCAGCCCGGCCGCCTCGGGGTCGAGGTGACGCTCCAGCAGGTGTTCGCCCTGGTGGGCCAGCACCACCTGGACGCCGCGGGCGGCCAGCGCCCGGGCCGCGCTCACCCCGAGCAGGCCGCCGCCGACCACCACCGCCTGGGCGGTGCCGGGCAGGTGGGCCTCGATCTCGGCGCAGTCCGCCATGGTCCGGAAGGCGAACACCCCGGCCGGCAGCTCGTGCTGCTCCCGGCCGGTCCGCGAGTCGTCGAACAGGCCGCGCAGCGGCGGCAGCACCGGGTTGCTCCCGGTGGCCAGCACCAGCGTGCCGTAGCCGAGTTCGGCCCCGTCGTCGCAGAGCACCCGGCGCTGGGCCCGGTCGATCCGCACCACCCGGGCCCGGTGCCGCCGGGCCTGCGGCGGCAGCTCCGCCAGTTCGGCCAGCTCCGGCGCGTACCGCCCGGCCAGCACCTCGGCGAGCAGCACCCGGTTGTACGGGCGGTGCTCCTCCTCGCCGACCAGCAGCAGCTCGCGGCCGGCGTCGTGCGCGGCGAGCTGCTGGGCCAGCCGGTGGCCGGCCATCCCGCCGCCGACCACGACCACGCGGTTCTCGGTTGCCGTCATGCCGACGAGCTTGATTCGCGGGTGTTTCCCGGTGGGACCGGCGTTGTTTCGCGGCCGGAACTTCGGCCTCAGCGGGAGCGGGGCGCTGATGTGAGCCCTTGATGGACAGGATGCTGTCAATATGACAGGATGCTGTCGATAGAGGGATTCGAGGAGGAGCCATGCAGCACCGCACCGTGCACCTTGCCGTCTACGACACGCTCGCCGACTGGGAGTACGGCTACGCCGTCGCCCACCTGCGCAGCGGGATGGCCCACCGGTCGTCCGCCGGCTCCGTCGGGATCCGTACGGTCGGGGTCGGCGAGGCCGTCACCATGGGCGGCCTGCGGGTGCTGCCCGAGCTCGCGCTGGACGAACTGACGCCGGAGGAGAGCGCGCTGCTCATCCTGCCGGGAGCCGAACTCTGGGATGCCGGTGACGAGTTGGCGCCGTTCGCGGAGAAGGCGGCGGAGTTCGTGGCGGCCGGGGTGCCGGTGGCCGCGATCTGCGGGGCGACGGCCGGGCTGGCCCGGCGGGGGCTGCTGGACGGGCGGGCGCACACCTCGGCGGCGGCCGGGTACCTGGGCTTCCAGCCCGGCTACCAGGGGAGTGCGGGCTACCGGGAGGCGGAGGCCGTCACCTCCGAGGACGGGCTGCTGATCACCGCCGGGCCGACCGAGCCGGTGGCCTTCGCACGTGAGGTGCTGGGGCGGCTGGACGTGATGGAGCCGGAGGTGCTGGACGCCTGGTACCGGCTGTTCCGCCACTCCGACCCGAGCGCCTACGGGGTGCTGGAAGCGGCGGCCCAGCGGTGAGCGAACTCCCTTCGGCCGCTTCGTCGTTGAGCCGGTCGGCGCTGGCAGTCTTCCGGCTGAACGGCCAGTTCCTGGGGGTGGCGGACGAGTTGGCCGCCCCGGCCGGGCTGACGGCGGCCTGGTGGCAGGTGCTCGGCGCGGTGCTGACCGAGCCGCTGCCGGTGGCCGGCATCGCCCGCGCGATGGGCATCACCCGGCAGAGCGTCCAGCGGATCGCCGACCTCCTGGTGGGGAAGGGCCTGGCCGAGTACCGGCCCAACCCCGCGCACCGCCGCGCCAAGCTGCTCGCCCCCACCGAGGCCGGCTACGCGGCCGTCGCCCGGATCACCCCGGGGCATGCCGTGGTCGCCGCCGGGCTGGCCGAACGGCTGGGCGGGGAGGCGGAGTTCGCGGTGGTGGCGGAGGTGCTGGAGCGGCTCGTCCGGGCGCTGGAAGGGCTGGAGGCGGGCGGCCCGGGTTTGGTGGGTGGCCCGGGTCCGGTGGGTGGCTCCGGTCAGACGGGGGAGCGGAAGGACTGACGGTAGGCGAGCGGGGCCACGCCGATGGTGGCGGCCAGGTGCTGGCGCAGCGACACGGCGGTCCCGAAGCCGGAGCGGTGGGCGACCTCGTCCACCGGGAGGTCGGTGGTCTCCAGCAGTCGCCGGGCGTGGTCCACCCGCCGGTGGATCAGCCACTGGCCCGGCGGGAGGCCGGTCTCGTCCTTGAAGCGGCGGCAGAAGGTGCGCACGCTCATCCGGGCGTGGGCCGCCAACTCCGCCAGCGGGAGCGGCTGGTGGAGGTTGGCCAGGGCCCAGGCGCGGGTGGCCGCGGTACTCGCCTCCGCCGGCTCGGGCACCGGCCGCTCGATGTACTGGGCCTGGCCGCCCTCCCGCCACGGCGGCACCACGCAGAGCCGGGCCACCCGGTTGGCCACCTCGGAGCCGTGGTCGCGCCGGATCAGGTGCAGGCAGAGGTCGATCCCGGCCGCCGATCCGGCCGCGGTGAGCACCTCGCCGTTGTCGACGAAGAGCACGTCCGCGTCCACCCGCACCCGGGGGTAGGCCCGCTGGAAGTCGCCGGCGTCGGTCCAGTGGGTGGTGGCGGACCGGTCGTCCAGCAGCCCGGCGGCGGCCAGCACGTAGGAGGCGGTGCAGATCGAGACGATCCGCGCCCCGGGGCGGAGCAGGCCCAGGGCCCGTGCCAACTCCTTCGGCAGCCAGTCCTGTTCGCCGTCCGTGTCGCAGGTGAACGGCGGGATCACCAGGGTGTCGGCGGTCGCGATCACCTCGGCCCCGTGCGGTACCCGCACCGTGAAGTCGGCCTCGGTGCGGATCGGGCCGCCGTCCAGCGAGCAGGTGACCACCTCGTACAGGGGAGTGCCGTCCGGGCCCTCGGCCACGCCGAAGATGCGGTTGGGGATGGCGAGTTCGAAGGGGTAGACGCCGTCCAGGGCGAGCGTGACCACACGGTGCATGGCGAGATCCTTTCAGATATCGGCAATCTTGCCACTCGTCCGGGCGGGGTGGAACGGGGGATCTTGGTGTCGGCGGCCGGACCGGCCGCGAACACCCCTTCCCACCAGGAGAGATGACGATGCGTGCGATCACCCAGGACGAGTTCGGCGGCCCCGAGGTGCTCAAGGTCGTGGAGGTGGAGCGGCCGGAGCCCGGCGTGGCCGAGGTGCTGGTCCGGGTGCTCGCCACCTCGGTCAACCCGACCGACGTCTGGCACCGGAGCAGCGGCGGCCTAGCCGGCCGGATCGTCCCGCTGGGCTGGGACGTCTCCGGCGTGGTCGAGGCGGTCGGCATCGGCGTCACCACGCTGGCCGTCGGCGACGAGGTCTTCGGCATGCCGCGCCACCCCGCCCCGGCCGGCACGTACGCCGAGTACGTCACCGTCCCGGCCCGCCACCTGGTGCGCAAGCCGGGCGCGCTGACGCACGTCCAGGCGGCGGCCGTCCCGCTGGTCGGCATGACGGCCTGGCAGGCCGTGGTGGACACCGCCGAAGTCCTGCCCGGGCAGCGGGTGTTGGTGCACGCCGCGGCGGGCGGGGTCGGCCACCTCGCGGTGCAGATCGCCAAGGCCCGGGGCGCGTACGTGATCGGCACCGCCCGGGCCGCCAAGCACGACTTCGTGCGCGGGCTCGGCGCGGACGAGCTGGTGGACTACACCGCCGTGGACTTCGAGAAGGCGGTGGAGCCGGTGGACGTGGTCGTCGACCCGGTCGGCGGGGAGTACGGGCCGCGCTCGCTGGAGGTGCTGCGACCGGGCGGCATCCTGGTCTCGCTGGCCTCCCCGGCCGAGCAGTACCTCGCCGAGCGGGCCGCCGCGCGCGGCCTGCGGGCCGGCTTCATGGCGGTGGAGGCCGACCAGGCGGGCCTGCGGGAGCTGGCCGCACTGGCCGGGGCCGGGCTGCTGCGGCCCTCGGTGAGCACCGAACTCCCGCTGGAGCGCGTCGCCGAGGCCCACGCCCTCAGCCAGACCGGACGGACCGCCGGCAAGATCGTGCTCACCGTCGGCCCCCGGGCCTAGCCTTCGCGGTATGACGACGCTGCTGGACGGACTGGACGACCTCCCGTGGGCGGGCATGCGGGTGCCCGGGCCCGGCCACGACGCCGGGAACATCCCGGTCGCGCTCCGGGCGATGGAGGCGGGGGAGGAGGGCACCACCGACATCTGGGGCGCGGCGGCGGACGCCGCGCACGAGTGCTACGACGTCGCCTCCAACCGCTACTTCGAGGCGGCCGAGCACCTGGTGCCGTTCCTCACGGCGCTCTGCGCCTCGCCCACCGTCGAGGCGGCCGTCGAGGCCGCCGGCGTGCTCTACGACCTGGCCTTCGCCGAGCCCGACGACTCGGAGGCGGCGGCGGGGAACACCGGGATGCTGGAGCGCGTCCGGGGCCTGCTGCTGACGGGGCGTCCGGGCTACTACGCGATGCTCGACCGGCCGGAGCCGGCCGTGCGGCGGGCCGGCTGGGAGCTGCTCTACGCCATCGACTGCGGGGCACCGCACCACGCGGCGGCACTCGAGCGGGCCTGGCTGACCGAGACCGACGAGGAGACCCGCCGGATGGTGGAGCACCACCGCGAATCCCTGGTGGTGGACGAGGACGAGCCGATGTTCGGCGCGCACGTCCCGCTGTAGCGGTTCCCCGCAGGGGTCACTCCGGCTTCTCCAGGCGGACGGCGCAGACCTTGAACTCGGGCATCCGCGACGTCGGGTCCAGGGCCGGGTTGGTGTGGACGTTGGCGTTGCCCTCGCCGGGCCAGTGGAAGGGCATGAAGACGGTGTCGGGCCGGATGGCGGTGGTGAGCCGGGCGGGGGTGACGGTCCGGCCGCGGCGGCTCACCACCACGACCGGCTCGTCCTCCTGGATGCCCAGGCGGTCGGCGAGACGGGGGTGCAGTTCGACGAAGGGGGTGGGGGCGGCGGCGGTGAGGGCGGCCACCCGGCGGGTCTGGGCGCCGGACTGGTAGTGGGCCAGGACGCGGCCGGTGGTGAGGCGGACGGGGTACTCGGCGTCCGGCTCCTCCGCCGCCGGGCGGTGCTGCACCGCGGCGAACCGGGCCCGCCCGTCCGGGGTGGCGAAGCGGTCCAGGAACAGCCGTGGCGTGCCGGGGTGCCCGGGGTCGGGGCAGGGCCAGAAGACGCCGTCCTCGGCCGCGATCCGGGAGTAGCTGATGCCGGAGTAGTCGGCGACCCCGCCGGCCGAGGCGCGCCGCAGTTCGTCGAAGACCTTCTCCGGTTCGGTGGGGAAGCCCTCGCCGTGGCCGAGCCGGGCCGCCAGGCCGTGCAGCACGTCCAGGTCGCTGCGCACGCCGTCCGGGGCGTCGACGGCCTTGCGCCGCAGGATGACCCGGCCCTCCAGGTTGGTCATGGTGCCGGTCTCCTCGGCCCACTGGGTGACCGGCAGCACCACGTCCGCCAGTGCGGCGGTCTCGGAGAGCACCACGTCGCTGACGGCCAGGAAGTCCAGCGAGCGCAGCCGTTCCGTCACGTGGGCCGAACGCGGTGCCGACACCACGGGGTTGGACCCGGCCACCAGCAGGGCGCGCACCTCCCCGCCGAGCGAGTCCAGCAGCTCGTACGCGCTGCGTCCGGGGGCGGGCAGGGTGTCGGGGTGCACGCCCCAGACGGCGGCGACGTGGGCCCGGGCCGCCGGGTCGTCCAACTTCCGGTAGCCGGGCAGCTGGTCGGCCTTCTGGCCGTGCTCGCGGCCGCCCTGGCCGTTGCCCTGGCCGGTGAGGCAGCCGTAACCCGCGTACGGGCGGCCCGCGTTGCCGGTGGCCAGGCAGAGGTCGATCCAGGCGCCGACGGTGTCCACGCCCTTGGCGTGCTGCTCGGGGCCGCGGGCGGTGAGCACCATGGCCCGCTCGGCCTCGCAGAACAGCCGTACGGCCTCCCGGAGTTGGGGCACGGGGACGCCGGTGACGGACTCCACGTGCTCCGGCCAGTGGGCCATCGCGGCGGCCCGGGCCTGCGGCCAGCCGGTGGTCCGCCCGGCGATGAAGGCCTCGTCGGTGCGGCCGTCCGCGATCACCAGGTGCAGCAGGCCGAGGGCGAGGGCCAGGTCGCCGCCGGGGCGCGGGGCCAGGTGCAGGTCGGCCAGTTCGGCGGTCCGGGTGCGGCGCGGGTCCACGACGATCAACGTGCCGCCGTTCTCCCGGAGTTCGCGCAGGTAGCGGACGAAGGGCGGCATGGTCTCGGCCGGGTTGGCGCCGACCAGGATCACGCAGCCGGTCCTCGGGATGTCCTCGACCGGGAACGGCAGCCCCCGGTCCAGCCCGAAGGCCTTCACCCCGGCGGCCGCGGCCGAGGACATGCAGAACCGGCCGTTGTAGTCGATCGCCGAGGTGCGCAGCACCACCCGGGCGAACTTGCCGAGCAGGTACGCCTTCTCGTTGGTCAGCCCGCCGCCGCCGAACACCCCGACGGCGTCCCGGCCGTGGGCCCCCGCAGTGGCCGTGACGGCGGCGGCGATGCGGTCGAGCGCCTCGTCCCAGCCGGCGGGCCGCAGCTCGCCGTCCCGGCGGACCAGTGGGGTGGTCAGCCGGGTCCCCGGGGCGAGCACGGCGGCGGCGTTCGCACCCTTGCCGCAGAGTGCCCCGAGGTTGACCGGGAAACCGGGGCGCTCGACCACTTCCACCGGCGCCGCACCGTCGTCGGTGCGCCGCAGGCCCATGCCGCACTGCAGGGCGCAGTAGGGGCAGTGGGTGTCGGTGGCTGCATCGCTCATGCCCGCCAGCCTGCGGCCGGGGTGTTTCGGCCCGGCGGCCCGTGCGTTACGGCTGCGGCTCGGCGCCCTCTCGGGGGCGGGACGGGGCACTGTGAGGTCGGGTTAACGGCGGATTGACCGGGGCGGGCCCCGCGGTGAAACAGGGGACGGGCAGGCTGGTCCGCATGACGACGACCTCCACCACCGGCCCGGCCGCCGTCCGGGTGCTGCACGCCGCCCGCCGCCCGGCCCTGGTGCTGGTGGCCCACGGCTCCCGCGACCCGGGCACGCTGGCCGAGATCCACCGGCTGGCCGCCCTGCTCCGCGCCCGCCGCCCCGAACTCGACGTCCGGCTCGCCCACCTGGGCCTCAACGCGCCGCTGCTGCCCGAGGTGCTGGACGGGCTGCGCGGCCCGGCCGCCCTGGTGCCGCTGCTGCTCAGCCGGGGCTACCACGTCAAGGTGGACCTGCCCGCGCTGCTGGCGGCCGCACCGCAGGTGGCCGGCGTGGTGACGGCTCCGCTGGGGCCCGGCGGCCGGCTCACGGAGATCCTCGACACCCGCCTGGCCGAGGCCGGTTGGGGCCCGCACGGCGACGCGGTGGTGCTCGCCTCGGCCGGCTCCCGCGACCCGGACGCGGCCACCGACACCGAGGCCCAGGCCGCTCTGCTCGCCGCCCGCCTCGGTGTCCCCGTCCGGGTCGGCACCGTCGCGGCGGGCGGCCCGAGCGTGACCGAGGCCGTCGCCCGCCTCACCGCCGAGGGTCACCGCCGGATCGCCGTCGCCTCCTACTTCACCGCCCCGGGCGACTTCGCCCGCCTGGCGGCCGCCGCGGCCCCCTGGATCGTCTCGGCCCCCCTGGGCGCCCACCCGGCCGTGGCGGACCTGGTGCTGGCCCGCTACCAGTCGGCGGTCCGCGCGGCGGTGGTGGCGCGGTAGGGAGCGCGGCCGAGGAGTACCTGCGGCACGGGACGGGGGCGGCCGTCGTGGGGCGTCGTGGGGTGACGTTCGTCCGGCGTGCGGTGCGCGTTCGTGTGTGGTGCTGATGGAATGTCGGCTGTCCGGCGTACGGTACTTCCATATGGACGACACCGCGTACGACCCCGCAGCCGAAGCCCGTTGGGTGCCCGAGCCGGACAAGCGGCCGGGCCGGACGGCGTTCCAGCGTGACCGGGCGCGGGTGCTGCACTCGGCAGCCCTGCGCCGTCTGGCCGGGACCACCCAGGTGGTGGCCCCGATGCGCAGTGACTTCCCGCGGACCAGGCTCACGCACTCGCTCGAATGCGCCCAGGTGGGGCGGGAGTTGGGCGCGGCCCTGGGGTGCGACCCGGATCTGGTGGAGACGGGCTGCCTGGCCCACGACATCGGGCACCCGCCGTTCGGCCACACCGGCGAGGAGGCGCTCGACCAGGCCGCCCGCAGCTGCGGCGGCTTCGAGGGGAACGCGCAGTCGCTCCGCATCCTGACCCGCCTGGAGCCCAAGCGCTTCGCCCCGCCCGGCGATCCGGCCACCGCGCTGTCCCCCCGCCCGGGCCAGGGCGTCGGCCTCAACCTCACCCGGGCCGCGCTGGACGCCGCCACCAAGTACCCCTGGCCGCACGGCGCCCACCCCACCGACCCGGCCTCCACCAAGTTCGGCGTCTACGCCGACGACCTGCCGGTCTTCCGCTGGCTGCGCACCGGTGCGCCCGAGCTGCGCAAGTGCTTCGAGGCCACCGTGATGGACTGGTCCGACGACGTGGCGTACTCCACCCACGACGTGGAGGACGGCATCCAGGCCGGGCACGTCGACCCGGCCGCGCTGCGCTCCGCCGAGGAGCGGTCCGAGCTGTTCAAGATCGCCGACCGCTACGCCGAGGCGGAGCCCGAGGAGTTCGGCGCCGCGCTGGACAGGCTGCAGGGCGAGGAGTGGTGGCCGCGGGGCTACGACGGTTCGGCCCGTGCCCGGGCCGGGCTCAAGGACCTCACCAGCCAGCTGATCGGCCGCTTCTGCCTCGCCGCCGAGCAGGCCACCCGGGCCCGCTACGGGCCGGGCCGGCTCACCCGCTACGCCGCCGAGCTGGTGGTGCCGCAGGAGGTGCGGGTCGAGGTCGCGGTGCTCAAGGCCGTCGCCGTCCGGTACGTGATGCAGCGCGACGAGCAGGCCCAGCTCCGCGCCCGCCAGCGGATCGTGATCGCCGAGCTGGCCGACATGCTGGCCCGCACCGCCCCGTACGGCCTGGACCCGGTCTTCGCCGCCCTGTACCGGGAGGCCGAGGACGACCGGGCCGCCCTGCGCGCGGTGATCGACCAGATCGCCACCCTCACCGACGCCTCCGCCCTCGCCCTGCATTCCCGCTTGATCGAGTCGAAGGCGACGTAGACTTCCGGGGTGGCAGGCCGGATCAAGGATGAAGACGTACAGCGGGTGCGCGACGCGCTGCCCATCGACGCGGTGGTCAATGACTACGTCCAGCTGACCAACGGGGGCGGCAGTCAGCTCAAGGGCGTCTGCCCGTTCCACGACGAGAAGTCCGCCTCCTTCTACGTCCATCCCGGCAAGGGCGTGTTCCACTGCTTCGGCTGCGGCGAGAGCGGCGACACGATCACCTTCCTGATGAAGATCGAGCACTTCTCGTTCGCCGAGGCCGTCGAGCGGATGGCCGCCCAGGCCGGGATCACCCTGCGGTACGAGGAGGGCGGCTACTCGCCCCGCCAGCAGCAGGGCGAGCGGACCCGCCTGGTCGAGGCGCACAAGGTGGCGGCCGCCTGGTACCAGGAGCAGCTGGAGTCGGCGGAGGCCGAGATCGCCCGCCGCTTCCTGGCCGAGCGCGGCTTCGACGCCGAGGCGGCCAAGCACTTCGGGGTCGGCTACGCCCCGGCGGGCTGGGAGCACCTGGTCCGCTACCTGCGCGGCAAGGGCTTCTCCGACAAGGAGATCCTGCTCGGCGGCCTGGCCTCGCAGGGCCAGCGCGGCGGCCTGATCGACCGCTTCCGGGGCCGGCTGGTCTGGCCGATCCGGGACAGCGGCGGCGAGGTGATCGGCTTCGGCGCCCGGCGGCTGCGCGAGGACGACAACGGGCCGAAGTACCTGAACACCCCCGAGACGCCGATCTACAAGAAGTCCCACGTGCTCTACGGCCTCGACCTGGCGAAGAAGGAGATCGCCAAGTCCGGCCGGGCGGTGGTGGTCGAGGGCTACACCGACGTGATGGCCTGTCACCTGGCGGGCGTCACCTCGGCGGTGGCCACCTGCGGCACCGCCTTCGCCGAGGACCACATCAAGATCATCCGTCGGCTGCTGATGGACACCTCCACCTACCGCGGCGAGACGGTCTTCACCTTCGATGGCGACGCCGCCGGGCAGAAGGCCGCGCTGCGGGCCTTCGAGGACGACCAGAAGTTCGCCGCCCGCACCTCGATCGCCATCACCCCGGGCGGCATGGACCCGTGCGAACTCCGGCTGGCCAAGGGCGACGAGGCGGTCCGCGAGCTGATCGACAACCCGGTGCCGCTCTTCGAGTTCGCGCTCCGCTCGGCCGTCGACCGCCACCGGGTGGACACCCCCGAGGGCCGGGCCGCGGCGCTGGAGGAGGCCTCGGCGATCATCGTCAAGATCAAGGACCGCTCGATCCAGCACGAGTACGCCGTCCGGCTGGCCGGCCTGCTGGGCATCCTGGACGAGCAGTTCGTGGTCCGGCGGATCTCCCAACTCGCCCGCTGGCAGCGGGAGAACCAGCAGAACGGGAACCGCCAGCTGCGCCGCCCCGCCGGCCCGGCCGCCCCCGTCCCCGCCCAGGCCGCCCGCCCCGTCCACCGCCTGGACCCGCGCGACCCGGCCCAGTTCGTCGAGCGCGAGCTGCTCAAGCTGGCCCTCCAGCACCCCGACCTGGTCAGCCCCGCCTTCGACAACTACGGCGACGACGAGTTCCCCACCCCGCCCTACACCGCCGTCCGGCAGGCCGTCCGGGCAGCCGGTGGCGCGGCCTACGGGGCCGCCCTGCCGGACTTCACCTCGGCCGTCCGGGACGCCTGCCCCGACGACCAAGTGCGCTCCCTGGTCACCGAGTTGACGGTGGAGCCGATCCGCACCCGGCGGGCCGCCGACGCCATCTACGCGGGGGAGTTCCTGGTCAAGCTCCGCCTCCAGGCGGTGGACCGCCGGATCACCGAGGTCCGCGGCCACCTCCAGCGGCTCGACCGGCGCGGCACCCCCGAGGAGCTCAACGCCGTGCAGAGCGAGCTGTTCGCCCTGCAGCAGTACAAGGAGCGGCTGAAGACCCTCGGGGCGGCCGGGCTCTGAGCGGGCGCGCCGACGGTGGCGTGACCTGAGTCACAGTCGCCCGAATCCCCGGGTGCCGACCTGGGTATCCCAACCCTTGTGGCACGGCCTCCCCCACGGCCGTGCACCGCCGAGGGAGGATGCCCGTGGAGCTCTCCGCCGTGCAAACCGCCGTCGAACCGGCGGAGTCGGAGCTGGAAGCGCAGCCGGGCCCAGGCCCGCACCCAGGCCCGCACCCAGGTTCGGACCCGGACCCGGAGGAGGCTCCGGCGGTGGACGAGGCCGCCGGGCCCGCCGCCGACCTGCTGCGGCAGTACCTGCGCGAGATCGGCCGGATCCGGCTGCTCACCGCCGTCGAGGAGGTCGAGCTGGCCCGCCAGATCGAGGCCGGGCTCTTCGCCGAACAGGCCCTCCAGCAGGGCGGGTTGGACGAGCGGCTGACCGTCGAGCTGACCGTCCTGGTCCGGCTCGGCCGCCGCGCCAAGCGCCGCCTGATCGAGGCCAACCTCCGCCTGGTGGTCTCCGTCGCCAAGCGGTACGTCGGCCGGGGCCTCACCCTGCTCGACCTGGTCCAGGAGGGGAACCTCGGGCTGATCCGCGCGGTGGAGAAGTTCGACTACGCGCGCGGCTACAAGTTCTCCACCTACGCGACCTGGTGGATCCGGCAGGCGATGAGCCGGGCACTGGCCGACCAGGCCCGCACCATCCGGGTGCCGGTGCACGTGGTCGAGCTGATCAACCGGGTGATCCGGGTGCAGCGCACCATGCTCCAGGAGCGCGGCACCGAGCCCAGCGCGGCCGAGGTCGGCGCGGCGCTGGAGCTGACCGAGGCCCGGGTGCTGGAGATCCTGCGCCTCGCCCAGGAGCCGGTCTCGCTGCACACCCCCGTCGGCGACGAGGACGAGGTCGCCCTCGGCGACCTGATCGAGGACGCCGACGCCGCCTCGCCCGTCGAGACCGCCGCCTTCCTCCTGCTGCGCCGGCACCTCGGCGCCGTGCTGGACACCCTCGGCGAGCGCGAACGCCAGGTCGTCCAGCTCCGCTACGGCCTGGACGACGGCCACCCCCGCACCCTGGAGGAGATCGGCCACCTCTTCGGCGTCACCCGCGAACGCATCCGCCAGATCGAGGCCAAGACCCTCACCCGGCTGCGCGCCCACGCCTTCACCGCCCAGCTCCGCGCCTACCTGGACTGAGCCTTACCCCGGAGGTAATCGCGCGGGTCGGTGGCCGCCGCCCAGAATGACGGCAACGCCGCACCGGCCCGGTGCCGGCACCGAGGCAGGGAGGCCGCCATGTCGTCAACGTCCGTTCCCGGCACCCGGTCCGTGGTCGAGGAGCTGCTCCGCCGGATCGGCGCGGGCGACCCCGAGCGGATCGCCGAGCTGTACGCGGAGCGCGGCGACTGGCGGCTCTCCTGGCCCGCCGCCGAGCACGGCCGCCCCGCCACCCCGTGGATCCGGCACCGCGCCACCCGGTCCGAAGCGGCCGACCACTTCCGGGAGTTGGCCGCCCACCACGTCCCGGAGGCGGACGGCACCACCGTCGAGCGCGTCCTGGTCGACGGCCCGGACGCCGTGGTCCTCGGCGAGATCCGCCAGACCGCCCGCCCCACCGGCCGCCCCTACCGGGCCCGGTTCGCCCTCCACCTCACCGTGGAGGCGGGCCTGATCACCCGTCACCACGTCTACGAGGACAGCCTCGCGGTGGCCACCGCCTTCGCCCCGCGGCTGGTCTAGGCCTTCTGCTCCTCCGTCAGCTCCGGGTGGATCTGGTCGCGGACGGTGCGGTACTGCTGGCGGACGGCGTCCCCGATGGCGAGGTCGTGCTCCTGGTCGGCGACCAGGGTGACGGCGTCGGGGAGCTCCCACTCCGGGGGCTCGGGGGTCCCGGCCAGGGCCCAGGCGGCCTGGCGGGCGGCGCCCCGGGCGGCGTGGTCACCGGCGGCCGGTATCACCACGGGCAGGCCGAAGAGCAGCGGAGCGATCTCCTTGACGGCGGGGAGCCGGCCGACCGCGCCGAGCAGGAAGACCCGGCGCAGCTGCACGCCGTGCCCGCGCAGCACGTCCAGGGCGTCGGCGACGTTGCAGAGCATGCCCTCGACGGCCGCCCGGGCCAGGTGCTGCGGGGCCATCGACTCGGCCCGCAGGCCGGTCAGGGTGCCGGCCGCGGCGGGGAGCTTCGGGGTGCGCTCGCCGTCCAGGTAGGGGAGGAGCACCAGGCCGTAGGAGCCGGCGGTGGAGCGCAGGGCCAGCTCGCTGAGGCCGGTGAGGTCGGTGCCGAGCAGGCCGGCGGTGGAGCGGAGCACCTGGGCCGCGTTCAGGGTGCCGACCATCGGCAGGTGGCGGCCGGTGGCGTCGGCGAAGGAGGAGACCGCGCCGGTGACGTCCACCACGGCCTGGTCGTGCACCGCGAAGATGGTCCCGTTGCCGCCGAGCGAGACCACCGCGTCGCCGGGCTGGAGGCCGAGGCCGAGCGCGGCGGCCATGTTGTCGCCGGTGCCGGCCGAGATCAGCAGGCCCTCGGGGGTGTGCCCGGCGGGCTCGGCCGGGCCCAACACGTCCGGCACGCGCAGCTGGTGACCGAGCGCCAGCTCGATCAGGTCCTGCCGGTACTCGCCGCTGACGGGGGACCAGTAGCCGGTGCCGGAGGCGTCGCCCCGGTCGGTGGTGCGGCGCTTGGGGTGGCCGAGCAGCTGCCAGACCAGCCAGTCGTGCGGCAGCAGCACCTCGGCGATCCGCTTGGCCGAGGCCGGCTCGTGCTCGGCCAGCCAGCGCAGCTTGGCCACCGTGTAGGTCGGCGCCGGCACCGAGCCGATCGCCCGCACCCAGGCCTCGGGGCCGCCGAGCGCGTCGATCAGCTGCGCGGCGGCCCCGGCGGACCGGGGGTCGTTCCAGAGCAGTGCGGGCCGCACCAGCACGCCGCCCGCGTCCAGCCCGATCAGGCCGTGCTGCTGGGCGGAGACGCCGATCGCCCGGACGCCCTCCAGCAGGCCGCCGGTGGCCGCCTCGCCGAGCGAGTGCAGCCAGAGCTGGGGGTCGATCTCGGTGGCCCGGGGGTCACCACCCTCGGGGGTCGGGTGCGGCGCCTTGCCGTCGCGCAGCACGGCGCCGGTCTCGGCGTCGCACGCGACGATCCGGGTGCGAGTGGTGGAGCTGTCGATGCCCGCGACGATGGCCATGTCGAGATCATGCCCCAGCCCGGTGGCCTTGCACCGCCGCCCGCCCGAAGTGTTGCCCGTTCGGCACGGGGAGCGGACTGTTCCGGGACCGCCTGTGGTGTCCCCGGCGCTCTTGGTGCTCCTGGTGTCCCCGGTGCTCCTGATGCGGACGGCGGTCCCGGTGCGGCCGGTGCGGCCGGTGTAGCCGGGCTCTCAGGGGCGGTAGGTGCCCCAGCTGTCGTCCTGCCCGGCCGAGCGGCTGCCGCTCAGGTACGGCACCCGGTCGGTGATGGCGTTCGGCAGGTGGTCGCCGACCCGGCCGGCGACGGCACCCGCGGCCTTCCCGGCCACCGCTCCGGCCTGCTGCCGGGCCTTGCCCGCCACGTCCTGCACCTTCGGGTTCTGCGCGACCTGCCGGGCCGCTCCCGCGAGCTGCTCGTACCGCTCCCGGCCGGCCTTCGAACCGAGGACGTAACCGACCCCGACTCCCACCACGAACGTCAGCTTCCACATGACCGGTCTCCACCCTTCCTTGCGGACCCTGCCGCGTTGCCCTACCCGCCCCGCCCCGCGGCGAACCGTGGGACCAGCATCCCCGCAGGCCCCCGCCCCCGCCCACCGGGCACGCCGAACGGAGGGCGATCCGGGGGTCCGGGCACCTGCCCGGGGAAAGCGATTGGCGGACCACCCCCCTGAGTGCGCTAATGTATGACCCGCAGCCGACGCCGCGGGCCGGAAGATCCTTCCGGAGCGAGGCGGAAGCTCGGTCCCCCATAGCTCAATTGGCAGAGCAGCCGACTGTTAATCGGCAGGTTATTGGTTCGAGTCCAATTGGGGGAGCCCGGAAGGGCCGTCAGGCCGTTCCGCACCCAACAGCAGTCCCCCATAGCTCAATTGGCAGAGCAGCCGACTGTTAATCGGCAGGTTATTGGTTCGAGTCCAATTGGGGGAGCTTCACCCGTGGTTCGGGTGAGATGCGCAGAGCGAGGGCCCTTCGGACATCCGAGGGGCCTTCGTGTTTCCCCGCCCCGGCCTCCGGAGGCACCGGCCGCTGTGAGGCTCGCCTCAGGCCGAGGTGGCCCGTCGGTAGAGCTCGGACACCCGGTGGTCGAAGGTGATGCTGTACGAGGTCCGCTCGGTGGCCCCGCCCTCCTGGTAGCCGCCGACCACGCCGACCACCTCGCCGGCCTCGGTCAGCCAGGGGCTGCCGCTGGTGCCGTCGGTGTAGCCGTGGCAGTCGAAGCTCTCCTGGGTCGGGCTCTGCTCGCCGGTCCGGTTGGTGCAGGTGATCGGCTCCTCGGCGCCGACCGGGTAGCCGGTGACGGTGACCGCGAGCCCGAAGCCCCGGTCGGTGCCGAGCGGGAAGCCGCCGAGCACGTCCTCGATCCGCCGCCCGTCCACCTCGCCGACGGTGAGGAAGGCCACGTCGTACTCCGGGTCGGCCTGCTCCGACCAGGCCGGGGCCAGCGTCACCTGCTCCACCGGCCAACTCCCGTGCGGAAGCTTCCCGTTGCGGTAGCCGGGGGCGAACACCAGGTCGTCCCGGCGGCCGAGGAGCGGGCTCTCCACGCAGTGCGCGGCCGTCACCAGCAGGCTCCGGGACGGGCTGCTCACCACGCTGGCCGTGCAGCCCCGGGCGCCGTCCGGGCCGCCGACGAACAGGGTGCCGATCCGGTCCGCCGCCGCGCCCGCCGGTGCGGTGCGGGCCGACGGGGTGCTGTCGCCCCCGGCCGGTGCGGCCGCCCCCGGGACGCAGGCGGTGGCCAGCGCGGCGAGGGCCAGGGCGGCCGTGAGGAGCGTCACGCGCCCGGCGGCGGGCTCCGGGGCGGGTGCCGCTGCGGGTGCGGGTGCCGGTGCCGGTGCGGGAGTCCTGGCGGACCGCCGTGCGCATGCGCGTGCGCGTGCCATCGAAGTCCGTCCTCGGCCGTCGGGCGATCCACGGGGGTCGTGAAGATCGACTCCTGCCAGGTCTACCAGCCCGGCCCGCCGCCGCGCCAGCCCCGTCCGGCGGTCCCCGCCGGGCCGCCGGGCCGCCGGGATCAGCCCGTCGCGCGGGCGTAGAGGGCCTGCACCCGGTCCCCGAAGTAGCTGCTGTACGAGGTGTCCGGAGTGTCCCCGCCCTCCTGGTAGCCGCCGATCACGCCGACCACCGTGCCCGTGCGGGTCTGCGGGTCGAAGTCGGTGACCCAGGGGCTGCCGCTGGTGCCGCCGGTGTAGTCCGGGCAGTCGATCCGCAGCTGGGTCGGGCTCTGCTGGGAGGTCTGGTTGGCGCAGGTGATCGGCACCTCGCCGCTGCTCGGGTAGCCGGTCACCTTGACCGGCAGCGCGTAGCCCCGGTTGATCCCCAACTTGTTGGCGCCGAGCACCTGTTGGACCTGCTGCCCGTTCTGCGGCAGCACCACCGCGAAGGCCACGTCCACGTCCGGGTCGGCGCTGTCCGCCCAGGCCTGGTCCACCGTGATCGAGGCCAGCTGCCAGACCCCGCTCGGGGTGTCGCCGTCCCGGTAGCCCGGCACGAAGACCAGGTCGCCGCGCCGGCCGACCTTGGGGTCGTAGACGCAGTGCGCGGCGGTCGCGATCAGGTTCAGCCCGGCGCTGTCCACCACGCTGGCGGTGCAGAAGTGGTCGCCGTCGGAGTTGTGCGTGAAGACCGCGCCGACCAGGGCGTTCAGCGGGGTCGGCTTGGCCGTCCTGGTGGTGCCGGCGTGCTTGGCGACGGCGGCCTTGATCCGGTCCTTCGACCAGCCGTGCGCGGCCGCCGCCGAACTCGCCTGAGCCGCCGTCAGCGGGCTGCGGCTCGCGCTCGCACCCGGGTCGCCGGGCGACGGACCCGTGCCGCCCGAGGTGCTCCCGCAGCCGGCCGTCACCAGCCCCAGCCCCAGTGCCACCACCCCGGCCACCCACGCGCCGCGCACCCGCCACCACCGCCCTCGGATCCCGGACCCCGGCCTCATCGACCACCGGCCTCCAGTCTTCGCGGGCGCCGCACCCCCGGCCAGGCCGGATCACCCGGACGGGGTCTCGCGCACCGGCACACCCGGATGCACCCCCGGCGAGCACCGCGCCGGAATGACCGGCTATGCTGCGGAGGACGGCCCTGACGGGCCGTCTGCTGCTGCCCCCGCCACTTCGGCCGACGGCACGGCGAACCGGGGCGGTAGCTCAGCCGGTTAGAGCAGGGGACTCATAATCCCTTGGTCGTGGGTTCGAGTCCCACCCGCCCCACTCTCACTCCTCCGCATTCCGAGGCCCGTGACCACACCGGAACCCTCGCGCGAGGCAGCCTCCGAGAACTCTAGGGCCAGCGCACCGCCTCCGAGCCCCACCCGGGCCGAAGTTCACCCGATCGGTAGCGGCCCGGCCCGCATGAACGGCCGTCAGCCCGGCCGGGCCGAAAACGCGTTGTCGGTGCCGGGGCCGCTGCGTACCGTTGCGGGCCAGCGACGTGTAGCTCAGCGAGACAGAGCACCGGACTCGGGATCCGGAGGGGGCGGGGGCGGGACCCGCCGCGTCGGCCATGGACAAGAACGCTGATCAGCAGCGCCCCACGGGCACCGTCACCGTCTCCACCGACTACGCGCACGGGCAACTGGCCCGGGCCTTCGTCACCGCGCTCTCCCACCCGGACGCCGCGACCCGCGAACGGGCCGAGGGCCGCCTCGACCGTTGGCGCGCCACGCTGGCCGGGATGAAGGACGGCAGCCTGCGGATCGGCAGCCGCACCCCGGTGGCCGGGCTGCCCGCCTGGGTCACGCCCGAGGTCGTGCACGGTGGCTTCGCCACCGGCCGGGCCGCCGCCGAGGGGCCGCTCCAGCCGTACGAGGCCGAGGCCTGCCGGGCGGCCGGCATCCCGGCGGACCGCGCCCGGCTGTTCGCGCACTCGCTCACCGAGACCGGCCTGACCCGGCTCTGGGAACTGCTGGACAGTGGCCGCTACCGGGTGACCGTGCCGGAGGAGGCCGGGCTGCTCACGGTGGCCTGGCTGGTCCGGGCCGGAGAGCAGGAGACCGCGCTCGAACTGACTGCCCTGCTGGCCCCGTTCGCGGACCGGCTGCGGTTCACCCCGCCGGTCGGCGACGCCCCGGGGGCCGCACCGGACTGCGTCCACCGGCGGACGGTGGCCGACGCCGTCGAGGCACTGGAGCGCCGTGGCCCCAACCGCGCGGTGGAGACCCAGCGCGAGGCGCTGACGGTCTGGCTGCCGTTCTCCGACGAACTGCTCTCGCACTGGCTGGAGGCCACCGGCCCCGACGGCGTCCTGCATGCCGATCCCGGCCCGGAGTGGCACGCGCGCGGGGCCGAACTCCTGCTCCGCTACCGGACCCTGGCCGCGACGCACCAGCTCTGCGGCAAGCACCGCAAGCCGGGCGGGAACCTCGGCATCCTCCGTATCTCCCTCGAACTGACCGTCTCCGGTGCGGAGTTGCCGACCCGTCAGGCCGGGCTGCTGCGGGTCGCCGTCCGGTCCATGGTGGAGCGCCGCGGCCTGCCGGGCTCCGAGCAGCACACCGAGCTGCGCCGGATCCAGGTCGGCCAGGCCGCGCTGCCCTCCCACCACCAGCTCGCCCGGCTGCTGGTGAGCCGGCTCCTCGCGCTGCCGCAGCAGGACGGCCTGGCCGATCCGGAGGCGCTGCTGGTCGAGGCGGCGGAGGGCGAGGCGGACGGGGTCCCGGCGGGCATCGCGGTGCCGGAGGTGCTGCGCAGGGTGGTGCTGGCCGCCACCAGCGCACCCGTGGAGACCCTGGTCGCGCGTGGCCTCGTGCCCTCGGCGGAGGTACTGGCCGAACTGGCACCGCAGTTGGCCGCCGCGGCCGAGGCCACCGCCTACCCGGACCACAGCCTCGGGAACCTGGCCGCCACGCACCACCGGGCGTTCGCCGGGCGGCGCTCCCTGCTGCTGCTCGACCACCAGCACCAGGTGCGGGCCGGTGAACTCCCCTGGGTCCGGGCGGTCGAACCGCACCGCACCGCGGGAGAGGGCGAGGCCGAACTCGCCACGCTGCGCCGCCTGGGCGCCCTGGCGGTCACCACCTTCCCGGGCACCATCCTGCCGAACCCGCTGGTGAGCGAACTGGCCGCACTCGCCCGGCGGGCCGCGCCGGGCACCCCGTTCGTGGAGGAGCTGGCCGCAGACATCTTCATGGGCACCTTCACCCCGAAGTTCCTGGAGGCCGCCAAGACCGCCGCCGGACTGCTCCGGGGCACCCTCTACGAGCGGTACTACGGCATCGACTACGCCGCCGTCCTCGCCCTGCCCGAGCAGGAGCGCGGCCACCGCCGCACCGTCGTCTCGGCCGGCTTCTCCCGCCTCTGCACCGACCGGGCGGGCAAGGACGCGCGCGGCGGCAGGTGGCCGGTGGCCGCCAACGGCACGGTGATCGAGCAGGCCCAGATCCTCACCACCCACAACCTCGCCACCCTGGCCGGCCCGCTGTCCGTCACCCCCGACGAGGACTGGGACGTACTGGCCTGGCGCGCCTACGACACCGCCCGGCAGCTGGTCGCCCTGGCCGAACGCCAACCGCGTCCGCTGGCCACCGTGAAGAACGCCGCCTTCGCCTGGCGCCAGCTGGTCTTCCACCTCTCCCTCTGCACCCCGCAGGCCCGCGACGCGGTGATCGAACGGATCACCGCCGACCACCCGCCCCGCCTCGCCCCGGCCGTGTCAGGCCTCGTCCTGACCGCCGCCGGCGGCCGCTTCGGCACGGACGGCACGGCGGAGCGAGGCCGTGCCCGACGGTTCCTCGGCTGGACCGTCGGCCCGCACTGGCTGCTCCGCGACTGAGCCCGTCGAGGGCCGCGTACGCTGGGCGGATGCTGCTGCCCGCCGACCTGCCGACCCCACTCCAGGTGCTGGACGACCCGGACTTCGCGCGGGCCGGGGTCGAGCTGCGGCTGAAGCGCGACGACCTGGCCCACCCGACCGTGCCCGGCAACAAGTGGCGCAAGCTCGCGCCGAACCTCGCGCACGCGGTGGAGGGCGGGGCACACGGGCTGCTGACCTACGGCGGGGCGTACTCCACCCACCTGCGGGCGGTGGCCGCGGCCGCGCGGGCGCTCGGGCTGGCGAGCATCGGGGTGGTGCGGGGCGAGGAGCTGGAACGGGCGCCGCGGAACTGGTCGTTGCGGGCGGCGGAGGCGGACGGGATGGAGCTGCGCTTCGTCTCCCGGGCCGACTACCGCCGCCTGCTGACCGAGCGTCAGGCCCCCGGGTCCGGCTGGCTGGTGCTGCCGGAGGGCGGCTCCAACGCGCTCGCGGTGCGGGGCGCCGCCGTGATCCCGGCGGAGCTGCCCGGCCTCGGCCCGGCCGACCTGGTGGTCTGCCCGGTCGGCACCGGCGGCACGCTCGCGGGCATCGCGGCGGGGCTCTCGGGCGGGGCCCGTGCGCTGGGCGTGGCCGCCCTGCGGGGTGAGGGCTACCTGGAGGACGAGGTCCGCACCCTCCATCAGGCCGCCTACGGGCGCCAGTTCGCCACCTGGTCGATCGACCACGCCCACCACCACGGTGGCTACGGCCGCGTCCCGCCCGAACTCGCCGCCTTTGCCGAGGAGTTCGCCCACCGCCACGGCCTGCGCCCCGAGCTCCGCTACGTCGCCAAGACCCTCCGTGCTGTCCACCACCTCGCAGTGGCAGGCGAGTTGACCCCCGGGACCCGGGTCACCGTGGTCGTCACCGGTCTGCCGGACCCGGAGTAGTGCCGAGCGGCGCCCGAACGCCGATTCCCTCGGCGTCAGCCCTGGTCACCGCTCCGTGGCGGATCCCAGTTCGCCTCGACGCGTGCCTTCTCCGCCTCGATCGACGCCCGGATCACCTCGTCGACCGACCGGTGCGAGATCTCGGCGAAGCCCTGGAGCCAGTCGGCCAGGTCGACGGGCAGGTGGAGGGTGATGCGTCGGGTGGCCGGCGGCTGCGGCATCTGGTGCTCCCTCGATGAGACGTGGTTCAGGGCGTGGGTGATGCCGGCCCGTCAGCCGCCGTCGCCGTAGGTGAGGTTGGAGCAGAGGTCGGCGTCGGCGGTGCGGGTGTTGTCGGTGATGCCGGACGGGATGCCGGTGGGGAGCGGGGAGGCCGAGGTCGAGGCGGACGGGGTCGCCGTGGAGGGGTCGGGGGCCTGGTCGCGGCCGAGGGTGAGGGTGAGGGTGTCCAGGGACGGGTCGGGGCGGATCTCGGCGTCGGGGTAGAGGGCGGCGAGGCGCTCGGCCTCGGCGAGGCTCACGGGGGTGGCGGGGTAGCCGATGACCGTGGTGCGGCGGGAGGTGGTGGGGGTGGGGCCGGTGGTGAGGGTGGTCCAGCCGGCGGCCTTGAGGGCGGCTTCGGCCTTGGTGGCGGTCTCGGGGGAGCGGCTGGCGTTGATGATCGTCAGCGGGGTGGAGACGGCCGGGGCGGTGGGGGTGGGGGAGGCGGACGGCGAGGCCGTGGGGGTGGAGCCGGTGGAGCGGCCGTCGAGGGTGTGGTCCTGGCGGAGGAGGTCGAAGAGGCGCTCGGTGTCGGGCTGGACCAGGGCGACCCGGTCTCCCTTGTACTCCCAGGGGACGGTGACGAACTCGATGTCGGAGAGCTTGATCTCGCGCAGCGACTGCGCGAAGTCGACCAGCTTCATCGGGGTGCCGAGGCCGGGGTCGACGGTGAGGGAGCGGCTGGCGGCGTCGGCCAGCGGGAGCAGGGTGGTGAGGTTGAAGCCCTGGTCCTGCACCTTCTTGATGAGGGAGGAGAGGAAGGCCTGCTGCCGCTTGATCCGGCCGATGTCGGAGCCGTCGCCGAAGCCGTGCCGGGCCCGGACGTAGTCGAGGGCGAGCTGGCCGGAGACGGTCTGGCGGCCCTTGGCCAGCTTTATGCCGTAGGAGTTGACCGCGTTCGGCACGCAGACGTCGACCCCGTTCACCGCCTGGGTCATCGCGGCGAAGCCCTTGAAGTCCACCACGATGGTGTGGTCGACCCGCAGGCCGGTGAGCGCCTCGACGGTGTTCTGGCTGCAGGCCGGGTTGCCCTTCTCCGAACCGCCCACGGTGAAGGCCGAGTTGAACATCTGGTTGGTGCGCTTGGTGGTCCACTTGCCGTCGGGGAGCAGGCACGGCGGGACGGTGACCAGGGTGTCGCGCGGTATGGAGACCGCGACGGCGTGCCGACGGTCGCCGTAGACGTGGAGCAGCATCGCGGTGTCGGAGTGGCCGACGCCCTCGTCGCCGCCGCCGAGGTCGCCGTTGCCGTCGTTGCGGGTGTCGGAGCCGAGCAGCAGGACGTTGACCGGGACGCCGCCGCCGACCTCGGCGGGGGTGGCGACCGGGGGCCGGCTGGTGGCGATGCCGGCCGCGTCGAAGGTGGTGATGTTCTCGTCCAGGCGCTGGTAGAACCAGGCACCGGTCCCCACCACTCCGAGCACCAGGACGCCCGCGGTGGCTCCGGCGACGCGGGCCAGGCGGGCGCGGCGGGAGCGGGGCGCCCGGGGAGCGCGGGCAGGGGCGGGCCGGGTCTGGGCGTCGGTCATGGTGGAGGAGGCGCTCTCTGCTGCGGCCGCTCGGCGGGGGAACCGTCGGGATGGTCGGTGGTCTCTCACCGGATAGACGGTCTGGCGAGGCGGTCGGTTACACCGAAAGCGCAATCTAACAAGGGTGTTTCGTGCAGGAGCAATCACCCCCCCTGCTCGGGAGGGGTGTCCGCGCTGGCCAGGGCGGGGCGGCCGGGCCGGCCGGGGGAACGGCCCTGGTGGGAGGCCCGGCCGGATCGCGGCGACCTGGTCAGGTCGGGCCCCGCCCCGCCCCGGCCGGGGCAGGGCCCGGAGCGGAGCCCGAACCCGGGTCAGGCCTGGTCGAGGCCCGCGTGCTTGAGCATCCGCCGGAGCAGGTCGCGCAGTTGGGTGCGCTCCTCCTCGTCCAGGGCGGCCAGCGGCTCCCGGGCGAAGTTGAGGGACTCGCGCAGTTCCTCGGTGGCGGCGTCGCCGGACTCGGTGGCGGCGACCAGCTTGACCCGGCGGTCCTGCGGGTCGGCCTCGCGGGTGACGAAGCCGCGGCCCTCCAGGCGGTCCACGATGCCGGTGATGTTGGACGGCTCGCAGCTGAGGGTCTGGGCGATGTGGCGCATCGGCATCGGGCCGCGTCGCAGCAGCGCGAGCACCTTGGCCTGGGCGCCGGTCAGCGAACGGGCGGCGGCGGCCTCCTCGTACTCGCGGTGGAAGACCGCGACCAGCCCGGCCATGAGGTCCACGACCTCGCGGGTGATCGCGTCGGCGGGCGGCGGAGTGCCGTGAGTGGGCTCGGTCATGCCTACAAGTCTAGCTGAACATTTGACAACATGAACCTTTCATGTCCACGATTGCTTTACCTACTCAACCTTTCAGTCTCCGAGGAGCAGCAGCATGGCAGAGCAGGCCGAGTCCACCGCCGCGCCCACCACCGTGCCCGCCACCGGCCGGGAGTGGCACCTGGTGTCCCGTCCGGACGGCTGGCCGGTGCCCTCCGACTTCGCGCTGGTCGAGGCGCCGGTCCGGGAGCCCGGCGAGGGCGAGATCCTGGTCCGCAACGCCTACCTCTCGGTCGACCCCTACATGCGCGGCCGGATGAACGACGTGAAGTCCTACGTCCCGCCGTTCCAGCTCGGCAAGGCCATGGACGGCGGCGCGGTCGGCCACGTGGTCGCCTCCAACGCCGAGGGCTTCGAGGTGGGCGACGCGGTGCTGCACGGGCTGGCCTGGCGCGAGTACGCGACCCTCGACGCCCGGCACGCGGTGAAGGTGGACGCGGAGCTCGCCCCGCTCTCCTACTACCTGGGCGCGCTCGGCATGCCGGGCATGACCGCGTACGCGGGCCTGCTGGAGGTGGCCTCGTTCAAGCCGGGCGACACCGTCTTCGTTTCCGGCGCGGCCGGCGCGGTCGGCTCGCTGGTCGGTCAGATCGCCCGGCTGAAGGGTGCGAAGCGGGTCATCGGTTCGGCCGGCTCGGACGCCAAGGTGGCCACCCTGCTGGACGGCTACGGCTTCGACGCCGCCTTCAACTACAAGGAGGCCCCGGTCCGCGAGCAGCTGGCCGCCGCCGCCCCGGACGGCATCGACGTGTACTTCGACAACGTCGGCGGCGACCACCTGGAGGCCGCGATCGGTGCGCTCAACCTGCACGGCCGGGTCACCCTGTGCGGCGCCATCGCCCAGTACAACGACACCTCCGCCCCGGCCGGGCCGCGCAATCTCGCGCTGGCGATCGGCAAGCGGCTGCGGCTCCAGGGCATGCTGGTGCGCGACCACGACTCGCTCCAGCCCCGCTTCCTGGCCGAGGTGGGCGGCTGGCTCAAGGAGGGCGTGCTCACGTACGACGAGACCGTGGTGGACGGCGTGGAGAACACCGTCGAGGCCTTCCTCGGTCTGCTGCGCGGTGACAACACCGGCAAGATGGTCGTCCGCCTGGAGCACTGAACCGACCCGTGCCGCACGGCAGTTGCGGACCACCCCCGAACCGCCCCCGACCCGCGCCAGGGTCGGGGGCGGTTCGGTCACGGGCGCGTCCCGGGCGGCGCACCACCGCCGGTCCGACGGACCGTCAACTGTCGCGGCCCCGGCGGCGCTACGGTGGTGGCTTCTTGGACAGGGCCGTTCGGGGGAGAGATCCGCACCGAGGGTAGACCTCGGTGCGGTTCGGGCTAGCATTGGGTTGAAAGCTGTCCGTTTTGCTCAACTTAATTACCTATATGTCGAATAAGGTGAGCACGGCGGGGGCAGTACGACCGAGACAGTTACGCATCAGACCAGAGCAGCGCAGACCGGCGACGGGCACGAGGTAGCTGGGGAAGGCGACCCTCGTCCACAGCCTGGAGGTCCCGGTGACGACACGTGGAGTCCTGTACGTCCACTCCGCGCCCCGCGCGCTGTGCCCGCACGTCGAGTGGGCGGTGTCGGGCGTGCTCGGGGTGCGGATCAGCCTCGACTGGATCCGCCAGCCCGCCGCGCCCGGCCACTGGCGGGCCGAGCTCTCTTGGCAGGGGGAGCCCGGCATCGCCTCGAAGCTGGCATCCGCCCTGCGCGGTTGGCAGTTGCTCCGCTACGAGGTCACCAGCGAGCCCTGCTCCACCGCCGAGGGCGAGCGCTACAGCTCCACCCCGGCGCTCGGCATCTTCCACGCCGTGACCGGCATCCACGGCGACATCCTGATCCCCGAGGACCGGCTGCGCGCCGTGCTGCTGCGGGCCAAGACCGAGGGCACCGACCTGGAGGCCGAGCTCGCCCGGCTCCTCGGCAAGCCCTGGGACGACGAGTTGGAGCCCTTCCGCTACGCGGGGGAGGGCGCTCCGGTCCGCTGGCTGCACCAGGTGGTCTGACGGGGAGTCGGCGGGCTCAATCCCACCACAGGGCCCAGTACGGTCCGGTGACCGTGCCCTCGCACTCCTGGTCCACGTCCGTGCAGTAGGCCTGGAGCTCCCGGGCCACCCGCAGTGCCGTGGTGCGGTCGGTCGGCGGACGGGCGACCTTGAGCTCCAGGGTGGAGCCGCCCGCGTAGTACACCTCGGCGCCGAAGCGGCGGTGCAGGTCGCGGAGCACCGCCGCGTGGTGCTCGGCCGGGATCGACCAGTCGTAGAAGTCGGTGAAGCCGGTCACCAAGGGGTCGAGCAGCACCGGGAGTTCGTGCCCGGCGGCGGCCGGTGCCAGGAGCAGCCAGAGCGGGCCGCCGGGGATCCGGCTGTACGGCGCCCGGTCCGCGGGCGGCCAGGGCAGTTCGTCCGGAAGGGCCCTGGACCTGGCCACGTACTCGTCCAGCAGTGCGGCCGCGTCCAGTGCGGCGGCGTGCTCCAGGCAGTGCCAGACCCGGTCCGGCGTGCCGTGCCCGCGCCGCCAGGTCCTCGGGCCGCCGTAGCAGAGGAAGGGGTACCAACCGGTCTCCGGGTGCAGCTCCAGCCAGTGCGACCAGGCCCGGTCGGCCTCCTGACGCTCCAGCCGCAGCCCGTACAGCGTCAGCCCGGCGTCCGTCACCACGGACTCCGCCTCGAGCGGGTGGAGCCAAGACGGTACGGCGACGGGTATCTCGATCATTCGTGCACCCTAGAACGCCGCAGGCCCGCCGCGCGAAGGGGATTCGCGCGGCGGGCCGTCAGGCTCGGGTTCAGACGGTGCGGAAGGCCAGCACCACGTTGTGGCCGCCGAAGCCGAAGGAGTTGTTCAGCGCGGCGATCCGGCCCTCGGGGAGGGTGCGGGGCTCGCCGCGGACGATGTCGGCGTCGATGTCGTCGTCGAGGTTGTCGACGTTGACGGTCGGCGGGGCCAGGCGGTGGTGCAGGGCCAGCACGGTGGCGACGGTCTCGATGCCGCCGGCGCCGCCGAGCAGGTGGCCGGTCATCGACTTGGTGGCGGAGATGGCCACGTGGTCGAGGTGCTCGCCGAGCTCCTTGCGGAGCGCCTTGATCTCGGCGGTGTCGCCCTGCGGGGTCGAGGTGGCGTGCGCGTTGACGTGCACGACCTCGGCCTTGTCCAGCTCGTTGTGCTCGAACAGGTCGGCGATGGCGCGGGCCACGCCGGCGCCGGTCGGCTCCGGCTGGGCGATGTGGTGGGCGTCCGAGGAGAGGCCCTGGCCGACCGCCTCGCAGTAGACCTTGGCGCCGCGGCGGGCGGCGTGCTCGGCCGACTCCAGCACGACCACGCCGGCGCCCTCGCCGAGCACGAAGCCGTCGCGGCCCTTGTCGTACGGGCGGGAGGCGTGCTGCGGGGCGTCGTTGTTCTTGGACATCGCCATCATGTTGGAGAAGGCGACGATCGGCAGCGGGTGGATCGCCGCCTCGGTGCCGCCGGCCACCACGACGTCGGCGCGGCCGCTGCGGATCATCTCGATCGCGTAGCCGATCGCCTCGGCGCCGGAGGCGCAGGCGGAGACGGGGGTGTGCACGCCGGCGCGGGCGCCGACCTCCAGGCCGACGTTGGCGGCCGGGGAGTTGGGCATCAGCATCGGCACGGTGTGCGGGGAGACCTTGCGGACGCCCTGCTGCTTGAGCACGTCGTACTGGTCGAGCAGGGTGGTGACGCCGCCGATGCCGGAGGCGATCACCGCGCCCAGGCGCTCGGGCGCGAGCTCCGAACCCTCGGCGGTGGCGGAGGAGGTGTAGCCGGCGTCGGCCCACGCCTCGCGGGCCGCGATCAGCGCGAACTGCGCCGAGCGGTCCAGCTTGCGGGCCAGCGGGCGGGGGAGCACCTCGCCCGGCTCGACCGCGGTGCGTGCGGCGATCCGGACCGGCAGCTCGGCGGCCCACTCCTCGGTCAGCGCGGCCACGCCGGAGCGGCCGGAGGTGAGGCCCTCCCAGAACGAGGCGGCGTCGCCGCCCAGCGGCGTGAAGGCGCCGATACCCGTGACGACCACGGTGCGGTTTTCAGCGGTCACTGGTTCTTCTTCTCTCACGTGTGGCAGGTGGCGGCGTTGCCGGGGGGTGGGGTGACCGGGCGGCCTGGGTGGGGACCCGGGCCGCCCGGGCGGTCAGCTGGCGCTGACGGACAATCAGGCGGCGTTGGCGAGGATGTAGTCCACCGCGTCGCCGACGGTCTTCAGGTTCTTGACCTCGTCGTCCGGGATCTTGACGTCGAAGCGCTCCTCGGCGGCCACGACGACCTCGACCATGGAGAGCGAGTCGACGTCCAGGTCGTCGGTGAAGGACTTGTCGAGCTCGACGTCCTCGGCCGGGATGCCCGCGATCTCGTTGACGATCTCGGCGAGACCGGACAGAACCTCGTCCTTGGTAGCCATACTGGCTGCTCCTCTTCGGTGTTGAACACGACCGCCCGGCGGGCCGTCGCACGATTTCTGATGGCGGGTCGGAAGACCGCGCCTAGGGGAGGGTAACGACTGCGGCGGCGTACACGAGACCCGCCCCGAAGCCGATGATCAGGGCGAGGTCGCCGCTGCGGGCCTCCCCGCTCTCCAGCATCCGCTCCATCGCCAGCGGGATGGAGGCGGCCGAGGTGTTGCCGGTCTCGGCGATGTCGCGGGCCACCGGGACGCTCTCGGGGAGCTTCAGCGCCTTGATCATCGCGTCGGTGATCCGCATGTTGGCCTGGTGCGGGATGAACGCGCCGAGCTGGTCGGCGGTGATCCCGGCGGCGTCCAGCGCCTGCTGGGCCACCTTGGCCATCTCCCAGACGGCCCAGCGGAAGACCGTCTGGCCCTCCATCCGCAGGGCGGGCCACTTGACCTCGTCACCGGCGCCGTTGACGGCGTCCTCCTTGGCGAAGGCGGTGTCCCAGGCCTGGGTCTGCGAGATGACGTCCTTCTGCGAGCCGTCCGCGCCCCAGATCACCTTGCCGATGCCGGGGGTCTCGGACGGGCCGACGATCGCGGCGCCCGCGCCGTCACCGAAGATGAAGGCGGTGGAACGGTCCGAGGTGTCGGTCAGGTCGCTGAGCCGCTCCACGCCGATCACCAGCACGTACTCGGCGCTGCCGCCGCGCACCATGCCGTCCGCCAGGCTCAGGCCGTAGCCGAAGCCCGCGCAGGCGGCCGAGATGTCGAAGGCCGGGGCGGTGCCGCAGCCCAGCCGCTCGGCGATCTCGGTGGCGATGGCCGGGGTCTGCTTGAGGTGCGAGACGGTGGCCACGATCACGCCGCCGATCTGCTCCGGGGCGATCCCGGCCATGGCGATCGCCTTGCCGGCCGCCTGCACCGACATCTCGGCGACGGTCTCCTCCGGGCCGGCCCAGCGGCGCTCGGTGATGCCGCTGCGGCTGCGGATCCACTCGTCCGAGGACTCGATCCAGTTGAGGACCTCGGCGTTGGGGATCACCCGGACGGGGCGGTAGCCGCCCACGCCGTGGATGCGGGAGTGCGCCGCGCCGGTGGCGGGACGGATCTGAGGGGTCGTCATGCGTCCAGCTCCTGCCCGCCGTGCTCCTCGACCAGCGCGCGCGCCTTGTCGAGGTCGGCCGGAGTCTTGAGGGCAAGCGTCGCGACACCCTTGACGTTGCGCTTGACCAGGTTGGTGAGGGTACCGGCCGGGGAGAGCTCGATGACGGCGGTGGCACCGAGCTGCTGCAGGGTCTCCATGCAGAGGTCCCAGCGGACCGGGTTGGACACCTGCGAGACCAGCCGGGCCAGCACCTCGGTGCCGTCCTGCACGACCTCGCCGTCCTTGTTGGACACGTACGCGACCGCCGGGGCGGCGGTGGTCAGGGTGGGGGCCAGCTTGGCCAGCCGCTCCACGCCCGGGGCCATGTGCTCGGTGTGGAAGGCGCCGGCCACCTTCAGCGCGATCACCCGGGAGCCGGCCGGCGGGTCGGCCTTGAGGGCCTCCAGCTGCTCCAGGGTGCCGGCCGCGACCAGCTGGCCGCCGCCGTTGTTGTTGGCCGCGGTCAGGCCGTGCTCGGCCAGCTTCGCGGCGACCACCTCGGCGTCGCCGCCGAGCAGCGCGGTCATGCCGGTCGGGGTCGCGGCGGCGGCCTCGGCCATCGCCAGGCTGCGCTCGCGGACGAAGACCAGCGCGTCCTCGGCGCTCAGCACGCCGGCCAGCGCGGCCGCGGTGATCTCGCCGACGCTGTGCCCGGCCACGGCGGAGAACGGGCCGCCGGTGACGGCGCCGAACAGCTCGGTGGCGGTGAGCAGGCCCGCGGCCACCAGCAGCGGCTGGGCCACGGCGGTGTCCTTGATCTCCTCCTCGGAGCCCTCGGTCCCGTAGCGGACCAGGTCGAGCCCGGCCACGTCGGACCAGGCCCGCAACCGGTCGGCGGCGCCGTCCAGTTCGAGCCAGGGGGTGAGGAATCCGGGGGTCTGGGCACCCTGCCCAGGGGCGACGATTACGAGCACGGTTCAACCCTCTCTCGCCAGGCACCCGGGGACGGGTAGGCGACGGTAACGAATAAAAGGACGCCGGATTGTGGGGTCCCTACAGCGGCGTCAATCCTGTTCGGCTGCCGAGCCGAGTCGGCCCAGGGCAAGCGCGATCCGCAGGGTGAAGGCCGATCGCACGTCCGACGGAGCATAGCCGGTGACGTCGGTCACACGACGGAGCCGGTAGCGCACGGTGTTCGGGTGGACGAAGAGCATCCGGGCGGCGCCCTCCAGCGAGGAGGCCTGCTCCAGGTAGACGCTCAGCGTCTCCAACAGCGCCGAACCGGCTTCGTCGAGCGGTGTGTAGATCTCCTCCACCAACTGGCGGCGGGCCGCCTGGTCCCCCGCGAGCGCCCGCTCGGGCAGCAGGTCGTCGGCCAGCACCGGGCGCGGGGCGTCCGGCCAGGCCGCGCAGGCCTTCAGGCCGGCCGCCGCGGCGTGCGCGGAACGGGTCGCCGAGAGCAGGTCGCCGACGGTCGGGCCGACCACCACCGGGCCCGGCGCGAACTGGCCGATCAACGCCCGGGCGGCGTGCACCGGCTCCTTGTCGCCACCGACCACCACCACCAGCCGCTTGCCCAACACGCCCGTCAGCACCTGGAGTTTGGCGTACCTGGCGGCCCGTCGGATCGCCTCCACCACCAACTCGCTGTCCCCGTCCGGGGCGGAGCCCATCACCACCCGCACCTGGCTCGGCTGACCCCAGCCGAGCGCGGCGGCCCGCGACAGCACGCCCTCGTCGGCGTCGCCGGAGAGCAGGGAGTTGACCACCAGCGCCTCCAGGCGGGCGTCCCAGGCGCCGCGCGCCTCGGCCGCCTGGGCGTAGACCTGCGCGGTGGCGAAGGCGATCTCCCGAGCGTAGACCAGCACCGACTCGCGCATCCCGGCCTCGTCGCCCGGGGCGGCCACCTCCTCGATCGCCTCCTCCATCACCTCGATGGTGGTGCGGATCAGCTCCACGGTCTGACGGAGCGTGATGGCCCTGGTCAGCTCGCGCGGGGCGGTGCCGAACACGTCCGTGGAGATCGCCTGCGGGGCGTCCGGATGCCGGTACCACTCGGTGAACGCGGCGATGCCGGCCTGGGCCACCAGGCCGATCCAGGACCGGTGCTCCGGCGGCATCCGCCGGTACCAGCCCAGTTGGTCGTCCATCCGCGCGATGGCGGCGGTGGCCAGCTTGCCGGAGGACTTCTCCAGCCGCTTGAGGGTCGCGGCCCGCAGCTCGGCCCGCTCGGTGGCGAGCCTGCGCTCCTGCGCGGTCAGCCGCCCGCCCCGGCGCGGTCTCGGCTGCTCGGGCTGCCCGGCCTGTTCGGTCGTGGGGGCTGACTTCTTGTCGGAATTCGCTGAAGCGGATGGCACAGGGACAAGACTGCCTCACCCACGGGGCGGCTCGTACCGCCCCCGCCGGATGGGAGCGGTGGTCCCGGTCACACCGGCTACCGTGGGCCGGGTGACCGACGCTCCCTCCTCACGTCCCCGGGCCGACCACCGCCGCGCGGCCGAGCGCTACGCCTCCGAGCCCGAGCCGGGGATCACCACCCGGCACGCCTTCTCCTTCTCCGGGCACTACGACCCGAAGAACACCTCCTTCGGCGCGCTGCTCGCCGTCAACGAGGAGTCGATCGCACCGGGCGCGGGCTACGCCGAGCACAAGCACCGCGACACCGAGATCGTCACCTGGGTCCTGGACGGCGCCCTCGCCCACCGCGACGGCCACGGCCACGCGGGCGTGGTCCGCCCCGGGACGGTCCAGGTGCAGAGCGCCGGCTCCGGCATCACCCACACCGAACGCAACGTCGGCGGTGCCGCCGAGCCCGTCCGCTTCGTCCAGATGTGGCTCCAGCCCGACACCTTCGACGCCACCCCCTCCTACGGCCTCGCCCGGGTGACCCCCTCCGCCACCGGGTTGACGCTGCTCGCCTCCGGCCTCCCGCGCGACGCCTCCGCCGGCGCCCCGCGGCTGCTCCGCTCCGACGCCGCGCTGTGGCTGGTCACCGCCGGGCCGTGGGAGCCGCTCCCCGAACTCCCCGAAGCCCCCTACCGCTACGCCCACCTGACGCGGGGTTCGCTCGGCTACCGCACCGTCCCCGGCCCCCAGGGCGGCGGCCGCACCATGGCCCCCGGCGACAGCGTCCGCGCCACCGGCACCGCCTTCGCCGACCCCACGGCGGGGGAGGACGGCGCGGAGTTGCTGCTCTGGGAGATGCACTCCCCGCTCCGCTACGGCTGACCGGGGGCGGCCTTGAGCGTGCGGCGGGTGGTGTGGACCGCGATCAGCGCCCCGACGGCGGCGGCTCCCGCGGCGGACAGCGCGGTCGCGGCCACCAGCGGATGCTCGAAGGCGCCCGCGTCGCGGAGCAGCTGACCGAGCACCAGGTACTCGCCCAGGACGGTCGCCAGGAAGGCCAGTGCCGGCCCGATGCGACCGTCCAGTGCGATCCTCCGCGGCAGTGCGCAGAGCACCCCGAGGGTGAGCAGGAAGACGGGCAGCAGGAAGACGGTGCCGGCCAGGGCCCCGAGGATCGGGTACGTCGGCCCGTAGACCAGGAACTCGAGCACCGCACCCCAGACGGCGCCGCTCGCCACTCCGGCGACGGTCATCAGCACCCCGAGCCGGAAGCGCCAGGGAGCGGGGAGTTCGTTCTCGTGCAGCATGATCGGACCGGTCATGGTCCGGTTCCTACGGCGCTTCCGGTCCGAGGGTCAAGTGGTTTCCGTTCCGGCCGGCTCCGGGCGCTCCCCCGATCGGGGGAGGTCGTCCACGGAGGAGGCCGGAATACTGGCGTCCATGATCAGGGGAATCGGGCCGCTGCTGCGCGGCTCCACGTACGCGGGTGCACTGCTGGCGGCGCTGGCCGCCGGGCTGAGCACCGTGCCGTTGATGTTCGCGTTGATACCGGGTCTGGCCTGGAAGTCGGGGCCGGAGGCCGTGCTCTGGGGGATGACCCTGGTGCTGTGGGCGGCGCTGGTCGCCGTTGGCGGGGTGGTGCCGGGGGTGCGGCGGCTGCTGGCCTCGGTGGCGCGGCGGGTGCTGGGGGCGGCAGTGCCGCCGCCGGTCAAGTCGGCTACCGGGGGCTGGCGTTGGCGCACTCCGCTGTGGCTGCTGCTGCTCGTGGCGCTGGGGTGGGGGGTGGTCCTGCTCGGCGGGCTGCTGCTGCTCATGGGGGTCGCGCTGCCCGGGGCCTGGCTCGGCGGCGAGGCCGAGATCGACCTCTACGGCTGGACGCCGCCGGTGAACGGCTGGTGGACCTGGCCGGCCGGGGTGCTCTGCCTGCTGCTGGCGGCCGTGCTCTGCGCGGTGGTGACGGGGGCCCTGCGCCGGTCCGCGCCACGGCTGTTGGGGCCCTCGGCGGCCGAGCGGCTGGCGGCCTCGGCCGAGCGGGAGCGGGAGCTGGCCGAACGCAACCGGCTGGCAACGGAGTTGCACGACTCGATCGGGCACACGCTGACCGCGGCCACCATCCAGGCGGCGGTGGCGGGCGAGGTGCTGGACGCCGACCCGGCGGCGGCACGGGCCGCGCTGCGCTCCATCGAGGAGTCGGCCCGGGCGGCGCTGGAGGACCTGGACCACGTGCTCGGCGTGCTGCGCGAGGAGGAGGCGGGCACCGCGCCCGTCCGGACCCTGGCCGACCTGCCGGAGCTGCTGGAGCGGCTGCGCCACGCGGGCGTCGAGGTGGTGCCGGAGCTGTCCGGGGACTTCGGGCAGCTGCCGGGCGCGCTCTCCCGGGCGGCGTACCGGATCGTCCAGGAGGGCCTGACCAACGCGCTGCGGCACGGTGCGGGCGGTCCGGTCGAGCTCCGGGTCGCGGTCGGGCCGGAGGGGCTGGCGCTCGGCGTGGTGAACCTGGTCGGCGGCGACCCGGCGGCCTTCCCGCCCTCCGGGCACGGGCTGCGCGGCCTGGCCGAGCGGGTCCGGTTGCTGCACGGCGAGCTGGAGGCGGGCCCCGACGGGCCGCGGCAGTGGCGGCTGACGGTCAGTCTGCCCGCGCGGGTGCCGGCGTGACCGAGCGGATCTCGCTGCTGATCGCGGACGACGACGAGGTGACCCGCGGCGGACTGCGCACGCTGCTCTCCGCGCAGCCGGGGCTGACGGTCACCGGCGAGGCGGCGGACGGCGTCGAGGCGGTCGAACGGGCGCGGGAGCTGCGGCCGGACGTGGTGCTGATGGACGTCCGGATGCCGCGCCGCAACGGGATCGAGGCGACCAGGGAGCTGCTCGCCGAGCCCGACCCGCCCAAGGTCGTGGTGATCACCACCTTCGAGAACGACGGCTACGTGACCGCCGCGCTCAGCGCCGGGGCGAGCGGCTTCGTGCTCAAGCGGCGGCCGGTCCGGGAGATCGCCGAGGCGGTCCGGGTGGCGGCGGCGGGGGAGGCGGTCCTGTTCCCCGCCGCCCTGCGCCGGATGGTCGCCCCGCGCCCGCTCACCTCGGCCGAGGCGCTGCCCCGGGCCGCCCTGACGGTCCGTGAGGAGGAGGTGCTCCGGGAGATGGCCACCGGCCTGTCCAACCCGGAGATCGCCGAGGCCCTCCGGGTCAGCCAGGAGACGGTGAAGACCCACGTCGGCAACGTGCTCACCAAGCTCGGCGCCCAGAACCGCACCCACGCCGTGGTGATCGCCTACGAGTCCGGCCTGGTCGTCCCGGGCCTGCCGGGGTGACGCACCGTCAGCAGGATTTCCGGGCTTCTTCCTCGAACTGCTCCCGGGGTACCGCACCGTCGTCGGTCAGCACCTGCCCGGGCTGCAGGGCGGTGAGCTCGGCCGCACCGAAGGTCACCCGGGAGCTCCACGCGTAGTCCTCCGGATCGGCGACCGAGAACCGGTAGGTCAGGCCGGGGCGGTACTCCAGGTGGCCCTGGGTGGTGACCGCCCAGTCGGCGGGCGGGGTGAACAGCGGGAAGTCGGCCGCGTGCCACTTGCCCTTGGCCTGCCAGCCGTCCCATGGTCCCTCCGGCCAGGCGTCCCCCCGGCCCACGCTCTGTTCGGTGGCCTCCAGGTAGGGGCCGAGGACCCGGCCGTCCTCGTCACAGGTGCGCACCAGCGCCTGCGGGACGCCCTGGCCGTCCAGGTACACCGCCACCAGGGGCAGCGGCAGCGGTTGGCACCCCGTCAGCAGGCCCAGGCCGCCGACGACGAGCAGCGCCGCCCGGGCCCGTCTCACGCGGCCTCGGCGAGCACTGCGTCGGAGAGCTGCGGCCAGACCTCCGCCGCCCACGGCCCGAAGTCGCGGTCGGTGAGGGCGACGCAGGCCAGGCCGGCCGTGGGGTCGACCCAGAGGAAGGTGCCGGACTGGCCGAAGTGGCCGAAGGTGGCGGGGGAGTTGGTGGTGCCGGTCCAGTGGGGGGACTTGTCGGAGCGGATCTCGAAGCCGAGGCCCCAGTCGTTGGGGCGGCGGTGGCCGAAGCCGGGGAGGACGCCGCTGAGGCCGGGGAAGGCCACCTCGCGGGTGGCGGCGGCCACGGTGGAGGGGTCGAGCAGGCGGGGGGCCTGGAGCTCGGCGGCGAAGAGGGCCAGGTCGGCGGCGGTGGAGAGGCCGCCGGCCCCGGCGGGGGTGCGGTGGGCGGTGTTGATCAGGGTGGAGGTCATGCCGAGCGGGGCGAAGACGGCCTCGGCGGCGTAGTCGGCGAAGGAGATGCCGGAGGCCTTGGCCAGGGTGTCGGCGAGGACGTCGAAGCCCGCGTTGGAGTAGAGGCGGCGGTCCCCGGGCGGGGCCATCACGCGGTGCTCGTCGAAGGCCAGCCCGGAGGTGTGGGCCAGCAGGTGGCGGACGGTGGAGCCCTCGGGGCCGGCCGGGTCGTCCAGTTCGAAGACGCCCTCCTCGACCGCGACCAGCGCCGCGTAGGCGGTCAGCGGCTTGGTCACCGAGGCCAGCGGGAAGAGGTGCTGCTGCGGCCCCGCCGCGCCGAGCACCGTCCCGTCGGCCCGCACCACCACGGCCGCCGCGTTCGGCACCGGCCAGTCCTCGATCATCCGCAAGCTCTCCATGCCCCCGACTCTAACGACTCGGCCGGACGCGCCAGGCGGCGGTGGTTGCCTAGAGTGCACTCCAAGTCAGTAGCTTCGTGAACGTCACTTCCACAGGGGGCACCGCGTGACGACGATCCAGACCGTCCTGAGGCACTGCGAGGCCCGCGACGTGCGCACCACCGAGGCCGATCCGACGCCCCGGCACAGCATCGGCGAGGTCGCCGGGGCCACCGGGCTGACCGCGCACACGCTGCGCTGGTACGAGCGGATCGGCCTGCTGGACCCGGTCGACCGCTCGCACTCCGGGCAGCGCCGGTACAGCGACGTGGACCTGCGCCGGCTGGACTTCCTCAACCGGCTGCGGCTGACCGGGATGCCGGTGGCCGACATGCTCCGCTACGTCGAGCTGCTCCGCGCGGGCGACCACACCCTGGTCGACCGGCGGGACCTGCTGGTGGAGCACCGCGAGGACATCCGGCGCCAACTCAGCGACCTGCACGCCACCTTGGCGGTACTGGACCACAAGATCGAGCTCTACACGGGCGCCCTCGACGACGAACAGACCAGGAGTCAGCAGTGCAGCAGCAGCACCTCCTCCCCACCGTCCCGCTCGGTCGCGGCGGCCGGCTGATCGGCACCCAGGGCCTCGGCTGCATGGGCATGTCCGAGTTCTACGGCCCGACCGACACCGCCGAGGCCCTGGCCACCCTGGACGCCGCGCTGGAGGCAGGCGTCACCCTCTTCGACACCGCCGACATCTACGGCTCGGGCGCCAACGAGGAGTTGATCGGTCCCTTCGTCCGGGCCAACCGCGACCGTGTGGTGCTGGCCACCAAGTTCGCCATCGAGCGCCGCGCCGAGGACCCGCGCTACCGGGCGGTGCGCAACGACCCGGAGTACATCCGCTCCGCCGTGGACGCCTCGCTCAAGCGCCTGGGCGTGGACGAGATCGACCTCTACTACATGCACCGCCGCGACCCCGCCGTGCCGCTGGCCGAGTCGGTCGGCGCCATGGCGGAGCTCGTCCGGGCTGGCAAGGTACGGGAGTTGGGCCTGTCCGAGGTGACCGGGGCGGAGCTGCGCGAGGCCCACGCGGTGCACCCGATCGCCGCGCTGCAGTCCGAGTGGTCGGTGTTCTCCCGTGACGTGGAGCGCACCGCCGTCCCGGCCGCCGCCGAACTGGGCGTCACCTTCGTGCCGTACTCGCCGCTCGGCCGCGGCTTCCTGACCGGCTCCTTCACAGCGGCCGAGACGCTCAGCGAGGACGACTACCGGCGCCACCACCCGCAGTTCAGCGGCCCCAACGCGGCGGCCAACGCGGCGCTGGTGGAGCCGATCCGCGCGATCGCCGCCGAGCGGGGCCTGACCCCGGCCCAGGTCGCGCTGGCCTGGGTGCACCAGCGGGCGGCGGTGCACGGTCTGACCGTGGTGCCGATCCCGGGCACCCGCAAGCGCACCCGGCTGGCCGAGAACACCGCGGCCGCCACGGTGGAGCTGACCGGGGCGGAGCTCGCCCTGCTGGAGCCGGTCGCGGAGAAGGTCACCGGGGACCGCTACGCCGACATGAGCTCCACCTCGGCCGCCCGCGAGTGACCGCCGGGCCGGTCACCCCGAGGACTCACTGACCACCCGTCAGGAAACGCCGGCTCACGAAATCCTCAGGTTCGCCCTGGGAAGCTCGGCCGCGTCGAGGCGGGCGCCTCCCCGGCATCCCCCCTGCCCGGGAAGAGCGCCGCCTCGGCCTCCCGGGCACCCGCCCGGGTCACGGTTAGGGTGACCGGCATGCGCGTACTGGTGGTCGAGGACGACGAGGACCTGCGGTTCGCGGTGGCCGCGGCCCTGCGCGGCGGCGGCCTGGCCGTCGACGAGGTCGCGGACCTGCCCGAGGCCGACCAGGCGCTCTTCGTCACCGCGTACGACTGCGTGGTGTTCGACCGGATGCTGCCCGCCGGGGACTCGGCGGAGTACGTGCACCGGATGCGGGAGGACGGCCGGACCACGCCCGTCCTCTTCCTCACCGCCCGCGACACCGTCGCCGACCGGGTCGAGGGCTTCGCCACCGGCGGCGACGACTACCTGGTCAAGCCCTTCGCCGTCCCCGAACTGGTGGCCCGGGTGCGGAACCTGTGCCGCCGCACCGCCGTCCCCCGCCCGCCGGTGGTGCGGATCGGCGGGCTGGAGATCGACACCGCCCGCCGCACCGTGCACCGCGACGGTGTGCTGCTCTCCCTGACCACCAAGGAGTTCGCCGTCCTGGAGACCCTGGCGGCCCGGCCCGCGCAGGCGGTGCGGCGCACCGAGCTGATCGAGCGCTGCTGGGACGAGCTGACCGAGCCCAACTCCAACGTGGTGGAGGTCCTGGTCTCCCAACTGCGCCGCAAGCTCGGCGACCCGCCGCTGATCCACACCGTGCGCGGCGTCGGGTACCGGCTGGAGCAGGAGGGGTGAGGCGCGGGAGCGCCGCCGCCCTGACCCCGGCCGGCCGGATCCACCGGCTGCGCCGCCGCACCGCCCTGCTGTTCGCCCTGGTCAGTGCGCTCGGGCTGGCCGGCATGGCGGTCGTCGCGGTCCGGGCGGCCGACTCCTCCTGGCGGGCCCAGGTCGACGCCGACCTCACCCTGCGGGTCAACGAGGTCTACGCCGACCTGCGGTACGTCGAGGAGGGGGTGTTCGCCTACCCGGACCCGCAGGAGGGCGCCTACGACTGCCCGCCGGTGACCCTGTTCACCGGCAGCGGCGGCGAGGTGACCGCGCTGGCCGACGCGCAGCGGCCCTGTCTGGTGGTCCCCGCCGAGGCGCTGCGGGCGGTGGCGGCCGAGGCCGGCCGCTCGGGGGAGCAGGTCCGCAGCACCGTCACCGCGCCGAACGGGCACCGACTCCGGCTCTGCGCGCTGCCGTTCGTCGGCCCGGAGGAGGAGAACACCGACGGCGTGCTGGTCGCCGCCGTCGACGTCTCCGGCTACCTGGACGACCACAACCGCCTGGTCCTGCTGCTCGCCTCCGCCTGCGCGGTCCTGGTGACCGTGTCGGCAGTGGCCGGGAGCCGGCTGGCCGGGCGGGCCGTCCGGCCGGCGCTGACCGCGATCGAGCAGCAGGAGGCGTTCTTCGCGGACGCCGCCCACGACCTGCGCACCCCGGTGGCCTCGGTGCGGCTGCTCGCCGAGACCGGCCTGCGCGGCGAGGCCGACGGCACCGAGGTGATGCGTCGGACGCTGCGTCAGGCCACCAGGATGGGCGAGTTGGTCGACGCCCTGCTCACCCGGGCCCGGCTGACCAGCGGCGCCGTCCCGCTCGACCGGGAGCCGCTGCGGCTCGACCAGCTCGTCGACGCGGTGGTCGCCGACACCCCGTCGGAGGGGCACCGGGTCACCGTCCGCTCCGTGCCGGTGGTGGTGCCGGGCGACGCCGGACTGCTGCGCCGGGCCGTCGCCAACCTGCTGGGCAACGCGCTGCTGCACGGCCACCCGCCGGGCCGGCCGGCCGAGGTGGAGGTCACCGTCGGCGCGGACGGCACGGTGGCCGTCGACGACGCGGGGCCGGGCGTCCCGCCCGAGCGGGCCCGGTCGCTGTTCGACCGCTTCCACAGCGGCGCCGGGTCGAGCGGGCTCGGGCTGTCGATCGCCGCCTGGGTGGCCCACGCCCACGGCGGCTCGCTCACCGTGGTGCCCAGCGCCCGGGGCGGCGCCCGCTTCGTCCTGCGGCTCCCGGTGCTCCCGGCGCGCAAGCAGCCCTGACCGGGCGTCACCCCGCGGGGGCGCCCTCAGCAAAACCTCAGGCCGCCTCGGCCAGGCTTCCGTGACGTCCCCGGACCGCGCGACCGATCGGAAAGACCCGTGCACGGAACCGTCCCCCACCCGTACCGCCCGGTGGCGGCCCGCCGCCGCACCGCCGTCCGTCTCGGCGCCGTGGCCCTGGCCGTGGCCGCGACGGCCGCCGCCGGGCTGGCCGGCTGCGACCGGACCGCGCCGGGCGGGCCCCTGGTGGTGCGCAAGGCCGCCGCCGAACCGGCCGAGCGGCCGGAGCTGCGGGCCTTCTACGGCCAGAAGCCCGACTGGACCGCCTGCGGGGAGCTGCAGTGCGCCACCCTCACCGTTCCGATGGACTACGCCCACCCGGGGAACGGGAAGACCTTCACCCTGCCGCTGGCCCGGGCCGCCGCCACCGACCCGGGGCGGCGCACCGGTTCGCTGGTCCTCGACCCGGGCGGCCCCGGCGGCTCCGGCGTCCAGCTGATGAGGTCGGGCGGCGTGGACTCCTTCGGCAAGGCGGCCAGGGCGCACTTCGACGTGGTCGGCTTCGACCCGCGCGGGGTGGCCGGCAGCAGGCCGGCCGTGGACTGCGGTGCCCCGGAGGGGGAGTCCGGCCAGGCGGAGGCGCCCGCCGTCCCCCTCCACCCGCGCACCGACGCCGAGCGCCGGGCCGCGCTCGCCGACGCCGAGCGCGCCACCGCCGCCTGCGTCTCCCGCAGCGGTGAACTCCTGCCCCACGTCGGCACCTCGGACGCGGCCCGCGACATGGACGTGCTCCGCGCGGCGCTCGGCGACGAGAAGCTGACCTACCTCGGCTGGTCCTACGGCACCTACCTGGGCACCGTGTACGCCGAGCAGTTCCCGCGGCGGGTCCGTGCCATGGTCCTGGACGGCGCCGTCGACCCCGCTCTCGACTGGCGGCAGCGCATCCTGAGCCAGGGCCGGGGCTTCAAGAAGGCGGTCGACGACTACGCCGAGAACTGCGCCCGGATCGTCGGGGACGCCTGCCCCGCGGCCACCCCGGACGGCATCCGCCGCACCGTCGAGGAGACGTACGCGAAGGCGGCCGGCCGGGGGCTGCGGATCGAGGGCAGCACCGAGCGGCTCGACGAGTCCGCCGTGCTCGGCGCCGTCACGGCGGCGATGTACACGCCGGAGGCCCAGTGGAAGGACCTCTCCGAGGGGCTCGCCGCGGCGCGGCGGGGCGACGGCACCAAGCTCGCCGGGCTCGCGGGGAACGCCCCGCCGGCGGACGGGGACCCGGGTGCCTCCGGGGGCGGGGAGCAGAGGCCCCGGGACAACTCGGCGGACGTCCTGACCGCCGTCGACTGCCTCGACACGCCGCACCCCGCCGACCCGCAGGCGTACTGGGGCCTGCTCGACGAGGCCTACCGGGACTCCGGCACCTACGGCACCTCCACCGTGCTCGCCTCGCTCACCTGCCGGAACTGGCCCGCCGGTCCGCTGAAGCCGCACCGGGTGACGGCCGAGGGCCTGCCGCCGGTCCTGGTGGTGGGCACCACCGGCGACGCCGCGACCCCCTACGAGCAGGCGCACGGCCTGGCGGGCCAGCTGCCCGGCGGCATGCTGCTCACCTACCGCGGCCTCGGCCACACCGCCTACGGGCGCAGCAACCAGTGCGTCACCGACGCGGTGGACGCCTACCTGGTCGAGCTGCGGCCGGTCGCCGCCGGGACGACCTGCTGACCGGCGGCGCAACCGGCCGCTGTCGGTCACCGGGGCTACGCTGAAAGCCCAGTGACCGTCCGTCAGATCCCGAGGAACCGATGCGCACCCTGATCAGCACCGCCTTCGTCTCGCTCGACGGCGTCGTCGAGGCCCCCGGTGGTGAGCCCGGCTACCGCAACTCCGGCTGGACCTTCAAGGACGTCGAGTTCCTGCCCGAGGCCTACGAGATCAAGGGTCGCGAGCAGGAGGAGTCCGCCGCCCTGCTCCTCGGCCGGGTGAGCTACCAGGCGTTCAGCCCGGTCTGGCCCGGCATGGCGGAGTTCGCCGGCTACAAGGCGATGCCCAAGTACGTGGTCTCCACCACGCTCGGCGAGGGCGACCTGGTCGACACCTGGGGCGAGACCACCATCCTGCGCTCGCTGGACGAGGTGGCCGCGCTGAAGGAGACCGAGGGCGGCCCGATCATCGTGCACGGCAGCGCCTCGCTCGGCCGGGCGCTCTCCGACGCGGGCCTGATCGACCGTTACCACCTGCTGGTCTTCCCGCTGCTGCTCGGCGCCGGGAAGCGGCTGTTCAGCGAGACCGACAAGGACGTGCAGAAGCTCAGGCTGGTGGAGTACGCGGCGTACGGGAACGGCATCCAGAAGCAGGTCTTCGACGTCGTCCGCTGAGACCGGTGCCGAGCGGCCCCGTCCCCCCACGGACGGGGCCGTTCGGCGGTTCCGGAAGGGTCCTACGGGCCGCCCACGAAGGCGACCGGCAGCGGCGCGAAGCCGTTGAACCCCTGGGTGGTGTAGCTGGTGGCGTAGGCGCCGCAGGAGTGGATCCAGACCGGGTCGCCGGAGGCCAGCCCGGCCGGGACGGAGACCAGGCCGTCCCGGTGCGCGTAGGCGTCGTCGCTGTCGCAGGTCGGGCCGGCCACCACGGCGGGCAGGTGCGGGCCCCCGGGGTGGCCGGGGAACTCCAGGCGGTACTGCAGCTGGTCCATCTCGTAGAGTCCGTTGAACTTGCCGCAGCTCAGGTAGAGCCAGGCCTGCCGCTCCCCGTCGAGCTGCTGACGGACCGACAGCCGGGCCACCTGCGCCCGGATCGCGCCGTGGTCGGCCACCAGGTGGCGGCCGGGCTCCAGCCGGAAGCCGAGCGGGGCGGAGGCGGCCTCGGTGAGCTGCTGCATGCCCTCCCGGACCACCGTGAACATCTTGTCCATCGGCGGGTCCAGCGGCTCGCCCCGGCGGTCCAGGTAGCCGAGCGCGGGCAGGCCGCCGCCGAGGTTCACGTGGTCCGGGTGGATGCCCCGGCGGCCGAGCGCGCGCAGCACGTCGGCCAGCGCGTCGAAGGCGTCCCGCCAGGCCTCGGCGGTCATCTGCTGCGAGCCCACGTGCACCGAGAGCCCGGCCGGGACCAGCCCGGAGGCCCGGGCCACCGCCATCACCTCGACGGCGTCCGCGGGGGAGCAGCCGAACTTCTGGCTGAGCCCCCAGAGCGCCCCCGCCCCGTCGGTGGCCAGCCGGCAGAACACCCGGGCGCCGGGCGCGTGCCGGGCGATCGCGGTCACGTCGGCCAGGCTGTCGGTGGCGAAGTCGCGCACGCCCAGCGCGTACGCCTCGGTGATGCTGCGGTCGGACTTCACGGTGTTGCCGAAGTGCACCCGCTCCACCGGCACCCCGGTGCGCAGCGCCTGGACGATCTCGCCCGGGCCGGCCGCGTCGAAGCCCGCCCCGCGGGCGGCCAGGGTGGCCAGCACCTCGTCCACCGGGCAGGCCTTGAGCGCGAACCGGACGTCCGTGCCCGGCAGTTCGCGCTGGAGCGCGTCGTACTGGCCGGCGATCCCGGCCAGGTCGTAGAGGAGTACGTCCTGCTCGGCGGCGGCCAGTGCGGCCAGCAGCACCGGGCTCGGCCGGGCCGTCTGATGATTCGTCATGTGCCTTCCCCCAAGGCCGGGATCGTTCACGGCACCTGGCCCTTGAATCCCAAAATGGACTAGACCAACTTGCGGTGTCAACCTCCGCCCGGGCCGATGGGCCGCTACCCGGAGGTAGTGCCCGAACAGGCAACTCTCCCTGCCCGTGCGGCAGCTGTTGCGGGGGGGTGGTCGCTGCCCGGGACGGCGTCGTCTGCTTCGATCGGGGGATGCACAGTCCGCGAACGGTCCTCCCGCTGGCCCTGGCCGGCCTGCTCGCGCTGGCCGCCTGCGGTTCGCGCCCGGCCACCCCGCCCGGCGGCCCCGCACAGCCGCCGGCCGACGGCTCCGAGTGCGCGGTCGCCGCCCCCGCGAGCGGGCGGGCCGTCCCGAGCCCCACGGCCTCCGCCCGGGACGGGGTGCGGATCACCGCCGCCGACGCCGGCTGCGTGGAGTTCGAGGTCACCAACCCCGAGGCCGAGGCGTACGTCTACACCGTCACCCTCGACCTGGGCCTCCCGGGGCCCGGCCACACCGTGCGCACCCTGCCGTACGTCGCGGGCGGGCGGACGGTGCACGACGCCGTGCGGCTGAACGCCGGCCCGACCGCGGTGGCGCCCCTGGCCGGGGGCAGGGCCGGGACGCCGAAGGTGGTCCTGGTGCGCAGCGTCCCGGTCACCGAGGCCCCGCCCGCCCCCGGGGTCTGCCCGCCCTCGGGGCTGCGGCTGACGGCCGATCAGGGCAGTGCCGCGATGGGCCTGCGGGCGGTCGGCCTGCTGCTGGAGAACTGCGGGGCGGCGCCGCTGCGCCTGAACGGCTTCCCGTCGGCCCAGCCGCTCGGCCTCGACCACCGCCCGGTCGACGGCGTCGCGGTGCTGCGCGGCGGCTCCGCCATCGCCACCGGCACCGGGGCCGAGGACACCGCCCGGGAGTTCGAGCTCCGCCCCGGCGGGTCCGCCCGCTCCGTGATCACCTGGCGCAACACCACCGGGCTGGACGGCGCCCCGGTCCTGGCCCCCTACCTCCGGGTCCGCGCCACCTCCGACGCGGCCCCCGTCACGGTCACCCCGGAGCTGGACCTCGGCACCACCGGCCGGCTGGGCGTCGGGGCCTGGGTGCCCGCACGCTGACGTTCCGTCAGGACTTCGCGGCCGGGCCGGGCACGGCCCGGCAGGCGAACGCCACCTGGATCGCGAGGAGAAGGAGGGCGGTGCCGCCGCCGAGCGCGAAGGTCGGGACGAGCACCAGGTTCGACAGCACGATCAGGGCGGCCCGGGCGGCCGCCTTCCGGCGGCCCGTCGCGCGGTGCGCCCACGGGGCGACCATCAGCAGGGCCACCACCATCGGGACGCCGAGTGCCAGCATCCACAGTGCCGTCAGGCCGAGGAAGTCGGCGCCGCCGTACCGGAGCCCGGGGACGTGGCCCGCGAGCACGATCAGGTAGACCGCCGCCGAGGGCGCCAGCCAGTACGTGACGTACCGGCGTGCCGTCCGTCCGGCCCAGCGCAGGCCGGCCCGGCCGTGCAGGGCCCACTGCTGGGCGCCCATCGCGAACGGCAGGACCAGCAGCGGGAGCAGGCCGAAGACCACCATCCCGGCGTCGCCCAGCGGCAGTTCCCGCTCGATCTCGAAGAGCGCCAGGTAGCTGACGGGCAGCAGTACCAGCAGGGCGACGGTGAACGCCCGTACGGTCTGGTCGCACTGCCTGCGGTACACGTGCACGACGCCTCCCCGGAGTCACTGCTGAACGCGTTCAAAAGTAGCGCGCGGCAGTGCCCGGCGGCAAGACGGACCATGACGGGGCGTCAGGCCATGGCGGGGCGTCAGACCGCGTCCAGGTGCCACCACTGCGACGGGTCGTCCCGGTCCTCCCACTGGCGGGCGGTGCCGTCGGGGCCGATCTCCAGGGAGCGGCCGCTGATCAGCGCGACCAGGTTGAAGGTGTCGGGGGCGTCCACGTGCCGCTCCAGCAGCCAGTCCTGGGCGCCGAAGCCGTTCGGCGTCCAGAGCTGGACCGGGACGCCGTCCTCGGTGCGGGCCCCGGCCACGTCCAGCCGCCGCCCGCTGCCCTCGCTGGTGAGGTGGTACAGCCCGCCGCCCGGGTGCACGGCGGAGATCCGCCAGAGCTGGCCGGGGGAGCCGTCCGGCTCGGCCGTGCACAATCCGGCGCCGCTGCGCCGCCGTTCGTCGGCCACCGTCAGCAGCCGGCCGTCCGCCGCGCTGCGCAGGTGGTGGAGGCCTTCCCGGATCACCGTCATGGCCCCACCGTACGGTGGGGGTCCGTCAGTGGCGGTGGCCGACGGGGCGTCAGTCGACGGGGCGTCAGCCGCCGTCGCGGCGGGCGGCGGTGCGGACGTCGTCGTAGTGGCCGAGGCCGAGCTCGGCGAAGTTGCGCAGGCTGGCCGTCTCGGGGGAGAGGTAGCCGTTGTGCCCCGAGGCCCCGGCGGAGGAGATCACCACGGAGCCGAAGGCGGCCGAGGTCGGGTCGGCGCCGTGGCCGAGACCGCCGACCTCCAGGTAGGGCACGTTGCCGATCCAGTCGCTGGGGTTGCGGGTGGCCCAGACCCGGACGCCGGTGCCGAGCGCCGAGGCGTCCGGCACCCCCATGCCGGGGCTGCCGAAGACCACCACGTCGGTCCCGTTGTGGATGGCCGGTGCGGCCGTGCCGCAGACCACCGAACCGTAGGAGTGGCAGAACAGCGTGGGCGGCGCGTCCGTGCGGCCGGTCACCGCGAGTCCGTCCAGCAACCGCTCCAGCCGCGGCGCGGCGGCCTCGGCCAGCCGGGAGGTGACGGCGTCCGGGCCGAGGCCGACCGGGGTGACGTACCCCGTCCAGGCGATCACCGCCGTGCGGGTGCCGGAGGCGCGCCGCTTCTCCTCCTCGTACAGCGCCCGGGCCATCCCGGCCGGGGAGCGCAGCGGCTCCGCCGCCTGGTCGAAGTGGCCGAGGTCGGCCTCCGAGCCGGGCACCAGCACCGAGACCCGCTGGGCGCTCGCCAGGTCCCCGTACACCTCGCTGACCAGGCCGCGGCCGCGCGGGTCGAAGGCCAGGATCTGCCGGCCCCGCTCCAGCAGGTGGTCGCTGTCGTTGGCCCGGGCCTGGGCCAGCGCGCGGGCGGCGTGGGTCAGCTTGGGGTCGGCGGCCTGGGTCCGGGCGCGGTCGCGCTCGGCCGCGACGGCCAGCCGGTTGGCCCGGTAGCGCAGCTCGGGCGGGACGCCGTCCAGGTTCCCGACCACCAGCGGGTACCCGGTGACCAGCCGGTCGACGTCCCCCTCGGTGAGCGAGGCGAAGAACGCGGCCACGTCGCGCGGGGCGGCCGTCGCCGGATCCGGCAGCACCCGGCCCAGCGAACGGTCCGCCACCCACTGGGCGCTGCCGGCCGGAGGCGTGGTGATGGCGATCTGCTCGCTGCCCGCCGCCGCCTGGGCGGCCGCCGCGCCGGTGTCCGCGAGCACCGCGACGGTGGCGAACAGGCCCATGGCGGCACGCTTCATCCGGCGCCTGCGCTGCACCTCACGGGGGGTGCGTTCACGCGGGGTGCGCTGCGGCAACTGGTCACCATCCTCGGGCTCGTGGTGGTACCACCGCCGGCTCTTCGTCAGCCAGCGTAGGTGCTCCGACCGGGCACCGTGCCCGGCCAAACTGTGTGATGGCTCACAGGGTTCCTCCGGTTCCCCCACACGCGTCGAACTCCCTGACCAGCCGTTTCGGCGCCACGCTCCGCCAGGCCTCCGCCAGCAGCTCCCGCAGCTCCCCGCCGTCCACCCCGGCCAGCCGCACCAGCACCCACCCGTGCCGCCCCACGTACGGCGCCGGGGAGAACACCTCCGGCTCCGCCGCCAACAGCTCCGCCTGGTCCTCCTTCGACGCCTTCACCGTCACCTCCCCCGACCCCGGCGTCCCCATCGCGAAGATCTTCTCCCCGACCCGGAGCGTCACCGTGGTCTCCCACGTCACCCGCTCGCCCGCCTCCGGCAAGGCCAGCCCCATCTCCAGGAACTGATCGAACGTCACCATCCGGCCAGCCTATGGCGTCCGTCCGACGCCCGGCGGCGTGTCGGTGCCGACGGGGCGTCAGAGGGCGCCGAGGGCGTGGACGGCGAACAGGGTGGCGGCGGCGGTGAGGGCGGCCTTCCAAGGGCGGGGGAGGCGCCAGGGGGCGTCGAAGCGGCGGGCGTACGTGGCGATGGCGGCGAGGACCAGGGCGAAGACGGGGAGCCAGGCGAGGCGGGCGAGGACCCAGGCGAGGGAGTCGGGGGCGGTGGTGAGGCCGGGGACGGAGGCGTCCAGGGCGGAGGCGAGGGCGCCGACGGAGAACATCGCGCTCTGGTGCCAGCAGAAGATCGTCATCGCCGAGAGGTTGACCACCACGACCGGCAGCCAGAGCAGCGGCCGCCGCAGGGCCCGCCCGATCCGCTCGCGCAGCAGCATCGCCGCGCCGCACTGCGCCGAGGCCAGCGCCAGCACCAGCAGGGACGGCGGGTGCGAGTTGGTACGGGCCGCGCCGGGGACGCCGACCATGCTGGCCGGGTAGTGGAAGACGGTGAGCAGGACGGTGAAGAGGGCGGCGCCGCCCAGCGCGAGCAGCCACGCGCCCGCCCGCCGGATGCGCCCCTGCGCCCAGGAGACGCCGAGCTGGTAGCCGAACAGCCAGCCGGGCAGCAGGTTCACCAGCGAGAGCCAGGACGGCACCGACTCCGCCCACGGCCCGTACCGCAGCAGGTCCACCACGGCCACGGCGGCCAGCAGCGGGGCGGCGGCCCAGCCGCCGAGCCGGCGGCCGAGCCGCAGGCAGAGCGGGGTGAGCGCGGTGAGCGCCAGGTAGATGCCGATGTACCAGAGCGGCTGCACCACCAGCACGGTGCCGGTCCGCACCGTGCCCTGCGGCACCCCGAGCGCGCCGAGCAGCGGCACCAGCAGCGCCCAGACCGCCGCCACCCCGAGCACCGGCCGCAGCAGCCGCACCGCCCGCTGCCGGAACCAGTCCACGGTCGAGGCCCCGCGCTCCTGGGCCCGCGCCAGCGACTTCGCCGAGGAGTAGCCGCCGACCAGGAAGAAGACGCCGAGCATCTGCAGCACCCAGCTGAGCGGGGCGAAGAAGCCGAGCGTGGAGAGCGGGCTCTCGTTGTGCAGCACGCCGTCCGGCGTGGTGGTGAAGCCGCCGAGCATCCAGTGGCCGAGCGGGACGGCGAGCAGCGCGAGGGCGCGCAGCCCGTCCAGGGCGCGGTCGCGGGTGGCGGGGGTCCTGGCGTCCACCGAGGCGGCGGAGCTCCGGAGTCGGGCGAGGGCGTTCACGGGGGAGGTCCCTTCGGGGAGGTTCAGCGGGTGACGGCGGCCGAGCAGGCCGGGCTGTCGGCGGCGCAGTCGACGCGGGCGTCCTCGCCCAGCGCGATGGCGGTGGTGTTGGCGAGCGAGGCGGTGCCGGGCACCAGGTAGCCGCTGTGGCCGTGCGAGCCGGTGGAGCTCACCAGCCGCGCGCCGTAAGAGGGTTGGTCCGGGTCGGCGCCGTGGCCCAGGCCGAACAGCGAGACGTTCGGGACCCTGTCGATCCAGTCCTCGGCGTTGCGCTTGACCACCCAGAGCGGCACCCGCAGCGCGTCCGCCCCGGAGACGTCCATCCCCGGCGAGCCGAGCGCGACCACGCCGCGCACCTGCTCGGGCTTCGGGTCGGCGAGCCCGCAGACCGCGGTGCCGTAGCTGTGGCAGACCAAGGTGACCGGCCCGGTCACCGGCGTCAGCCCGTCCAGGAAGGCCGACAGCCGCGCCGCGCCGGCCTCCGCCAGGCGCGAACCCGCCGCGTCCAGGCCGACCTTGACGGGGGTGGTGTAGCCGGTCCAGGCAACCACCGCGAGGCGCTCGCCGGAGGCGGCGCGCAGGGCCTCGGCCGCGCCGCCCGGGGTGCCGTAGTGCGCGGAGGCCCGGTCACCGCTCATCAGGTCGATGTCGGAGCCCGGCACCACCACGACGGTGCGCCCGGCCCGGTCCAACTCGCCGAACACCTCGGCGTACTGGCCCCGCCCGCGCGGGTCGAAGGCCAGGATCTGCCGCCCGCCCAGCTCCGCGTACCGCGCGGCCCGGGCGGCGGCCGCCTTCCGGTCCCGCTCCGGCAGGGCCGGGTCGGCGGCCCGGGCCAGCTCGCGCTGCCGCTCCTCCTGCAGCGCCAGGGAGTTGGCGAGGTAGCGCAGCCGGTACGGGGCGCCGTCCAGGTTCCCCACCACCAGCGGGTGGCGCACCGCCAGCGCCCGCTGCTGCGCCGGGGGGAGCCCGTCGAAGAACCCCGCCACCTCGGCGGCCGAGGCGCGGCCCGGCTCCGGCAGCCGCACCCCGAGGGTGGTGTCGGCCACCCACGCGGCCGCCCCGGGCGGCGGCCCGGTGACCGCCCGCTGCCCGTCCGCCGCCGCCCAGCCGCCGGCCCCGCCGACCGCCAGCACCGTCAGCAGCCCCGCGGCCAGTGCCCGCCGGAATCGCGCCTTCATCTCGCTCCGCCTCTCCTCGTCCCGCTCTCGACGGAGAGGAAGGTAGGAAGCGGACGCCTGACGGGACGTCACCCCGCAGCGCCAATCCCGCGGTCATACCGGGGTACTACGGGAGCCAGGGGTGAGCACGGGCCCGGGTACGACGGAGCCCGCCCCGGACGCCGTCCGGAGCGGGCTCCACCTCGTGTACTGCGCGAATCGGACTCCGCGGGGCGCCCCCCGACGTCCTACTGACCCGGCGTCACCAGGCCCGACTCGTACGCCAGCACCACCGCCTGGGCACGGTCGCGCAGGTCCAGCTTGGCCAGGATGCGGCCGATGTGGGTCTTCACGGTCTGCTCGGCCACCACCAGCCGCTCGGCGATCTCCTGGTTGGACAGGCCCCGGGCGATCAGCTCCAGCACCTCGGTCTCGCGCGGGGTCAGCCCGTTCAGCTGGAGCCTGCGGTCCCGGCGCGGGGCGGGCCTGTTCCGCGCGAAGTCCTCGATCAGACGGCGCGTCACCGAGGGCGCCAGCAGCGCCTCCCCGGCCGCCACCACCCGGACGGCGGCGATCAGGTCGGCCGGCGGGGCGTCCTTGAGCAGGAAGCCCGAGGCCCCGGCGCGCAGCGCCTCGTAGACGTAGTCGTCCACGTCGAAGGTGGTCAGCATCAGCACCTTCGGGCGGTGGACGACGCCCGGCGGCGGGTCCAGCAGCCGCCGGGCCGCCTCCAGCCCGTCCATCTCGGGCATCCGGACGTCCATCAGCACCACGTCCGGATGGGTGCGCCCGCTGACCTCCAGGGCCTGCTTCCCGTCGGCGGCGTCGCCGACCACGTCGATGTCGCTCTGCGCGTTCAGCAGTGCGGCGAAGCCGGCCCGGACCATCGCCTGGTCGTCGACGATGATTACGCGGACGGTCATCGGGGGCTCTCTCCAACGGTGGTGACGGGCAGTTCGGCGGTGACCCGGAAGCCGCCCTCGGCGGTCGGACCGGTCTCCAGCCTGCCCGACAGTAGCCGGACCCGCTCACGCATCCCCACCAGCCCGTGCCCGGTGCCCTCCCCGGCCTCCACCCCCGGCGTCCCGCCGGGCCCGTTCACCACCGTCACCCGCAGCGTCCCGCCGCTCGCCGCGACGGCCACCTCCGCCACCGCGCCGGGCGCGTGCCGCACCACGTTGGCCAGCGCCTCCTGCACGATCCGGTACGCCGACAGGCTGACGCCCTGCGGGAGTTCGCCCACCTCCTCGGTGCGCAGCGAGGCCCGCACCCCGGCCTGACGGACCGTCTCCACCAGCCGGTCGAGCTGCTCCACCCCCGGCTGCGGCGCCCGGTCCGGCGCGCTGCCGTCACTGCGCAGCACCCCGAGCAGGCGCCGCATCTCCGCCAGCGAACCGCGGGCCGCCGCCGCGATGGTCCCGAACTCCTCCACCGCCTCCGGCGGGAGCCCGCTCAGCCGGTACGGCGCGGAGTCCGCCTGCACCGTGATCACCGACATGTGGTGGGCCACCACGTCGTGCAACTCCCGTGCGATCCGGGCCCGTTCCTCCAACAGGGTGGAGCGCTCGCGCTCCGCCTCGCTGATCCGCTCCTGCTCCGCGAGCTTGCGCTGCGCCTCGCCCCGGCCCCGGACCGTCCAGCCCAGCAGCAGCACCGCACCCGAGACCGCCACCGTGATGGTCGCGGTCTGCCCGGCCCTCGGCTGGTGCAGGTCGCTCGCCACCACACTGGCCGCCAGCGTCACCAACCACACCGCCAGCAGCGTCCGCCCGCGCTCGCGCAGCGCCAACGCCGCCATCAGGAACACGTACCCGAGCAGCGTCGGCACCGGCCACGGCCACGGCCCGGCGCTCTTCGGCGTCCACGCCGTCGCCAACGCCCCGAGCACCACCCCGGCCGACATCACCCACCACGCCGCCAACGGTCTGGTCACCGCGACGATCAACGGCACCGACTGCGCCACCGCCAACGCCCCGGCCACCGCCACCGGCAGCCCGTAGTCGTTGGCCAGCACCACCGTGCCGGTCGACAGCAGCGTGACCGTCGCCGCCAGCGCCAGCAGGTAGGGCAGCGCCCGCACCCACGCGCGCTGCGCCCCCGCCAGCAGCGGCACATGACCCTCGGCAGGGGTCAGCAACGCCCGCCCGAGATCACCGAGCTGATCGCCGGCCCACTGGGCGGCCTCGTTCACCGGAGAAGGAACCTGGATCTTCACCCCAGCCAGCCTAGGCGCCGCACCCCGCGGACACGGTCGTACCCAGGTCCGGTCTTCGGCGTAGTACCCGGGTATGACGAGGGGCTCAGACGGTGCCGAACTCCCCGCTCCTGACCGCCCGGACGAATGCGGAGAAGGAGGCGGACGGGAACAGGAGCGCGGGCCCGGCAGGGTCCTTGGAGTCCCGGACGGGCAGCAGCCCGGGGACGTGGTCGGCAACCTCGATGCACTCGCCGCCCTGGCCGCTGTACGAACTCTCGCGCCAGCAGGAACCCGATCCGCTCCTCCGCCTGTTCTCGTGTGACGTCACCCCACCCACCGCCCCCGGGTCGGCGAACTGGTGACCGACACCAGGTCGGGGCGGGTGGAGGAGTACCGCGACACCCTCGGGAAGGCCGCCTACCTCCGCCCCGTGGGCGGCGGCTGCGAATGGGAGACCGACCCGGGCTGCCTCGTGGCCGTTCCGGACATCGAGGGGAGCACCAGTTGAATTCCCGTCAGCAGCGCGAACGCGCCCGCCGCGAGGAGGCCCTCGCCGAGGTGGCGGCGGGCGCGGCCCGCAAGGCCGACGCTACGACCACGTCAACGGCGTCCGCCGCGAACCCGCCGAGCCGCTGCCGCCGCGGGTCTTCCGGGAGCGCGGCGACTGATGCCCGGTCAGCGGTGGTAGTAGGGCGCGACCGCCGCCCGGACCTCCTCCCACAGGGCTGGGCCGTCCTGCGGGACGGGCTGCCGGCCGCTGCCCGGGCGGATGGTGAGGAGCTGCTCGCCCGAGAGGGCGAAGACGACGCGCCGCAGGCCGGCCACCTGGATGGCGGCAGCGCACATGCCGCATGGTTCGCAGCTGGTGTACATCGTCGTCCCCGCCGCGGCCTCCGGCGTCAACTCCCGTGCGGCCCAACGGGCCAGCTTCAGTTCGGGGTGGGCGGTGATGTCCCGGTCGGTCAGCGTGCTGTTCCGCTCCTCCACCAGGATCACGCCTTCCCGCGTCGCCAGCAGTGAGCCGAAGGGTGGGTTCCCGTCCGCGGACGCCTCCTCCGCGAGGGTGATGGCGCGGCGCAGCAGCGGAAGGTCGTCAGGGGTCATCACGAGGGCTCCGTCCGGGAGAGCGAGGCGGCCACGGTGGCCAGGTCGTGCCAGGCGGGTTCGGGGTCGAGGGTCTCGTCCGGGTCGCCCCCGTACGTGTCGAGGAGGACGGATTCGCAGCCCAGCGAACGGAGTTGGTCGAGGTCGTCCAGGACCTGGTCGAGGGTGCCGACTCCGGCGAGCCGTTCGGGGTCGTCGTTCCGCGCCGTGGTGAGCCGGAGCTTGATCCGGGGTGCGAGACCGGGCCGCGCCAGGCCCTGTCCGGTGGCCACCGAGGTCAGCCGGCCCGCCGCCTCGCGCAGCCAGGGCAGGGTGCAGCGCATCGGGTGCCAGGCGTCGCCGTACCGCACCGCCCGCCGCATCCCCGCCTCGCTGTTGCCCCCGACCCACAGCGGGAAGTCCCCCGTGCCGGACCGCAGTTCCCGCAGCACCTCGTCCGTCAGCCGCCCCCGCCGTTCGAACGGGACGCCCAGCGCCTCGAACTCCTGCCGTGCCCACCCCACTCCCACGCCCAGCACCAGCCGCCCACCGCTCAGCTCGTCCAGGTTGGCCGCCATCCGGGCGGTGAGCAGCGGGTGGCGGTACGGGGCGACCAGCACCGTCGTGCCCAGCCGTACCCGACCGGTGAGGCCGGCCAGCCAGGACAAGGTGGTGAAGGGTTCGTAGAAGGGGTCGGGGTAGCGCTCGGCGACATCGGGGGTGACGGCCACGTGGTCGGAGAGCATCAGCAGGTCGAAGCCGAGGTCCTCCACGGTCCTGGCCCAGGCGCGGAGCATGCCCGGGTCGGTGCCCGGGCCGAAGTTGGGGACGTTCACACCGATCTTCACGCCGTCAAACCTACGCAGTCCGGACGGTCCGTCAGAAGGCCTTCCTCCCGGCATGATCGCCGGTCGGCCGTGGATTCCCCGGTAGATTGCCCGGATGACCGAGAGACTCGACCCGACCGACTGGGCGATCCTCGCCGAGCTCCAGGGTGACGGCCGGATCGCCTTCACCGAGCTGGCCCGCCGGGTGAACCTGAGTGCCTCGGCGACCACCGAGCGGGTGCGGCGGCTCGAGGCGTCCGGGGTGGTCACGGGCTACCGGGCCGAGGTGGACCTGGCGCGCGCGGGGTACCCGGTGCCGGCCGTGGTGCGGCTCAAGTACCCGGGGCCGGGGAGCCGGCACGAGCCGCTGCGGCGCCTGCTGGCGGAGCGTCCGGAGATCCTGGAGTGCCTGCGTACCACGGGTGACGACTGCTACGTCCTCAAGGTCGCGGCCACCTCCATGGCCCACCTGGAGGAGATCGTGGACGAACTGGCCCGCCTCGGCAGCACCACCACCAACCTGGTGCTCAGTCGCCCGCTCCCGCTCCGCGGCCCGGCGGCGCCCCGCCCCACCGACTGACCCACCGTCAGGACGGCGTATCCGAACGTCGGAACACGAAGTCCGCACGCTGCGGTCCGCCTATGAGGTCGTAGGTAGTCGGGCGCCAACCCCGCTGGTAGAAATCTGCCAGCGGTCACATTTTCCGCTTTGCTTCATCCAGTGGCCGAGAGCGAAGTGGCCTCCGGCATTCACTCGAAGCCCTATCGGGATGTCAGCCCGCACTGGGCGAAATCCGCCGTATCGATTCACAGAGGATGACCTTGAAGCTTCGCAGAGCAGTCGCAGTGACGTTGGCCGGTGCATTCGCCGCCGTCGGTCTCATGACGCAGCCCGCGATGGCCGGCAGCAATGATAACGCGGGCGCCTGGGTCACCGGCGGTACGGTCCACAACTACTGTGGCGTGGGCGACTTCTGCATCTACACCGGCATGCTCTACTCCGGCCGCGTGTTCGGCCTCCCCAACTGCACGGACTACGCCCTGCACGAGTGGAACGGTCTCGGTTCCTACCGGAACAACCAGACGCCGGCCGACTACAGCATCGACGCGCAGTTCAAGGACGCCGCAGGGAACGTCATCGGGTACGGGTGGTACCAGATGGAGGCCGAGGCGGCGATCAACTTCAAGCCCGTGTACTACGTGCGTCCCTGCGGCTGAAGACCTCCCGTCTCGCACCACTTCACAAGGAGATGAAACCTTGAAGCTTCGCCGAGCAGCAGCAGTGACCCTGGCCGGTGCGCTCGCCGCCGTCGGTCTCATGACGCAGCCCGCGATGGCCGGCAGCAATGACAACGCGGGCGCCTGGGTCACCGGCGGTACGGTCCACAACTACTGTGGCGTGGGCGACTTCTGCATCTACACCGGACCGTCCTACTCCGGCCGGGTGTTCGGGCTCCCCAACTGCACGAGCTACGCCCTGCACGAGTGGAACGGTGTCGGTTCCTACCGGAACAACCAGACGCCGGCCAACTACAGCACCGACGCGCTGTTCAAGGCCCACGACGGGGACACCATCGGGATAACGACGGGCTATCCGGCCTTGGACAGCATCAACTTCCGGCCGGTGTACTACATCGTTCCCTGCCACTGACGACGTGTCGGGAACGACGGGGATCCGGTTCTGCCGAGAGGCAGAACCGGATCCCCGTTTTTCTGCGCGGGTTACGCGGGCCTGAGGACGACCGAGTTGATGGGCGACAGGTTCTCGACGTCGTGCTCGCCCGGCTGGACGTAGACCCGCACGGTGCCGGTGCCGTTCCACCCTTCGCGGAGTTCGACCTTCCACCCGTCGGTCTGGTTGTTGAAGACGATGTGGTTCCCCTCCTGGTAACTGAGGTTGTAGACCCCGTCCCAGAAGACGAGGTCCGGGTGGCCCCCGTTCCATCCCTTGTCCTGCGGGTAGATGCAGGCCGCACCGGACGGGCACCCCTGGTAGCTGCCCGCCGCCTGTGCCGGGCTTGCCGCCAGCATTCCCGTTGCCAGGGTCAGCATGCCGGCGGCCGCCACGGCGGCGAACCTCCTGCCGGTCGACCTGCCGTCGGAGATTCCTGCCAAGCGCGCCATGTTCCGCTCCGGATATCGGTGAGAAAGCGGGCGGTCGGCCGCCCCCGCGCAAAGAATGTCACCGGGGAATTCCGCGGGGAACCTAGGACTTCATAGCTTGACCGCGCCGCCGCCCGCCAGGCCCCGGTGGAGGAGGGCGGTGAGGGTGTCCACGATCTGTTCGTCGCTCGCGGCCGGCCCGTGCTCGCCCGCCGTCAGGACGGCGTAGCCGAACATCGAGAGCATCGCGCCCATCGCCGGGGCGACCAACTCCGGTTCGCCGGGCAGCTGGTGGCCCTGGTCGCGCATCCGGGCGAGGTGCTCGCGGAAGACCTCGGTCTCGGCGGCCAGGCTCTGCCAGGCCCGGCCCGAGCCGGGGGGTTCGGCCATGGTCGACTGCACCATGGCGACCACCACCGGCAGGTGGTCGCGGAAGACCTGCCAGGAGACGGCCAGGTGCTCGCGGAGCTGCTCGCGGTCGGCGAGGTCGTGGTCGGCGGGGTGCCCGTGGCCGTCGGCGTCGATGGCCCGGTCGGCCTGCTCGCCCATGTCGCGGAGCAGGGCCCGGAGCAGCTCCTCCTTGCTGCCGAAGTGGTCGTAGAACGACCCGGTGGCCCGGCCCGCGGCCTTGGTGATGTCGGTGATCTTCGTGGTCAAGTAGCCGCGTTCGACGAAGAGTTGGCGGGCGGCCTGCTTCAGTGCGGCCTCGGTCTCGGCCGCCCGCTCCTTGCGCGTGCCCATCGGGTCGCTCCTCTCCCGCCACCACTTGACGCTCGGTTCCGGCCCTCAGCATACTGAAGCCGCTTTCACCGAATCACGATTCACTGAATGGAGATTCACCATGCGTGTCAGCGTCATCGGCGGCGGTGTGGCCGGAGCCGCCACCGCCCTGGCCCTCGCCCGCACCGGCGCCGAGGTCACCGTCCACGAGGCCCACCCGGATCCGGCCGGCCCGGTCGGCTCCTTCCTGAGCCTGGCCGTCAACGGCCTGCGCGGGCTCGAACTGCTCGGCTGCCTGGACCGGGTGCGGGAGTGCGGCTTCGAGGTGCCCGAGCAGCGCCTCTGGTCCGGCTCCGGGAAGCCGCTCGGCGCCATGCCGCGCGGGCGGCTCGCGGGGGACGCGCTGCACAGCGTCACCCTGATGCGCGGCCGGCTGGTCGAGGCGCTGCGCGCGGAGGCCGAGCGGGCCGGGGCGCGGATCCTCACCGGGCAGCGGCTGACGGGCCGTCACGACCACGGCGCCGGGGTGCGGGCGGAGTTCGCCGACGGGACCACCGCCGAGGCGGACCTGCTGGTCGGGGCGGACGGGCTCTGGTCCGCCACCCGCACCCTGCTGGACCCGGCCGCGCCGGACCCCGTCTACGCCGGGCTGTACAGCGTCTCGGGGAGGGCCGCGCCGGTGGCCGGGGAGCCGGGCACCTTCAACATGGTCTTCGCCCGCAACGGGGCCTTCGCCCACCTGCCCGCCCCCGACGGCACGGTCTGGTGGTCGGCCCAGGTGGCGGAGCCCCGGCAGCCCGACCTGGCCGGGGTGCCCCTGGCAGAGTGGCCCGAACGGCTGGCCGCGCTCTACGCGGCCGACCCCGTCCCGCTGGCGCTGCTGCGCGCCGCGGCCGAGGTGCACCGGCCGACCCTGATGCACACCCTGGCGCCCGTCCCGGTCTGGCAGCGCGGCCGCACCGTCCTGGTCGGCGACGCGGCCCACCCGGTCGGCGCGGGGCAGGGCGCCTCGATGGCGATCGAGGACGCGGTGGTGCTGGCCCGAGTGCTGGCGGAGGGGCGGCCGTTGGCCGAGTACGAGCGGCTGCGGCGGGCCCGGGTCGGGCGGATGCTCAAGGCCGCGGCGGCCAACCGGGAGGCGAAGAAGGCGGGCCCGGTCGCCCGGCGGGTCAACGAGTTGGTGATGCCGCTGGTCTCGCGGTACGCGTACACCAGGGCCACCGCCTGGCTCTACACCCACGAACTGGGGGAGCCGGTGCCGGCGTCGTGAGGGGGCACGTGCCCGCGTGCGCGCTCGGGGCGGGGCGCGCAACGGCGGGAACGCGCCGCCGCTTGACGCCCCGTCACGTCACTGCGGGCTCAGCGCCAGTCGCCGGCCAGGGCGGGGCCGAGCTGGTCGAAGTGGGACTCGATGACGGCGATCATGCCCTCCGGGCCCGGCCCGGACCCGCCGCTGCTCCAGGCCAGGTGGGCGCTGCGCAGCACCCCGCCGAAGACGGCCGCCAGCACCCGGGGCCGCAGGTCGACGGCCGGGTCGAGGCCCTCGCGGGCGGCGATCAGCTCGGCGACCAGCCGCTCCTGGTCGGTGATCCGGCGCAGGTGGGCGGCGAGCAGGGTGGGGGTCTCCTCGATCAGCTGGATGAGTTCGAGGGCGGCCGTGATGCCCCGGTCGTCCTCGGTGGTGGACAGGTCGCGCCAGGTCAGGACGATCGAACCGCGCAGTGCCTGAAGGGGGTTCTCCTCGGCGGGGCGGGCCCGGAGGGTCGCGATGAAGTGGTCCTCGGCGTCGGCCAGGACGGCGAGCGCGACCTCCTCCTTGTTGGCGAAGTAGCGGAAGAAGGTGCGCTGCGAGACGTCCACGGCGGTGGCGATCTCGTCGACGGTGGTGCGGGCGTAGCCGTGGTCGAGGAAGAGCCGGTGGGCGGCGGAGACCAGGGCGTCCCTGGTCCGCTGCTTCTTCCGCTCGCGCAGGCCGAGGACGCGGCAGCCGTCCGTGGCGGCGGCGGGAGAAGTGGGCTGCACGACCATGCGGCGGGGCCTCCGGGGGTGGCTGGGGGACCGACGGGAGCGGTGCTGACAACGATAGCGCGCTGACAAATGGCACACCTTGGCAGAAGTCAGCCATAGGCACAAGACAGTGTTTGCCGAATGTCAGGGACTGACATAATCTCGCACGGCGGTGGCGCCCGTCGGGCCGGACGACTCGTGGGGACGGGTGGGCCGGGGCGTCACCGGCCACGGCGACCACACAGCCGTCCCGCAGCGAGCAAGCGAGCACCGGAGGGTCCGTCAGACATGAGCCAGTCCCTGACCAAGAGCGCCGAGGCGGCCGGTCCGTCCCGGCCGAGCAGCGTGCCGGGCGGTGGCGGTCTCGCCCGCTTCCAAGGCCACCCCTGGCTGACCCTGCTCACCGTCGCCGTCGGCGTGATGATGGTGGCCCTCGACGGCACCGTGGTGGCCATCGCCAACCCGGCCATCCAGACCGACCTGGGCGCCTCGCCCGCCGACATCCAGTGGGTGACCAGCGGCTACCTGCTGGCGCTCGCGGTCTTCCTGATCACCGCCGGCAAGATCGGTGACCGCTTCGGCCACAAGGGCACCTTCCTGGTCGGCGCGGCCGGCTTCGCGGTCACCTCGGCGGCGATCGGCTTCGCCACCAACATCCAACTGGTCATCGCCTTCCGGGTGTTGCAGGGCCTGTTCGGCGCGCTGCTCCAGCCGGCCGCACTCGGCCTGCTGCGCGGCGCGTTCCCGGCCGAGAAGCTCAACATGGCGATCGGCATCTGGGCCGGCGTGATCGGCGCCTCCACCGCGGCCGGCCCGATCGTCGGCGGCCTGCTGGTCGAGCACGTGAGCTGGCAGTCGGTGTTCTGGATCAACGTGCCGGTCGGCATCGCGGCCGTCCTGCTCGGCCTGGTGATCCTGCGCGACGTCCGCTCCGAGAACGCGGTGAAGTCCTTCGACCTGCCCGGCATCGCGCTGCTCTCGGCGGCCATGTTCGCCCTGGTCTGGGGCATCATCAAGGCCCCGAGCTGGGGCTGGGGCGACGTCTCCACCCTGCTCTTCCTCGGCGGCGCGGTGCTCGCCCTGGTGCTCTTCGCGCTCTGGCAGACCCGGGCCAAGGAGCCGCTGATCCCGCTCTCGCTCTTCCGCTCGGTGCCGCTGTCGGCCGGCGTGCTGCTGATGGTCCTGATGGCCTTCGCCTTCTTCGGCGCCATCTTCTTCGTGACCTTCTACCTCCAGAACGTGCACGGGATGGCCCCGGTCGACGCGGGCGTCCACCTGCTGCCGATGACCGGCATGATGATCATCGGTGCCCCGGCGGCCGGTGCCGCGATCGGCAAGGTCGGCCCGCGCGTCCCGATCGTGGTCGGCATGGTGCTCACCACCGTGGCCATGTACGGGATGTCCACCCTCACCACCGAGTCGGGCAACGGCGTGATGTCGCTCTGGTTCGTGCTGATGGGCCTGGGCATCAGCCCGGTCATGGTCGGCGCCACCGAGGTCATCGTGGGCAACGCCCCGCTGGAGCTCTCCGGCGTCGCGGGCGGGCTCCAGCAGGCCGCCATGCAGGTCGGCGGCAGCCTCGGCACCGCCGTGCTCGGCGCGGTGATGGCCGCGAAGGTCACCGACGTGCTGCCGGGCAACTGGGCGAAGGCCGGCCTCCCGCCGCTCGGCCCCGAGCAGCAGGCCGGCCTCGACCAGGCCGCCCAGCTCGGCATCGTCCCGCCGTCCCCGGCCGGCACCCCGGACCAGGTGGTCCAGGGCATGGCCACCGCCGTTCACGAGTCCTTCGTCAGCGGCATGTCGCTGGCCTTCGCGGTCGCCGCGGTGGTCGCCTTCGCGGCGGCCCTGCTCGGCCTGCTCACCAAGAAGGGCGCGAACGACGCCGGCCCGGCGGTCCACATCTGACGCGGAGTCAGTACGGAGCAGGAGGGGTGCCGCCGGCGGGCGGCACCCCTCCCTCGTGTCGGCCGTCGGCCCCCGGCCGTCCGGCCTCGGTCGTCCGGCCTCAGCGCGGCAGGCCTCAGCGCGGCAGGCCGCGCAGCACCGGGACGGCGGTGTCCTCCAGGCCGTACCCGATCAGGTACCGGGTCGCGCTCTGGCCGAGCCAGGCCGTCGCGGAGCTGTGCCCGGTGGGCAGGATCTGCCGCGAGCGGGTCGCGCCGGTCGACGGGTCGATCCGCAGCAGCTGGTTGTCGTAGCCGTAGTCGGTCAGCGCCAGCACCACCCCGTCCGGACCGGCCGCCAGGCCGTACGCCCCGCTGCCCGCGTCCACCGTCCAGCGCCGGGAGCCGTCCGCCAGCGAGAAGCCCACCACCACCTCGCCGCCGATTCCGGTCTTCACGGCGGCGACCAGCTGGTCGCCCGTCACCACCGCCCGCACCACCGGCGCGCTGATGGACTGGCTGTTGGGCTCCAGGGCCAGCAGCTGACTGCCCGTCGCCTCCTTGACCAGGGTCCGCACCACGCCCTGCTCGGTGAACGAGAGCACGCCCCGGACCCCGGCGAGGTCCCGCTCCTGGACCCGCAGCACCGGCGGCTGGACGGAGAGCACGTCCACCGAGGTGAGCGCCGTCTCGGTGCCCAGGTCGGTGCGCCAGGCCTGCTTGCCGTCGGCCGCGCCGAGCATCCGCAGCGCGGCCGTCCCCTGCGGGTAGCCGGTCGAGCAGTACTCCGCCAGCGCGACCTTCCCGGCGGCGGCGGCCACCGCCTGGTTGTCGCAGCCCTTGGTGGCCGGGCTGTTCCACAGGTCAGTGCCGTCGGCGGCCCGGAGGGCCCGTAGCTGCTCCTCCTCGGCGACCAGCACGGTGCCGCCGGTGACGGCCAGTTGGCGGCTGCGGCGCTCGCGGTCGACCGGGTCGGTGATCTTGACGGCCTTCTCGCCCCAGGCCCACTTCCCGGTGCCGAGGTCCACCGCCCGGACGCTCTCGCACTCGCCCAGCGAGCGGCTCAGCGCGACCACCGCCACCGTCCCGGCCGGGTCGGCGGCCGCGGCGCAGACCGTCTCGCGGGTGGGCGTGGCCAGCGTCCACAGCTTGCTGCCGTCGGCGGCCCGGTAGGCGGACAGCCCGTCCTCCTGGACCCGGACCACGGTCTCGCCCTGCTGCCAGACCGCCACCGCCTTGGCGGGGGTCGAGGCCTTGGAGAGTGTCCAGGCCGGCCGCAGTTCGGGGCTGGCCGGGTCGCCCGGCGGGGGCGGGGTGATGATCCACCCGGCGATGAAGTACGCGGGGGCGATGCCCAGCGCGGCACAGACCGCCGCCACCAGCCAGCCCTTCGGCCCGTCCCCGTGCAGGCCGCGGGCGAGCGTCACGACCAGGGCGACGAGGGCCGTCACGACCATCAGCCACCCCAGGCCGAGCACCCACCCCACCCCGCCGGAGTAGGACTCGGCGGCGCTGCCCCGCCAGAAGTAGACCGTGGCCATCGCGGTGCAGGCGCCGGCCGCCCCGGCCCAGTACAGCGTGACGTCGTGCGCGGATATGAATCTGGGCAAGCCGATCCCCCGTGGGTGCGTGCGAAATTCAGCGCACTCTACCGGGGACGGGCGCCGGCGCCGGGGGCGAGGCCGGGGAAGGCCGAAGGGCCGGACGCCCCCTGACGGGGTGTCCGGCCCTCCGGTCGCTTCAGCTCACCCGAGCGGTCAGGCGTCGCCGCCCGCGTGGCCCGGGTCGGCCGCCGCCACGTCGAGCAGCTGGTAGCGGTCGATCGCGTCCTTGAGGGCGGAGCGGTCGATCTTGCCCTGCTTGGCCAGCTCGGTCAGCACGCCCAGCACGATCGACTCGGCGTCGATGTGGAAGAAGCGGCGGGCCGCACCACGGGTGTCGGCGAAGCCGAAGCCGTCGGCGCCCAGCGACTGGTAGTCGCCCGGCACCCAGCGCGAGATCTGGTCCGGCACCGCGCGCATCCAGTCGGAGACGGCGACGAACGGGCCCTCGGCGCCCTGGAGCTTCTGCGTCACGTACGGGACGCGCTGCGGCTCCTCGGGGTGCAGCAGGTTGAACTCCTCGGCCTCCACCGCGTCGCGGCGCAGCTCGTTCCAGGAGGTCGCCGACCACACGGACGCCTTGACGTTCCACTGCTCGGCCAGGATGCGCTGGGCCTCCAGGGCCCACGGCACGGCCACGCCGGAGGCGAGGATCTGCGCCGGGATCTGGCCGGCCTGGCCCTCGTTGAGCTTGTAGATGCCCTTGAGGATGCCGTCGACGTCGACGTTCTCCGGCTCGGCCGGCATCTTGATCGGCTCGTTGTAGACGGTGACGTAGTAGAACACGTCCTCGCCGTGCGGGTGCTCGGCCGAGGAGCCGTACATCCGCTTGATGCCGTCCTGCATGATGTGCGCGATCTCGTACCCGTAGGCCGGGTCGTAGGCCACCACGCCGGGGTTGGTCGAGGCCAGCAGGTGCGAGTGGCCGTCCGCGTGCTGGAGGCCCTCACCGGTCAGCGTGGTGCGGCCCGCGGTGGCGCCGATCACGAAGCCGCGGGACAGCTGGTCGGCCATCTGCCAGAACTGGTCGCCGGTGCGCTGGAACCCGAACATCGAGTAGAAGACGTAGACCGGGATCAGCGGCTCGCCGTGCGTCGCGTAGGACGAACCGGCGGCGATCAGCGAGGCGGTGCAGCCGGCCTCGGAGATGCCGTCGTGCAGCATCTGGCCGGTCGGGGACTCCTTGTACGCCAGCAGCAGCTCGCGGTCGACCGACTCGTAGGTCTGGCCGAGCGGGTTGTAGATCTTGGCGGACGGGAAGAGCGAGTCCATGCCGAAGGTGCGGTACTCGTCCGGCGCGATCGGCACGAAGCGGTTGCCGATGCCCTTGTCCCGCATCAGGTCCTTGAGGATGCGGACGAAGGCCATCGTGGTGGCGATGGTCTGGTTGCCCGAACCCTTCTTGACCGCCTTGTAGGCGTCGTCGCCCGGGAGCTCCAGCTGACGCGGCCGCACCTTGCGGGTCGGCACGTAGCCGCCCAGCTCCTTGCGGCGGTCGTGCATGTACTGGATCTCTTCGGAGTCCTTGCCCGGGTGGTAGTAGGGCGGGTAGCCCTCCTCCAGCTGCTTGTCCGTGATCGGGATGTGCAGCCGGTCGCGGAAGCGCTTGAGGTCCTCGACCGTCAGCTTCTTCATCTGGTGGGTCGCGTTGCGGCCCTCGAAGTTGGGGCCGAGGGTCCAGCCCTTGACGGTCTGGGCCAGGATCACGGTCGGCTGGCCGACGTGCTCGCGGGCCGCCTTGAACGCCGCGTAGACCTTGGCGTGGTCGTGGCCGCCGCGACCCAGGTGCTGGATCTGCTGGTCGGACATGTTCTCGACCATCTGGCGCAGCCGCAGGTCACCGCCGAAGAAGTGCTCGCGGATGTACGCACCGGTCTCGGTGGCGTAGGTCTGGAACTGGCCGTCCACCGTGGTGTTCAGCTTGTTCACCAGGACGCCGTCGCGGTCCTGGGCCAGCAGCGGGTCCCAGCTGCGGTCCCAGATCAGCTTGATGACGTTCCAGCCGGCGCCGCGGAACTGCGACTCCAGCTCCTGGATGATCTTGCCGTTGCCGCGGACCGGGCCGTCCAGGCGCTGCAGGTTGCAGTTGACCACGAAGGTCAGGTTGTCCAGGCCCTCACGGGCGGCCAGCGAGAGCTGGCCGAGCGACTCGGGCTCGTCCATCTCGCCGTCGCCCAGGAAGGCGTACACGTGCGAGGACGAGGTGTCCTTGATGCCGCGGTGCTCCAGGTAGCGGTTCATCCGGGCCTGGTAGATCGCACCGAGCGGGCCGAGGCCCATCGAGACGGTGGGGAACTCCCAGAAGTCCGGCATCAGCCGCGGGTGCGGGTAGCTGGACAGGCCGTACGGGGCCTTGGACTTCTCCTGGCGGAAGGAGTCCAGCTGCTGCTCGGTCAGTCGGTCGAGCAGGAAGGCCCGGGCGTAGATGCCGGGGGAGGCGTGACCCTGGAAGAAGATCTGGTCGCCCGACTCGCCGTCGGCGTCCTTGCCCCGGAAGAAGTAGTTGAAGCCGACGTCGTAGAGCGACGCGGAGGAGGCGAAGGTGGCGATGTGGCCACCGACCCCGATGCCCGGGCGCTGGGCCCGGGAGACCATCACCGCCGCGTTCCAACGGGTCGCGTTCAGGACCTTGCGCTCGATCTCCTCGTTGCCGGGGAAGAACGGCTCGTCCTTGGTGGCGATGGTGTTGACGTAGTCGGTGCTGCGCATCTCGGGCACGGCGACACGCTTCTCGCGGGCGCGCTCGATCAGACGGAGCATGAGGTAGCGGGCGCGCTCGCGTCCCCGCTCGTCGATGGCCGCGTCAAGGGACTCGAGCCACTCCGAGGTCTCCTCGGGGTCGAAGTCCGGGACCTGACTCGGAAGGCCGCCAATGATGATCGGGTTGCGATCTGATCCGGAAGCCACGCTGTTCCTTCACTGTCGGTCGAAACTGAGGTGTGTCGCGCCGCCTCCATCGTGTACCGCGTCCGGGAGATCCGTCATATCTACCGTTGGGTAACCGTTCCGCCTGGTCAGCGGGCCGGCCGGATGGCGAGCGAGGCTTCCTTGCCCCTGGTGCGCGCCATCGGGTGGTACGAAGAGGTGGTCCGACCTTGTCCTGAAATCTCTTCCAGGCACCCGGCCGACCGATGGCGGACGTCCGGGGTGAGGGCCAACAGGAGACTTTACGCCCGTACGGGTGCGTACCCCGAATGACGTTCGTATCTCGGTCATCTTCACGGTTCCCGCGCCTGTGGCCCCCGCAGCATCCTCGACCCCTGTAGAAAAGGGCAAATCGGTGTGATTCCCGACACTCCCACCGGGCGTGTTCCGCCCGTAGGCGTCAACCTTTGGGTGGGATGGGCGAGCGGGTACTTGCGCTAACCGCCACTCCCGTGTGGACTACGGCCAAGCCTCGGCATGGGTGCCGAGCCGAATACTGGAGGTTATTCCCGTGAGCGCGACCGCGGACCCCGCGGACAAGTCCAACCCGGCGCAGCGACTCGGCTTCGAAGAGGGCCAGATCGTCCAGGAGCTCGGGTACGACGAAGACACTGACCAGGATCTCCGCGAGGGCATCGAGGACATCACCGGTACGGAGCTCGTCGACGAGGACTACGACGATGTCGCCGACGGCATCCTGCTGTGGCACCGCGAGGAGGACGGGGACCTGACGGACGCCCTCGTCGACGCCCTGGAGTACCTGGCGGAGGGCGGCCTGATCTGGCTGCTCACCCCCAAGACCGGCCGCGAGGGCTACGTGAAGCCGGACGAGATCGCCGACGCGGCGCGGACCGCCGGCCTCTCGCAGACCAGCTCGGTGGCGATCGCCAAGGACTGGGCGGGCACCCGCCTGGCCACCCCGAAGGCCGCCAAGCAGGGCAAGCGCTGACCCGGGAAGCACCTGTGACGGGCCCCGCTGGAGGAAGCTCCAGCGGGGCCCGTCCGTTTTCCGCCCCGGCTTGTGGCGGGCGTCCAGCTCCGTGTTCACCCAGGGCGAAATCGGGGTGGGTTCGGGGAACTGGGCTCACTCGTACGGCGGAACCGGCCCGATCGGATGCGAGGATGCCGGTGTGGCCGCCCCGGTCGGCGCGGCGGCCGTGACTTTCGAACCAGAGGGAGGGCCGGATGGCCATCGAGGTAGGCACCCAGGCTCCGGACTTCGAGCTGAAGAACCAGCACGGCGAGCTCGTGAAGCTCTCCGACTTCCGCGGCGAGAAGAACGTGGTCCTGGTCTTCTACCCGTTCGCGTTCACCGGTGTCTGCACCGGCGAGGTCTGCGCGATCCAGAAGGAGCTGCCGCGTCTGCAGAACGACGCGGTCCAGGTGCTCGCGGTCTCCAACGACTCGCCGTTCACCCTCCGCGTCTTCGCCGAGCAGGAGAACCTGGAGTACCCGCTGCTCTCGGACTTCTGGCCGCACGGCGAGGTCTCCCGCGCCTACGGCGTCTTCGACGAGGAGAAGGGCTGCGCGGTGCGCGGCACCTTCGTCATCGACAAGGAGGGCGTGGTCCGCTGGTCGGTCGTCAACGGCCTGCCGGACGCCCGCGACGAGCAGGAGTACCTGGCCGCGGTGGACGCGCTCTGACGATGGGGCTGCCGCCTCGGTGGGGCCGGGCGGGCGCCGCCGGGGCACGCACCTCGCCGGCTTCTCGTCGGTCGCCGATGCTCCGCATGGACTCCCTCCTCGGCGCCGCCGAGGCACGCACCCCAACGACGCCCGCTGATCCGACCCCACCAAGGCGGCAGCCCCCGGCGCTGAGTGACCGGCCCGGTCCGACGGAATGTCGGCCGGGCCGGTCCCGTCACTGCCCGACGAGGGGAACCCGGCACTACGATCGGGCCGTTGGGAGAAGTGAAACACCATCAGCGCATTTGGAGGACCTCGTGGGTGTCAGCCTCAGCAAGGGCGGCAACGTCTCGCTCACCAAGGAGGCGCCCGGTCTGACCGCCGTCATCATCGGCCTCGGCTGGGACGTCCGCACCACCACCGGCACGGACTTCGACCTGGACGCCAGCGCGCTGCTCCTGAACGACCAGGGCAAGGTCGGCTCGGACGGCAACTTCGTCTTCTTCAACAACCTCAAGAGCGCCGACGGTTCGGTCGAGCACACCGGTGACAACACCACCGGTGAGGGCGAGGGCGACGACGAGCAGATCAAGGTCAACCTGGCCGCCGTCCCGGCCGACGTGCAGCGGATCAACTTCCCGGTCTCGATCTACGACGCCGAGAACCGCCAGCAGAACTTCGGCCAGGTCCGCAACGCCTTCATCCGGGTGGTGAACCAGGCCGGCGGCGCCGAGATCGCCCGCTACGACCTCTCCGAGGACGCCTCCACCGAGACCGCGATGGTCTTCGGCGAGCTGTACCGCAACGGCGCCGAGTGGAAGTTCCGCGCCGTCGGCCAGGGTTACGCCTCCGGTCTGCGCGGCATCGCCCAGGACTTCGGCGTCAACGTCTGACGCTCCGTGACGGGCTCGCCCGGCTTCCCGGGGTCCCTGTGCCGGGCCACGGCGGGGTGAATAGGCTAACGGCCGGGGTCGGCCGGAGCGCGTGCGCTCCGCTCGGCCCCGGCCTTCGCCGTTCCGGGCGGCGGGGGCTGACGAGAGTTCAGCAAGTTCAGCGGGCCGCAACGGCCCGGAACGGGCCGCGGGGGCGTACACCTGGGGGGTTCACGACCCCTGAGGTGGGGCGCCGGCCGTGGCAGTAGCCCCGGTGACGGGGGACTGGGAGGAAGTACATGAGTGTCTCGCTGGCCAAGGGCGGCAACGTCTCGCTGACCAAGGCCGCGCCGAACCTGACGCAGGTGCACATCGGCCTGGGCTGGGACGCGCGCTCGACCACGGGTGCCGCCTTCGACCTGGACGCCAGCGCGCTGCTCTGCGCCGGTGGCCGGGTGCCGGACGACGCCCACTTCGTCTTCTACAACAACCTGCGCAGCCCCGACGGCTCGGTCGAGCACCAGGGCGACAACCTCACCGGCGACGGTGACGGTGACGACGAGGTCGTGGTGGTCAACCTGGAGCTGGTGCCCGCCACCATCGACAAGGTCGTCTTCGCGGTCTCGATCTACGACGCCGAGACCCGGCTGCAGAACTTCGGCCAGGTCTCCAACGCCTACATCCGGGTGGTGAACACCGCGGACGGTCAGGAGATCGCCCGCTACGACCTCTCCGAGGACGCCTCCACCGAGACGGCGATGATCTTCGGCGAGCTCTACCGCTACCAGGGCGAGTGGAAGTTCCGCGCCGTCGGCCAGGGCTACGCCTCCGGCCTGCGGGGCATCGCGCTCGACTTCGGCGTCAACGTCCAGTAGCCCGCACCCTCAACCGTTCGAAAGGCAGTCAACTTCCGTGGTCCTCCGTACATTCGGCTGGTCGTTCGGCATCACCGCCGCTGGCCTGGTCGCCGCCGGCCTGCTCTGGGGGTGGGAGGGCTTCGGCATCGTGCTGATCCTCTCGATCCTGGAGATCTCCCTCTCCTTCGACAACGCGGTGGTCAACGCCACCGTGTTGAAGCGGATGAACCCGTACTGGCAGAAGATCTTCCTCACGGTCGGCATCCTGATCGCGGTCTTCGGCATGCGGTTGGTCTTCCCGCTGCTGGTGGTCGGCCTGACCGCCCACCTCGGCCCGATGACCGTGATCGACCTGGCCCTGAACGAGGGCAAGGAGTACGCCGGGCACACCTACGGCGAGTACCTGGAGATGGCCAACCCGGCCATCGCCGCCTTCGGTGGCATCTTCCTGCTGATGATCTTCCTCGACTTCATCCTGGACGAGAAGGACTTCAACTGGCTGGGCTGGCTGGAGCGTCCGCTGGAGAAGGTCGGCAAGCTGGAGGCCTTCTCCTCGCTGATCGCCCTGATCACCATCGCGGTGGCGGCCAACCTGTTCGCCGGTGACAAGGCCGAGACGGTGCTGCTCGCGGGCATCCTGGGCCTGGCCACCTACCTGGCCGTCAACGGCCTCTCCAGCGTCTTCGAGAACCGCCTGGAGGAGGACGCCGAGGCCGAGGAGGAGGCCGAGAAGGCTGGCAAGTCGATCGTCCAGGTCGGCGGCCGGGCCGCGTTCTTCCTCTTCCTCTACCTCGAGGTCCTCGACGCGTCGTTCTCCTTCGACGGCGTGGTCGGTGCCTTCGCCATCACCCAGAACATCTTCATGATCATGCTGGGCCTGGGCATCGGCGCGATGTACATCCGCTCGCTCACCGTCTTCCTGGTCCGCAAGGGCACCCTGGACGACTACGTCTACCTGGAGCACGGCGCGCACTACGCGATCGGCGTGCTGGCGGTGATCCTGCTGGTCGGGATCGAGTACCACATCCCGGAGATCGTCACCGGCCTGATCGGCGTCGGCTTCATCGCCGCCGCGTTCGCCTCCTCGGTGTACCGGAACAAGAAGGAGCAGGCGCTGGAAGGCGCCTCCTCCTGACCCCTCGTCACCACGCGGAAGGCCCCCGGTCCGTACGGACCGGGGGCCTTCCGCGTGCGTGCGACCGGCGGTGCGTCAGCCGAGGCGCTGCTCGATGGCCCGGAGCTTGCGCTCCAGGGTGTCGAAGGTGTCCAGCTTGGGCATCGCCAGGGTGTCGTCCTCGGTGGTCAGGTCGACGGCCGGGGAGGACTCCACCGCCGCGCGGGGGCGGCGGCCGGGGTTCAGCGCGGCCGGCTCCAGGGCGGAGGGGCCGACCTTGGCCATGGGGTCATCCGCTAGCGCAGGCTCCGTAGCGGCCTGGCCGTCGCCGGACCCCGCGGTGAGCGCGGCCACCTGGCGGCCGCCCCGGCCGCGGCCCAGCACGCCGCCGGAGGAGCGCGAGATCGCCTTCAGCTCGGCCCGCTCGCGCCGGTCCGCGCTGCGGGCGCGCACCTTGGCGTCCAGCTTGGCCTGGCGCTCCTCGCGCACCTCGTCGACCGCCTCGTCCAGGCTGCGGACGTTCTCCAGCAGCATCAGCGACCAGGCGGCGTAGGTCTCGCGGGGGGCGCGCAGCCAGCGCACGATGCGGATCTGCGGCAGCGGACGGGGCACCAGGCCCTGCTCGCGCAGGGCGGCCTTGCGGGTCTGCTTCAGCGCGCGGTCGAAGAGGATCGCGGCCGAGATCGACATGCCGGAGAAGAACTCGGGGGCGCCGTCGTGGCCGCCGCCGCGCGGCGCGTGCACCCAGTTGAACCAGGCCGAGGCGATGGCGAAGACCCAGACCAGCAGGCGGGAGCCGAGCGCGGCGTCACCGTGGCTGGCCTCGCGGACGGCGAGCACCGAGCAGAACATCGCGGCACCGTCGAGGCCGAACGGCACCAGGTACTCCCAGCCGCCGGAGAGGCCGAGGTTCTCCTTGCCGAAGCCGACCAGGCCGTGGAAGGACAGGGCCGCCGCCACGCCCGCGCAGCAGAACAGCAGCACGTAGGAGGAGATCCCGTAGACCATCTCCTTGCGCCGGCGGCGCTCCTCGCTGCGCTCCCAGGAGTCGGTGGTCTCGTCGGTCTTCGCGGTGTTGTTCTTGAACCGCAGCGCCGCGACCAGCAGCGCGGTGAACAGCAGGGCCGCGCCGCCGACTACGGCCCAGACCAGTTGTATGGAGGAGAGGTTCATCGGGGGCGTGGGCCTCGGCTTCCGCAGGTCGGGTCAGCCGTCCGGGTACGGAGGGGTACGGACGGCAGGTACACGTGTGCGGGGGAACGATACCGTGCCCAGAAGGCGTGCATGGTACGGGAGGTGACTATCCGTCGGCGACAGTGACACGCGGGGTCTTCCGCCCCCGATCGGGGTACTGGTCCGGTAGGTTTGGCTGGCCGCTTGGGGGAGGGACACACGGATGGTCTCGTTCTGGGATTACCTGCGCAAGGATCGGACCGGCTTCGACACCGGGAGCCAGTACAAGATCACCCTGACCAAGGCACAACCGCAGCACGCCCTCACGGGCCCTGCCGCCACCACGGGTTACCTGTACGTCAACCTGCACTGGACCACCCGGACCGCGGAGTCGGCCGGCGTCGGGGGCGGCTCCGCCCTGCGGCGGCTGTTCAGCCCGAGCATCCTGCGCCCGATGGAGCCGGACAGCCACTCCCGCCCGCAGCTGAACGTCGACCTCGACCTGGCCTGCATGTACGAACTCGCCGACGGGACGCGGGGGGTGGTGCAGCCGCTCGGCAAGTACTTCGGCGACCTGCAGAAGCCGCCGTACGTCAAGCTCAGCGGGGACGACGTCTACGGGGCGCCGTCCGGCGAGACGATGTACATCAACCTGGAGAAGAAGGACCAGTTCCGGCGGCTGCTGATCTTCGTCTACATCTACGACGACACCCCGGCCTTCGACCGGACGCACGCCACCGTGACCATCGTGCCGCAGACCGGGCCCCGGCTGGAGATCAAGCTGGACGAGCGGGCGGCGGCGGCCCGTTCGTGTGCGGTGGTGCTGATCGAGAACACCGGGGACGGGCAGCTGACGGTCCGTCGGGAGGTGCGCTACGTGCACGGCTTCCAGTCGGACCTGGACCGGCTGTACGGCTTCGGGATGCAGTGGCAGCGCGGCTACAAGGCGGACACCCCGCAGGGCTGACTCCGTCCCGTTCTTCAGCGGGGCTGGCTCTGTCTCATCTTCAGCGGGGCCGGCTCTGCTTGATCTTCAGCGGGGCTGAAACTGCGGCCCCTGCGGCGGCAGCGCGAACGGCGGCGGGTAGCCGTAGTCCGGGCGGTACTGCGGGGGCGGAGGCGGTGCCTGGGGCTGCGGGGGCTGCTGCACCTGCTGCTGGGGAGGCGGGGGCGCGGCCGGGGTGAGGGTGTAGGTGCCCGGCTCCGGGGTGGCGGCCGGGGTCTCCAGGGTGTGCACGGTCGGCGGCACCGCGGGGGCGTGGGCGGCCCCGTCCTCGACGGTGATGCCGTAGTCGGTGGCCAGCCCGACCAGGCCGCTGGCGTAGCCCTGGCCGATCGCGCGGAACTTCCAGCCGCCGCCGCGCCGGTAGAGCTCGGCGGCCACCAGGGCGGTGACCTCCTCGAGGTCGGTGAGCACGAACTCGGCGATCGGCGGGGTGCCGGACTGCGCCTCGAAGTCGTGCAGCTGGATGCGCAGGTCGCCGAGGGCCGAGACCGGGCCGCCCTCGGCGGAGCCGGCCAGCACCACCCGGTGGACGTCCGCCGGGAGTTGGGAGAGGTCGACCTCCACCGTGTCGGCCACCTCCTCCCCGCTGCTCTGCTTGCGCAGGTGGCGGACCAGGCCGCTGGGGTGCCGGGGCTGGTTGTAGAAGACGAAGTCGGCGTCGGTGCGGACCAGGCCGTCCGCGCCGAGCAGCAGCGCCGAGGCGTCCACGTCGGGCGCGCCGGGACCGGTGGTCCAGCGGAGCACCGCACGGACCCCGGCGGCCGCCAGCGAGATGTTGGCCCCCTTGGCCATCAGGTGCGTCATGACGGACCATCCTGCCGCTTCCCGACCGTTCCGGACAACGCGGCTGTCAACCGGGGGCCGTTCCGGTGCGGGGGCGAGATGTGACGCGGACGGTAATCTTCCGAGAATTCGACGTTTCGGGTGGTCAGGAAGATCGGAATCACCCGTACCATGGGCCGCCTGACGGCACGCCGACCCACCGTCGCATCGGCGCCCGGCCTTCCCCGACTCCCGACCGTCCCCACCCGCCTTCGCGCGGGCGGCCCCGAGCCGTCCGGTGAACCATCGGGACGGCCCGTCCGTCTATCCAGAGAAGCCAAGCCACCGACCCAGCGCCCCACGGGAGAGCACCATGCGCCACTTCGGCCATCTCGCCGCAGCCGACCGCGGCCGGCTCTTCCTGGAACAGCCCGGGGAGTTCCATCGCGACAGCCCCGCCGAGCTGCTCTCCACCGCGCTCGGCGCCACCCTCTACAGCCCCGCCACCCGGCCCGCGCTGGCGGCCGACGTGCGCAAGCAGGCGGCCAAGGGCGTGGTCTCGATGGTGCTCTGCCTGGAGGACGCGATAGCCGACCACGAGGTGGTGTCGGCGGAGGCCAACCTCGTCACCCAGCTGGCCCAGCTGCACGCCGACGGCGGAGCCGGGCTGCCGCTGCTGTTCGTCCGGGTGCGTACCCCCGAACAGGTCACCGACCTCACCGCCCGCCTCGGCGCGGCCGCGGCGCTGGTCTCCGGCTACGTGCTGCCCAAGTTCACCGAGGAGAGCGGCGGGCCCTTCCTGGAGGCCCTGGCGGCCGCCTCGGAGAGCTCGGGCCAGCGGCTGTTCGCGATGCCCGTGCTGGAGTCCCCCGAGCTGGCCCACCTGGAGAGCCGCCGGGACCAGCTGTTCGGCATAGCCCGGCTGCTGGAGAAGCACCGCGAGCGGGTGCTGGCGGTCCGCCTCGGCGTCACCGACCTCTGCTCGGCCTACGGGCTGCGCCGCTCGCCCGACCTGACCGCCTACGACGTGGCCCTGGTGGCCGGGGTGATCGGGGACGTGGTGAACGTGCTCGGCCGCGCCGACGGCACCGGGTACACCGTCACCGGCCCGGTCTGGGAGTACTTCCCGGTGCAGGAGCGGATGTTCAAGCCGCAGCTGCGCCGCACCCCCTTCGTGGAGGCCCAGCCGCCGGCCGAGGCGCTGCGCCAGCGGATCATCGAGCACGACCTGGACGGGCTGCTCCGCGAGATCGAACTCGACCGCGCCAACGGCCTGTTGGGCAAGACCTGCATCCACCCCAGCCACGTCCCGGCGGTGCACGCGCTCTCCGTGGTCACCCACGAGGAGTACTCCGACGCGCAGGACATCCTCCAGCAGAGCCTGGGTGGCGGAGGGGTGCTGCGTTCGGCGTACACCAACAAGATGAACGAGGCCAAGCCGCACCGGGCCTGGGCCGAGCGGGTGCTGCTGCGGGCCCAGGTGTTCGGGGTGGCCCGGCCGGAGGTCAGCTTCGCCGAACTGCTCGGGGCGAGCCTCTGCACCTGATCGCGCGGTCCCGAGCACATGCACAACGGAAGCAGGAGTCTTGGCAGTTCAGCAGGGAATTCAGGGAATGGCCACCGGCGTGTGGTCCGGTGAGTGGGTCACCGAGCGGCTCGGGCTGCGGCTCACCGGCTCGCCCGAGCTGCCGGGGCTGATCGGCCTGGCGCTCCGGGAGAACCCCAAGCGGGCCCACCTGCTGGTCTCCCGGGTGCTCGGCAAGCACGTGCCGCAGCGGCCCGCCGTGGTGCACGGTGCCGGCCTCGAACTCGGCGCACGAGTAAGGGAGTTGCTGGGCCAGGAGGCCGCCTCCCGGGCGGTGGTGCTCGGCTACGCGGAGACCGCGACGGCGCTCGGCCACAGCGTGGCCGACGGCCTGGGCGCCCCGTACCTGCACTCCACCCGGCGGCCGGTGGCGGGCGTCGCCCCGGTCGGCGGCTTCGAGGAGGAGCACTCGCACGCCACCTCCCACCTGCTGCTCCCGGCCGATCCGGACTTCCTGAGCGGCGACGGACCGCTGGTCCTGGTGGACGACGAGTTCTCCACCGGCCGCACCGTGCTCAACACCGTCCGCGCCCTGCACGCCCGGCACCCGCGGAGCCACTACGTGGTGGTCGCGCTGGTGGACCTGCGCACCGAGGAGGACCGCGCGGTGCTCGCCGCCGCCGCGGCCGAACTGGGCGCCCGGCTGGACGTGGTGGCCACCGCCTCGGGCGGCGTCGAGCTCCCGGAGGACGTGCTCGCCCGGGCCGCAGAGCTGATCGCCGCCGCCGCCCCGCCCGCGCCCCCGGCAGGCTCCCCCGCGCCGCTGACCCGGGTCGAGCTGCCCTGGCCGGCCGGGCTGCCGGAGGGCGGGCGGCACGGCTTCTCCCCCGACGACGCCTCCCGGCTCTCCTCCGCCCTGCCCGGGTTGGCCGCCGCACTGGCCCCCTCGCTGGACGGGGCCGGGCGGGTGCTGGTGCTCGGCTTCGAGGAGCTGATGTACGCGCCGCTGCGGATCGCCGGGGCGCTGGACGAGCTGCTGGACGCCGAGGTCAGGTTCTCCACCACCACCCGCTCCCCGGTGCTGGCCGTGGACCACCCCGGCTACGCGATCCGCACCCGGCTGGCCTTCCCCGCCCACGACGACCCGGCCGACGGCCCCGGCGAGCGCTACGCCTACAACGTGGCGCCGGGCGCGGACGGTTCGGGCCGCTTCGACGCCGTGGTGCTGGTGGTCGACGGGCCCGCCGACACCGCCGAGCTGCACCGCGGCCTGCTGCCCGGACTCCGCCTGGTCACCGACCGGGTGGTGCTGGCCGTCCTGCCCGCCACCGTCCCCGCTGCCGCGCCCGCCGCCGCCGTCCCGTTTGAAGGCACCTCCATGCACCTCCCCGCCCCGCTGCACGGCCCCGGCTTCTCCTCCTACCCGGCCTCGGACGTCCGCTGGCTGCTCAAGGACCTCTCCGAGGTGGCCCTGGAGGCCCCGACCGAGGAGCGCGAGGAGGCCGTGCAGTCCGGCGGTGCGCACTACGCCGAGTCGCTGCCGGTCGAGTACCAGCCCAGCGCCGAGTACCAGGAGCTCTACCACCAGGCGCTGGCCGCCTCAGTGGACCGGATGGCGCTGGCCGTCGGCACCGTGGCCGAGCTGCTGCGGATCGAACGACTGGGCAGCGGACGGGAGTTGGTCTTCGCCTCGCTGGCCAGGGCCGGTACGCCGGTGGGCATCCTGCTGCGCCGCTGGTTCGCCGCCTCGCACGGCCTGGACACCCCGCACTACGCGGTCTCGATCGTCCGCGGCAAGGGCATCGACCGGACCGCCCTGCGCTACCTGGCCGCCCACCACGACCCGGCCCGGGTGGTCTTCGTGGACGGCTGGACGGGCAAGGGCGCGATCACCCGCGAACTGGCCGAAGCCGTGGCGGGCACGGGTTTCAACCCGGAGCTCGCGGTGCTCGCCGACCCGGGCCGCTGCGTGCGCACCTACGGCACCCGGGACGACTTCCTGATCCCCTCCGCCTGCCTCAACTCCACCGTCTCCGGCCTGATCTCGCGCACCGTGCTGCGGGACGACCTGATCGGCCCGGACGACTTCCACGGCGCCAAGTACTACCGCGAGCTGGCCGGGGCCGACGTCTCGGCCGGGTTCGTGGACGCGGTGGCCGCCCGCTTCGACACCGTCCGCGCCGCCGCGGAGGCGGCCGCCCTCGACCTGGTCTCCGGCGCCGGGGCGGCGGACCGTACCCCGGACTGGGCCGGCTGGGCCGGGATGGAGCGGATCAGCGAGGAGTACGGCATCGGCAGCGTCAACCTGGTCAAGCCCGGTGTCGGCGAGACCACCCGGGTCCTGCTGCGCCGGGTGCCCTGGCGCATCCTGGCCCGCAAGGGCGCCGGGGCCGACCTGGAGCACGTCCGCCTGCTGGCGGAGCAGCGGGGCGTCCCCGTCGAGGAGGTGGACGACCTGCCGTACTCCTGCGTGGGCCTGATCCACCCCCGGTACACCCGAGGCGCCACCGGCGCCGACGGCACGGCAGTACGGACGGACGGCCCGACGGCCGTCCAGGCCGCGCGGTAAGGGCCGCGCACCGATGACTGGAGCACTGATGAACCGTCCGTTCCTGGTCGCCAGCGACCTGGACCGCACCCTGATCTACTCCAACCGGGCCCTGGCCCTGGACGTGCCGGACCGGCTCGCCCCCCGGCTGCTCTCGGTGGAGGTGCACGACGGCAAGGCGCTCTCCTTCATGACCGAGCAGGCCGCCGGGCTGCTGGTCGAGCTGGTGCGGGAGGCGGTCTTCGTGCCCGCCACCACCCGCACCCGGACCCAGTACGAGCGGGTCAACCTGCCCGGCCCGACGCCCGGTTGGGTCCCCCCGTACGCGATCTGCGCCAACGGCGGGCAGCTGCTGGTCGGCGGTGTGCCGGACAAGGACTGGCAGGCCGAGGTGAAGTCCCGTCTGGCGGACGGGAGTTCGCCGCTGGACGAGGTGGTCGAGCACCTTGCGCTGGTGGCCGACCCGGAGTGGACCCACAAGCGGCGGGTCGCCGACGGCCTGTTCGCCTACCTGGTGGTCGAGCGGGCCCAGCTGCCGGAGGGCTGGCTGGGCGAGCTGACCGGCTGGTGCGCCGAGCGCGGTTGGTCGGTCTCGCTCCAGGGGCGCAAGGTCTACGCGGTGCCGACCCCGCTGAGCAAGAGCTCCGCCCTGGCGGAGGTCGAGCGCCGGATCGGCGCGGCCACCGTGCTCTCCGCCGGTGACTCGCTCCTCGACGCCGACCTGCTGCTCGCCGCCGAGCACGCCTGGCGGCCCGGCCACGGCGAACTGGCCGACAGCGGCTGGGCCGCGCCGGGCGTCACGGCACTCACCCAGGTCGGCGTGGCGGCGGGGGAGGAGATCGTCCGCCGGTTCCTGGCCAAGGTGCGAGCCGGGGCCGGGGCCCAGGCGCTGGCCTGAGCCCCGTGCGCCGGCCTCCGGTCAGCCGCAGCAACCGCCCCCGCAGCAGCCTCCGCCACCACCGGCGGACTGCTGCGGGGCGCCGCCGCCTGCGGCGCCGGTGACGGCGACGGCGGAGAGCAGCTTCACGGTGTCCTGGTGGCCCTGGGGGCAGACGGCCGGGTCGCCGGCCTGCGCCATCGGGCGGCTGAGTTCGAAGGTGTCGCCGCAGGAGCGGCAGCGGAAGTCGTAACGAGGCATGGCGGCAGCGTACCCACTCGGCCGCCGTCCCTCGCTGTCAGCTTGGTCGCGCGGTCCAGCTCGGCCTCGCGGTTCAGCCGGGCAGGCCGAGGCGGGGGCCGCCCCGCTCGTGCAGGCGCCGGAGGAAGCCGAGCACCCCGGCGGAGCCACCGGCCCAGGTCGCGCTCGGCCGCGTCAGCCCGGCGTCGGGGAAGACCGGGCGCTCCGCGGGTCCGCCGCTGCGGCTCAGCACGATCGCGGCGACGGTCCCGGCGGCGTCCCAGTACTCCTGGTCGCCGGTCGCCGTGGCGACGTCCACCAGCAGTTCGCCCACTCCGGCCAGCCCGCAGCACTGGTTGACCAGCGGCATGCGCGGCGCGAGGGCGATGCAGGTACGGGCGGCGTGCCGGGCGAGCGCGAGGTGCTCCGGCTCGCCGAGGCGGTCGGCGGCCCGGACCAGCACCGTCCCGATACCGGCCAGGCCGCGGCACCAGGAGCCGTAGCGGCGGGTCGCCCCCGGGGCCGTCGCCGCCGCGATCACGGCGGGCGTGGCGGCGGCCAGGTCCGCGCAGGCGCGGCGGGCGCGGTGGGCGGCTTCGGCGTCGCCGGTCGCGTGGGCGTACTCCAGGAGGAAGAGCGCGATGCCCGCGTCGCCGTGGGCCAGGCCCTGGCGCAGCGCGGCGTCCCCGGGCCGGGGCGCGGCCGGCGTCAGCCGCGCCTCGCCGGCGGCGAGCATCCGGGCGCAGGCGTCGGCGGCGTCCCGGTGTCCGGCGGCGGGGGAGAGGCGGTCGAGCAGCAGGTGGGCGAGGCCGATCCCGGCGACGCCCTCGATCAGGTCCGCCTCCGGCAGCCCACCGTCCACGCCGTGGGCGGGCAGAGCGTGATGCCGGGGGCGCGGGGAACTGCGCGCAGGAGTACGGCAGCACGTGCAACTGGTTGACGTGCCCTCAGTTGCAGGTGAGCCGCCTTCCGATTCGCGCCCCGCGGCGGAGCCGCAGATCAGCAGAGCCCCGCGCCCCCGGAGCGGCCCGTCTGCGTTCCAGGCCCGGCGCGCCTCGGCGAGGAAGAGCTCCACGCCGGTGCGGCCCGAGTAGAACGACGGCGACAGCTCCCGCCGAGCGGCCTGCCGCCCCGTCCACTCGGCCAGGGCGCCCACAGCCTCCCGCACTCCGCTCCGGTGTCGGTGCCGGAGCAACTCCAGCCCCAGCCCCGCACTCCCGCCGTAGACGTCGACCGGTGTCGGGACGCTCGCGCGGGTGGAGAGCACCGGGTCCGCGATCCGCAGGGCCTCTGCGGCGCAGTAGGCGGCGGTGTGCTCGACGATCTCCTCCAGCAGCCCGCCCTCGACCCGCTGTCGGGCCACCGCCCGCGACGGCCCTCCCCTCAGCCCCTTCCGCAGCCGCTCGGCCCCGGCGGCCCGTTCCGCCGGCTCGTCACTCGTCAACTCGCCGATCACCGAACGGATCCAGCGGTGCTCCTCGCCGGGCAGTGCCCAGGCCAGGCCGTCGAGCGTCCGCTCCCGGCCGACCGCCGGATCGGGTCCGACGATCACCGGGTCCAGGCCGGTGGCGGCGAAGCCGAGCGTCATGCCGAGCGCGTAGTAGTCGGCGGCGGCCCCCTCGCTCCGTCGGACGGGGGCGCCGTAGCCGGGCGTCCCACCGTCCGGGCCCATGCCGTCCCGGGAGCTGATCCCGAAGTCGACGACGTGGCACCGGCCCCGGGCGTCGAGCACCACGTTGTCCGGCTTGAGGTCGCGGACCACCACGCCCCGGCCGTGCACCCCGTCCAGGATCCGCAGCAGCTCCGCCGCCAACCCGGCCGTCCCGTCCGCCTGCCGGGGGCCGTTCCGCTGGACCTCCCGCCGCAGGTCCCGGTCGCCGCAGCTGCTGGTCACCAGGTACTCGTCGGTGCGGTGCCGGAAGTAGTCGAGCGCGCGGGGCACGCCCGCCACGCCGTCGAGGGCGGTGAGCACCGCGTGCTCGTTCCGCAGCCGGTCCCGGGCGTCCGTGCCGGACTCCTCCTCGCCCACGAAGGCCCGCGCCTGCTTGACCACCACCTCCCGCCCGGTGGTCAGGTCCTCCGCGCGGTAGACGTTCCCCTGCGCCTTGCGCGCGATCCCGCCGGTGACCCGGTACCGCCCGCCGCCGAACCCGCTTCCGCCGTCCGGTCGCCGGCGCTTCCCGGCTCGCTGCTCGAAGGGGTCCTCGGCCCAGGGCGGGCAGCGGTACGTCCCGGTGGCCAGGCCGTCGAAGACCCGGCCGTCGGGGCCGGTCATCACCGACTCCAGACGGCCGTTGCGGCCGGTGCGGTACTCGCCGGTGAAGGGGCCGTAGCGGTAGTAGACGGGGGAGTGCGGATCGACCCGCCGGTCGCTGACCACCTGCGGGCCCTCCCGGCCGCGCAGCACGGAGACCAGCTCGTCGGCCAGGTCCAGCACGGTGCCGGGTGCCGGGTAGACGGTGACCGCTTTGCCGACCGAACCGGCGCTCCGGACACCGGAGTTGAGCTCGCGCAGGGTCTCCTGGTCCTTGGCCCACTTGGCGTGGCAGACGTGGCGCAGCAGCACCGGCAGGATCAGCTCGGTCACGGCGTCGAGGTCGCCGGGCCGGGCCGAGACGTGCAGCTTCCAGCCGTGGTCCACCGCCGGCATCCGCCGGTCCAACAGATACGACCAGGTGTCGTCCGAGGACCTGCGGCGGCCGGCGGTGGACCCGGCCACGATCAGGAGTTCCAGTCGCAGCCGACGCGCGTGGTGGCGGTCACCCACGGCTCCGCGAGACAGGCGGTGGCCTCGTGGTCGCTGCGGTCGTCGTCCTCGAAGGCGAGGAACTCGTCGTCGACCAACAGCGGGCCCGCGTCGCGGATTTCGGTGATCACGGCAGTGGACATGACGCCTCCAGGTCTTGTCGCGCGTCCGGCGACGGCGCTGGTCGCGTCCGTCGCGGTGGCCGGCCGGGTGGGGCCGGTTCCTGATCCAGAAAGGTAGGTACGAATGGTGGACCTGACAAGGGGTCAGGTCACAACTGCCTCACGGAAACGTCACGTTGATGGAGGAACGGTGTGGTCCGCTTGGGGTGCCGCGCTCCGCATCAGCGCAGGCCGGCGAAGAGGTCGTCCTCGGGAAGAGGCGCCCCGGTGGTGTCCTTGACGCGGACGAAGGTCTCGATCCCCATCAGCTCGGTGAACCTCTCCTTACCCATCTTGAGGAAGAAGATGTTCTCGCCCTGACTGGCGTGCGCGGCGAGCGAGTCGAACTTCTGGCCGCCGTACTCCCGGGTGTCCACCCAGGTCTTGATCTCCTCGTCGGGCAGCCCGATCTCCGGGAACTCCGGCCCGTCCGCCTGGACCGCGCCCTCCTCGGCGGCCTCCTCCAGCGTCGGCTCCTCCCAGTCCGAGCCGAGCTCGCGCATGACCTCGCCGAACTTCTGCATCCCGGAGCGCGGCATGGTGGTCCAGTAGACCTTCGCCGGGATGCCGGTCAGCTCCACCGCCGCCATGGTGATCCGGTGCGCCTGGATGTGGTCGGGGTGGCCGTAGAAGCCGTTCTCGTCGTACGTCACCACCACGTCCGGCCGGTACTCGCGCATCAGCTCGGCGAGCCGCCCCGCGGCCTCCTCCACCGGCGTCCGCCAGAACGCCCCGGGCGCGTCGTTGTTCGGCCAGCCCATCATCCCGGAGTCGGCGTAGCGGAGCAGCTCCAGGTGACCGATGTTCAGCACCTCGCAGCTGGCCCGGAGTTCCTCCTCGCGGACGGCCGCCACGGCCGCCGGGTCGTGCCCGGGCTCGCCCGGCTTCACGCCCCCGGGGCCGTCGCCGCAGCCACCGTCCGTACAGGTCACGAGCACGGTGCGGATGCCCTCCGCCGCGTACCGCGCCAGCACGCCGCCGGTGCCGGTGGCCTCGTCGTCGGGATGGGCGTGCACAGCCATCAGGGTCAACGGCCGGTTGGTCATGGGAAACGTCCTTCGGTCCTCGGGCACAAGATCTCTCGGACCGAGTCTGCGTCATCCCGCTGTCACTCCGCCCGCATTATCGCCACGAGGAACGTGGTCGTTGAGGTCGGTTCAGCCCTCGCGGCGCTTCTGCCGGACGTACACCTGCTTGCGCACCCGGGCCACCACCGTGCCGTCCGCCCCCAGCACCTCGGTGTCGAACCAGACCAGCGCCTTCTTCCCCTCCGCCGTCAGCTCCTCGATCTCGGCGATCCGGTCCTCGGTGAGGACGAACTCGGCGAAGACGTCGCCGCGCCCCGGCGAGACGAAGTCGATGGTGGCGGCCGCGTCCCAGACCACGTACTCCCGGCCCAGGTTCTGCATCACCAGCAGCATCCAGAACGGGTCGGTCATCGCGAAGATCGAGCCGCCGAAGTGGGTGCCGACCCAGTTCCGGTTGAACCAGCGCAGCCGGAGGCGGACCTTGGCGGAGCGGTAGTCCTCGGAGACCGCCAGGACCCGGATGCCGGCGAACAGGAACGGCGGCCAGAAGTTGATGCCGCGTCGGAAGGTGGTGGCGCTGACGGTGCTGCGCTTGCGTGCCATGGGGCGACTCTAGCAAGGAAGTTACTTGCCAGTAATGTGACGGCCGCCACTCCGGCCGGCCCCGCTACGCGTGGGTGCCCCGGATCAGCGCCACCACCCCGGCGGCGCTCTCCTTCACCGCGGCCAGCTCGGTCAGGAAGTGCCAGTAGTCGGGGTGCCGCCCGGACTCCTCCAACTCCGCCACCGCCCGGTCCAGCCGCGCCACCGCCGCGTCCAACGGCGCCGCGTGCCGCGGGTCCGGCGTCTGCCGCCCCGCCATCGCCAGCCGCTGCGCGTCCCGGATCGCGAACCGGGCCTGCTCGATCTCCCGGTGTGGGTCGTGCGCGACCTCCTTCAACTGCCGCACCCGCCCGTGCACCGCCGCGATCCGCCCGTCCGCCTCGTCCAGCACCGCCCGGACCGTGCCGATCGCCCCCGTCGCGTCCGGCCAGCGCTGCCCGTCCCGCGCCGCCGTCGCCTCGGTCAGCTTGGCCCGGGCCGTCCGCACCGCCTCGGCCGCCTGCTCCGGCACCTGCTGCAAGTCCTGCCAGCAGGCCGCACTGAACCCGCGCCGCAACTCGCTCAGCGCCGGCGCGACCGTGTCGGCCTTGGTCTCCAGCGCCTGGATCCTGGTCCGCAGACTGCCCACCCGCCGGTCGATCTCCCGGGCCTTCTCCGGCAACTGCTCCGCCGCGATCCGCACCGCGTCCGCCCGCAGCCGCACGTCCTCGGCCCGCTGGAGCGTCGGCTCCACGCCGTGCCGCCCCGCGCCCTCGTTCAGCTTCGTCAACTCCGGCGCCAACTGCGCCAGTCGGGCCGCCAGGTCATCCGCCTTCAGCCCCGCCGCCCGCACCTCCTCCAACGCGGTGGTCGCCCCCAGCAACGCCTGCTTCGCCTGCGCCACCGCCGGCGTCACCCGCATCAACCGGCTCTCGGCCTGGTCGATCACGGGCTGCAGCCGCGCCATGAACGCCGTCAGCTCGCCCTTCACCCCGTTCAGCCGCTGCTCCGACTCGGTCAGCCGCTGCCGCGCCTGCTCGGCGACGCCGCCGTCCAGCTCCTCGTCGTCCAGGTCCTGCGCGTCCAACGCCCCCAGGTACGCGACGGTGACCTCGTTCACCTTCACCCCGAGCTGCCGGAAGTCCGCGACCGCCTGACGGGCCGTCTGCTCACCCCCCGCGGCCTTCACCGTCTCCACCGCCAGCTCGGCCTCCCGCTGGGTCGAGTCCAGCTCGTAGAACGCCTGCTGCGCCGCATCCCGAGCCGCCCTGGCCGCATCCCGCCTGCCGTCACCCCGCCGCCACCAGCCGCCACCGGCCACGCTCACGCCACGCTCCCTGCTGCCCCGTCCACTCCACTCCGGCCCATTCTCGCCGATCACCCAACGATCCAGGCACCCCCTCCGATCCCATACCCCGGAACCCTGCGGCGGACCACGCCCCGGACCAGGTACTCTTGTCCCTCGTCGTACGCCACCCCACGGTGACCCCGTACGACAGGGGCGCATAGCTCAGCGGTAGAGCGCCGCCCTTACAAGGCGGATGTCGGCGGTTCGAAACCGTCTGCGCCCACAGTGTGACCAGCGAAGAAGCCCCGGACCGATCTCGGCCCGGGGCTTCTTCGTGTGGGAGCGAGGGTCAGATGGTGTCCCAGCTGCTCCAGTTCGGGTTGCCGGTGGTGTAGTAGGCGCGGTAGATCTTGCCGTCGGTGCCGGTGGCGAAGACCTCGATGGTCTTCTTGTCGCTCTCGTAGACGGTGCCGTGGATGTCGGTGAAGGTGCCCGGGGCCACGAGCTGCCAGCCCGTCCAGCCGGCCGCGCCCGTCGTGTAGAACGAGTGGTAGACCTGCTTGTCGGTGCCGAGGGCGATGACCTCGATGGTCTTCTTGTCGGCGTGGTAGACGGTGTTGAACGAGGTGAAAGTGCCCGGGGCGACCAGCTGCCAGGCGGTCCAGGCGTTGGTGCCGGTGGTGTAGTACGAGTGGTAGAGCTGGCCGTCGGTGCCGAGGGCGACCACTTCGGAGGTGTTCTTGTCGGCCTGGTAGATGGTGCGGAGCTCGCCGGTGAAGGTGCCCGGGGCGATGAGCTGCCAGCCGGTCCAGCCGTTGGCACCGGTGGTGTAGAACGAGTGGTAGACCTGCTTGTCGGTGCCGAGGGCGATGACCTCGATGGTCTTCTTGTCGGCGTGGTAGACCGTGTTGAACGAGATGAAAGTGCCCGGGGCGACCAGCTGCCAGCCCGTCCAACCGGCCGAGCCGGTGGTGTAGAACGAGTGGTAGACCTGGCCGTCGGTGCCGAGGGCTACGACCTCGCTGGTGTTCTTGTCGGCCTGGTAGACGGCGCGGATGTCGCCGGTGAAAGTGCCCGGGGCGACCAGCTGCCAGCCCGTCCAACCGGCTGCACCCGTGGTGTAGAAGGAGTGGTACACCTGGCCGTCCGTGCCGAGTGCCATCACCTCGGTGGTCTTCTTGTCCGCGTGGTAGACCGAGACCGGCTTTCCGGTGAAGGTGCCCGCGGCCACGACCTGCCAGCCGCTCCACCCGGCCGAGCCGTCGGTGTAGAAGGAGTGGTAGATCTGCCCGTCGGAGCCGGTGCGGAACACCTCGGTCGTCTTCTTGTCCGCGTGGTAGACGCTGGTGCCCGTCGTCGCGGCCGGGACCACGGGCTCGGGCTGCGGGTCCGGGGTCACCGGGTACGGGTCGACGCCGTCGTTGGCCAGGCCGACCCGCTTCGAGCATTCGCCCCACTGGCCGGGGCCGGCCGCGCGCAGCAGCTTCTCGGCTATCCGGATCTGCTGCTCCTTGGTGGCCAGATCGGCCCGAGGTGCGTAGGCGCCGCCGCCTTGGGCCAGCCAGGTGCTGGTCAGGAACTGCAGACCGCCGTAGTAGGTACCGGTATTGCTGGACCAGTTGCCGCTGCTCTCGCACTGAGCCATCTGCTCCCAGGTCGTCACCGAGGCGGCCGATGCCTGGCCTGCCGGGACGAGGCCGAAAGTGGTGACGGTCAGGACGATCCCACCGAGGAGGCGGGAGGCTATCGGGGCTGACTTGGGCATGGCTGGTCTCTTTCCGAGGAGGAGCGGTCCGGGTGGCGGGGTGTGGCTGTCGCGCCGCTCACCGGTGGCGGGAGTGGTGAGCGGCGCGACGTGTGGCGGTGCTGACGGTGGGTCAGATGGCGGCCCAGCCGCTCCAGTTCGGGTTGCCGGTGGTGTAGTAGGCGCGGTAGATCTTGCCGTCGGTGCCGGTGGCGAAGACCTCGCTGGTCTTCTTGTCGTTCTCGTAGACGGTGCCGTGGATGTCGGTGAAGGTACCGGGGGCGATGAGCTGCCAGCCGGTCCAGCCGTTGGCACCGGTGGTGTAGAAGGAGTGGTAGACCTGCTTGTCGGTGCCCAGCGCGATGACCTCGATGGTCTTCTTGTCGGCGTGGTACACGGTGTTGAACGAGGTGAAGGTGCCCGGGGCGACCAGCTGCCAGCCCGTCCAACCGGCCGAGCCGGTGGTGTAGAACGAGTGGTAGATCTGGCCGTCGGTGCCGAGGGCGACGACCTCGGAGGTGTTCTTGTCGGCCTGGTAGATGGTGCGGAGCTCGCCGGTGAACTGGCCCGGGGCCACGAGCTGCCAGCCGGTCCAGCCGTTGGCGCCGGTGGTGTAGAAGGAGTGGTAGACCTGCTTGTCGGTGCCCAGCGCGATGACCTCGATGGTCTTCTTGTCCGCGTGGTAGACCGTGTTCAGCGAGGTGAAGGTGCCCGGGGCGACCAACTGCCAGCCCGTCCAACCGGCCGAGCCGGTGGTGTAGAACGAGTGGTAGATCTGGCCGTCGGTGCCGAGGGCCATGACCTCCGTTGTGTCCTTGTCGTCCTGGTGGACGGCGCGGACGTCGCCGGTGAACTGGCCCGGGGCGACCAGCTGCCAGGCGCTCCAACTGGCCGCGCCGGTGGTGTAGAACGAGTGGTACACCTGCTTGTCGGTGCCCAGCGCGATGACCTCGATGGTCTTCTTGTCCGCGTGGTAGACCGAGACGGGCTTGCCGGTGAAGGTACCCGGCGCCACGACCTGCCAGCCGCTCCACCCGGCCGAGCCGTCCGTGTAGTAGGAGTGGTAGATCTGCCCATCCGAGCCCGTGCGGAAGACCTCGGTCGTCTTCTTGTCCGCGTGGTACACGCTGGTGCCCGTCGTCGCCGCCGGCACCACCGGTGCAGGCTGCGGGGCGGGTGCGTCCTGGACGATCTTGTTGTAGCGGATGCCGAAGTACTCGCTAGCCGGGTGGCCGCCGATGTAGCCGTCAGAGCCGCCGTTGATGTAGTCCACTTCGTAGTTCATGTCGTTCACGTAGCTGCTCTCCGCGTAGTACGAGAACTTGCCCGCAGCCTTGTCGATCCAGCGCTCGAACAGGATGACGTGGCCATTGGCTGCGATGTTGCCGTCACCGGGGTCGTTGTCGAGCGCGTCGCCGGGCTGGAGGTCGCTCTTGGCAACCCGGGTGGTGAGCGAGCGGCTGTCCAGGCTGTCGGTGTTCTCACTGTTGGCCAGGTGCCAGGCCATCGAGACGAAGCCCGAGCAGTCCGGACGGTAGCCGCGGCCGTCGAGGTCGGGGGCCGTGCCGCTCTGGGCGTACTGGACGTTGAGCCGGTACCAGTGGTCAGCCCGGACCATCACCTCGGAGGCAGAGATCGTGCCACCGACTGAGGAGGCGGCCTGCGCGGTGGTCGCCGTGAAGGCGGTGCCGGCGACCGCACCAGAGACAGCGATGGCGGCGGCGAGGGCGATGTGGGTGAGCTTGGAGCTGCGGGAAGAAGGCATGGCGGAGTTCCCCTTGCGGCGATGGGTGCGGGCGAAGTGGTGGGGTGCCGGGCGGGTGGGCGCTCTCGGCGGGTGTCGGCGGACGGCTGTCCTGCAGGAACAGCGGTCGGCGCGGGTGACGCCCTGCGGCGGAGCGGCTCAGCGGCCGGGCGGGTGCGGCGGCAGGTAGCGCCGGGAGAGCAGGGGTGAGGCTTGGTGGACCCGGGCGATCAGGGTCTGGGTCTGGGCGGCCGCCGGGCACGGGTCGGTGTCGGCGGGGCGGCTCAGCAGGTAGAGCAACAGGTCGACGCGGTCGTCCTCGCACCGTGCGGAGACGTGCTGGAGTCCGTCGGCGGGCTGTGCGTGGGCCCACAGGGCTGCGAGGACTTCGGCCTTCTCCCCCGGGGGGACGAGGCCGGGCTGCCGGCGGTGCAGGCTGGCGTAGACGACGTCCACGCTCGGGTCAGCCGCCCCAGCTGAGGCTGTAGGCGGTCACCGCGGCGCTCTGGGGTGCGGCGCTCGCGGCGCCGGTGTTCGCGGCGGCGGTGGTGGCGAGGGCGGTGAGGGCGCCGAGGGCGATGGCGGTGGCCGCGGCGGCGTGGGCGATACGGGTGCGAAGCATGACGGGTCCTCAGGTACGTGGTGAGCGGTGGGTGTGGAGGAGTCCCGCGGTTGACGCCTCCCGGCTGCCGTTCGGGGTGTTTCCCTGGCGGCGATGAACAGCTTCGCCGCTGGTGGGGCGGGCCGGAAGGGGGTCGGGGTGTCGCCAATCGGCCTGTCCGACGTCGGACATCGTGGCATGTACCCGCCGGGGGGACGTCGGGGCGTCGAAAGGAGGTCGGACGGCATTCCGCACCTATGCCCCCACCGGTGGCGAATGCCACGAACCGATCTTGAAGTCGGGTAGGTCGTACTGAAAGGATGCCGACGGCGCCGAAGGGGCGGCGCTCGAGAGTTGTGATCGTGGGGGAGTTCCGTGCTGGATGTCCTGGGCCTGTCGGTCCACGCTGCCGCCGTCTACCGAGCCATGCTCGACCATCCCGCCGACGGGGTGGAGCAGCTCGCCGAGCGCTGCCTGCTGACCTTGGGTCAGGTCCACGACGGACTCGACGAGCTCGGCGAGCTCATGCTGGTCCGCGCCTCGGCCGACCGTCCGGGGCAGCTGCGGGCGGTCGATCCCGCCGTCGGGCTCGCCGACATGGTTGCCCGCCAGGAGGCGGATCTCGCTGCCCGGCAGGCCGCCCTCACCGCCTCCCGGGCAGCGGTCACCCGCATGGTCGCCGACCGTGCCGAGCAGCGGGCCGCCCACGGGGAGCGGCTGCTCGGCATGGACGCCATCCTGGCCCGGCTCGAACGGATGGGCCGTGAAGCGCGGACCGAGGTGTTCAGCAGCCAGCCCGGCAACCAGCGGCCCGAGGACCTGGACGCGGCCCGCGCCGGCGACGCCGAGGTCCTGGCCCGCGGCGTGACCATGCGCACCCTCTACCAGGACGTCATCCGCCGTCAGCCCCACGCCAGCGTGTACGCCCACTGGCTGATGGTCCAGGGCAGCGAAGTGCGTACCGCCCCCACCATCCCCCAGCGCATCGTCATCGTGGATCGGGCCCAGGCCCTGGTCCCCATCGACCCCGCCGACAACCGCAAGGGGGCCCTGCACGTCACGGAGCCCGGCCTGCTGGCGGCTCTCCTCGACTTCCTCGAGCAGGCCTGGAACACCGCCGTACCCCTCGGCGCGACCCGGCCCGAGGACCCCGCGTCCGGTCTCACGCCCACCGAGACCGAGCTCCTGCGGCTGCTCGGCTCCGGTCTCACCGACGACACCGCCGGCCAGCGGCTGGGCATATCCGCCCGTACCGTCGGCCGCCACATGGCCTCCATCATGGAACGCCTCAGCGCCGCCAGCCGTTTCGAGGCCGGGATCAAGGCCGCGCAGCGGGGCTGGATCTGACGGACCGGCGGTGAGTCCGGCCCCGAGGCCGTCGGACGGCCTCGTCGAGGCGGTCGGTGTACGTGACGGCCAACGGTCCGGCCCTGCCGGTCACCGCCGCCCGACCGCGCTCACTGCGAAGGTGCCGACCGTCCGGTGGACCCGGCGTCCGCCCGGCCCCGCCCCGGCAGCTCCGGCTGCCCGGGTGGGGCTTCGGCGAACTCGGCCAGGGTGCGCTCGTAGTGGCTGCCGAAGGTGACCCGGGTGATCTCGGCGAGGGGGAACTTCGACGGGTGGTCGTGCCAGCGGGCCTCGGGGTCGATCTGGTGGAGGTGGAGGTTCTTGCGGCCGACGCGGGTCACCGCTCCGATCCAGAGTGCCTCGGTCGTCTCCCGCTCCAGGTGCACGGAGAGCAGGCCGTGCAGCTGGTGGGCGTCGGCCAGCAGGGTGGGGAGGTCGTCGAGGGCCATCGGCGGGACGGCCACCGGCCACCGGCCGTGCCGACGGAGGGCACGGACCGTCAGGGAGTCCGGGCCGCCGCGCTTGCGGACCCGGGCGAGGTCCGTGGTCCGGAGGGCCGTGAAGCCGTCGAGCCGGAGGTCCCGGCACTCGGCCAGCAGGGTCCAGCCGGGGGCGGCACCGAGGACGAAGCCCTCGACGGGGTCGGTGCCGTCGATGGTGCGGTGCAGGCGGACCAGGTGTCCGGTCAGGGCCGCGCGGGTCAGCTTCCGTAGGATCGCGGCCGGGTCGGTCCGCCGGGTCTTCGACATCCCGTCATCCTCGCCGCCGGGCCAGGTGGGTGACGATCCGTTTTTCCCGGCGGCTGTGACGGGGGTCACGGGAACCCGGGCGGCCGGCGTACCAGAGGGATGACGTGGACTATTCGGATCCTGAGATGCGAGCGCGGGTGCGGGCCGGTGACCGGGACGCGTTCGGGCGGCTCTTCGACGTGTATGCGCGTGCGGTGTACAACCACGCGTACCGGCTGACCGGGGACTGGTCGGCGGCGGAGGACGTGATGTCGCTGACCTTCCTGGAGGCCTGGCGGCAGCACGGGAAGGTGAGTGAGGAGGGGGGTTCGCTGCGGCCGTGGCTGTTGGGGATCGCCACCAATCTGGTGAGCAACCAGCGGCGGGCGGCGCGGCGGCACCGGGAGGTGCTGGCGCAGTTGCCGCCGGTGCCGGAGGGGGTGCCGGACTTCGCGGAGGAGGCGGCGGGGCGGCTGGACGACGCGGTGCTGATCGGGGCGGTGCAGGAGGCGTTGGGGCGGTTGCGGCGGCCGGAGCGGGAGGTGCTGTCGCTGTGCGTGTGGGCGGGGCTGGAGTACCAGGAGGCGGCGGAGGCGTTGGGGGTGCCGGTGGGGACGGTGCGGTCGCGGTTGTCGCGGGCGCGGGCGAAGCTGCAGCGGTTCACGGAGGCGGCGGCTCGGAAGGGGCAGCGAAAAAAGTTGGAACTCCCTTACGCCCGGCACCAGATGAAGAGTGGGACCGCGACCGCGGGCCTGTCCACCAAGGAGGCACACCAGTGAACGCCGACCAGCGGCCGGAGCCGGTAGAGCGCGCGGAGCTGCTCGGGCGACTGCCCGCGCCGGCCGAGCGTGACCTCCCGCCAGGACGTCACGCTCTGCATCGGGAGCTCTTGATGAGCAAGATCGACCTCGACAACTCGGCCGACCGGGCCACCTCTGCCACCCCTGCCGCGAAGCCGGTCCGGACCCAGCCGCGCATGCGCCGCAGGCTGGCGTTCACCCTCGCCGGTGCCGTCGCCCTCGGCACGGCCGTGGTCGGGGTGTCGTTCCTCGACAAGGTGAACAGCGAGGGCAACGGCAGCGGGGGCCCGCTGGGCTCGGCCGAGATCGTCAGTTGGACCGCCAAGCCGACCCAGGTGGACACCAGCAAGGGGCAGGGCGCCAAGACGCTGAAGTGGTGCCTGGACGCGATGGAGGGGCCGGGCGGGGCCGACAAGGTCAGCAACGCCGACCTCCGGGGCAAGGTGACGTCCATGGTCGTCACCCGGGGCAGCACGGTCGGGCTCTGCTACGTTGCCCCGGACGGTGTGGGCGGCTTCTGGGAGGCGGTCGGCCAGGTGCCGGCCCTCACGCCGAACGCCATCGCCTACGACACGGGTGGCTCCCACGGCGACGGCGACCAGATCTTCAACTACGCTGCTGGCTTCGTCGGTTCGGACGTCAAGGCGGTCACCATGACGGCCCAGGGCCGCACCTTCGAGGTCACCGTGGAGAACGGCCGCTGGACGGCCTGGTGGCCCGGTGCGGACAACAACCGCGGCGGCTCCGTCGACACCGCGACCCTCACCCTCGCCGACGGCACCACCCGCACCGTGCCGCGCTCGGACATGCAGGCGAGCTGAACGGAGCAGGTGCCACCCCGCGCCGGGGTGGGGTGGCACCTGTGCGGGCGCCCGGGGGCGGTGGTCAGAGGAGGAAGGGTCAGGCCCGGGTGGCGAGTTGAGGCGTGGGGAAGGTGCGGCCGCAGGTGAGGCGGGAGATTTTCCCGGGGATCGGGAACAGGGCGGGGCGGTGCTCCGTTGGGTACCCCGTCAGCTGGTTCGCACCGTGTACCGAGGAGTGTCTTGCCCGACCTGTCGACCCGTTATGCCGTGACCGCACTTCCCTCGCTGCCGGACCAGGCGGAGCGCCTGATCGAGCTCGGGGTGCACGACCTCGCGGGGTTGTCCGCGGAGGAGATCAGGACGTTCGCCGAGAAGGCCGGGGCCGCGGAGGGGGAGGCGCTGCTCGCCGTCCACCCGGACCGGGCCCCCGCCTCGGTGCTCGCGCCGTTGCTGCGGAACGAGGGGAAGCCGGGCTTCGTCGTGGTCGACATGACGGACGTGGACGAGTTCGCGCCGACGGGGGTGGAGCTGCCGGAGGGGCCGCTCTACCTGGTGGCCGCCCCGGACCGGGGGGACCACCTGGCCAACTGGAGCCCCGAGGAGGCGCTTCCGGCCCTCGCGGCGGAGGACCGCAGCCCGCTGGTGCTGAGCGAGGGCATCCACTGGCTGCTCCAGCAGCCGGAGGTGCTGGAGCGCAACCGGTGCTTCATGACGATCGGTTCGCGCCTGCGCAAGCCGAAGGGCACCTTCGACGCCCGTACGCCGGCGATCTGGATCAGCAACGGGACCGGCCGGGACGGCCGCGAGCGGCGTGACGCGCCGAAGGTGGGCTGGTGCTGGTGGGGCAACCGGCACACCTGGCTGGGCTTCGGTTCGACCACCGGCCGCAGTGCCGGTCACGCCGCCGGCTGAGTCGGCCCGGCCGCGCTGTCGGCGTACGTGGTCAAGGGCGTTTCGGCAGAGGAGAGTTGGGGCCGATCGGGTGATCGGTGAGCTCGCGGGCCGGGCCGGCGCCGACATGCCGGGCGAGGTGGCTGCTGTCCGGTCGTAGGACTCGGCGGCGGCCACTTGCCGTGGAGCGGTGGGACGGGGGTGCGCCAGGGCTCGGAGGGCAGTGACGGAGTGTCAGAAAGTGCACCCGCAACGTGCTGCCCGGGTACTGGTAGGAAAGTTTCCTTTCTACTACTCTGCCGAACGGCGGCTTGGCGCGGCGTCCGTGACCGACGGGGCGTGACGTGCTCAGTGGGAGAGCTCTGACCCGGCCGCTGCGGTGGTGTGTGTGCGGTAGCCGCTTTCCGGCCCACGACACGGGGGCCGGTGGACCAGCTCTCCTACGTTTCCGAAGGTCAGGGAGTCCAGCGATGAGTCTGGGTGGCTCGGTAAGGCCTGTTCACGTCGGGGTGTTCGCCGCGGTGTCGGCGCTGCTCGGCGGACTGCTGTTCGGATTGCCGGGGAGTGCCGGAGCGGCGGCCGATCCGGTGATCTCCAAGGGGAAGGCGGCGACGGCGTCCTCGGTCGAGGGGTCCTCGTACGTGGCGGGGAAGGCGTTCGACGGAAGCACGTCGAGCCGGTGGGCGAGTGAGGAGGGCAAGGACCCGCAGTGGCTGCGGGTGGACCTCGGGGCGAGCTCCAACGTCTCGCGGGTGAAGCTGAGTTGGGAGGCCGCGTACGCGAAGGCGTACCGGCTGGAGGTCTCGGCGGACGGGTCCACCTGGACCACCGTCGCGACGGAGACGGCCGGCAACGGCGGTACCGACGACTGGACGGGGCTGTCCGGCAAGGGCCGTTACGTCCGGATGTACGGGACGGCGCGCGGCACGAGCTACGGGTACTCGCTGTACGAGATGGAGGTGTACGGGACCCCGGACGGCGGCACCACGCCGACCCCGACCCCGACCCCGTCGCCGAGCCCGTCCACCAGCCAGCCGGCCGGGGCGTTCACGGTGGTGGCGGCGGGTGACATCGCCGCGCAGTGCACCGCTTCGGACAGCAGCTGCGCGCACCCGAAGACCGCCAAGCTGGCGCAGCAGATCAACCCGAAGTTCTACCTGACGATGGGTGACAACCAGTACGACGACGCCCGGTTGCAGGACTTCAAGAACTACTACGACAAGACCTGGGGCGCCTTCAAGGCGAAGACCCGCCCGGTGCCCGGCAACCACGAGACCTACGACCCGGCCGGCTCGCTCTCCGGTTACAAGTCGTACTTCGGTGCCATCGCCTACCCGCAGGGCAAGAGCTACTACAGCTTCGACGAGGGCAACTGGCACTTCCTGGCGCTGGACTCCAACGCCTTCGACCAGAGCGCCCAGATCGACTGGCTGAAGGCCGACCTGGCGGCCAACAGCAAGAAGTGCATCGCCGCCTACTGGCACCACCCGCTGTACTCCTCGGGCGGCCACGGCAACGACCCGGTCTCCAAGCCGGTGTGGAAGATCCTCTACGCCGCCAAGGCCGACCTGGTCCTGAACGGCCACGACCACCACTACGAGCGCTTCGCCCCGCAGGACCCGGACGGCAAGGCGGTGGCGGACGGCATCGTGGAGATCGTCGGCGGGATGGGCGGCGCCGAGCCGTACCCGATCGAGCAGATCCAGCCGAACAGCCAGAAGCGGATCAGCGGCGACTACGGCGTGCTGAAGCTGGACTTCACCGACTCCGGCTACGGCTGGAGCTACGTCGGGACGGACGGCCAGGTCAAGGACAGCAGCCCGAAGTACAGCTGCCACTGATGATGTACCTGGCCACCACCGGCCGGCGTACGGACGCGCAGCCCCGCCCCGCCGGGGTGGGGCTGCGCGTCCCCGGCACGGTCGTCGCGCTCGGGGCGGTCAGCCTGGTCACGGACGTCTCCTCGGAGATGGTCACCGCCGTGCTGCCGCTCTACCTGGTGTTGGGGCTCGGCCTCTCGCCCCTCCAATTCGGTTTCCTGGACGGCCTGTTCAACGGTGCCACGGCGCTGGTGCGGCTGCTCGGCGGCCGCCTCGCGGACCGGGGCGGCCAGGGCGGCGGGCGGCACAAGGCCGTCGCCGGGGCCGGCTACCTGCTCTCGGCGCTCTCCCGGCTGGGGCTGCTGCTGGCCGGCGGGGCGGCCGGCGGGATCGCCGCCGCGATCGCGACGGACCGGCTGGGCAAGGGAGTTCGCACCGCGCCCCGGGACGCGCTGATCACCCTCAGCACACCGCCCCAGGCGCTCGGCCGGGCCTTCGGGGTGCACCGGGCGATGGACACCACGGGGGCGCTGCTCGGGCCGCTGGTCGCCTTCGCGGTGCTCTGGGTGACGGCGGACGCCTACGACGCGGTCTTCGTGGTGAGCTTCGCCACCGGGCTGCTCGGGGTGCTGCTGCTGGTGCTGTTCGTGCCGGCCGGGGTGCCGGAGGCGCTGCCCGTGCCGAAGCCCCGAACAGCTGTGAGAACGAAGGTACTTGCCGACCCGGCCTTCCGGCGGGTGGTCTGCGCGGCCGCGCTGCTCGGGGCCGCGACCATCGGCGACTCCTTCCTCTACCTGCTGCTCCAGCGCGGCCTGGACCTCACCCCCGCGCTCTTCCCGCTGCTGCCGCTCGGTGCGGCGGCGGGCTACCTGCTGCTGGCCGTCCCGGCCGGCCGCCTGGCGGACCGGATCGGCCGCCGGGCCCCGCTGCTCTACGGCCACGGTGCCCTGCTGGCCGCGTACCTGGTGCTGCTGCTGCCGATGGGGTGGCCGACCGTCGTGCTGACCCTGGTGCTGCTCGGCGTCTTCTACGCCACCACCGACGGCGTGCTGATGGCGCTGGCCGGGCCGGTGCTGCCGAGGGAGGGCCGGGCCGGCGGGCTCGCGGTGCTGCAGACCGGCCAGGCGCTGGCCCGGCTCTGCGGTGCGGCCGGGTTCGGTGCGGCCTGGACGTGGTGGGGGCCGCGTCCGGCGCTGGCCGTGGCGGCGGTGCTGCTGGCCGCCGCGGTGGCGGCCGCCTGGCGGATCCTGCCCGACCTCCGGGGGACCGAGGGGCACGGGGACGGGGAGCGGAGCGAGAACGAGGAGGAGAGGGCATGAAGGCGCGCCTGATCGTGCTGACCGTCGCCGTGCTGGTGCTGCTGGGCGGCTCGCTGGGGTACGTGCTGCACGCCCGCCAGCGCGACGGCGGGCACCAAGTCCTGGCCGCCGCGAGCACGTTCACCCTGGACGAGGCCGGTCTCTACTACCGCGACACCGCCACCGGCCGGGTCGGCCGGCAGGGCGGCGCGCCGGACGGGCCGTCCTGCGAGCGGTTCTACGCCTCGGGGGACCGGGCGCTCTGCCTGCGGGCGATGCCCGGGGTGCCGGCCCGGACCCAGGCCGTGGTGTACGACCGCCGGTTCTCCGAACTGCAGACCGTGGTGGTGCCCGGCATCCCGAACCGGGCCCGGGTCTCGCCCTCCGGGCAGGTGCTGTCCTGGACCTCGTTCGCGGTCGGGGACTCGTACGCCGCCAGTGGCTTCTCCACCCGGACCTCGGTCCTGGACCTGCGCACCGGCTACCTGATCAAGTCGGTCGAGTCGATCCCGCTGACCGTGGACGGCGTCCGCTACCACGCGGCCGACGTCAACTACTGGGGCGTCAACTTCGCGGCCGACGACAACCGCTTCTACGCCACCGTCTCCTCCGCCGGGAAGACCCACCTGGTCGAGGGCGACCTGCACGCCTGGTCGGCGCGGACGCTGCGGGAGAACGTCGAGTGCCCCTCGCTCTCGCCGGACGGCACCCGGATCGCCTTCAAGAAGAAGGTGTCCGCGGACCCGGCCGCGCCCTGGCGGCTGTACGTGCTGGAGCTGGCCGGGATGAAGGAGCACGCGCTGGCGGAGTCGCGCAGCGTGGACGACCAGGCGGCCTGGCTGGACGGGGCGACGGTCGGGTACGCGCTGCCGGGCAAGGACGGCAAGGGCAGCGACGTCTGGGCGGTGTCGGCGGACGGGAGCGGCGAGCCGCGCCTGCTGGTCCCGGGGGCCTCCTCGCCGGTGACGGTGGCGGCCGTACCGCGCTGACCGCGCTGACCTGGGAGGACGGCCGATTCGGCCGAGTGCTGAGACCGCGGCCGGGGTGGCCGAAATGTTATGGATCAATTCCCCCACCCCGGCTGCGGTTATCGTCGCGGCCGGGGGAGTCCGCTCCTTGGGGCACTCTTTGCCCTGGGTGGTGCCAGGGGTGTTGATTCCAAGGTCAACTGAGCGCGTGGGCGCAGCAGGAGAATGTGGGGCCGGTCACACTCCTTCGATCGGCAGGGGTGGGGTGGAGGTCTTCGCAGAATGCGTGCCGGGTGGAAGGCCTGGTGGCAACGGATTCCGCAGCACTTCCGTCGTTGACTGGGCCCCTTCCGCCCGCTTCCATGGCCGCCGGGAGCGACCGAAACCACGAAACACCGGCAGACCTGCCTGGAGGAGATAACCGCTCCCGCACCAGCACCACCCACGAAGCGCGTCCCCCAGCGCCGAGCCGATCGGAAGCCGCCATGACCGACATCCTCGACCCGCCCTCCGCCGCCACGGCGGTGGCCGCCGATCGGACCTCCGCCGCCCCCAAGAAGCTGGCCAGGTCGCTCGGTGTGGTCGGTGGCACGCTGCTCACGCTCTCCTGCGTGACCCCGGCGTCCTCGCTCTTCGTGATCGTGCCGGACCTCTTCAGCTCGCTCGGCACCTACACCGCGCTGGCGATCGGCATCGGCACCCTGCTCTGCATCGCGGTGGCGTTCTGCTACTCCGAGCTCGGCACCCTGATCCCGAGCGCGGGCGGCGAGTACGCGATGGTCGGCACCCTGGCGGGCCGCTTCGCGGGTTGGCTGGTCTTCATCCAGTCGCTGATCGTGGTGATGATCGTGCCCTCGCTGATCGCGATGGGCACCGCCGACTACCTCGAACCGATCATCCACATCAACCCCGCCGTGGCGGGCGCCGCCGTGATGATCGCGGCCACCGTGGCCGGCCTGCTCGACCTGCGCGCCAACGCCTGGCTGACCGGCATCTTCCTGGTGCTGGAGGTGATCGCCTGTGCGGTGGTCTCCTTCCTCGGCTTCTCCAACAGCGAGCGCGGCGTCTCCAGCCTGACCCACGGTCAGGTGATCACCGACGGCGCCACCAGCCCGGTCGGCCTCTCCCTCATCCTGGCCGCGATGGGCACCGCGCTGTTCGTCACCCAGGGCTTCTCCACCGCCATCTACCTCTCCGAGGAGCTGGAGAACCCGCGCCGCAACGTGGCCCGCACCGTGCTGTGGACCCTCGGCCTCTCCGCCGTGATCATCCTGGTGCCGGTCGTCGCCATCACCGTGGGCGCCCCCGACCTGGCGGCGCTGAGCGAGGGCAACGTCTCCGCCCTGGTGGAGGGCTGGGCCGGCTCCTCGGTCGGCACCTTCGTCAGCCTCTGCATCGCGCTGGCCATCGTCAACGCCGGCATCGTGATGGTCATCCAGAACTCCCGGGTGCTCTTCGCCTCCGGCCGTGACCGCGCCTGGCCGCAGCCGGTGAACGACGCCTTCGGCACCCTCAACCGCTTCAGCGCCCCGTGGATCTCCACCCTGGCGGTCGGCATCCCCGGCGCCGTGCTCTGCTTCGTCCCGCAGGACCTGCTCACCAACATCACCGGTGTCGCCGTCGCCGCGCTCTACCTGCTGGTCGCGGTGGCCGCGCTGTTCGCCCGCAAGGGGCAGCACAAGCACGTCCCGGCCTGGCGCCAGCCGCTCTGGCCCGCGCTGCCGGTGATCCTGATCCTGGTCCTCGGCTACGTGCTGACCCAGCTCGACGTGGAGGCGCTGCTCTGGACCGGCGGCATCACCGTCGCCGCCGCCCTCTACTGGGTGGGCTACCTGCGCCCCCGGCAGGACACCCGCTGGGTGATCACCCTGCCCGAGGACGAGCAGGAGCTCCAGAACGCCTGACACCCCGTCGGACACGACAGCGGGGCGGGCCGTCCACCGGACGGTCCGCCCCGCTGCTTCGTGCGCCCTGCCACCCTTCAACCCATCCCCTTGAGTGTCACCAGAACGGGCACCCGCGGAAACGGGCCATCAGGGTGACGTTGGATCAGCTGCTTGTCGGGTGGTAGGGCGAACGCCCGCACCCACGCGCCCCGAGTGATGTGCGCCATGCTCCATGTGCAACTAGTTGCATAGCCGGTGCCCCGCCCCTACCGTGCTGGCATGACCTCGTACCCGCACCTGCTGCGCCCGTTGGACCTGGGCTTCACCACCCTCCCGAACCGGGTGATCATGGGCTCGATGCACGTCGGCCTGGAGGAGGCCGAGCACGGCTTCGAGCGGATGGCCGAGTTCTACGCCACCCGGGCCCGGGCCGGCGTCGGCCTGATCGTCACCGGCGGCATCGCGCCGAACGAGGCCGGCCGCCCCTGGGACGGCGGGGCCAAGCTGACCACCGCCGAGGAGGCCGCCGAGCACCGCGTGATCACCGAGGCGGTGCACGGGGCCGGCGGCCGGATCGCCCTCCAGCTGCTGCACTTCGGCCGCTACGCCTACCACCCCGCCCTGGTCGCGCCGAGCGCCGTGCAGGCCCCGATCAGCCCCTTCCCGCCCCGTGCGCTCACCGACGAGGAGGTCGAGCGGACCATCGAGGACTTCGCGGACGCGGCGGCCCTGGCGCAGTCGGCCGGGTACGACGGCGTGGAGATCATGGGGTCCGAGGGCTACCTGATCAACGAGTTCATCGCCTCCCACACCAACCACCGCGAGGACCGCTGGGGCGGCTCGTACGAGAACCGGATGCGCTTCCCGGTGGAGATCGTGCGACGGGTGCGCGAGCGGGTCGGGCCGGAGTTCATCCTGATCTACCGGCTCTCCATGCTGGACCTGGTCCCCGGCGGCTCCACGCTGCCCGAGGTGGTGCAGCTGGCCAAGGCCGTCGAGGCGGCCGGGGCCACCATCATCAACACCGGCATCGGCTGGCACGAGGCCCGCATCCCGACCATCGCCACCTCGGTGCCGCGCGGCGCCTGGGCCTGGGTGACCAAGCAGCTGATGGGCGAGGTCTCCGTCCCGCTGGTGACCAGCAACCGGATCAACACCCCCGAGCTGGCCGAGCAGCTGCTCGCCGACGGGCACGCCGACCTGGTCTCGCTGGCCCGCCCGCTGCTGGCCGATCCGGAGTTCGTGGCCAAGGCCGCGGCCGGGGCGCCGGAGGCGATCAACACCTGCATCGGCTGCAACCAGGCCTGCCTGGACCACACCTTCAGCGGCCGGATCACCTCCTGCCTGGTCAACCCGCGGGCCTGCCACGAGACCGAGCTGGTGCTCGGCCCGACCCAGCGGAAGAAGCGGATCGGCGTGGTCGGGGCCGGCCCGGCCGGGCTCGGCTTCGCGGTCGCGGCCGCCGAGCGCGGCCACGCCGTCACCCTGTACGACGCGGACGACAAGATCGGCGGCCAGCTCAACGTGGCCCGGCAGGTGCCCGGCAAGCAGGAGTTCGACGAGACCCTGCGGTACTACCGCCACCAGCTGGCGGAGCGTCAGGTCGAGCTGCGACTGGGCGAGTTGGCGAGCGCCGAGCAACTGCTCGCCGAGGGCTACGACGAGGTGGTGCTGGCCACCGGCGTCACCCCGCGCACGCCCGACATCCCCGGCGTGGACCACCCCAGCGTGCTCGGCTACCTGGACGTGCTGCGCGGCGGCGCCGCGGTCGGCGAGCGGGTGGCGGTCATCGGCGCGGGCGGCATCGGCTTCGACGTGGCCGAGTACCTGACGGACTCGGGGGCCGACTTCTACGCCAGCTGGGGCATCGACACCGAGCACCGGGAGCGCGGCGGGCTGCGCGCCCCCGAGAAGGAGCTGCCGCCCCGTCAGGTGCACCTGATCCAGCGCAAGGCCGGCAAGGTCGGCGCGGGCCTGGGCAAGACCACCGGCTGGATCCACCGGCAGGAGATCGCCAAGCGGGGCGTGGTCACCGTCTCCGGCGCCGAGTACCGGAAGATCGACGACGAGGGCCTGCACCTGGTGGTGGACGGCGAGGAGCGGGTGCTCGCGGTGGACACCGTGGTGCTCTGCGCCGGGCAGGAGCCGCGCCGCGAGCTGCACGACGCGCTGGTGGCCGGCGGTGCCTCGGTGCACCTGATCGGCGGCGCGGACGTGGCCGCCGAGCTGGACGCCAAGCGCGCGATCGACCAGGGCACCAGGCTGGCCGCCGCCCTCTAGGCCGCTCCGGCCCGTACCGACAGCTGATCCGAAGGCCCCCGGGATGCCCCCGGGGGCCTTTCGCATGCCCGGGTGCGGTTCGTCCTTCGGACCCACTCTTGACGTTTTGTTGAAGCCGCCCTAGCTTGTCTTTCGTATCCCAGAACAATGCTTCCGCATCGTGGAAGTTGCTGGAGCCCGACGGACGCAGGAGTGAACCGATGCCTCGTATGACAGCCGCCGCAGCCGCAGTTGAGATCCTCAAGCTCGAGGGCGTCGAGGTCGCGTTCGGCGTGCCGGGCGCCGCGATCAACCCCTTCTACCGGGCGCTGAAGCAGGTCGGTGGCATCGGCCACACGCTGGCCCGCCACGTCGAGGGCGCCTCGCACATGGCCGAGGGCTACACCCGCGCCAAGGCCGGGAACATCGGCGTCTGCATCGGCACCTCCGGCCCGGCCGGCACCGACATGATCACCGGGCTCTACTCGGCCATCGCGGACTCCATCCCGATCCTGTGCATCACCGGCCAGGCGCCGGTCTCCAAGCTGCACAAGGAGGACTTCCAGGCGGTCGACATCGCCTCGATCGCCAAGCCGGTCACCAAGGCGGCCACCACCGTCCTGGAGGCGGCCCAGGTCCCCGGCGTCTTCCAGCAGGCCTTCCACCTGATGCGCTCCGGCCGTCCGGGCCCGGTCCTGATCGACCTGCCGATCGACGTCCAGCTGACCGAGATCGAGTTCGACCCGGCGACCTACCAGCCGCTGCCGGTCTACAAGCCGGCCGCCTCGCGGGCCCAGATCGAGAAGGCCATCTCCTTCCTGCTGGCCTCCGAGCGCCCGCTGATCGTCGCGGGCGGCGGCGTCATCAACGCCGACGCCACCGAGCTGCTGGTCGAGTTCGCCGAGCTGACGGGCGTTCCGGTCATCTCCACCCTGATGGGCTGGGGCACCATCCCGGACGACCACGAGCTCGCCGCCGGCATGGTCGGCGTCCAGACCTCGCACCGCTACGGCAACGCGACCTTCCTGGAGTCGGACTTCGTCCTCGGCATCGGCAACCGCTGGGCCAACCGCCACACCGGCTACAACCTGGACGCCTACCGCGGCGACCGCAAGTTCGTCCACGTCGACATCGAGCCGACCCAGATCGGCCGGATCTTCCCGCCGGACTACGGTGTCGTCTCCGACGCCAAGGCCGCGTTGGAGCTGTTCATCGAGGTCGCCAAGGAGCTGAAGGCGGAGGGCAAGCTGCCCGACTTCACCGCCTGGGCCGCCTCCGCGCAGGAGCGCAAGGCCACCCTGCAGCGCCGCACCCACTTCGACAACGTGCCGATCAAGCCGCAGCGCGTCTACGAGGAGATGAACAAGGCCTTCGGCCCGGAGACCCGCTACGTCACCACCATCGGCCTCTCGCAGATCGCCGCCGCCCAGTTCCTGCACGTCTACAACAAGCGGAACTGGATCAACTGCGGCCAGGCCGGCCCGCTCGGCTGGACCATCCCGGCCGCGATCGGCGCCGCGGTCGCCGACCCGGAGACCCCGATCGTCGCGCTCTCCGGCGACTACGACTTCCAGTTCATGATCGAGGAGCTGGCGGTCGCCGCCCAGCACAAGGTCCCCTACGTCCACGTCCTGGTGAACAACGCCTACCTCGGCCTGATCCGCCAGGCCCAGGTCAACCTGGACATCAACTTCCAGGTCAACCTGGAGTTCGAGAACATCAACGCCCCCGAGCTCGGCGTCTACGGCGTCGACCACGTCAAGGTCGCCGAGGGCCTGGGCGTCAAGGCGATCCGGGTCACCGACCCGAACGAGCTGGGCGCCGCCTTCGAGGAGGCCAAGAAGCTGGCCGCCGAGTACCGCGTCCCGGTCGTCGTCGAGGCCATCCTGGAGCGGGTCACCAACATCTCGATGAGCAAGACCGTCGACATGTCGGACGTCACCGAGTTCGAGGAGCTCGCCACCGAGCCCGGCCACGCCCCGACCGCGATCAAGGCCCTCCAGGTCTGATCCACGGAACAGCCCGATGCCCGGCACCGCCCACTACGGTGCCGGGCACCGGCGTTCCTCAAGCCGGGTTGCCGGCGTGGGTGAGGGTCTCCCAGGCGGTGAAGAGGTTGTTGGTGCCGGCCGGGCGCTGACGTTCGGTCAGCAGTTGGGTGTTGGTCATGCCGTAGCCGAGGCGGTCGTGCAGGGCGTTGTAGCCGACCTCGGTGACCGGGCCGAGGGACTGCTCCAGGGTGCCGCCGCAGAGCCAGGACGGGACGGCGGTGCCCAGTTGGTACTTGGACTGGAAGCCCAGGGCGTGCCGCAGGCGGTCGGCGACCTCGGGGTAGAGGTCCTGGCCCTGGATGCGGGAGGTCTCGGCGACGTGGGAGATCGCCGAGAGGCCGTAGCCGGTGTGGGTGAGGTCGCGGCAGGTCTCCTGGGTGAGGCCGTCCACGAAGGTGGACTGGCCCTGCCAGTAGCCGACGATCTCGTCCCGGGTGTCCAGGCCGCTGCCGGGGACGGTGCGGGGGAGCGGACCGTCGGTGGTGAGGTAGACGTAGGCGGGGACGCGGTTGCGGTACAGGGCGACGGCCTTGTCGTAGGCGGTGCGGTCGTTCAGGAAGACCGCGATGCCGATCGCGGCCTCGACCATGCTGAGCTCCCAGTTCCCGTTGGAGCGCGAGCCGTTCGCGACCTCGGGGAGGTAGACGGTGCGCAGCATGGTGGCGAAGCGGGTGACGCGGTCGGGCGCCCACTTGCCGTAGGTGTAGCGGATGATCTCGGCGGCCCGGGGCCAGACCGAGGCGGACCAGGCGGCCTGCAACGGGGCGTTGCTGTTGGTGTGGTCGGTGAGGGTCCCCGACCAGGCGTCCATCAGCTGGATCGCCTTCTCGGCGTAGCGGGCGTCCCGGGTGAGGTACCACTCCAGGGCGAGGGTGTACGCCGCGATGGCGTCCTCCCGCTCGTCGGTGCAGCCGTAGTTGGGGTTGGAGTAGGAGCCGCACTCGACCACCGCGCGCGGCTTGGGCGTGCGGCTCAGCGAGGCGTACTTGGAGGCGTGCAGCTGGTCGTAGGCCGCCTTCCAGGGCTGGGCCCCGGCCTGGACCTTGGCCCGGACGAAGTCCAACTGCCCGGCGGAGACCAGGACTCCGGGGTGGGTGAAGGTGGCGGGGGCGGCGTGCGCGGCGGTGGAGGCGGCGGGGAGCAGGCCGAGGGCGGTGGCGAGCACGGCCGCCCCGGCGAGGGCGCGACGGAGCATGACGGGGTCCTCTCGGTGCGTCAGGCGGGGAGCTGCCACTGCTGGTTGGCGGCGCCGAAGCAGTCCCAGATCTGCAGCCGGGTGCCGTTGGCGGAGCTGGGGCCGGTGGCATCCAGGCAGCGGCCGGAGGCCGGGTTGACCAGGGTGGAGCCGGAGCCGGGCTGCCACTTCTGGGCGCCGCTGCCGTTGCAGTCCCAGAGCTGGACCTTGGTGCCGTTGGCGGTGCCGGCGGAGGTGACGTCCAGGCACTTGCCGAGGGCCTGGAGGGAGCCGTCGGCGGCCACCGTCCAGTCCTGGGCGGCGGTGCCGTTGCAGTCGTAGAGCTGGATCGCGGTGCCGTTGGCGGTGGCCGCCGCCGCGACGTCCACGCACTTGCCGCCGTAGCCGGTGATCCGGCCGGTCGGGCGCGGCGAACTCCCGCCGCCCGTCACGCCGTTGAAGGTGCGGGCGAACTGGTAGGGGCTCTGCGAGGTGCCGCTGCAGGAGTCCGACAGGGCGCCGTTGCTGGCGCAGGCCTTGTCCCGGCCGAGGGCCCAGAAGGCGAGCAGCTGGATGCCGCGGGCCTTGGCGAAGTCGGTGAGGGTGGTGGCGTTGGCGGTGGTGAAGACCTCGGCCTGGGTGTCGTTGACCCCGATCATCGGGGTGTTGCCCTCCATGGCCCAGAGCTGCTGGGAGGTCTTGCCGGTCCAGATCGAGCCGAGCTGGCCGTGCAGCGCGGTGGCGGCGTCGGTGGCGGCCTTGCCCATGTCCATCGCCGGGCCGTAGTCCATGGTCATGATGTTGACCACGCCGACGTTCAGCCCGCGGCTCTTGGCGTTGTTCAGCAGGCTGAGCGAATTGCCCTCCAGGCCGGTCGGGTTGACCGGCAGGGTGTAGTGCACGGCGAGGCTGCGGCCGGCCGCCGCGTACTCCTGCTGGAGCTGGGCCAGCGCCTGGTTGCGGCGGTCGTTGGCGGTGGTGTCGTTGAGCGCGCCGCCCTCGATGTCGAGGTCGATCTTGGTGAGGTTGAGGGTGTCCACCACCCGCTTGTACTGGGCCTTGAGCGAGCTGACGGAGCTGCAGGCCTGGCCGAGCTCGGTGCCGGCGGCGCCGCCGAAGGAGGCGATCACGTCGCCGCCCGCGGCCCGCAGCGAGTTCACCGCGGAGGTCCAACCGGCGTCCCCGATCGGGGTGTTGCCGTTGAAGGTGGCGTTGCAGCTGCCGTCGCTGATCACGAAGGCCAGGGTGAAGTACTTCAGCCCGGTGGCGTTGCGGGCGTCGGCCAGGGCGTTGGGCGACTTCCAGGTCTCCACGTAGGGGGCGGCGTACTGGGCGGGGAAGCCGGGGCCGGGGTTGGCGGCGGCGTGGGCGGTGCCGGGCAGGGCGCCGAGGGCGGTGGCCAGCACCGCTCCCGCGACGAGGGCGCGACGAAGCATGGGGGACTCCAGGGGACGTGTGGGGGAGCGCTCTCCGGAGAGCAGCACGGAGTCAACTGGAGTGGGCCACGGAGCGTCAAGAGGTCTGGAAGGAAAGGCAACAGATCGGAAGCCGAAGAGTCCGCTTGACCTGCGCCGCTCGTCCCATTCACGAGTTGACGGTAAATCAGGCATTGGTCTAGGCCTTGACGCCCTGCTGCGTACAGGAGTTGAATCTGCGGCCATCCCCCCACCCCCGAGGAGTCCCCCATGCTCCGAACCAGTCGCACCGCCGCGGCCCTGCTCGCCGGCGCCCTCGCGGCCGGCGGTCTGCTGGCCGCCGCCCCCACCGCCTCCGCCGCCGGAGAGGCCGTCTCGGTCTGGCTCACCACCACCGACGACGCGGGCGGCCGCCACGTCACCCGCGGCCTGCAGCCGCAGGCCGCCACCGCCTTCGCGGCGGGCTCCGGGGGTGGCCAGCAGGTCACCGTGGACGAGTCGGTCCGCTACCAGCAATTCACTGGCGGCGGTGCCTCGTTCACCGACACCGCAGCCTGGCTGCTGAACAGCAGCGGAGTCTCGGCGGCCACCCGGGACGCCACCATGCGCAAGCTGTTCTCGCCCACCGAGGGCATCGGGCTCTCGATGATCCGCAACCCGATGGGCGCCTCCGACCTGGCCCGCTACGGCTACACCTACGACGACCGCCCGGCCGGGCAGACCGACCCCTCGCTGGCGAACTTCTCGATCTCCCACGACCTGGTGGACGTGCTGCCGCTGACGAAGCAGGCCAAGCAGCTCAACCCCGCGCTGACCACCATGGCCAGCCCGTGGACCGCGCCCGCCTGGATGAAGGACAGCGGCTCGCTGAACGGCGGCTGGCTGAAGGCGGAGTACTACGGCGCCTACGCCCAGTACTTCGTGAAGTACGTGCAGGCGTACCAGGCCCAGGGCGTGCCGGTGGACTACCTCACCGTGCAGAACGAGCCGACCTGCTGCGGCGGTTACCCCTCGATGAGCTGGAACGGCTCCGGCCTCGCCTACTTCACCAAGAACAACCTGCTGCCCGCCCTGGCCGGGGCCGGGCTGGGCAGCAAGGTGCTGGCGCTGGACTGGAACTGGGACCAGTACGCGGGCTACGGCGCACCCGTGGTGGACGATCCGGCGATCCGCAGCCACCCCAACTTCGGTGGCATCGCCTGGCACGGCTACGGCGGCGACGTCGCCACCCAGACCGCGGTGCACGACCAGTACCCGGGTGTGGACGCCTTCGGCACCGAGCACTCCGGCGGCACCTGGATCGCCGACCAGCAGCGCGAGGACATGCGCAACATCATCGACTACACCCGCAACTGGGGTAAGTCGGTGGTCAAGTGGAGCCTCGCGGTGGACCAGAACGGCGGCCCGCACTTCGGCGGCTGCGGCACCTGCACCGGGCTGGTCACGGTGCAGAACGGCGGCTCGCAGGCCGGGCAGGTGGACTACACGGTGGAGTACTACACCATGGGCCACCTGACCAAGTTCGTGAAGCCGGGCGCGTACCGGATCGCCTCCACCGCCAACTCGGCCGTGCCGAACGTGGCGTGGCGCAACCCCGACGGCTCCAAGGCGCTGATCGCGTACAACGACAGCGGCACCGCGCAGACCGTCCGGGTCAACTGGGGCGGCCAGAGCTTCGGTTACCAGCTCCCGGCGAAGACCTCGGCCACCTTCACCTGGGCCGGTACACCGGGCGGCAACGGCGGGCGGACCGGCCAGGTGACCGGTCTGGCCGGGAAGTGCCTGGACGTGGCGGCGGCCGGCACGGCCAACGGGACGGCCGTGCAGCTCTACGACTGCAACGGCACCGCCGCCCAGAGCTGGACGGTCGCCACCGACGGCACGGTCAAGGCGCTGGGCAAGTGCCTGGACGTGAACGGGGCTTCGAGCACCGACGGCACCAAGGTGCAGCTCTGGGACTGCAACGGCTCGGACGCCCAGCGCTGGACCCCGGGCGCCGACGGCACCCTGCGGGCCCTCGGCAAGTGCCTGGACGTGACCGGCAACACCTCCGCCAACGGCACGCCCACCCAGCTGTGGACCTGCTTCGCGGGGGCCAACCAACGCTGGACGCTGCCGGCCTGAGCCGGGGTGGGTGGGGCCAACTTCCAAGTGACACCGTGCTCTTGACTTTCGGTCATGTGCACGCCAGGTTGGTCCCACCCCCACACTCGAGAGGCAGTTCTCATGAAGAAGCCGCTCCTCGGCGCCGCCTGCGCGCTCGTGCTCGCCGGTGCTCCGGTCCTGGCCGCCACCCCCGCCTCGGCCGCCCCCTCCGCCCCGCTCGCCGCGGTGGACTTCGCGGGCACCGTGGCGCTCAGCAACTGTTCCGGCTCGCTGGTGCGCCTGCCCAACTCCCAGGCGAGCGACCCCGCTCTGATCCTCTCCAACGGCCACTGCCTGGACACCGGCATGCCGAGCGCCGGCCAGGTGCTGGTGAACCGCGCCTCCAGCCGGACCTTCTCGCTGCTCAACTCGGCCGGCACCAAGGTCGCCACGCTGCGCGCCAACAAGATGGTCTACGGCACCATGACCGACACCGACGTGTCGATCTACCAGCTGAACACCAGCTACGCCGCCATCAAGAGCTCGTACAACATCAGCCCGCTCACCGTCTCGGCGAGCCACCCGACCGCGGGCACCGCGATCAAGGTGGTCTCCGGGTACTGGAAGCGGATCTACTCCTGCAACATCGACGGCTTCGTCTACCGCCTGAAGGAGGGGAGTTGGACCTTCAAGGACTCGGTCCGCTACACCTCCAGCTGCAACACCATCGGCGGCACCTCCGGCTCCCCGGTGGTGGACGTCAACACCGGCCAGGTGGTCGCGGTGAACAACACCGGCAACGAGAGCGGTGAGAGCTGCACCGTGAACAACCCCTGCGAGGTGGACCAGAGCGGCAAGGTGACGGTCCGCAAGGGCATCAACTACGCCCAGCAGACCTACCAGATCCCCGGCTGCTTCGGCCCGGGCAACGTGCTCAACCTCTCGCTCGCGGGCTGCGCCCTGCCCAAGCCCTGACCCTTCCGCCCCGCGACCCCTTCCGCCCCGCCCCTGCCGACGGCGTGGCCCCGCTGCCCGGGGCCACGCCGTCAGGCGTTCCGCCGCACCCGCAACGCCCAGAGCACCAGCGGCAGTTGTGCGGGCACCCGGGCCAGCGCGGCACCCCGCAGCGCGGCCGGGCGGTGCCGCCAGTCGTAGGCCATCTTGACGTTGGCCGGGAGCACGGCGACGAACAGCCCGGCCGCGGCCAGTGCCCCCGCACGCCTGGTCCGGGGCAGTGCCACCGCCGCGCCGACGGCCAGCTCGGCCACCCCGCTGACGTGCGTCCAGAGCCGGGGGCCGCCCGGCAGCGAGCGCGGCACGATGGCGTCGAACTGACGCGGGACCACGAAGTGGGCGACTCCGGCCCCGAGCAGCAGGCCGCTCAGCAGCTTGGCGGAACGCGTGGACGACACGTGGCCTCCCGGGCCGGGCGGGCGGTGCCGGGCGGGCACCGCGACTGTTACCGGAGAGTAGCCGCCGGGGCCGCCGGACGGAAGACGACCGCGGCCGGGGCGCGCCCGAGGACTGTTACAGAGCCTCGCGGTGGCTGTTACACGACCGGCCGACCACCGTGAGGTGCGGTTCCTAACGTCTGCCGTACCAACTCCCGGCCACCCGGCCGGGGGTGGCGAGCAATCGAGAGGAACTCTCATGGCAGGCACCACGAACATCCGCCGCGCGCTGCGCTTCGCCCTGGTCTCCGCAGGCGTCGCCGGTGCGGTGGCCCTCTCCGGCGCTGCCGCCCACGCCGACGGCAGCACGCCGTCGCCGCAGATCTCCGCGGCCCCCTCGGCCTCCCCGTCCTCCCCGGCCGCGAAGCCCACCCCGGTCCCGAGCTCCCCGGCCCCGGCCGTGGAGAAGCCCACCGCCACCCCGAGCGTGCCGGCCGGCAAGGACGGCGGCAGCCCGCAGGTCAAGGTGGTCCCCAAGGGCGGTGCCCAGACCGGTGAGGGCGAGACCAAGGACTCCACCACCACCCTGGTGCTCGGCTCCGGCCTGGCCGCCGCCGGTGCGGCCGGCATCGGCTTCGCGGTGCTGCGCCGCCGTGCCGGCGCCCGGGGCTAAGGCATGACCGCCGGATCACGCCGGGCGGCGCGCGGCCCGGCGCACGGCCCGGGGACGCCCGCCCACGCGGCGGAGCCGCAGGAGGTCCGGGCCGACGTGATCCGGCAGCGGCGGCACCGCCGCCGTCGCCCGCGCTGGGCACCGGCCGCGGTGGCGGGGGTCCTCGCGCTGGGCACCGGGGCCGTCCTGATCGGTGGCTGTTCGGCCGAGCGGCCACCAGTGCGGATCGCGGCCGCCGGGCAGTCGGTGCAGTCCGGCCAGTCGGCCCAGTCCGGGCAGGCCGCCGGGCAGTCGGCAGGGCAGTCGGCCGGGGGAGCGGCGCAGTCCGGCACCCCGTCGACGAAGCGTCAGAACGGCGCGGCCCAGACCACCGCGGCCCCGCCCAACAGGCTGGTCATCCCCCGGATCGGGGTGGACGCGCCCGTCGGGGCGACCGGCCTCAACCCGGACGGCACGGTGGAGGTCCCGCCGATGGACCGGCCCGAGCAGGTCGGCTGGTACCGCAACGGCCCGGCCCCCGGCCAGACCGGCCCGGCCGTGCTGCTCGGCCACCTGGACACCCGCAAGGGCCCGGCGGTCTTCCACCGGCTGCCGCAGCTCGCCCCGGGCGACCGGATCGAGCTGCGCCGGGAGGACGGCAGCACGGTCGCGTTCCGGGTGCGCGAGCTGAAGCAGTACCCCAAGGACGGGTTCCCGACCGAGCTGGTCTACGGGAACACCGACACCGCGCAGCTCAGGCTGATCACCTGCGGCGGCGCACTGGGCGGCGACGGGCACTACAAGGACAACATCATCGTGCTCGCCGACCTCCAGGCCTGACCCGTCCGCACCGTCCGCCCGTCCCGTCCCCCGGAGGGCGGACGGTGCGGACGCTCCGTCAGGCAGACTGGACCACCGATCACCTGACCACCCGACCAGCCCCACCGGAAGGCGTCCCGCACCGTGAGCAGAAGGTCCCGCCGTACCGCCCCGGTCCGGGGCGTCCTGCTGTTCGCGGTGGCCGCCGTGCTCTCCGGCTGCGGCGGTGCCGGGCAGCTGCACGACGCCGGCCCGGCCCGGCCGGTGGCGCTGCACCCGGTCTCCGAGCCGCTCTGGCCCGCCGAGCAGAGCTCCGCCGAGCCCTCCCCGTCGGCCTCCGGCTCGCGCCCGCCGCTCACCCCGGTGCCGGGGATCACGGCGGTGAACGAGGACGTCCACTCCGTCGACGTGCCCGCGCTGGTGGCCAAGGACCCCGGACTGCGGCCGGAGGAGACCAAGGCACTGACGGGCTGTCAGGGCTGCGGCGTCCGCCCCGCCCAGTACCGCGACCTGAACGGGGACGGCCGGCCGGAGCTGCTCACCGCCGTGGTGTTCAGCTCGGGCTCCTCCTACCTGCACGTCTACGAGCTGCGCGGCGCCCGGCTCTACCCGGTGCTGGCCCAGCAGGTGGAGAGCGGCTTCACGGCCGAGACCGTCGGGCCCAAGCTCGTGGTGCACGAACCCGACCGCACCAGGACCACCTACGCCTGGGAGCAGGACCGGCTGGTGGTGGAGGACCGTCAGATCACCGGCCCCGGAGCCGACGGCGCGTACTGCGAACCGACCGCGCTGCCCCCGGCCAAGGTCGAGGTCCACCCCGAACCGAAGGTCTCGATGTCGCCCACCCCGGCCCCGCAGAAGCCGGCCCCCAAGCCGACGCTCCCCGTCCCCGTCCCGTCCAAGCCGGCCGCGTGAGCGGCCCCAGCCCCCGGAGCACCACCGTGCCAGACACCGCCCCCGCGGCCCCGCGCATCCTGCTGGTGGAGGACGACGAGGTGATCCGCGAGGCCACCCGGATGGCGCTGGAGCGCTACGGCTTCCCGGTGGACACCGCGGTGGACGGGCTGGACGGCCTGGAGCGCTTCCGCGCACGGCGGCCGGACCTGCTGCTGCTCGACGTGATGCTGCCGCTGCTCGACGGGGTCGGCCTGTGCCGGCGCATCCGCGAGGAGAGCCAGCTGCCGATCCTGATGATGTCGGCCCGAACCGAGCCGATCGACGTCATCTCCGGCCTGGAGGCGGGCGCCGACGACTACATCACCAAGCCCTTCGAGAGCGCCGTCCTGGTGGCCCGGATCCGCACCGTGCTGCGCCGCACCAGGGCGGTCACCGAGCCGCCGCCCGCCGCCGGGCCGCCGCCCGAGCCCGGGCCGTCGCGCGCGGTGCGGGTGATCGACGACCTGGAGCTGGACACCGAGGCGATGGAGGTCCGGGTGGCGGGGCGTCAGGTGCCGCTCACCCCGACCGAGTTGCGGCTGCTGCTGGAGTTCACCGCCGCGCCGGGCGTGGTGCTGGAACGCCAGACCCTGCTGGAGCGGGTCTGGGACTACTCCTGGGATGCCGACAGCCGGGTGGTCGACGTGCACGTGCAGCGGCTGCGCGCCAAGATCGGCGCGGGCCGGATCGAGACCATCCGGGGCTTCGGCTACAAGCTGCGGCGGTCCGGGTGAACCTCCGCGGCCAGATCGCCGCGACCGTCGCCCTGGTCTCCGTCCTGGTCGCCATCACGGTCGGCCTGCTGGTCCACCGGGCCTCCGTCGCCCAGCACACCGGGCAGGCCAGGAAGGCCGCCGAGAACGCGCTGGAGTCGGTGATCGACGGCTACGCGCGCGGCGGCGAACTCGGCTCGGCCTGGGGCGCCACCACCGCCGACCCGGCCCTCCCGGAGGAGCTGCGACGGCTGGCCGAGCACGGACGGCGCGGTTCGCTGCTCGGCCCGGGGCCGACCGGCACCGTGATGTGGGCGGCCGCGCCGATCGGCGGTGCGGGCACCGGTTCGGGCTCCGGGAGCGGGGCCGGGGCCGACGCCGCGCAGGTGGTCTCCGTGCGGATCGACTACGCCGACGACGAGCGGGCGATCGCCCAGCTCGACCGCTCCATCCAGGTCTCGGCCGCGCTCTCGGTGGCCGTCACCGTGCTGGCCGGGGTCTTCGCCGCCGACCGGATCAGCGGACGGCTGCGCACCGCCGCCCGCACCGCCCGCACCATCGCCAAGGGCGACCTGACGGCCCGGATCGGACCGATCGGCGGCCCCCGGGACGAGGTGGCCGAACTGGCCTCTGCGGTCGACTCGATGGCGGGCGTGCTCAGCAGCAAGCTGGCCAACGAGCAGCGCTTCACCGCCGACGTCGCGCACGAGCTGCGGACCCCGCTGACCGGGCTGCTCACGGCGGCCGAGCTGCTGCCGCCGGGGCGGCCGACGGAGTTGGTGCAGGACCGGGTGCGGGTGCTGCGCAGCCTGACGGAGGACCTGCTGGAGGTCTCCCGGCTGGACGCGGGGGCCGACCGGCCGGAGCTGACGGCCGTTCAGCTCGGCCCGGTGGCGGCCCGGGTGGTGGCGGCCGCGACCGCCCCCACCGAACTGCGGATCGACGCCGACGCGCTGGTCACCACCGACGTCCGCCGGCTCGACCGGGTGCTCTCCAACCTGGTGGCCAACGCCCACCGCCACGGCCGGGCCCCCGTCCTGGTCCGGGTCGACGGCCCGGTCCTGACCGTCCGCGACCACGGCCCGGGCTACCCGGAGGACATCCTCACCGAGGGGCCGCAGCGCTTCCGCACCGGCGCCCGCGAACGCGGCCACGGCCACGGCCTGGGCCTCACCATCGCCCAGGGCCACGCCGAGGCCCTCGGCATCGCGCTGACGCTGGCCAACCACCCGGAGGGCGGTGCCTTCGCGGAGCTGCGGCTGCCGTTGGCGGAGGGCGAGGACTGAGGGGGGATCAGTTCGTGACCGCGTAGGCGATCCGGCGGGCGGCGTGGAGGGGCGTCAGCTGCGTCGTGTCGACCACTTCGGCCTCGGCGTGCAGCCAGCCCGCGGCCGCTTCGGCGTACGGCTCCAGGTGGCGCAGGCGGAACGGGGACGGGCCGGGGCCGAGGACGCGGTCGTTCTCGATCCGGGCACGCAGGGTGTCCTGGTCGGCGTGCAGCACGAAGTGCCGTACCGGGATGGAGTGTTCGGCCAGCCCCGCGCTGATCTCCCGCCAGTACTGCTCCACCAGCACGGTCATCGGCACCACCAGCGTGCCTCCGGTGTACTCCAGCACCCGCCGCGCGGTCTCCACCACCAGCGGCCGCCACGGCGGCCAGTGCTGGAAGTTGTCGGTCGCGGGCAGGCCGGGGGAGATGTCCATCAACGTCTCGCCGACCTTCTCGGCGTCGAACACCCGCGAGTTCGGCACCAGTTCCTGCACCAGCGGGGCGGTGGTGCTCTTGCCGGCCCCGTGCGTTCCGTTCAGCCATACGATCATGGCCCCAAGCTAGCCCGGGGAGTCCGGGGCGGAGGCCTTTTCGAAGGACTGAATCAGTGCTTCAATCCTTGCCATGGCCTACCGTCGCACCCCCGCCGTCCAAGCCCGCCTCGACGCCCAGCGGGAGACCGTGCTGGCCGCGGCCGTGGCACTGCTGGCCGAGCGGGGGTACGCGGGCTGTTCGATGGCGGCGGTGGCGGAGCGGGCCGGGATCGCGACCGGGTCGATGTACCGGCACTTCGCCGGGAAGGCCGAGCTGTCGGTGGAGTTGTTCCGGACGGTGGTCACCGGCGAGGTCGCGGCGGTGGAGGCGGCGGTGGGCAAGGCGGCCGCCGACGGGGCCGGGCCGCACCGGCTGGTGGCGGCCGTGGTGGAGACCTTCGCCGCCCGCGCACTGGCCGCGCCCCGGCTGGCGTACGCGCTGCTGGCCGAGCCCGCCGACCGGGTGGTCGACGCCGAGCGGCTGGTGTTCCGCCGGGCCTTCCGCGACCTGATGGCCGCTCAGATAGCCCCGGCCGTCGCCGACGGCCGGCTGCCCGAGCAGGACGCCGAGCTGACCGCCGCCGCACTGGTGGGCGCGATCGGCGAGGCCCTGGTCGGCCCGCTCGCCGCGGGCCTGGGCCGGGACGACGTGATCCCGGCGCTCATCTCCTTCACCCGACGCGCCCTTGGGGGGCAGCACGATGCCTGACACGCACGAGGTCACCAACCAGGTGCCCGACCTGTACGGCCACGACGTGGCCGCCGACCCGACCCTGCTGGCCGCCCTGCACCGGGCCGGGGCCGGCTGGGCCGAGCAGGAGCTGCACGTCCTCGGGCGGCTGGCCGGCACCGAACGGGCCGCCGAGTGGGGCCGGTTGGCCAACGAGTACGAGCCGGTGCTGCGCACCCACGACCGCTACGGCCACCGGATCGACGAGGTGGAGTTCCACCCCGCCTGGCACGAGCTGATGACCGTCGCGGTGGAGCACGGCCTGCACGCCGCCCCCTGGCGGGACGACCGCCCCGGCGCGCACACCGCCCGGGCCGCCAAGTTCTACGTCTGGGGCCAGGTCGAGGCCGGGCACAGCTGCCCGGTCTCGATGACCTACGCCTCGGTGCCCGCGCTGCGGGCCACCCCGGCGCTGGCCGAGCAGTACGAACCCCTGCTGGCCGCCCGCTCCTACGACTTCGGGCTGCGCGAGCCGCACGGCAAGAGCGGTCTGATCGCCGGCATGTCGATGACCGAGAAGCAGGGCGGCTCGGACGTCCGGGCCAACACCACCACCGCCGAGCCGCAGGCCGACGGCACGTACCGGATCACCGGCCACAAGTGGTTCACCTCGGCCCCGATGTCGGACCTGTTCCTGACGCTGGCCCAGGCCCCCGGCGGGCTGAGCTGCTTCGTGCTGCCCCGGGTGCTGCCGGACGGCGGGCGCAACCGGCTGCGGATCCAGCGGCTCAAGGACAAGCTGGGCAACCGCTCCAACGCCTCCGCCGAGCTGGAGTACGACGGTGCGGTGGGCTGGCTGGTCGGCGAGGAGGGCCGGGGCGTGCCCACCATCATTGAGATGGTGAACATGACCCGGCTGGACTGCACCCTGGGCGCCGCCTCCGGGATGCGGCTCGGCGCCGTCCGGGCGCTCCACCACACCACCCACCGGCGGGCGTTCGGCGCCGCGCTGGTCGACCAGCCGCTGATGCGCAACGTGCTGGCCGACCTGGTGGTGGAGTCCGAGGCCGCCACCGCCGTCGCGCTGCGGCTGGCCGAGGCCACCGACCGGGCGCTGGCGGGGGACCAGCAGGAGGCGCTGGTGCGGCGCCTGGGCCTGGCGGCGGCCAAGTACTGGGTCTGCAAGCGCGGCCCGATGCACGCCGCCGAGGCGCTGGAGTGCTTCGGCGGCAACGGCTACGCCGAGGAGTCCGGCATGCCCCGGCTCTACCGGGAGGCCCCGCTGGTCTCCATCTGGGAGGGCTCGGGGAACGTGGCCGCGCTGGACGCGCTGCGGGCGATGGCCCGCCGCCCGGAGACGGTGGAGGCGCTGCTCGGCGAGCTGGACGCGGCCGCCGGGGCGGACCGGCGGCTGGACGCGGCGGTGGCCGGTCTGCGCAAGCAGCTCGGCGAGACCACCGAACTCGAGTACCGCACCCGCCGGTTGGTGGAGTCGATCGCGCTGGCCTTCCAGGGCTCGCTGCTGGTCCGGTACGGCGACCCGGCGGTGGCCGACGCGTTCTGCGCCTCCCGGCTGGGCGGCGAGCACGGCGGTGCCTTCGGCACCCTGCCGACCGGGGTGGACACCGCCGCCGTGCTGGCCCGGGCCGCGGCGCTGCCCGCATGAGCGAGGCGGCCGAAGTCCGGGCGTTCTGGCAGGGGTTGGGGCTGCCCGGGCTGGTCGACGTGCACACCCACTTCATGCCGGAACGGGTGCTGGCCAAGGTCTGGGCCTACTTCGACGCGGTCGGCCCGCTGACCGGGCGGGCCTGGCCCATCACCTACCGCGAGGAGGAGGACCAACGGGTCGCCCGGCTGCGGGAGTTCGGGGTGCGCGCGTTCACCTCGATGCTCTACCCGCACAAGCCCGGGATGGCCGCCTGGCTGAACTCCTGGTCGGCGGAGTTCGCCGCCCGCACGCCGGACTGCCTGCACACCGCCACCTGCTACCCCGAACCGGAGGCGGCGGACTACGTGGCGAAGGCTCTGGCCGACGGCGCCCGGGTCTTCAAGTGCCACGTCCAGGTGGGCGACTACGACCCGGCTGACCCGCTGCTGGACCCGGTCTGGGGGCAGCTGGCCGAGGCCGGCGTGCCGGTGGTGACGCACTGCGGCTCCGGCCCGGCGCCGGGCAAGCACACCGGCCCCGGCCCGGTCGCCGAGGTGCTGGCCAGGCACCCCCGTCTGCGGCTGGTGGTCGCCCACCTGGGCCTGCCGGAGTACCGGGAGTTCCTGGAGCTGGCCGAGCGCCACCCCGGGGTGCACCTGGACACCACCATGGCCTTCACCGAGTTCAGCGAGGAACTCGCGCCCTACCCCCGGGAACTGCTGCCCCGGCTGGCCGACCTGGGCGACCGGGTGCTGCTCGGCAGCGACTACCCGAACATCCCCTACCCGTACGTCGCCCAGCTCCGCGCCCTCGCGGGCCTCGGGCTGGGCGACGACTGGCTCCGGGCGGTCTGCCACGACAACGGCGCCCGCCTGTTCGGTCTGGCCGCGGCCTAGGGGCTCAACTGCCCGGCCGGGGCGAGTGCGTCGAGCAGGCCGGGGTGCAGCCGGGGGTGGGCGGCCAGCAGGCCGTCCGCCGCCGGGGTCCACCGCCTGCCCTCGGTGTCCGTCACCAGGGCGCCCGCCTCGCGGGCGATCAGGGCCCCGGGCAGCAGGCCGACCGGGTCGGGGCCGTGCTCCCAGAAGCCGTTCAGCTGGCCCGAGCCGACCTGGGCCAGCTGGAGCGCCACCGGGCCGAGGTCGCGCACCGCCAGCACCCGGGCCGCGACGGCGGTCAGGGACTCCCCGGCCCGGCGCAGCTCCTCCCGGCCGGCCGCCGGAGGCTGCCCGGTGCCGATCACGCAGGTGTCCGGGTCCCGGTCCGGCGGGGCGATGGCCCGGCCGTTCAGCCGTGCGCCGCCGCCGAGTTCGGCGGTGTAGGTGGCGCGCAGGCACGGGGCGTGCACCACCGCGAGCACCGGCTCGCCGTCGCGCAGCAGGGTGGCGGTGACGGCCCAGTGCGGCAGCGCGTTCAGGTACTGCACGGCCCCGTCGGTGGTGTCGCAGGACCACCACTCGCCGTCCGCGGGCACCCCGGTGGCGGACTCCCCGTCCAGCCAGCCGGCTCCGGGGCGGAGCGCCCCGAGGCGCTCCCGCAGCTGCGCCGTGGCCGGCTCCTCCACCCACGCGAGGGCGGCCAGGGCCTCGGCCATGGTCCGTCCCGGCCAGGGCCGGGCCGACTGGCGCTCCGTCAGGAACTCACCGACCGCCCGCACCGCGGTGGTGACTTCGGGTATCGAACACTCCTTCATGCCTTGCGCTCCCTCTGGTCACGGTTACTGCACAGAGAGGTACCGTGATCGGGCGGAAGGCGAACCAGCTGACGTGAATCCGAGGGCGAACGGATCAGGCGCCGGTGGTCGAACCGGGGCGGATCACCATCAGGACGGTGACCACCGCCCAGAGCAGGTTGAAGAGGCCGGCGGTCATCGGGAGCAGGCGCAGACACTTGACGGCGCGGTCCTGCTCGGCCCGGTCCTGCGGGGCGTCGAGCGCGTCGATGGTGGCCTGCTGGCCGGGCACCACGAAGAGCAGCATCAGCGCCGCCGCCAGCCCGGTGAGCACCATCGAGGTGATCAGCCAGGCGTCGCCCATCACGCCCATCACCTGGGCCGTGCCGATCCCCAGCAGCGGCACCGCCAGCCCGAGCAGCGCGTAGACCTGGGTGATCCGGTGCAGCAGCCGCACCGAGGCCTCGGCCTGCGGCCGGTCCTCCCCGCCCGCGAGCGCGGCCTTCGCCCGGCGCGGGAACATGCTCACCGTCACCGCCACCGGCCCGATGAAGAGCACTGCGGCCAGGACGTGCAGGCTGAGCAGCAGCTTGGTCATGGGTCGGTTCCTCCGGAGCGGTGGGGCGGGACGCCAGCACGCTAACACCCGGGTGGCCCAGGCCGACCGGCCGGGTGTACGTCCGACGGGCGGTCATGCACGGCGCGTTTGTTGCCATCTGTCACGAAATAGAGCGTGGCATCCTCCTCGTCCCGATTTATGGGCGTTCAATGGGCCGGTCATGCCGCTGTGGTGTGGGTGGCCGTAGTCGAACAGAGGGGTTCCCCGTGCGAGTGACCGAACGTCAGGAGCGGAGCGGCCCGCGGCCGACGGCCCGCAGGCTCGGCCTGGCGGCCGCGGCGGCGGTGGTGCCGGTGGCGCTGGTCAGCGTGCTCGTCTCGGCGGCGCCGCTCTCGCCGCCGCTCGGCCCGTGCAGCGGGCCCGGCTGCCCCTCGGTCTGGCCGCCGCCGAACAACGGGAGCGTGGTCGGCCGTGACGACACCATCAACGTCTTCGTCGGCGGGAACTACTCGGTGGCCGGGCGGGCCGCCGAGGCCGAGGGCAAGGTCGTCACGCTCGGGGACTTCTCGGTGAACAAGAACGGCGGCGGCCTCTTCAACATGGCGGTGGCCGGTGTCGGCTCCCGGGTGGTCCCCTCCAACGGCACCGACTTCGTGACCGTCGGCGGGAACGTCACGGTGGCCGGCGGCAACACCGTCGAGGTCGGCGGCACCACCGACACCTTCGGCGCCCTCGCCTACGGCAACCTCCGCTACGGCGGCACGCTGAGCGGCACGGTCAACGTGGTGCCGACCGGCCAGGCGGTCCAGGACGCCACGGCGGGGGACCAGTACTCCGGCATCCCGGACCAACTGGCCGAGCTCTCCACCTGCGCCTCCACCCAGGTCGCCAACGGCACCGTGACCACCTCGGGCAACCAGGTCACCTTCACCGGCGACGGCACGAGCGCCCGTCAGATCTTCAACGTGCCCGGCAACCTGGGCTCGCCCACCAGTGCGGCCGACTTCGTCATCACCGGCATCCCGGCCGGGGCCACGGTCATCATCAACATGCTGGGCGACAACCCGGTGATCAACACCAACACCGGCAACGGGCTGGACGGCGACCCGTTCACGGACCTGCGCCCGAACCTGCTGTGGAACTTCCCGAACGCCACCACCGCGACCATCATGGGCGGCGCCCAGTTCCAGGGCTCCCTGATGAGCGCCAACAAGGCGGGCACCACCACCCTCCAGACCCCGGGCTTCAACGGCCGGGTCTACGTCGCGGGCAACCTGGTCCAGACGGGCAGCAGCGGCAGCGAGATCCACAACTATCCCTTCAACGGCGACATGCCGGAGTGCACCACCCCCACGCCGACCCCCACTCCGACGCCGACGCCGACCCCCACTCCGACGCCGACGCCGACCCCCACTCCGACGCCGACGCCGACCCCCACTCCGACGCCGACTCCTACGCCGACTCCGACCCCCACTCCGACGCCGACGCCGACTCCGACCCCCACTCCTACGCCGACTCCGACCCCCACTCCGACTCCTACGCCGACGCCCACCCCCACACCGACGCCGGAGCCGACCCACTCGGGCCCCGTGCCGCCGGAGCCCAGCCCCAGCCCGTCCGGCTCGACCCCGGCGCCGACCACTCCTGGCCCGACCGGATCAGGGATCGTGCCGACGGTCCCGGTCGAGAGCGGTGACGGTGGCGGCGGAGGAGGCCAACTGCCGATCACCGGAGCCGGGTTCGCCTTCCCGGCCGCGCTGGGCGCCGGAGCCCTGGCGGGTACCGGTGGCCTGACCTACTGGCTGTCGCGCCGTCGCCGCGGCCGCCACGGCTGACCGAGCCCCTGAACGCGGCGGTGCCCCGGACCCACCCAGGGTCCGGGGCACCGCCGTGCTGTCAGGGGCGCCGTCAGCGCGGTTCGGCGAAGAACCGTTCCACCACGCCCGCCCGGTCGGAGAAGCCGTCCAGCGGCTCACCGACCACCCGGCTGGCCAGGTCGATCGCGAGCACGCCGACGTGCACCCGCAGTTCGAGCGCGGCCAGGTCGCTGTCCATCGCGATGGACGACCGGGCCGACCCGACCAGCCGTTCTCGTTCGCGCTGTCCCTCGGCCCGTGCTGCTGCGACCGCGGCGGCGCCCTCCTCGGCCGCCTGCTGCCGCAACCGGGCTGCTTCGTGGTGGGCCTCGGTGATCACGTGCCGGTACTCCGCGTACACCTGCTCGGCCTCGGCCCGCAGGGCCTCGGCCTTCTCCAGCTTCCCCTCCGTGGCCTCGTACCGCTCCGCCAGCACCCGCTCCGCGCGGGGCAGCAGCAGTCGGCCGAGCGTGACGAACAACAGGAAGAACGCGACGAGTCCGACCAGGAGTTGAGCCTTGCTCGGCTCCAAAGGTCCGATGTCCATGAACCCGACCCTACGGTCTGATGACACGTCATGTACGGAGAATGACGGAACTCGTTCGCCTACCGGTTCGATCCCGACCGGACGGAACCCGGTGCGCGACGGGCGTTGCTGTGCGACGATCGCGGAGCGTTCGGTTCGGGGGCAGCCGGACCTGTGCCCGGGAGGGGAAGTCTTGGCGCAGTACGCGGAGTTCGTGACGGCCGACGGTGCGGTGGTCCGGGTCGAGCAGGCCGCCGGGGCGGCTGCGGCCGACCCGTACGGCATGCAGCCGGTCGGCCGGGGTGCGGCCCAGGCCGTGGAGCGGGCCGGGGAGACCTTCGAGCAGGCCCTGGCGGGAGTGCGCTCGGCCGCCGAGTCCGCGCTGGCGGTCTTCCGGGGCGGCAGCCTGGCCCCCGACGAGGTGGAGCTGGAGTTCGGCGTGAAGCTCACCGCCGAGGCCGGGGCACTGATCGCCAAGACCGCCGCCGAGGCCCATCTGACCGTCAGGCTCAGCTGGGCGCCCGGCCGTTCGGCCTGAGCGGGCCGGCGGACGACGGGCCCGAGCAGCCGCGATGGCGTACCCGTACTGGCTGGCCCGGATCGACACCGGTGGCCCCGAGCCCACGGTGGGCGCCGGGGTGCTGGTCACCGACCGGCACGTGCTGACCTGTGCCCACGTGGTGCACGGGCACGCCGCCGTCACCGTCCGCCTCGCGCACCGGCCCGACCACCCGGCGCTGCCCGCCACCGTGCTGCGCCGGGGGCCCTGGCCCAGCGGGCGGCACGGCCGGGACGGCACCGGGGACGTGGCCGTGCTGGAGCTGGCGGAGCCGGTGCCGGACCGGGTGGCCAGGCCCGCGCCGTTCGCCCCGCTGCACCACTGGGACCGCCCGCCCTACCCGGGGCTGACCGCGCACGGCTTCCCGTTCGGCCACGACGCCGGGCGCAGCAGCGAGATCCGGCCGACCCGGGCCGGGCTGCTGATCGGCGGCGAGCTGGTGCAGTTGGAGCACGACGGCCAGGGCATGCCGCTCTCGCCCGGCTTCAGCGGCGGCCCGGTGGTGGACTCCGACACCGGGGAGCTGGTCGGCATCGTGACGGCGGCCCAGGACACCCTCGGCCGCCACCTGCCGCCCGGGCCGGACGGCCGCACCCCGCCCGCGCTGCGGATCGGCCAGATGCTGCCCGCCGGGGCGCTGGCCCGCTACGTGCCCGAGCTGGCCGACCTGATCCCCGGAGCGGCCCTCCCGCCGGAGCAGGTGCGGGAGTTGCGCGGGCTGGTGGCCGGCGTCAGTGCCTCCGCCGCCACCGGGCCGGGGCCCCTGGACCCGCTGGAGCTCTACCGGACCGCCACCGCCGCCCAGGGCCTGCTGGACCCGCCGACCAGGCCCGGAACCCTCTGGGAGACCTGCTGGTACCTGCTCTCCGAGGTGACCGGCCCGCTGACCGGCCGTCACCCCGTGCGCGAGTTCGCCGCGCTGCTCGCCGAGTCCGCTGGGGACGCCACCGCGGAGCAGCGGGACCGCCGGCACCGGCTGCTCCGGCTCGCCGACGGCGGCATCCGGCTGGTGCACCCCGGCCGGACCGCGGCCCGGCGCTGGCGGCCGATCCTGGTCGAGATCGGCCACAGTGGCGCCGGACGCGGCCGCTACACCGTCGCGGTCCGGACGGTGCGCGACGGCGAGCCGGGGCCCGCCGTGCCGCGCACCCTCTCCGGCGGCGACCTGCAGACCGAGGTGCTCCGCGAGATCGAGGACCAGCTCGGCCGGCTGGAGTCCGACGGCGCCGAGCTGGTGGTCTTCGTACTGCCCCGCAAGCTGCTCACCGTGCCGGTGCACGCCTGGACCGGCAAGCACTCCTTCGGCCCGCTCGGCGCCGACCACCCCGTGGTGGTGGTCGACCGCCAACGCCGCGACTCCGCCGCCGACCGCCGCACCCTGGAGCTCAACTGGGCGCTGCGGCGCGACGAACGCCGCACCCTGGCCCACCCGGTGGACTGCGCCGAGCCCGGCGAGGCCCGCACCCTCTACCACCTGCTCCGCCCGGTCGAGCGCCCCCAGCTGCCGGTGCTCCCCGGCTCGCCCAAGGCCCGCCGGTACGCCCCGCTGCTGGACGCCGCGCTCGGATCCGGGGTGCACGCGGTGATCTGGCCGGAGTGGACCTGTTCGGAACGGCACCAGCCCGGCCGCGCGTGCCGGGGGAGGTCCTTCACTGCCAGACTGGCGGTCGAGCTGGCCGGCACCCCGCCGTCCGAACTACCGGAGCGGATCAAGCAGTTGCGGCACCAGGCGGAGGAGGGCGGCGACCCGGCCGGACACTGGGCGGCCGGGCTGGTGCTGCTCTGGGAGGACCCGTTACTCCTGCCCAGCCCGCACCGGCCGTACCCGCTCCCGCCGACCGACCCGCCGCCCCAGCAGCCCTGACCACCCCAGCAGCCCTGACCGCCCCAGCGGCCCTGACCGCCCCGTCTGACCGTCCGTCACCTCCCGCCCGTGCGGCGGGGCCAGCCGCAGGAGAGTGCCATGCCGTTGCAGCGGATCTACCGGGGCGCCGAGCAGCCCCACGACGGTCTCGCCGCCCTGCCCGCACCGCCGCCCTGGCGGGCCTTCGACGGTGGCCCGCCGCTGGCCACCCCCGCCCCCGAGGCCGACCCCTCCGCTGCCTCGGCCGGCCACCGGGCCGCCACCTTCCGGCCCACCCCGGAGACCGTCGAACTGGTCAACGCCGCGCTCCACCTGCGGCGCCCGCTGCTGGTCACCGGCCCGCCCGGCAGCGGCAAGTCCAGCCTCCCGTACGCGGTGGCCCGGGAGTTGGGCCTCGGCCCGGTGCTGCGCTGGAACATCACCAGCCGGGCCACCCTGCGCGACGGCCTCTACCAGTACGACCCGCTCTCCCGCCTCTACGCCGCCAACCAGGCCGGCCCCGAGGCCACCGGCGCCGGGCTGGACGAGCACCTGCGGCTCGGGCCGCTGGGCACCGCGCTGCTCCCGTACGCGCGGCCGCGGGCGCTGCTGATCGACGAGATCGACAAGGGCGACCTCGACCTGCCCAACGACCTGCTGCACGTCCTGGAGGACGGGCAGTACGAGATCGACGAGCTGGTGCGGGCGGCGCCGCAGCAGCCCGTCGCGCAGGTGCTCACCGCCGACGGGCACGGGCGGGCGCCGGTGACCGGGGGGCGGGTGCGGTGCCGGGCCTTCCCCTTCACGGTGCTCACCAGCAACGCCGAGCGGGAGTTCCCGGCGGCCTTCCTGCGGCGCTGCGTGGTCCTGGAGCTGAAGCGGCCCGAGGGCAGCGAGCTGGCCGAGATCGTCCGCTCCCACCTGCCGGAGGCCGACCGCGCGGTGGTCGCCGAGATCCTCCAGGTCTTCCTGGAGCGCCGGGGCGAGGGCGAGTTGGCCACCGACCAGCTCCTCAACGCCATCTACCTCACCACCCGCCCCGAACTCACCGACCAGGCCGACCGCGCCGCCCTCGCCGCCCGCGTGATGGCCTACCTCAGCAGAGGCCGGGACGACGATGACCTCTGAACCCCCGGCCCGCACCCCGGCCGACCCGTCGGCCCCCGACCCCGACGCCGTGCTGCCTGCGGCGCAGGGGCTGCCGTCGGCTGCCGGAACGGAGCCGGAGAAGCCCGGAGGGCCCGCCGCGGAGGGGCCGGCCGCGGGGCGGGACGCTCCGGTGCCCGGGGGTGCGCAGGTGGACCGGCTGGCGGAGGTGCTCGGCGGGCTGGGGCGGCCCGGGGCGGACGCGGTGGAGTTGGCGGAGCTGCTCTGGCTGGCGGCGCGGTCGGCCCCGGTGTCCGGCCGGACGGTGCTGCCGGGCAAGGCCGCCGAGCCCGTCGTCGAGGTGACGCCCGAGGGGTCGGAGGTGGTGCGGCCGGAGCCGGGCCCCGGGGGGTCGTTGCTGGCGCTGCACCTGCCGGCCGCCGAGGCGCCCGGCGGGCTGCCCGGCGGCAGCACCGTCGCGGCGCCGAGCGCCCCGATGCTGGCCCGCCCGCTCGACCTCCAGCGGGCGCTGCGCCCGTTGAAGCGGCACGTGCCGGACCCGCACCGGACGGTGCTGGACGAGACCGCCACCGCGGAGCGCCTCGCCGAGGCGCTCCGCGGCCCCGGCCCGGTGCACTGGCTTCCGGTGCTGCGCCCGGGCAGCGAACGCTGGCTGACGCTCCGTCTGGTGCTGGACACCGGCCCGACCATGGCGCTCTGGCGCCCGCTGGCCCGCGAACTGCGGGTCCTGCTGCGGCAGACCGGCGCCTTCCGCCAGGTGACCCGCGCCTGGCTGGCCCCGGACGGCACCCTGACCGGCGGTCAGCCCGGCCCCCGCACCGCCACCCTGGTGCTCAGCGACGCGATGGGCCCGCAGTGGCGCCCGGGCCGCCCGGGGGAGCGCTGGCACCGGACCCTCACCGGTCTGGCCCGCCTCGGCCCGGTCGCCCTGCTCCAGCCCCTCCCGGAGCGCCTCTGGCCGCTCACCGCGCTCCCGGCCGCCGCCGGCCTGCTCACCTCCCCCGAGGCGGGCGCGGCCAACCCGGCGTACGGCTTCACCCCGCTGGAACTCCCGGACCTCCCCGACTGCCGGGCGGAGCGGCCCGGGGACACCGGCCTGGTCCTCCCGGTGCTGGAGGCGGACGCGGCCTGGCTGGGCAACTGGGCGCAGCTGGTGGGCAGTCCGGGCGGTGCGGAGGTGGTCGGCGCCGCCGTCCGCCTCGGGGTGGCCCCGGCCCCCGCCCGCCCGGGCAGCCCGGCCCCGGGTGAGCTGACGCCCGCCGAGGCGGTGCGCCGCTTCCGGGCCACGGCCTCCCGCGAGGCGTACACCCTGGCGGGGCTGGCGGCCCTGACCACCCCGGCCCTGCCGGTGCTGCGGCTGCTCCAGCACGCCGCGATCCCCCGCCCCCGGCCGCAGCAGCTGGCCGAACTGGTGGTGAGCGGCCTCCTGGTGGAGCGGCCCGGCCACCCCGAGCGCTTCGACTTCCGGCCGGGCGTGCGGGAGTTGCTGGTGCACACGCTGCCGCGCTCGGTCACCCACCAGGCGGTCGGCCTGCTGGTGCGGGTGGGGGAGGAGGTGGCGGCCCGGGCGGGGCGGGTGCCGGACGAGATCGCGGCCATCGCGGCCACCGACACCGAGGGCGCCCCGCTGACCGCCGAGCGGCGCCCGTTCGCCCTGGTCAGCCCGGCGGCGCTGGGCATCGTCGGGGTGGAGGTGCCCCGGCAGGCGGCCCGGATCGACCCCGCCCGCTCCTGGGCGGTGCTGTACTCCGAAGAGGCCGAGGAGGTCGACCAGTTGGCGGCCCACCTCACCGACCGCGACCTGGTCGGCCTGCCGCGCGGCCAGGTCTGGGCGGGCAGCGACCCGGAGGGCTTCCGGGAGGCGTTGCGGACGGCCGCCCGCAACGCCGAGGACACCCTGCTGGTGCTGCTGGCCGCCGCGCCCGGCTTCGACCCCGGTGCCGAACTCGCGGCCCGGGCGCTGGTGAAGAGCCCGGCCCGGACCCTGGTACTGGCCGAGCGGGACGCCGGGGTCTCGGCCCAGGTCTGGTTCGACCGCCCCCGCGGCGCCCGTTCGCTGGCCTCGCTCTGCAACGAGGTGTTCCGCTTCGGCTGGCCCGGCGGCCCGCCCGAGCTGACCCTCGGCGAACTGCTCGCCGAGGCGGCCGCCCGGGCCGACGAGGGGACCGAACTCCTTGGCAGTCAGCAGGAGTTGGTCTTCATGCGGAACCCGGCCGCCGGGCGCAGGCACTTCTACCTGGCCCGGGACACCGACCCCGACCCGCGGGCCGACCGCTTCTTCGAGGACCTCTGCGAGGAGGTCTGGCAGCTCTCCGACCTGGCCGGCGTGGCCGGCCAGCCGGACGCCGTCCGGCACTGCGAGGTGTTCGTCCCCCTCTACGGGCACGGCTGCTTCCGCAACCACCGCGCCGCCCGCGAGTGGTCCGCCTTCGGCGCCCACCGCCGGGCCACCGTCCCGGTCTTCTGGGACCCGCTGGACCACCGGGAACTACCGACCCTGGCCCGCCAGTTCGACTACCGCGACCGCACCCTCGGGGCCCGCTACGCCGACCAGGGCCTGCGCGCCCTGGACCGCCCGTCCTACGAGCTGGCCGTCCACCGCATCGCCGAACAGATCGTCACCCTCGCCGACCGCCCGGCCCGTGGTTAGTGGTCACACCAGGGGCGCGGGGAACTGCGCGCGGGGGAACGGCAGCACGTGCAACTGGCTGACGGTGGTTCAGTTGCCGGTGGGCCGCCTTCCGATTCGCGCAGTTCCTCGCGCCCCCGGGTCGCTGCAACCGGGCGTCGTGCCTCAGGTGACCGCGCCGCGGCGGGAGAAGCGTTCGTCCCGCCACTCGCCGCTCTCCAGGACCTCGGTCAAGTGCCGTGCCGCGTCCCAGACTTCGGTGTACGACAGGTAGAGCGGGGTGAACCCGAAGCGCATCAGGTCCGGCGCCCGGAAGTCGCCGATCACCCCGCGCTCGATCAGCGCCTGCACCACCGGATACCCGTCCGGGTGCCGCAGCGCGACCTGGCTGCCGCGCCGCGCGTGCTCCCGCGGGGTCACCACCTCGACGCCGTGCCCGGCCAGCGGCTCGACCAGCTCGATGAACAGGTCGGTCAGCGCCAGGCTCTTGGCCCGCACCGCCGCCAGGTCGGCCTTCTCCCAGACGTCCAGCGAAGCGCCCAGCGCGGCCTGGCCGAGCAGCGAGGGCGAGCTGGTCAGGAAGCGGCCGATGCCCGCCACCGGCTGGTAGCCGGGGGTGAAGTCGAAGGGCTTCGCGTGGCCGAACCAGCCGCTCAACGGCTGCTCGGCGACGCCCAGGTGACGCTCCGCCACGTACAGGAAGGCGGGCGAGCCGGGGCCGCCGTTCAGGTACTTGTAGGTGCAGCCGACCGCGAAGTCCACGCCGCAGGCGTCGAGTTCGACGGGCAGTGCGCCGACCGCGTGGCAGACGTCCCAGACCATCAGGGCGCCGGCGGCCTGCACCTGGCGGGTGATCGAGGCCATGTCCAGCAGTTCGCCGGTGCGGTAGTCCACCTGGGAGAGCACCACCACGGCGGTGTCCTCGCCGAGCGCCTCGTCCAGCTGCTCCGCCGAGTCCAGCAGCACGGTGTGCGCGCCGCCGCCGGCCAGCGAGGTGACGCCCTCGGCGATGTAGAGGTCGGTCGGGAAGGCGGCCCGCTCGGCCAGCACGGTGGAGCGGCCGGGGCGCAGCCGCAGCGCGGCGGCCAGCACCTTGAAGAGGTTGACCGAGGTGGTGTCGCAGACCACCACCTGGCCCGGCGCGGCGCCGACCATCGGCGCCACCCGGGCGCCCAGGCGGTGCGGCTGCTCGAACCAGCCGGCCTCGTTCCAGCTGCGGATCAGCCGCTCGCCCCACTCCACCTCGACCAGCTCTCGGACCCGGCCGGAGGTGCGGGCGGGCAGCACGCCGAGCGAGTTGCCGTCCAGGTAGATCACGCCCTCGGGGAGGACGAACTCGGCGCGGAAGGCGGCCAGCGGGTCGGCCGCGTCCAGGGCGGCGCACTGCTCCCGGGTGGTGGTGCTCACAGGGTGTTCCTCACGTTCCACAGCTCGGGGAAGACGTCCTGGTCGGCGGACTGCTTCAGCCAGCTCAGCCCGCTGGAGCCGCCGCTGCCCGGCTTGGCCCCCATCGAGCGCTTGACCGCGGAGTAGTGCCGCTGGCGCCAACGGGTGACCCGCTCGGCGGTGTCCAGCAGCGCTTCGCCCAGCAGGACCAGGTCGGCCAGCTCCGGGTCGGTGTAGACCTGGTGCCAGGCGGCGGTGACCTGCTCGCTCTCCTGGTGCCGCTCCGGGCCGGGCGCCACGTCCACGGCCAGTCCGCGCCGGGCCAGCAGGGCCAGCGCCTCGTCGTACAGGCCGGGCGCGTGCAGCGCGGCGGTCAGCTCGGAGTGCACCGAGGGCGTGCCCTGGTACATCGTCAGCAGCCGGGCGCTCTTGTTGCCGAGCATGAACTCCAGGCGGAGGAAGGCCGAGGACTGGAAGCCGCTGGCCTCGCCGAACACCGGGCGGAAGGCCGCGAACTCCATCGGCGTCATGGTGGCCAGCAGGTCCCAGGAGTTCACCAGCACGTCCTGGACGTGGTGGCCGCGCTTGAGCGCCGCGTGAGCCGCCGTCAGGTCGTCCTCGCGCAGCGCGTGCTGAGCGGTCGTCCACTCGTGCCGGAGCAGGTCGAAGAGCAGCTCCATCACCTGGGTGGTGATGATGAAGGACAGCTCGGCGTCCACCTTGCTGCGCGGCTGCTGGAGGCTGTGCAGCACGTCCAGCTTGGCGTACTGCGCGTAGGGGGTGCTGGCCTCCGGCTCCTCGGCGGAGCCGAAGGCGAGTTTCGGGGTACTGACCTGGGGATCTGCCGCCATGGCTCCTCCTGCTGCTCCGTCTGCCGCTGCGTGCCGCCGCGTCCGCCCGCCTGCGGGCGGCCCCCATTGTGCGGTCGGCGGGGCACCGGATTGAATGGGCGACGGATGCCGGATCGGTCCCACCGCCTTCCGAACGGAAGGTCTTGGAGGCCGTCGGCCTGCCGAACGCGAAGGAGCACCCTTGGACGCCGTGGACCGCCTGCTGCTGGCCGAACTCCAGGCCGATGCCAGGCTCTCGTACAACGAGCTCTCCCGCAGGGTGAACCTCTCCTCACCGGCGGTCGCCGAACGGGTCCGCCGGCTGGAGGCCGACGGGGTGATCAGCGGCTACCACGCCCACGTCGACCTGGACCGGGCCGGGCTCAAGGTCACCGCCCTGGTGCAGATCCAGTGCTACGGACCGCGCTGCGTGCTGCGCGACCCGGAGGTGGCCGAGTGGCCCGAGGTGCTCCAGCTGCACCGGATCACCGGCGGGGCCTGCTGCGCGCTGCTGGTCGCGGTGGCCGGGATGGCCGAGTTCGAGCGGCTGATCGACCGGCTCGCGGGGTACGGGCAGCCGTCCAGCTCGATGGTCCTCTCCAGCCCGGTGCCCTGGCGCCCGGTCCAGCTGCCCTGACCGGTCGTCAGTACAACTTCCGCAGACTCTCCAGCCCGGTGACGAACAGCTCCACCCCGACCGCCGCCAGCAGCAGCCCGAGCAGCCGGGAGAGCACCTCCAGCGAGGTCCGGTGCGCCCGCCGCAGCGGCTTGGAGAGCACCAGGACGCAGACGCAGTTGATCGCCACCACCGCCAGGTAGGCCCCCGCGATCGTGGAGTGCCAGCCCCAGCTGTCCTCCTCCAGCGAGCTGACCAGCACCGCCGTCATGCCCAGCGGGCTGGCCACGTACGGCAGCAGCAGCTCCCGGATGCCCTCGGCGAGCTGGTTGTCCAGGTGCTCCCCGTCGTCCCCGCCGCCCAGGTGCACCCCGAGCACCAGCGCCACCGCGTAGATCGAGAAGATCAGCCCGCCGGCCAGCTGGATCGACCAGTCGTCCACGTGGAAGAAGTCGGTCAGGAAGTCCGCCGAGTACGCCATCGCCGCGCCGACCACGGCCGCCAGGGCGGTGGCCACCAGGGTCAGCCGCACCAGCTCCCGGTGCGTCCGGGTGCGCGCCAGCAGCGCGAAGGTGAGCAGCACCTTCGGCGGCCCGACCACGGCGAAGAGGGCGACGAACGCACTGCTCAGGTTGAACGCGATCACCACCCCAGCATCGGCCAGCACCGCCGCCCCCGCCCGCCTGACGCCCCCTCAACCACCCGTCCCGCTCAGCGCCGACGCCGGCTCGGGCACCGAGCCGAAGTCGTGGACGGAGAGCACCACACCCCGTCTTCGCCCTCCCGGGGGACGAAACCGGTCAGGTCCAGCTCCTCGATCGCACTCATGGCCGGCATCCTCCCGCACGGTGCCGCCCGACCGGCGGGCGTTTTCCGGCCGCCGACGGGCGGGGGCCCGTGGCGGTGCCGGGCCGGCGGGGCGGGGTCAGGATGGAGGACGGGGCGGCACGGCGGAGGTGACGGTGGTGAACGGTACGGACGTCCTGGTGGTGGGCGCGGGCCCGGTCGGGCTGAGTGCGGCGGCCGAGCTGCGGCGGCACGGCGTGGCCTGCCGGCTGGTCGAGTTGCTCGACGGGCGGCTCCCGTACGCCAAGGCGGTCGGCATCCAGCCCCGCACCCTGGAGCTCTGGGACCGGATGGGGCTGGCCCGGGCCGTGCTGGAGGAGGCCGTCCCGCTGCGCGGGCAGCGCACCCTGGTGGACGGCCGGGAGCGGGCCCGCACGGTGCTGGAGCTGCCGCCCGAGGTGCCGTACGGCTTCGCCGCGCTGCCGCAGTACGACACCGAACGGCTGCTGGAGGAGTACCTGGCCGGCCTCGGGGCCGGCATCGAGCGCGGCACCGAACTGCTGAGCTTCCGTCAGGACCCGGACGGCGTCAGCGCCGTGCTGCGCACCGCGGGCGGCGGCGAGGAGGAGCTCCGGGTCCGCTACCTGATCGGCTGCGACGGGGCGCACAGCACCGTCCGCAAGGGGCTCGGCCTCCCGTTCGAGGGCGGGGCCCTCCCGGCGGAGTACATGCTGGCCGACGTGGAGGTCGACTGGGACCTGGAGCCCGGCTTCACCCTGCGCTCGACCGGCCGGGCCGAGGACGGTACGGAGGACCTGCTGGTCGCCGTCCCGCTGCCCGGCCACCACCGCTACCGGCTCTCCACGGTGGCCCCGCCCGAGCTCGCCGGGGCGGGCGGTCCGGCCCACGGTATCGACGGCAGCCGCGGCCCGGACCTGGCCCAGGTGCAGGCGGCCGTGGACCGGCTCGGCCCCGGGCGGGCCGCCGTCTCCCGGCTGCGCTGGTCCTCGGTCTTCCGGATCAGCCACCGGATCGTCCCGCGCTACGGCGAGGGCCGGGTCTTCGTGGCCGGGGACGCCGCCCACATCCATCCGCCGACCGGCGCCCAGGGCATGAACACCGGGATCCAGGACGCCGTCAACCTGGCCTGGAAGCTCGCCCTGGTCCTGCGCGGGGAGGCCGGGCCGGCCCTGCTCGACAGCTACGACGCGGAGCGCCGCCCGGTCGGCGAGGAGGTGGTCGGCCGCACCGTCCGGCACGCCACCGAGGGCACCGGGGCCGACCCCGACGACCCCGCCACCCTGATGCTCCGTCAGGCCCAGCTGCTCGTCGGCTATCACGACGGGCCGCCGGCCCCGCCCGGGACCGGCGGCCCCCGCCCCGGCGACCGCGCCCCCGACTGCGCCGGGCTCACCACCCCGCTCGCGGCCTACCCGCTGCGCCTGCTCGACGTCCTGCGCGGCCGCCCCGGCCACGTCCTGCTCCGCTACGCCCCGGCCGGCCCCGACCTCGACCCCGGTCCCGCCGACGGCCTGGACACCGTCACCGTGCTGGGCCCGGACGACCCCGGCCCCGGCCCCGGTTACCGGGACACCGCGGGGGAGTTCGCCCGCCTCTACCAGCCGGACGGCCCCACCGGCTTCCTGATCCGCCCCGACGGCCACCTCGCCGCCCGCTTCCCCCTCGCGGAGGAGGCCGCCGCACTGGCCGCCCACCGGAAGGCCCTCGGACTGTCAGTGGCCTGAGGCAGACTCGACGGCCCGTCACCGCACAGTCCGGAGCAGCCCGATGCCGATCCACGTCGCCAGCCGCCGCCGTACGCCCGCCTCGCTGGCGGCCGCCTTCCCGGGCGCGGAGGTGGTGGACGTGACCTCGCGGGCGGGGGAGCCGTGGGTGCGGCTGAGCCCGTTCTACCCGCACGGGGGGATTCCCGTGCCGTACTCCGAAGGCGTCACCAGCCAGTCGGTGGAGGGCATCTGGCAGGCCCTCAAGGTCTTCGAGGGCGCCGACGTCGACCCGTCGAAGCTGGCCGTCACCGGGATGCGCGGGATCAAGCGCACCGTCCGCCGGTACGGCCCCGTGCTCGGCCACCGCACCGGCCTGACCGGCGGCGAGCTGCTGCCGTACGAGACCGCCCGCCGGCTGGTCTACCTGCCCTCGTACCGCTGGGTGCTGGAGCACCGGGCCGCCGATCTGGTGGAGCGGCTGCGCCGGGCGGGTGGGACGGGGGACGTGGTGCTGCTCGACTACACCACCAACGGGGACGTGGCCGACCCGCGCACTCCGCTCTCGCACGCCGCGCTGCTGCGGGCGTGGACCGAGGGGAGCTGGCCGGCCGGGGCTACGTCAGCGTGACGGTGACGCCGCCGTCGCGCAGGACGTCGAGGACGGCGTCGAAGTAACGCTCGCCGGTGTGCGGGAGGGGGCGGGCGAGGGCCTTGCGGGCGTGGGCGGAGTCGTGCCAGACCAGGGTGAACGGGGCCTCGGGGCCGTAGCCGCCGCGCAGGCAGTCGGCGAGGGCGTCGAGGTTGCGGCCGTAGTAGCCGTCGGGGGCGTCCAGGGCGTCGGCGAGGGCGGTCCAGAAGGACGGTTCGTCGGTGATCGCCGCGCTGTCGAGGTGGAAGGTCGGGGCGGGCGGGGTCGGCGTGCTCGGCATGACTGTCCTTCGCTCGGATGGCGTCCTCCGGGTGAGGGTGCGCCGGGCCCGGTGTGGGATGGCCTTGCTAGTCCCGCTTTGCTGTTGAGCGAGAACTGAGGCCCCATCATGGCGTGTCTGAACCGTAAGGACCTAGGACTGCTGGCGCTGCGCGCCGCGGTCGGCGGCGTGCTCATCGCGCACGGCACCCAGAAGCTGTTCGGCTGGTTCGGCGGCGGTGGCCTGGAGGGCACCGCCAAGGCGATGGAGCACATGGGCTTCGAACCGGGCCGCCAGAGCGCGATCGCCTCCGGCCTGGGCGAGGCGGGCGGCGGCGCCCTGCTGGTGGCCGGCCTGGCCACCCCGGCGGCCGGCTCCATCGTGGCCGGCACCATGGCCGGGGCCATCTCCGTGCACGCCCCCAGCGGCTTCTTCGCGATGGGCGGCGGCTACGAGTACCCGGCCCTGCTCGGGGCCTGCGGCCTGGCCCTCGGCCTCTCCGGCGCCGGCTGCTACTCCCTCGACCACCTCACCCGCCACCGCTTCGACGGCGCCGGCCTGAGCCTGCTCGCCTTCGCCGCCTCCGCCGTCGGCGCGGCCGCGGTGGTCGCCCGCCGCCAGGACGTGGTCCGCCGCCGCGAGGCCCGCGCCGCGGACGACGAGGCGGGCGTCGGCCTCGCCTGACGTCCCGTCCGCCGGGGCCGTCCGGTCGGCTTCACCCGCCGGCTTCACCCGTCGGCTCGATCCGCTGGCCGGGCGGCCCCAGCCCGAGTCCTCGCCCGGCCGCACCGGTCGGTCCGCCCGGCCCGGCGGCCGTTCCCGATGCCCTGTCAGGTCGCCCCGTCGTAGCGGGCGAGGAGTGCGGCGGCGCGACCCCGCAGGGACTCGCGGAGCCACTGCGGGGACAGGGCCTCCGCGTCCGGACCCGCCTGCCAGAGGGCCCACTCGGCGTGCCGGGCGTCCTGGAAGCTCAGCTCCAGCCGGAGTCGGCCGTCCGGCTCGGCCGCCTCGGCGAGCACGGCCAGCGCGGTGCCCACCAGCTCCGCCCGCCGCTCCGGGGCCGCCCGCAGCACCGCGGTGACCACCTCGCCGCCCGCCCGGAACCGGCTGCCCCGCTCCCGCCAGGCCCGTTCCAGGTCGACCTTCCCGTCCCGCTCGGCGGCCTCCGCGAGGCCCTCGGCGGCCAGGACCCGGGAGAGCCGGTAGGTGCGGTCCTCGCCGGAACGGGTGGCCAGCAGGTAGCCCTGGCCGCGGACCGAGACCAGGCCGACCGGGTCCACCGTCCGCCACCGCGCCGCCCGGTCCGGGGCCGCGTACCGCAGACGCAGCTTCCGCCCGGCGAACACCGCGCGCAGCACCTCGGCCACCACGGTGTCCGGCACCTCCTCGGTGACCAGCAGACGCTCCAGCAGGTCGGTCTCCGGGTCGACCAGCAGGCGCTGGGCGACCCCGGCCGCGGTGTCCCGCTGGCCGGCGGGCAGCGCGTCGACCACCTTGAGCATCGCCGAGGCGAGCGCCGTGCCGAGCCCGAACGCCTGCGTGCCGCGCCGGGATCCGGCCACCAGCAGGGCGAGGGCCTCCTCGTGGTTCAGCCCGGTCAGTTCGGTGCGGAAGCCGGGCAGCAGGGCGAAGCCGCCGTGTCGCCCGCGCTCGGCGTAGACCGGGACGCCGGAGGCGGAGAGCGCCTCGACGTCGCGCAGCACCGTCCGGGTGGAGACCTCCAACTCCCGCGCCAGGGCGGCCGCGGAGAGCCGTCCGTGCTGCCGCAGCAGCAGTACCAGGGAGACCAGCCGATCGGCGCGCATCCGCCGAACCTACCGAAGGACCCGTCCGGGATACCCGACAGAGGGTGTCGTGATTGCCTGCGAGGCTCTTCTCCGGCACCACACGGAGCCACCACCCCAGGAGAGGCGAACTCGCATGGCACGGAGCACTTTCGTGAACCCGGACGGCCTGCACGACCCGGTCCCGTTCGGCTACAGCCACACCACCGCCGTCCCGGCCGGTGCGGAACTGGTCCTGGTCGCCGGGCAGTTCGGCTCCGGCCCGGACGGATCGGTGGTCCCCGGCGGCTTCGAGGAGCAGGTGCGGCAGGCCTTCCGCAACCTCGCCACCGCACTCGCCGCCCACGAGCTCGGCCTCGGCGACGTGGTCCAGCTGCGCACCTACGTGGTGGACCACGACTTCGCGAAGCTCGGGGCGGTCTCCGGTGCGGTGAAGGAGGGGTGGGGTGACCGCCCGCCGGTGCAGACGCTGCTCGGCGTCGCGGCCCTGGCCGCGCCCGACGTCCTGTTCGAGGTCGAGGCGGTGGCGGTCCGGGCGCCGTCCGGCCGGTAGCGGCGGGCGGTCGGGCCGGGGCCGGGTCAGAGCGAGGACGCGGCCTGGTCGATCAGGGCCGCGACCGAGACCGGGTCGGAGGCCAGGGAGGCGTGGCTGGTGGGGAGCTCGACGGTCTTGCGGGGCTCGATCCGGGCGGCCATCCGGCGCTGGTTGTCCGGGTGGATCATCCGGTCCTCGGCCGAGACCTGGTACCAGCTCGGCTTGGAGCGCCAGGCCGGGGCGGTGATCGGGTCGCCGAAGGTGGAGGCCAGCGGCGCCTTCTGGGTCACCGCCATCACCAGGCCCTCGGCCGGGGTCAGGTCCTGGGCGAAGGACTCGTGGAACTTGTCGGGCTTGATCCAGAGGTACCCGTCGCCGTCCGGCTCCAGGTTGGCCGCCGCGGCCGGCGGGAACTCCTGGGTGAGGCCGCCCGGGCTCTCCCCGGCGTCCGGCGCGAAGGCGGCGACGTAGACCAGGCCGACCACGTTCGGCAGGTCGCCCGCCTCGGTGATCACCGCGCCGCCGTAGGAGTGGCCCACCAGCAGGACGGGGCCGCCCACCTGACGGACCATCTTCCTGGTGCGTTCGGCGTCGTCGGCCAGCGAGGTCAGCGGGTTCTCCACCGCCCGGATGCCGGTGTGGCCGAGGCGGTCCAGCTCGACGATGGTCTTCGCCCAGTGGGCGGCCCCGCCCCAGAAGCCGTGGACCAGCACGATGGTGGGTCGAACGCTCATGAACTGCCCTTCCGTGTACGGACCTTGGGCGGAGGCTATCGGCCGTCCGGGGCCCGGGCCGGGAGGCGGGGGCGCAGCGTCACCCGGGTGGCGGTCAGGTCAGGTCAGGCCGGGGCAGGTCAGGTCAGGTGGGGGAGGCAGACCAGCAGGAGCGGGAGCAGCAGCAGCGCGGCCGGGGCGGCGGCGGTCAGGGCCAGCGCGGGCCGGGAGGCGCGGCGGCCGGTGGCCAGCCGCTCGATCCGGGCCAGCGCCTGGTGCCCGGCGGTCAGGGCCGTGGCGGGGGCGCTCGCCCCGGCCACCACGCCCATCGCGGTGGCCAGCGCCCGCGGCGAGTGGCGGCGCAGCGCCCGGTCGTCGGCCGCCATCTCCAGCAGGGTGCGCACCTCGGCGCAGACCAGTCGGCCCAGCGGCAGCCGGCCGAAGGTGCCGGCCAGCGCCTGCGCGGCGCAGACGGCGAGGTGGTGACGGCCGCTCAGGTGGGCGCGCTCGTGCGCCAGGGCCGCGGCCAGCTGCTCGGGACTGAGCGCCGTCAACGCGCCCCGGCTGACCACGATCCGCGCGTGGCGGCCGGGCAGGCAGTAGACGGCGGGCGTCGGGTGGTCCAGCAGCAGCGCCCCGCCCGGCACCCGGCCCCGGTGGGCGGCCAGGTCCAGCAGCTCGCGGTGGCGGCGGCGGTCCCGGCGGGCGGTGCGCAGCGCGGCCAGCAGCAGCGCCGCCGGGCGGGCGGCGGTCAGCGCGGCCACCGTCAGCGCCGTGCCGGAGACCGCCTCGGGGGAGAGCCCGCACAGGTGCAGCAGCCCGGCGTGGTGGTGCGGCGAGGGGTCCACCAGCTGACGGATCGCCATCGCCACCGAGAGCACCGCCGACAGCCCCAGGGTCTGCCAGGTGACCACCCCCAGCACCGGGCTGCGCCTGGTCCACCGGGCACCGGCCAGCAGCGGCGGCAGTGCGGCGGTCACCAGCACGGCCCAGAGCGCCAGCAGCGCGGCGGCCGTCACCGCCGGTCCTCCGGCCCGTCCAGGGCGGCCAGCGCCGCCCGCAGCGCGGCCACCTCGTCCGGGCTGATCCGTTCCACGAAGTGCGCCAGCGCGGCCGGGGTGTCGGGGGTGGAGCCGAGCGCCTCCTGCATCAGCGAGGCGGTGTACGCGTCCCGGCTGCGGGACGGTTCGTAGACCCAGGCGCGGCCCTGCTTGTGACGGTGCAGCAGTCCCTTGGTGTGCAGGATCCCGGCCACGGTCATCACCGTCGTGTACGCCACCGGCCGGGTCGCGTTGAGGTCGTCCACCACCTCGCGCACGGTCGCCGGCCGGCCCCACCGCCAGAGCCGGTCCATGATCTCGGCTTCCAGGTCCCCGAGGCTGCGCACCACCATGGGGCCCATCGTAGTCACCCGTCCGGACCGTCCTGCTGGCCGGCGGTGGCGCGGCGGCCAAGGGTGAGGGCAGGTTCCGTTGACCGCTCTGGAGGGCGTCGTGGGTCGTCGTGTCGTGCTGGGTGTGCTGCTGGCCGGTGGGCTGCTGCTGACGGGGTGTTCGTCGGACGGTGACAAGTCGCCCTCGGCGGCGGTGCAGTCGGGGGCCTCGGCGCTGGCCTCGGCGGCGAACAGCGCCGCCAACAGCTTCGCCTCCTCGGCGTCCTCCGCCGCGGCCTCCGCGCAGGCGGCGGCCTCCTCGGCGCTGGCCGGCGTGAAGGGCGGCCTGGACGCCAAGGACGACGTCAAGCTCGGCGAGGTCACCACCGACCCCGACGGCAAGTCCAGCGTCCCGGTCACCGTCACCAACTCCGGCTCCCAGCCCTACAAGTACACCCTCACCGTCAACTTCCAGGACTCGTCCGGGAACCTCCTGGACGCGGCCGTCCTCTCCGTCCCGGAGACCGCCGCCGGTGCCACCTCCCAGGCCACCGCCAAGAGCAACCGCGCCCTCTCCGGCACCGTCACCGCCAAGGTGGGCAGCGCCCTCCGCTACTGACCTGGACGGATGGACCGGGGGAGGGGGATCTGACGGAGATCGACCGGATGCAGGGGTGGCTGGAAGCCGGTTCCGGATGGCCGGAACCGGCTTTTGGCTGTTCACGGGCAGGTCGAACCTTAACGGGGGCTCAAGGGGGAACTACGGGTCTTGACGGGGGGGTTGGTCTAGTCCATTTTTGGTGGCCAGGTGCAGGGAGCCCCTGATCCGGCGCCGGTGGTCCAGACCTCCGGCGCCGGTTCGGCACCCCCTGTCCCCGTTCCACCTCCACTGGCGTGCCCGCCGGCCCTGCGGCCCCACCCCGCACGGTCACCCACGGGCGGCACGGCAGTTCCCCCACGACCCGGAGGTTCACCAGAACATGAACCGAGTTACCCAGGAGCCGACGACCCGTCGGCGCCCGAAGGGCCTGGCCGCGCTGGCGGTCGGCACGGCGGCCTCGCTGCTGCTGGGCGCGGGCCTCGCGCTGACCGCGGGCACGTCCGCCCAGGCCGCCGCGGGCAACAGCACCGGTGCCCCGGCGACCAGCGGCGGCATCAAGGTCGCCTACTTCGACCAGTGGTCGATCTACGCGAACGCGTACTACCCGAAGACCATCCAGGACACCGGCGTCGCCAAGAACCTGGACTACATGATCTACTCGTTCGCCAACATCCACCCCACCAACCTCACCTGTTTCGAGGCCACCAAGGCCGCGTCGCAGGACGAGAACAACCCCAGTGCGGGTGACGGTGCGGGCGACGCGTTCGCCGACTACCAGAAGAGCTTCGGCGCGGACATCTCGGTGGACGGCGTCGCCGACGCCTGGGGCCAGCCGATCGCGGGCAACTTCAACCAGCTGAAGAAGCTGAAGGCGAAGAACCCGAACCTCAAGGTCCTGATCTCGATCGGTGGTTGGACCTACTCCAAGTACTTCTCGGACGCGGCCGCCACGGACGCCTCCCGGAAGAAGCTGGTCTCCTCCTGCATCGACATGTTCATCAAGGGCAACCTGCCCGTCGACGCCGGCTACGGCGGCGCGGGCTCGGCGGCCGGGATCTTCGACGGCATCGACATCGACTGGGAGTACCCGGGCGGCGGCGGCCACCTCGGCAACCACGAGTCGCCGGCCGACAAGCAGAACTTCACCCTGCTGCTCAAGGAGTTCCGCGAGCAGCTGGACGCCCAGGGCGCGGCGGACAAGAAGACCTACGGCCTGGCGGCCGCGGTCGGTGCCGGCCAGGACAAGATCAAGAACATCGAGACGGACAAGGTCGGCCAGTACCTGACCTTCCTCGACGTCATGACCTACGACATGCACGGTGGTTGGGACGCCAAGGGCCCGACGAACCACCAGGCGCCGCTGTACTCGGGCCCGAACGACCCGATGACCCCGGTCAAGCCGGGCACCGGCAAGTACTCGATCGACGCGGCCATCAAGGCGTGGACCGTGGGTGACGCCGAGTACGGCATCCCCGGCGGCTTCCCGGCCAAGAAGATCAACATGGGCATCCCGTTCTACTACCGCGGTTGGACCGGCGTGCCCAACAACGGCAAGAACGGCCTGTTCCAGTCCGCGACCGGCCCGGCCGCCGGTGCGGCGATGAGCGGCAACGTGCCCGGCATCCAGATGTACAAGGAGCTCGGGGGCTTCGTCGACAACCCGGCCAAGACCTTCTGGGACGACCAGGCGAAGACCACGTACTTCTACGACGGCAACACCTTCTGGTCCGGTGAGGACGCCCGCTCGATCCAGGCCAAGATCGACTACGCGCACTGCAACGGCCTGGGCGGCTCCTTCGCCTTCTCCCTCTACGACCTGGGCACCAAGACCGCCCTGTTCGACAAGATGGTGTCGGCCACCAACGGCTCCGCCGCGGAGTGCCCGGCCGCGCCGAGCCCGAGCCCGTCCCCGAGCAACTCCACCAGCCCGAGCCCGTCGGCCTCGCCGAGCACCTCGGCCAGCCCGAGCCCGTCCGTCTCCCCGAGCACCTCGGTGAGCCCGTCGGCCTCGCCGACCGTCCCGGCCAACGCCTGCGCCCCGTCCTGGAGCGCCGGTGCGGTGTACGCCACCCCGACCAAGGTCTCCTGGAAGGGTCACAACTACACCAACAAGTGGTGGACCACCAACGAGGACCCCTCGCTGAGCGGTCAGTGGGGCGTCTGGACCGACAACGGTGCCTGCACCGTGCAGCCCACCCCGTGAGCTGACGTCTGATCAGGAAGGCCCCGGACTCCACTGGAGTCCGGGGCCTTCCGGCGTTCACGGGGCGGGGTCAGAGGTCCTCGGTGCGGCCGAGGGCGTCCGGCTGGCTCTCCTCGATCCGGCGGAGCATCCGGCCGAGCATCTCGGAGAGCGCCGGGCGCTCCTCGGCGGAGATGTCCTGGAGCAGCTCCTCCTCGAAGACCGCCGCCATCCGCATCGACTCCAGCCACTTGGCCCGCCCGTTGGCGGTCAGCTCGACGATCACCCGGACCCGGTTGGCCTCGTCCCGCTCCCGGGTGACCAGGTCCTCGGCCACCATCCGGTCGATCCGGTGGGTCATCGCGGCCGGGGTCAGCCCCAGCCGCTTGGCCAGGTCGCCCGGCCCCAGCCGGTACGGGCTGCCGGCCACCACCAGCGCCTTGAGCACCTCCCACTCGGCGGGTGTGATCCCGAGCACGGTCAGCTGGCGCCCGTAGGCGACGCTCATCCGCCGGGCGACCCGGGAGAGGGTGGACACGATGGTCTCCACCTGGGGGTCGACGGTGGGGAATTCCCGCTGGTAGACGGCCACCTGCTCGGCGATGGCCAGCTCGCCGGGGTTCGGCGTCGCGGGTCTGGGTGCGCTCATGGCTCCATCCTCCCACGGCTCGGTGCACCTGTTAAGACTTTGACAAGCAAGGCTTCCGATCCTTAGAGTTTAGGTCTGAAATCTTCCGAGTTCAAAAGTATCTCTTGAAAGGGTGTGCACGGTGGCCGGCACGGTGAAGCAGCAGGGCAGGCGTCTCGGGGCGGGCGGTCCGCTGCGCCGCGTCCAGATCGGAAACGCGCTCAGCGCGTTCGGCAGCGGGTTCACGATGCCGTACATGTTCGTCTACGTGGACCAGGTGCGCGGGCTGGGCTCGCTGGCCGCCGGGATGGTGTTCACCGTCTTCGCGCTGGCCGCGCTCGCCGTGCTGCCGTTCACCGGGCGGGGCATCGACCGGTACGGGCCGCGGCCGGTGCTGCTGGCCGGTGCCGCGATGGCCGCCACCGGCGCGTTCGCCTTCGGGCACGCCACCGGCACCGCCGCGCTGATGGTCTCCTCCTTCCTGTTCGGCGCCGGGGTGACGACCTGTCAGCCGGCGCTGGCCACGATGATCGTGCGCTGCTCCACCAGGGCGAGCCGCTCGCGGGCCTTCGCGCTCCAGTTCACCCTGATCAACCTCGGCATGGGCATCGGCGCCCTGGTCGGCGGCCAGATCGTGGACGTGGCCGAGCCGGCCAGCCTGACCCGGCTGTTCACCATCGAGGCGCTCACCTTCCTGGGCCTGGCCCTGGTCACCGGCACCGCCCGGATCCCGGCGGCTGAGCCGGTGCTCACCCCGGCCGGCGGCCCCAAGGGCCCGCAGGGGCTCACGGCGCTGGTCAAGGACAAGGCGATGCTGCGGCTCTGCCTGCTGGCCGGTCTGATCTTCTTCACCTGCTACGGCCAGTTCGAGTCCGGCGTCGCCGCCTTCGCCACCGACACCGTCGGCACCGCCCCGTCCACCCTGGGCCTGGCGATCGGCGCCAACGCGCTGACCATCGTGGTGCTGCAGATGTTCATGGTGAAGATCACCGAGCGCCGCCGCCGCACCACGGCGATGGCCGCCGCCGGTGTGGTCTGGCTGGGCGCCTGGCTGATGGCGCTGGTCGCCGGACTGGTCCGGACCGAGGCGGTGGCCGCCACCGTCGCGATCATCGCGGTGTACGCGCTGTTCGGCGTCGGCGAGTCGCTGCTGGCCCCGACCATGGGCCCGATCGTCGCCGACCTGGCCCCGGCCCGGCTGCTCGGCACCTACAACTCCGGCTACGCGCTGGTGAAGCAGATCGCCATCGCGGTCGGCCCGGCGGTCGGCGTGCTGCTGGTCGGCTCCGGCACCTGGCCGGTCTACCTGGCCGCGATGACGCTCTGCACCGTGCTGATCGTGGTCCTGGCGCTGCGCCTGCGCGAGGAGCTGACGCCGGCTCAGGACAACGCCCGGATCACCGCCGAGAAGCTCCAGACCGCGGCCTGATCCGGCCTCCCGCCGAGACCCCGCGAGACCCACGGCCCGGCCGTCACCCGAGAGAATGCGTCGGGTGACGGCCGGGTCTACGTTTGAGGGGCGTGGAGCGCGTCGGAGCGGCCGTACGGGGTGTCCCGCCGTCCGGCGCCGGGGGAGGGCGGCACGTCCTACCAGCAGCAAGGGCGCCCCTCCTGAGCGGGAGAGTGCCATGGCCGCCGAACTCCACTCCACACTGCTGGCCGGTCTGCGCGCGGGCTTCGCCGGCGAGGTGATCACCCCCGGCGGCGCCGGGTACGACGAGGCCCGCACGGTCTTCAACTCGATGATCGACCGCCACCCGCAGGTGATCGCCCAGTGCGAAGGACCGGCCGACGTGGCCGCCGCGATCGCCTTCGCCCGGGAGAACGGCCTGGAGATCGCCGTCCGGGCCGGCGGCCACGCCGTCAGCGGAGCCTCCGTCAACGACGGGCTGGTGGTCGACCTGCGCCGGATGAACTCCGTGGTGGTCGACCCGGAGGCGGGCACCGCCCGGGTCGGCGGCGGCGCCCTGATGGCCGACCTGGACGGGGCCACCCAGCGGTACGGGCTGGCCACCACCGGCGGCCGGGACTCCTCCACCGGCGTGGCCGGCCTGACCCTCGGCGGCGGCTCCGGCTGGCTGGAGCGCAAGTACGGACTGGCCTGCGACAACCTGCTGGCGGCCACCCTGGTGACGGCCGAGGGCGAGCTGGTCACCGCCGACGAGGACCGCCACCCCGAGCTGTTCTGGGCCCTGCACGGCGGCGGCGGCAACTTCGGCGTCGTCACCCAACTCACCTTCCGGCTGCACGAGTTGCCCAACTTCACGATGGCCCTGCTGCTCTGGCAGCCGGAGGCCGGCCCGGACATCCTGCGCCGCTTCCGGGAGTACATGGCCGGCGCCCCGGAGGAGATCGGCGGCGGCTTCGTCTACCTCACCGGCCCGCCCGCGCCCTTCGTCCCGGCCGAGCTGGTCGGCAAGCGGGGGGTCGGGGTGCTGCTGACCTACACCGGCGGCGAGGCAGCGGCCCGGGAGGTCTTCGCCCCGATGCTGGGGCACGGCCACATCGGGGAGATGATCGCCGAGCTCCCGTACGCGGAGGTCCAGTGCATGCTGGACGACCCGCCCGGGGAGCGGAACTACTGGTCCGCCGAGTACCTGAGCGAGTTCCCCGAGCAGGCCGTCGAGCTGTTCTGCGCCCGGGGCGAGGAGATGATCAGCCCCTCGGCCTCGATGCACGCCTTCTTCCCGATGGGCGGCGCGGTGGCCCGGGGAGCGGGCGACTACCCGGTGCCCTGGCGGGTCGCCCCCTGGGCGGTCCACCCGTTCGGGGTCTGGGAGGACCCGGCCGACGACGCCCGGGGCACGGCCTGGGCGCGCGGGGTGCGGGAGGACATGCTGCCCTGGTCGATCGGCGCGGTCTACCTCAACTTCATCGGCGACGAGGGCCCGGAGCGGGTCGCCGCCGGGCTCGGCACCGGCAACGCCCGCCGGCTGGCGGCCGTGAAGTCGGCCTACGACCCGGAGAACGTCTTCCACCTGAACCACAACATCGTCCCGGCCTGACAAGATCGCCCTCGCCCGGCCCGTCGCCACGGCTAGGATTCCCGGCAAAGCCGACAAAACTGTCGGTCGGTCAGGGATCAGAGCCAGGCGACGAATCGGCGAGGGCATGACGGCGACGCAAGCGGTGGAGAGCAGGAGCGTCGTCGAACGCGTGCAGCGGTCCCGGCCCGCCCGGTACGTCGGCTGGCTCGGGCCGGTCGGGGTGGCGCTCTTCGCCGGGCTGCTGCGGTTCTGGAACCTCGGGTACCCCAACGCCTTCGTCTTCGACGAGACGTACTACCCCAAGGACGCCTGGTCCCTGCTCCGGCAGGGCTACGAGGGCGTCTGGCCGGACGACGCCAACGCGCAGATCCTTGCCGTCCCGCAGCAGATCCCGCTCACCTCCGCCCCCGAGTTCATCGCCCACCCGCCGCTGGGCAAGTGGGTCATCGCCCTCGGCGAGTGGGCCTACGGCCTGCACCCGCTCGGCTGGCGGTTCGCGGTCGCGCTGCTCGGCACCGTCACCGTGCTGATGCTGGCCCGGATCGGGCGCCGGCTGTTCGGCTCCACCCTGCTCGGCTGCACCGCCGCGCTGCTGATGGCGGTGGACGGCCTCCAGTTCGTGATGAGCCGGGTCGGCCTGCTGGACGGCGTGCTGATGTTCTTCGTGCTGGCCGCCTTCGGCTGCCTGCTGGTCGACCGCGACCGGGTGCGCGAGCGGCTGCCCGCGTACCGGACCGGGGCCGCCGCCGGGGGCGCTGCCGGGGGCGCTGCCGCCGGGGACGCTGTCGACGGGGACCGGGCCCGGCTCGGGTGGCGGCCCTGGCGGCTGGCGGCCGGGGTGCTGCTCGGCTGCGCCTGCTCGGTGAAGTGGAACGGCCTCCCCGTACTGGCCGCCTTCGGCCTGCTGACCGTGCTCTGGGACCAGGCCGCCCGCCGCCGGGCCGGGGCCCGCCGCCCCTGGGCCTCGATGCTGCGCCGGGACGCGGTGCCCGCCTTCCTCTCGACCGTCGGCGTCGCGGCCCTGGTCTACCTGCTCTCCTGGACCGGATGGTTCGTCACCGACGGCGGCTACGACCGGCGGTGGGCCGACCGGCAGGAATCCTCCTGGGTACCCGACGCGCTGCGCAGCTGGTGGCACTACCAGCAGCAGATGTACGACTTCAACACCGGGCTCTCCACCCCGCACACCTACCAGTCCAACGCCTGGAGCTGGCTGGTCCAGGGCCGCCCGGTCTCCATGTACTGGCAGCAGGTGCCCGACGGTCAGCAGGGCTGCACCAGCACCGGCGGCTGCGCCTCGCAGATCCTCGCCCTCGGCACCCCGCTGCTCTGGTGGACCGGCTGCTTCGCCCTGCTGTACGCGCTGTGGCGCTGGTTCTTCCGGCGGGACTGGCGCTCGGGCGCGGTGCTCTGCGCGGTGGCCGGGATCTACCTGCCCTGGTTCGGCTACCAGGGCCGCACCACCTTCTCCTTCTACATGGTGGTGCTGGTGCCCTTCCTCTGTCTGGCGGTGGCCCAGCTGCTCGGCGGCCTGCTCGGGCCCGAGGGGTGCTCGGCGGAGCGGCGGCGGTGGGGCGCGGTGGGGGCGGGGGCGATCGTGCTGGCGGTGGTGGGGTGCTTCGCGTTCTTCCTGCCGCTCTACACGGCGGAGGTGATCCCGATGTCGGAGTGGCAGGACCGGATGTGGTTCACCACCTGGGTCTGACGGCCGGCCGGGTGACGGTCGGTCGGATGATGGCCGCTCAACTGCTGCCGGTGGGGCCCGCGCTGGGGGTGGCGACGGCGCTGCTGCTGGTGGCCGGGGCGGCGGTGGCCGGGCTCGGGCGGCTCGGGCACGGGCCGGCGGTACTGCGGGCCGGACTGCGGGCGGTGCTCCAGCTGGCCGCCGTCGCACTGGTGATCACCTGGGTGGCCGGGTCGATGTGGACCTCCTCCGCCTTCGTGCTGCTGATGTTCACGGTGGCGGTGCGCACCGCCGGGCGGCGGATGGTGCCGTCCGGCCCGGGGTGGACATGGGCGGCACTGCCGATCGGGGCCGGGGTGCTGCCGGTGCTGCTGCTCCTGCTCGGCTCCGGACTGCTGCCCTTCCAGGGCCTCTCGGTGATCCCGGTCGCGGGCATCCTGACCGGCGGCGCGCTGACCGCCACCTCGCTGGCCGGGCGCCGCGCGCTGGACGAGCTGACGCAGCGTCGGGGCGAGGTGGAGGCCGCCCTGGCACTCGGCTTCGAGGAGCGGGACGCCCGGCTGGAGATCTGCCGGACGGCTGCCGCCACCTCGCTGGTGCCCGCGCTCGACCAGACCAGGACAGTGGGGCTGGTCACCCTGCCCGGGGCCTTCGTCGGGATGCTGCTGGGCGGGGCGAGCGCGGTGGAGGCCGGGGCGGTGCAGCTCTTCGTGCTGGTCGCGTTGCTGGCGGTGGAGGCGGTGGCGGTCGTGGTGGTGCTGGAGCTGGTTGGCCGGGGCGTGGTCAGCAGGTAGGCTTGCCGGGTTGTTGAAGGGGAGTAGCCCTCCACCGGAGCGTCGACATACTGGCTCGCCCCCACGGGAGCCCGGTGCCCGGGACACCCGTACGCGGGTGTCGGCGAGACCTTCGGCCGCAGTGCTGTGAACATTGACCAGTGCTGCCGTGCCGAGGCGTCCCCTTCCACGGGTCATCGCGGCGGGCAGCCCAGACCCTATGAAGGGCCCAACGCTCCGATGAGTATCACCGTCGCCGCGATCACCTTCGGCATCGTCTTCCTCGCCGAACTCCCCGACAAGACCGCGCTGGCCTCCCTGGTGCTCGGCACCAAGTACCGCGCGAGCTACGTCTTCGCGGGCATCGCCGCCGCCTTCGCCCTCCAGGTCGGCATCGCCCTGGTGGCCGGCCACCTGCTCTCGCTCCTGCCACAGCGCTGGGTGGAGGGCGTCACCGGGCTGCTCTTCCTGGCGGGGGCGGTGATGCTGCTCTGGCCCAAGGGCGAGGAGGAGGACGAGGGGCACGAGGCCAAGCAGCCCTCCTCGGGCTCCTTCTGGAAGGTGGCGGGTGCGAGCTTCCTGCTGGTCGCGGTCGCGGAGTTCGGCGACCTGACCCAGATCATGACCGCCAACCTGGCCGCGAAGTACGCCGACCCGCTCTCGGTGGGCATCGGCGCCTGGCTGGCGCTCTGCTCGGTCAGTGCGATCGCCATCCTGGGCGGGCAGAAGCTGCTGCAGTACGTCCCGATGAAGGTGATCATCCGGGTGGCGGCCTGCATCATGCTGGTGATGTCGGCCTTCAGCCTCTTCAAGGCCGCGACCGGCTGACGGTCAGCTCCGCTTCTCGAGCGCCGCGCGGGTGTTGAGACCGTAGACGCCCCGCTTGTCGCCCCTGACCTCCTGCGGGACGTACTCCTGGAAGTACTTGACCGCCCGTACGGTCTCGCCGTCGTACACGCCCTCGGTGAAGTCGACGTCCCAGGCGATCCAGGGGAGGGCCCTGAGCAGGCGGCGCTGGAGATCGGCCACGTCGGGGCCCTCCATGTCGAGCTGCAGCACCCGGGGGGTCGGTGGCGGTGCGGGGGTGGTGGTGCTCGGGGCCGCGGTGGTCGGTGGCGCCGTGGTGGCCGGGGCGGGGGCGACCGGGGCCGTTGTCGTGGGGGCGGCCGTGGTGCGGGTCGGCTTGGGCTTGGTGGTGGTGCGGGAGGCCGAGGGGGAGGCGCTGGCCGACGGGGTGTCGGGGGCCGACTCGGGGGTGGGGGTGGGGTTCGGCTGGTAGGAGCCGACCGGGACGGGGAGGGCGCGGTCGTCGGAGCTCTTGGCGTCGGAGGGGGCGAGCAGGAAGGCCAGGCCGGCGCCGACCGCGGCGATCCCCACGCCCGCGCCGATGATGACGGTGCGTCTGCGCCCGGCCGACTCCTGCTCCTGCTGCCGCCGCTCGGCCCGGCCGCCGGGGGCGCCCTCGGGGACGTTGCGGAAGCCGAAGACGCCGAGGTCGGCCTCCTCGGCGGGGGGCTGCCGCCGCGGGGGCGGGCCGGGGACCAGCTGGAGGTCCGGGATCTGCTGGACCGGGATCGGCTGCTGGGTGGGCGCGGGCGGCACCAGGGGCATCTGCGGGGGTGCGGCCGGCACCGGGGGGAGCAGCTGGGTGGCGGCGGCGTCCTGGGACGGCGGAGCCGTCGGCGGGACCGGCGGGAGCAGCTGGGTGGCGAAGCCGTCCGCGGGGACGGGCGGCATGACCTGGGTGGCGAACGGGTCCTCCGCCGCGGCCGGGGCGGGCACGTACGGGCGGACCAGCGGCCCTTCGTGGTGCTCTCCCGGCATGGGCCGGCCCTCCTCGGTGGTGGTGGCGCTCGAACGGGGCTGATTATGCAGGAGGTTCCGGTGGGTGGACAGGGACGCCGGTGGGCTTGTCCGGGTTGGTGCCGAATCGGGACGGGTGAAGGCTCGGTGGCCGTCAGTCGTACGAACGGCGCAGTGAACTGAGGCCGGATCAGACATTCCTGACATCATGGGTGAATCTGGCTGATCATCACCCCGAGCACCGAGGAGCGGGCATGGCGGAGGCGGCCACGCCGGAGCGGTACGAGGAGCAGCGGCCCCCGGAAGTGACGGTCCACAACCTCTGGGTGCCGATCGGCGCCCTGCTGCTGGCCATGCTGCTGGCCGCGCTCGACCAGACCATCGTCTCCACCGCGCTGCCCACCATCGTCAGCGACCTCGGCGGCCTGGAGCACCTCTCCTGGGTGGTCACCGCGTACATGCTGGCCGCCACGGCGGCCACCCCGCTCTGGGGCAAGCTCGGCGACATGTACGGCCGCAAGCGCTTCTTCCAGGCGTCGATCGTGCTCTTCCTGATCGGCTCCGGCCTCTGCGGACTGGCCCAGAACATGGGCGAGTTGATCGCCTTCCGTGCCCTCCAGGGCCTGGGCGGCGGCGGACTGATGGTGCTCTCGCAGGCGATCGTCGGCGACCTGGTCCCGCCGCGCGACCGCGGCAAGTACCAGGGCCTGTTCGGGGCGGTCTTCGGTGTCACCAGCGTGCTCGGGCCGCTGCTCGGCGGCGTCTTCGTGGACAACCTCAGCTGGCGCTGGGTGTTCTACGTCAACCTGCCGATCGGGATCGTCGCGCTGGCGGTGATCGCCGCGGTGCTGCACGGCAGCGAGGTGAAGCGGCAGCACACCATTGACTACCTCGGCACCTTCCTGATCGCCGCAGTCGCCACCTGCCTGGTGCTGATGACCTCGCTCGGCGGCACCACCTGGGCGTGGGGCTCCTGGCAGATCATCGGCCTCGGGGTGCTCGGGCTGCTGCTGCTCGCGGTCTTCGTCCAGGTGGAGCGCCGGGCGGTGGAGCCGGTGCTGCCGCTGCGGCTGTTCCGCTCCTCGACCTTCAGCCTGGTCGCGGTGATCTCCTTCGTGGTCGGCTTCGCGATGTTCGGGGCGCTGACCTACCTGCCGACCTTCCTCCAGGTGGTCATGCAGGTCTCGCCGACCATGTCCGGCATCCACATGCTGCCGATGGTGCTCGGCATGCTGCTCACCTCGATCGGCTCCGGCCAGATCGTCTCCCGCACCGGCCGCTACCGGGTCTTCCCGATCGCCGGCACCGCCGTGACGGCGGTCGGCCTCTGGCTGCTCTCTCGGCTCACCGAGCACAGCTCCACCACCGAGATGAGCCTCTACTTCCTGGTCTTCGGCCTCGGGCTCGGCCTGGTGATGCAGGTGCTGGTGCTGATCGTGCAGAACTCGGTCGGCTACGAGGACCTTGGCGTGGCCACCGCCGGAGCCACCTTCTTCCGCTCGATCGGCGCCTCCTTCGGCGTCTCGATCTTCGGCACGATCTTCGCCGGCGGGCTCAACCGGCGGCTGGCCGAGGACCTGGCCGGCCTCCAACTCCCGCCCGGCTTCACCCCGGAGGTGATCTCGGCCGACCCGCGCGAGATCCCCACCCTGCCCGAGAGCGCCCAGGCCGGGATCTACCACGCCTACGCCGAGTCGATCACCCAGGTCTTCCTGTACGCGGTGCCGGTCGCGGTGGTCGCCTTCGTGCTCGCGCTCTTCCTGCGCGAGCAGCCGCTGCGCACCACCGTCACCGCCCCCGACCTCAGCGAATCGATCGGGGTCAACCCGGTGCAGCGCTCCTCGCTGGACGAGATCGCCCGGGCCCTGTCGGTGCTCGGCACCCGGGACGCCCGCCGCGACCTGTTCCGCCGGATCACCGCCGAGGCCGGGCTCGACCTCAAGCCCGCCTCCAGCTGGCTCATCCTCCAGATGCACCGTCACGGCTCCGCCGAACCGGCCGAACTGGCCGAGCACCGCACCGTGCCGGTGGCCGTCATCGAGGAGGCCGCCCGCGAGGTGGAGAGCCGCGGCCTGGCCGTCCGCAACGGTCTGCCGCTGCGCCTCACCGAGGCCGGGGCCGAGGTCGCCGACCGGCTGGTCGCCGCCCGCCGTTCCCAACTCGCCGAGCTCCTCGGCGACTACGACGAGCAGCGGTTCACCGAACTGGCCGACCTGCTCACCCGGCTCAGCTCCCAGCTCGGCGGCGACCGCCCGGACCGGGCGCCGGAGCCGCCGCAGCGCGGCGAGGGGCGGACGTACTGAGGGGCGCCCCGCCGCAAGTGACCGCGGGGGACGGCCACGGTGCCCCGGCGACCGACGGACACTGCCCCGGAGTACGTCAACTGGCGGAGGTGGGTTCGCACTCCGTCGATAGGGTCTGATCCCGCCGCCACTGCTCCGGAGGGCCTCACCCGTCATGCGCATCGGACTGTCCATTCCCCAGTACGGCCGGTTCGCCGCGCCCGGGCTGTCGGCCCGGCTCGCGGCCGAGGCAGAGGAGATCGGCTACGACAGCCTCTGGGTCGGAGACCGCATCCTGGTCGCGCGCGAGCCGCAGAACCGCTACCCCGGCGGGACGGGCGTGGCGCCCGCCGAGCACCGCACCTTCCTGGACCCGCTCACCCTGCTCACCGTCGCGGCCGGGGCCACCCGCCGGGTCCGCCTGGGCACCAGCACCCTCAACGCGCTCTGGTACCCGCCGGTCCTGCTGGCCCGCACCCTCACCACCCTCGACGTGGTCAGCGACGGGCGGCTGGACGTGGGGCTCGGGCTGGGCTGGTCCAAGGACGAGTACCAGGCGGTGGGCGTCCCCTGGCGCGGCCAGGCCGCCCGGCTGGAGGAGACCCTGGACGTCCTGGAACGGATCTGGGCCGACGGCGAGGAGGTCTCCCACTCCGGCGACCTGTGGACCGTCCCGCCCTCCTCCATCCGCGCCAAGCCCGTCCAACGCCCGCGCCCGCCGCTGCTGTTGGGCGGCACCAGCCCCGGCGCCCTGGAGCGGGCCGGCCGCCGCGCCGACGGCTGGCTCGGCGTCGGCCTCCCCCTCCCGGCCCTCACCGCCCTCTGGACCACCGTCCGTCACCACGCCGAGGCCGCCGGCCGCGACCCCGGCACCCTCCGCCTGGTCCTGCGCGTCAACCCCGTCCTCACCCCGGCCGACGACGACCGCGTCCCCGGCCGGGGCACCCCGCACCAGCTCGCGGCCTACCTCGCCACCGCGGTACGGGAGTTGGGCGCCGAACCGCTCATCGACCTGCACTTCGCCGCCCAGGACGCCGACGAGTACCTGGCCCACGCCCGGACCCTCCACGACCTGCTGCGGGACGCCGCCTGAACCCCGCTGCCGTCCGGCTCAGTCGAGCGGACGGGAGCGGATCTCGTCGATGACGGTGAAGCCGGTGGCGTCGTAGAGGTTCATGGCGACCTCGTTGCCGCCGAAGACGTTGAACATCAGGGTGTCGTCGCCGCCCTGACGGGTGATCCACTCGCCGGCGGCCATGGCGGCGCGGCCGTGGCCCTTGCCGCGGTGCTGCTCGTGGATCTCCAGGGAGAAGCCGAAGGTGGTGCCGGGGAGGAAGGCGTGCTGCACCCAGCCGGTGCCGACCACCTCGCCGCCGGCCTCGAAGGCGTAGAAGCCGTGGCCGGGGGTGTGCTGCCCCTGGGGGAGCTCCTGGGCGAAGTCCTGGTCGGACTTCTGCTGGGCCTCCTCGGGGGTGAGGGCTCCGGCGCGGAGGATGTCGAAGACGTAGGAGGCCTGCTCGTCGGCGAGCCAGGCCGGGTACTCGGCCTCGGTGAGCGGACGGACCGTCAGGCCCGGCGGTGGCTGCGGGGGTTCGGCGGTGGCGAAGGTGCGCATCCGGTTCTGGCCGACGATCGGGTAGTCGGCGAAGGGGCCGGGGTCGCCGACGAGGCGGGACTCGACCCGGGTGGCGCCCCGCTCGGCGCACCAGCGTTCGGCGAACGGGAGGGCGGCCGGGTCGGTGAGGTCGCGGACCCGGCCGACGCCGTCGGTGACGGAGAGGGCCAGCCAGTGGGTGCCGTCGGTGAGGAGGGTGGAGTCGGGGAGGCGTTCGGCGGCGCGGTCGTGGAGGGCCCGGGCGAGGGCCGGGGCGCAGCCGGCCTCCTGGTAGGCGGTCACCGTCCGCCGCTCGAAGTCGGCCTGCCAGTCGGTGCGGTCGCTGGTTTCCTGGTAGTTCGTCACCGGGTCACCCTAGGAGCGGCGCGCGGCGAGCGGCAGTGAATTACCGGCCGGGTGTCAGGCCTCGCAGGCGTGGTCGTCGGCGGAGGTGTTGATCCGGGCCAGGAGCCCGCGCAGGGTGGTGCGTTCGCGCTCGGAGAGGTCGCCGAAGAGGGCGGACTCGACCTCGGTGAGGGTGCGGTCGAGGCGGTCGAGGGTGGTGGTGCCGGCCGGGGTGATCTCGACGATGTGGCGGCGGCGGTCGGCCGGGTCGCGGCGGCGTTCGACGAGGCCGGCGTTCTCGAGGTCGTTGAGCAGGGCGACCAGCACGCTCGGGTCGACGCCGAGCCGCTCGGCGAGCTGCCGTTGGCCGACCGGGGCGGGGCCGAGGTGCATCAGGGTCATGGTGTGCCGCGGGCTGAGACCGCTGCTGCTCAGGGCCCGGCGGATGCGGGTGTCGGTGGCCGCGCCGTGCCAGGCCAGCACGAACCCGAGGCGGTCCGTCGGCCCGTCCGTCGGCCCGTCGGCCGGTCGCTGGGCCGGTTCCTCGGCGTTCTCCATGGGCCCATCGTAGCCGGGGGAGAATGGTTGGTTGACTTATATCGTTGATGGTGTTCAATGATTGCTGCCCATCCATGAACGCCTTCCCCTGGAGTCCCCGTGTTCGTCGCTTACGTCGTCCTGGCCGTCCTGCTCGCGGTCGGGCTGGGCTTCTCCGCCCGCGCCTTCCTGGTGAAGGACCCGAAGATCGTCGGCGGCCTGCCCGCCCTCGGCGTCTCCGAGGGCAGCCTCCCGCTGCTGGCCGCGGCCAAGGCGGCGGGCGCGCTCGGCCTGCTCGCGGGCATCGTGTTCCGCCCGCTCGGCATCGCCGCCGCCGTCGGCCTGGTGCTCTACTTCCTCGGCGCGGTGGTGGCCCACCTGAAGGCCGGCGACACCAAGGGCGCCCCGGGGTCGGTGCTCTTCACCCTGCTCTCGGCGGCGGCCCTGGCACTCGCGCTCGCCTCCTGACCGAATCCGAACCTCCGTTCGGCTGCGGCTTGTTAGCATCCGGCCATGGCACTTGGCGAGGAGATCGAGATCGAGATCGTGATGGTCGACGAGGCCGACGGTCTTCCGGTGGGCTCCACCGACTACCCGGCCGAGGAGCTCCCCGAGCACCTCGAGGCGGGCGCGCGGATCGGCATCGACGGCGTCCACTGGGAGGTGGTCCGGGCCGCCCCGTCCGCCCGGGCGGAGGTGATCGCCGCCGGCCGCACCGTCCTGACGGTCCGTCGGGTCGACACGGCCGACCCGCGGCAGATCGGCTACACCCTCCCGACGATCTGCGCCGAACTGCCCCTGCTGTCGCCCGCGGCGGGCGGTGGCGGCGAGGACCTGGTCATCCACGAGGACGACTGGCGGCAGACCGAACTGGTCGAACGCCGCCTGCTGGCCGGTGTGGAGGCGGAACTGCGCGCCGTCCGGCGGATCCGGGACGAGTGCTCCCACCGGGTCGGCGACGAGGACACGGCGTCCTGGGGCTTCCGCGAGATCCACCTGCGACGGGGCCCGGTCGAACCCCTGGTCGGCGCCCTCTCCCTGGACCGGCTGTACGAACTCCTCCCCGTCTCCCGCACCTACACCGGCGTCTCCCTGCGCGACGGCCAGGGCCGGGTGGCCGGTTCCTTCGCCCTCGAAGTCGCGGGCGGGGCCGGGCCGGTCACGCTCTACGGCCGCTGCTTCGGCGAACGGGTGGCGGCCCTGGCCCTCCGCGCCGAGGTGGCGCCGGACGCCGTCCCGGGGCTGGCCCGGCTGATGGCGGAGCACGACCTGCTGCTGGTCGACTGGTGCACGGGACGGTGCACGGGCCCGGACGGCTCGGCCCCGTAAGGTGGATGGCATGTCTGTCGTGAAGATCAACGTGTTGACGGTGCCCGCCGAGATGCGGGAGACGCTGGAGCAGCGCTTCGCCTCGCGGGCCGGCTCGGTCGAGGGCTCGGACGGCTTCGAGTGGTTCGAGCTGCTCCGCCCGGTCGAGGGCAGCGACCGCTACCTCGTCTACACCCGCTGGGCCAGCGAGGAGCACTACCAGGCCTGGGCCGACGGCCCGGCCCGCGCCGCCCACGGCGGTGGCAGCGCCCCGCAGGGCGGCGAGCAGCCCCGCCCGGCCGCCACCGGCGCCGAGCTCTGGTCCTTCGAGGTCGTCCAGTCGGCGGGCCCCAAGTCCGCCTGAAACCAAGCGGGTTGATCCCACCGGCCCCGGTGCGCCCCACGGCGTGCCGGGGCCTTCGCGTGCCGGAGTAGCCCCGGGTCAGACGGGGATGACCTGTACGTCCTGGGCGTTGAGCGCCAGGAGATAGGCGGTCAGGTCGGCGGGGTCACTGGTGAAGACGGCGGCACTGCCGTGGCGGGCCGCTGTGAGCGCCACCAGGGCGTCGGCCGCGTCGGGGCGCTTCTTGGCGGGCAGGTCGGCCGCGCCGAGAATGCTGCCGATGCGTTGCCGGTCCGTCAGATCGGGCCCGGTGGCGCAGGTGATGCAGGTGGTCTGGCCGACCGGTGTGGGGCGCATGGCGGGTGACGAACTGCGGGCCTGGGGCACCGTGCAGTCCTTGAGCGCGATGGCCAGGCTGTGGACGAGTGCGGGGGCCGGGCGCCAGACCTGAGCCAGGACGGGGCCGAGCACCACCGCGCGGTGGGGCGTGTCCTTGAGGCGGGTGTGCAGCGCGACCGCCTTGGGCTTGCGGTCCGCGAGGGCGATCAGCATTCCGGTGTCGTAGACCGGGACCCGTACGGTCACGCGGCATGGCCCGACTGGGTGGCCGACGGGTCGGTGCCGTAGACCAGTGCCATGGCCTCCTCGACCTCTCGCCGTTCCTCCTCCGTCAGGTCGTCGGGCGTGACCTCGGGGAGGGCCGGGAGCGAGTCGGCAGCCGCGTTGGCGGCGGCGATCTCGGAGTCGATGCGCGCGAACTGGGCCTCGGCGGCCTCCACTTCGGCCATCTGCCGGGTGGCCGCGTTGACGAGGTAGGCGGAGACGTCCATGCCCGCGCGCTCGGCGTGCTGCCTTATCCGTTCCGCGTGCTCCTCGTCGAGGCTGATGCTGATCCGGGTCTTGGCCATGCACGCATTGTATGACGCGTATTACGGCCGGAGAAGGAGGCGGCCGCCGCTCGCCTACCGGTGGGCTCCCAGCCCGAGCGGGCGGGGAGGGTGCCTGGGCTCCGGCGGGGGTCAGGCGTCCTTCACCGTCTCCGTGCGGAGGACGGTCACGGTCGAGGGGCGGGAGAGGTCGAGGCCGGCGAGGTGCTTCTTGAGGCGCTTGGCCATGGGGAGGAAGGTGGCGAGGGTGAGGCCGCCGGAGATGACCGCTCCGACCAGGGGGATGGCCTTGGAGACGCCCTTGGCGAAGGTCTGCTTGGTCATCTCGATGCCGAGGTAGCCGGCGACCTTCTTCACCATGGGGTAGATGACGCCCTTGGTGAGGGCCTGCTTCGGGAGCGTCTTGGCGACCTGTTCCGAGATCAGGCCGGCGACCTTGCCGACGGCGGTGTTGGCGGACTGGACGCCGAACATCACGCCGACGAAGAGGGTGAGCACCCCCTTGGTGGCGTCGTCGGGCTCGTCGCCGGAGAAGAGGTCGGGCCAGCTGTAGAGGTAGGCGAGCTTCTGCGCGATCCGCAGCACGTGGCCGAAGTACTGGGCCAGGTCGGCCGGGACGGTCGCCGCGATGAAGAGCAGGCCGGGCGCTCCGGCGGCCGCGGAGAGGGCGCTGACCTTGGCGGTCTCGTAGCGGATGGAGTCGGTGGCCACCTTGTCGAGGAGGTCGAGGGGTATGCCCGCCGCCGCGGGGGTCTCCTCGATCGCGTGGGCTATCTGCTCCTCGGGGCAGTGGCGGGACAGTGCCTGGCGGAGGTAGGCCTCCCGGTTGATGCGCACGCCCGGGAGGGCTGCCGCGTGTGCCAGCACGGTGGCGAAGCGCAGTTCCGGGTTCTCGGTCAGCTTGTTCGAGGCCATGGCCAGAACCTACCGGTAGTTGAGTGGGCGTCAGGGGTGGTTCTCGAAGGTGGCCGGGGTGGCGAAGGCGGCGCGGCGGGTGGCCCGGCGGAGGGTGCGCAGGACGGGGGCTCCGATGGTGAGGCAGAGGGTGGCGGTGAGGGCGGCGCGGGGGATGTCCCAGCCGAGGGAGGTGGTGAGGCAGTAGGCGAGGAAGTGGGTGAGGTTGGTGAGGAGGTCGGCGTCGCGAGAGTAGGAGAGGGCCGGGGGGAAGCCCGTGCCGAGGTAGGGCCAGCCCTGGAGGTTCATGACGGTGCCGTAGGCGAGGGCGGCGAGGGCGCCGTAGCCGGCGAGCAGGGCGAGTTCGCGGCGGCCGCGGAGGGTGGCGGGGGCGGGCAGGAGGCCGGCGCCGAGGCAGACCCAGCCCATGCTGAGCATCTGGAAGGGGAGCCAGGGGCCGACCCCGGCGGTGAGCAGGGCCGAGGCGAACATGGTGAGCGAGCCGAGGACGAAGCCGAAGCCCGGGCCGAGCACCCGGCCGGAGAGCACGATCAGGAAGAACATCGGCTCCAGCCCGGCGGTGCCCGCGCCGAGCGGCCGCAGGGCGGCGCCGACGGCGGCCAGCACGCCGAGCAGGGCGACCGACTTGGCGTCCAACCCGGCCTGCCCGGTGCGGCCTTCGGAGATCTGGGCGATCACCACGCCGATCAGCAGGGGCATCAGCAGGGCGAACAGCCAGGGGGCGTCGGCGGAGTGGTAGGCCACGGTGGAGGAGGGGTCGGCGAGCAGCGGCCAGCCGAAGGCGGCCACGCCGATGACGGTGATCAGCAGGAGCAGGGCGATCGAGCGGCGGCCCAGCGGGACGGGGCGGTCGAGGGAGGGGGTGGGGGAGGTCACGAGCGGGACTCCGCGAGGGCGGCGGTGACCTGGGGGACCGTCAGCCAGGGGAGCGGGGCGAGCACCTTGGCGACCTGGGGGGCGAAGGCGGGGGAGGAGACCACGACCTCGGCGCTCGGCCCGTCCGCGACGATCTCGCCGTCGGCCAGGATGACGGTGCGGTGGGCGAGTTCGGCGGCCAGCTCCACGTCGTGGGTGGCGAGCAGGACGGCGTGGCCGTCGGCGGCCAGTTCGCGCAGCACGGTGACCAGGCGGGCCTTGGCGGCGTAGTCGAGGCCGCGGGTGGGCTCGTCCAGCAGCAGGAGCGGGGGGCGGGAGGTGAGGACCACGGCCAGGGCGAGGGTGAGCCGCTGGCCCTCGGAGAGGTCGCGCGGGTGCAGGGCGTCGTCGATCCCGGGCAGCAGCCGGGCCACCAGGGCGCGGCAACTGCCGGGCTCCGCACCGGAGTCGGCGTCGGCCCCGGCGCACTCGGCGGCCACCGTCTCGGCGTAGAGCAGGTCGCGCGGGTCCTGCGGGACGAGGCCGACGTGGCGGATGAGTTCGCGGGGCTTGGCCTTGTGCGGGGCGGTGGCCAGCTCGCCGAGGCGGACGGTGCCGGAGTCGGGGCGGTGCAGGCCGGTGAGGGTGGCGAGCAGGGTGGACTTGCCCGCGCCGTTGCGGCCCATCAGGGCGGTGATCTCCCCGGTGGCCAGGGTGAGCCGGAGCCCGCGGAGGACCGGGTTCGGACCGCGCCGGACGACCAGGCGGTCGGCGGTGGCGACGGTGGGGCCCGGCACGGCGGACGGGGCGGGCGGGGTCCGGCCCTCCAGGGCGGCGCGCAGCGGGGCGGCCTTGCGGCGGGCGTCCCGGACGGTCAGCGGCAGCGGGCTCCAGCCGGCCGCGCGGCCGAGGCCGACCACCGGCGGGTGGACCGGGGAGACGGCCATCACGGCGGCCGGCTCGTCCAGCAGGGGAGGGGAGTCGGGGGAGAGCAGCAGCACCTGGTCGGCGTACTGGACCACCCGTTCCAGGCGGTGCTCGGTGAGCAGCACGGTGGTGCCGAGGTCGTGCACCAGGCGTTGCAGCACGGCGAGCACCTCCTCGGCGGCGCCGGGGTCCAGTGCGGAGGTCGGCTCGTCCAGCACCAGGACGCGGGGGTGGGCGGTGAGCACGGAGCCGATGGCGACGCGCTGCTGCTGGCCGCCGGAGAGGGCGGAGAGCGGGCGGTCGCGCAGTTCGGCCAGGCCCAGCAGGTCGAGGGTCTCCTCGACCCGGCGGCGCATCACCTCGGGGGCCAGGCCCAGGGACTCCATGCCGTAGGCGAGTTCGTCCTCCACCGTGTCGGTGACGAAGTGCGCCAGCGGGTCCTGGCCCACCGTGCCGACCACGTCGGCGAGTTCGCGCGGCCGGTGCTCCCGGGTGTCCCGGCCGGCCACGGTGACCCGGCCGGTCAGCACGCCGCCGGTGAAGTGCGGGACCAGGCCGCTCACGGTGCCCAGCAGGGTGGACTTGCCGACCCCGGAGGGGCCGACCACCAGGCAGAGTTCGCCCTCGGGGACGGTCAGGCTCACCTCGCGCAGCACCGGGGCGGCGGCGTCCTGGTAGCGGACGGAGACCTGGTCGAAGGTGATCACGGCTGCCTCGGGGAGGACGTAGGGAGAGGAGCGGGGGCGACGAAGGCGGGGAGCAGGCCGAGCAGGACGGCGAGCGCGGGGAGGACCGGCAGGGAGGGCCAACTCGGCGGCACCACGGTCGGGTTGAGGGCGGCCGGGTCGTGCAGCGAGAACAGCACCAGCAGGCCGGCCACGGCGGCACCGGAGCCCGCCACCGCCCACTCCCGCCAGGCCCACGGGTCCGGCCGGTAGCGGGTGCGGACGGAGCGGCGGCCGCCGAGCGCCAGCCCGGCGCCGGCGGCCAGCAGGCCGATCACCAGGACGGGCAGTGCCCAGCCGCCGCCGTCCGCGCTGAGCAGCCCGTAGCAGGCGGCGCAGACGCCGATCAGGCCGAGCAGGGTCAGTGCGGCGGTGGCCCGGGCGATCCGGGGCGGTACGTCGGCGGTGCGGCCGAAGCCCCGGCTGTCCATCGCGGCGGCCAGGCTGACGGAGCGTTCGAGCGCGCTCTCCAGCACCGGCAGGCCGACGCTGAGCAGCGCCTTGACCCCCTTGTCCGACTGGCCGCGCAGCCGCCGTGCGGTGCGCACCCGTTGGACGTCGGCGACCAGGTTCGGCGCGAAGGTCATCGCCACCACGGCGGCCACGCCCGCCTCGTAGAGCGCGCCGGGCAGGGTGCGCAGCAGGCGGGACGGGCTGGCCAGCGAGTTGGCCGCGCCGACGCAGATCAGCAGGGTGGCCAGCCGCAGGCTCTGGTAGAGCGAGAAGAGCAGCGCCTCCAGCGTCACCCGGCCGCCGATCCGCACGCCCTGCGCCCAGGCGGGGAGCGGGAGTTGGGGCAGGGTCAGGACGACGTGGGTGCCGCCGACGGCGGAGCCGAGCAGCACGGTGAAGACCAGCCGGATCGCCAGCACCACCAGCGCGAGGCGCAGGAAGGTCCCGTAGGAGCGGGCCCACGGCTCGGTGGAGCGGCGGACGGCGACCACGTACCCGGCGACGGCGACGACCAGCAGGAGCAGCAGCGGGTTGGTGGTCCGGGAGGCCGCCGCACCGAGGCCGAGCGCCCAGAGCCACCACGCGCCGGGGTGCAGACGGCGCGGGCCGATCGCGGAGCGGGTGGTGGCTGGGGGCACGGGAGACCTTCGAGGGGTGGGAGAGGGGGTGACGGTGGGTCAGGAGCGGCGGCGGCGGGCCTGCCAGACGGCCGCCCCGGCCAGCGCGGCCACCAGGGCGGCGCCCGCGACCACGCCCAGGGCCGGGCCGCCGGAGTCCTTGCCGCCGGAGTCCTTGCCGCCGGAGTCCTTGTCGCCGGAGACGGACGCGGATCCGGCGGCGTCCACCACGTCGCCGCAACCGGCCTTCGGGTAGCCGGAGATGGCGCACAGGATGCCGGCCGCGTCGTACCGCAGCGGCGGGGCCACGGCGGCCAGCACCTCGGCGGAGGTGGCGGCGGACGGGACCGCGGCGCAGGCGGTGCGCGGCGAGGGCGCGGGCGGGGTCTCGCCGGACGGGGCGTCGGCGGCGGTGCCGAAGTCGAGCACCACGGCCACCCGCTTCCTGCCGGGCTGCGCGGGGGTGGCGGCGCAGAGCGCGGCGAAGTCCCCGGTGCCGGTGGGGCGTGCGGCGTCCTGCCCGCCGTCCGGGCTGACCGCGAAGCGCCAGCCGTCCACGGCGCCGTCCGGCGGCACGTACACGGCGGGGCCCTGCTGCTGGTACGTCCAGCCGGAGCCGGCCGCCTTCCAGAACGACCAGTAGCGGTAGCCGGTGGCGTGCGCGGGGGGCGCGGTCAGAAGGGCGAGCAGGAGGGCGGCCAGGAGGGCGAGCAGGAAGGCGAGCGGGAGGGCGAGTGCGGCGGTGGGGGCCGGGGCCGCCACCGCCGCACGGGGTCGACGGGGCGTCACTTCTGCTCGTCGCCCTTGCCGGTGCCGTTCTCGGTCTTCGCGGCGGGCTTGGCCGCGCCGCCCGGGGTGTGGGTGCCGCGCTTGCGCTGGAGGCTGAGCAGCAGGCCGCCGCCGATGCCGATCAGCAGGCCGACGCCGATCAGCCAGAACGGGGAGAAGCCGCCGTTGTCGTCGGCCTCGGTGATGGAGGAGCCGGGGGCCTTGGTGCCCTTGGGGTACTCCGAGGCGGCGGCGCTGGCGGCGGCCGGCACCGACTTGGGCGCCGGGCCGGCGTCGATCAGCAGCTGGAGGATGTTGCTGCCGCCGAAGTTCAGCGGGTCGAGCTTGGCGGCCTGGGCGGTCAGCACCAGGGTGGCGGCGGCCGAGGCGTCGGTGCCGGAGGCGCCCTTGGCGGCCCAGGCGTAGCCGTTGCCGGCCAGCCAGTCGGCGGCGCTGGCGGCCTCCTTGGGGTGCCCGGCCTGGATCAGGCTGAGCGTGGCCCAGGCGGTGGCGGTGTAGTCGGGGGTGGGGGCGGCGCCGGGGGTGGTGAGCATCAGGTGCTGGCCGTTGGCGGCCAGCTGCTCGGCCAGGTGGGCGGAGACCGCCTCGGCGGAGGCGGCGCGCGGCACCGGGCCGGAGGTGGCGGCGGAGCAGTCCAGCGGCTTGGGGGCGGCGTCCACCCGGTTGGTGTTGGTGACCGGCAGCTTGCCGCCGGCCGCGGCCAGCGCGGCCTGGGCGCTGGCCAGCCCGTTCGGGGCGAGCGAGCCGTCCGGGGCGGGCTGGTAGGCGAAGGCGCCGCGCTGGCCGACGGGGGCGGCGCAGCCGAGCTGGAACAGGGCCAGGCCGTCGTAGGCGCTCTTGCCGTCCTTGGCCACGGTGGCCGGGTCGGCGCCGACGGTGAGCAGGGCGCTGACGGCCAGTCCGGTGGAGTTGGCGTCACCGGGGTTGCCCGGGTTGTAGGCCCAACTGCCGTCCGCGTTCTGGACCTTCTTCAGCCACTCGACGCCCCGGCTGACGGAGTTCTGGTGCCCGTCCAGCTTGCTCAGCGCCTGGACGGCCATGGCGGTGGCGTTGGTGTCCTCGGCCTTCGGGTCGCAGGCGCCGGTGGTCGCGGCGGCGGCGGAGGTGTCGGCCCGGAACGAGGGCCAGCCGCCGTCCGCGCACTGCTGGCCGGTGAGCCAGTTGACCGCCTCGTCGGCGGGCACCACGCCGGAGGCGGAGAGCGCGGTGAGGGCCAGCGACTGCCGCCACACGCCGTCGTAGGTGGGGTCGCCCTTGCCGTAGACCGCGGCGGGCGCGGTGACCGGGGAGGGGGAGGCCGACGGGGTGTCCGCGAGGGCGGGGGCGGCGGTGCCGACCAGCAGGGCGGCGGTGGCCAGGGCGGCGGCGCCCGCGCGGGCGGTGGTGAGCATGGCGGTGGGTGGACCTTTCACTGAGCGGTTGTACGGCGGTCCGGCCGGACCGCCCGTGGACCTCGACGTGGCCGCTCGCTCCCGGACGGGCATTTCGACTTTCACGGCTGCGGGTCAGTGCCGGAGTCCCACCGGCTTCCCCCGACGAGGAGCGGATGAAGTTGTACCAGCGGTTCAAGACTCTAACCTTCCGGCCGTCGCGCTCCGTACCGACACGGTCTGGACGCCGCCCCTCCCCACGGACTAGAACTGGTACCAGTTTTTCGGTCCGTCGGGTGGAGGAGTCGGGGATGACCGGGGTCGTGGAGCACGGCGAGCTGTTCATCGGGGGCGTCTGGAGCGCCCCCGCGGGGGACGCGGTGATCGAGGTGGTCTCCCCGCACACCGAGCAGGTGATCGGCCGGGTTCCGCACGCCGCCGAGGCGGACGTGGACCGCGCGGTGGCCGCCGCCCGCCGGGCCTTCGACGAGGGGCCCTGGCCCCGGCTGTCGCCGGCCGAGCGGATCGCGGTGGTGCGCCGGATCAAGGACGGCCTGGCCGCCCGGGCCCGGGAGCTGGCCGAGCTGATCACCTCCCAGAACGGCTCCCCGATCTCCTGGAGCGTGCCCGCGCAGGCCCACGGACCGGTGGCGATCTGGGACTCCTACATCAAGGTGGCCGAGGCGCACCCCTTCGAGGAGCTGCGGGCCGGGGCCTTCGGCCGGGCCCTGGTGCGCAGCGAGCCGGCCGGGGTGGTGGCGGCCGTGGTGCCGTGGAACGTGCCGCAGTTCGCCGCCGCCTCCAAGCTGGCGCCCGCCCTGCTGGCCGGCTGCACCGTGGTGCTCAAGCCCTCGCCGGAGACCCCGCTGGACGCGTACGTGCTGGCCGAGGTGGTCCGCGAGGCCGGGCTGCCGGAGGGCGTGCTGAGCATCCTGCCCGCCGACCGGGAGACCGGCGCGTACCTGGTCGGCCACCCCGGCGTGGACAAGGTCTCCTTCACCGGCTCGGTGGCCGCCGGGCGGCTGGTGATGGCCAGTGCCGCCCGCACCCTGAAGAAGGTCACCCTGGAGCTCGGCGGCAAGTCCGCCGCGATCGTGCTCCCCGACGCCGACCTGGACCGCACCGTCCGCTCCCTGGTCGCCTCCGCCTACCTCAACAACGGCCAGGCCTGCATCGCCCAGACCCGGATCCTGGCCCCCGCCCCCCACTACGAGGAACTGGCCGAACGCCTCACCGCCGCCGTCGCCGCCCTCCCGGTCGGCGACCCGCTCGACCCGGCCACCGCGGTCGGCCCGCTGGTGACGGCCCGTCAGCGGCAGCGCAGCCTCGACTACATCGCGCTGGCCCAGGCGGAGGGCGCCAAGCTGCTCACCGGCGGCGGGGTGCCGGCCGGTCTGGAGCGCGGCTGGTACGTCGAGCCGACGCTGTTCGGCGACGTGGACAACGCGAGCCGGATCGCCCAGGAGGAGGTCTTCGGGCCGGTGGTCTGCCTGACGCCCTACCAGGACGAGGAGCAGGCCGTCCGGCTGGCGAACGACTCCGAGTTCGGCCTCTCCGGCAGCGTCTGGACCGCCGACGTGGAACGCGGCCTGGACGTGGCCCGCCGGATCCGCACCGGCACCTACGCGGTCAACACCTTCAACCTCGACTGCGGCGTCCCCTTCGGCGGCTACAAGCAGTCCGGCGTCGGCCGCGAGTTCGGCCCCGAGGGCTTCGCCGAGTACCTGGAGACCAAGAGCATCGTGCTGCCCAGGGGGTACACCGCGCCCTGACGGGGGCTCGGGCCGTCAGAGCGTCAGCAGGCGGGCCGCGGTGTGCAGGTCGGCGCGGACCTCGGCGAGGGAGGTGCGGCCGGAGAGCCAGGCCAGCAGGGTGGCGTGCCAGGTGTGGGCGACCACGCGCAGGGCGGCCTGCTGGGCGGGGGTGGGGGTGGGGCCCAGCTGGGCGGCGTCCAGGACGATGGCGGAGGTGACGGCGGAGACGGCGTCGACCTCGGCGCTCACCGAGCGGTCGGCGAAGGAGAGGGCGCGCACCATGGCCTCCGCGAGCCGGGGCTCGCGCTGGAGCGCGTGGAAGGCCTGGGTCAGGGTCTCGGCGACCCTGGCCGCCGGGTCGTCCCCGGTCGGGGGGTGACGGCGGACCTGTTCGTGGAGGTGCTGGAGCTGCTCCTGCATCACCGCGACCAGCAGGTGCACCTTCGAGGGGAAGTAGCGGTAGAGGGTGCCGAGCGCGACCTCCGCCGTCTCGGCCACCTCGCGCATCTGCACCGCCTCGTACCCGCCCCGGGCGGCCAGCGCGGTGGAGGCCCGCAGGATGCGGCGGCGGCGTTCGGCCTGACGGGGCGTGAGCCCGGCGCCGGGGGCGGCGGTGGTGGTCATGCGGCCCTCCCCGGGCGGATGGACGGACGTACCGGACGGGGGTGATTGAACCACGGGGCGGCAGGTGAGGACACGTCAGCGGGAAGGCGTCGGGAGAGCTATGTCACAGTGAACGCCGGGTCGGCGCGCCCCGTGGAGCAGTCAGAATGGAGCTCTCCGGCGCTGACGTACCCGTCAGTAGCAAGGTGGGGTCCGCCCGGCCGCCTCCGGGCCCGGGGCCGGGTATCTTCAAGGCCCGAACAAGCATGAAACGTGATCTACTTCCCGCCGCCCGCGCGCGGACGGAGAGTAGGGGACAGGAGCCCCGGATGACCGCGCTGCCGCCGCGACCGCTGCGCATCGCCCTGCTCTCCTACCGGGGCGACCCGTACTGCGGCGGCCAGGGCGTGTACGTGCGCCACCTCTCCCGCGAGCTGGCCCGCCTCGGCCACCACGTGGACGTGATCGGCGCCCAGCCCTACCCCGTGCTGGACGAGGTCGAGGGCCCCGGCAGCGTCCGGCTGGTGGAGCTGCCCAGCCTGGACCTGTACCGGGCCGACGACCCCTTCCGCACCCCCGCGCTCGGCGAGTACCGGAGCCTGGTGGACGTGCTGGAGGTGGCCGGGATGCGCACCGGCGGCTTCCCCGAGCCGCTCACCTTCTCGCTCCGGGCCCGGCAGTACCTGGCCGCCCACAAGGGCCGCTACGACGTGGTGCACGACAACCAGACCCTCGGCTACGGCCTGCTCGGCCTGGCCCGGCACGGCTTCCCGCTGGTCACCACCGTCCACCACCCGATCACCGTGGACCGGCAGCTGGAGATCGACGCCGCCACCACCCGGCTGGAGCGGCTCGGCAAGCGCCGCTGGTACGGCTTCGTCCGGATGCAGCGCCGGGTGGCCGCCCGGCTGGCCCACGTGATCACCGTCTCCGGCAGCTCCAAGGCCGAGATCGCCGAGCACCTGGGCACCCCGCCCGGCCGGATCGCGGTGGTGCCGATCGGTGCCGACACCCGGCTCTGGTCGCCCTCGGCGGAGATCGCCGTGGTGCCCGGACGGATCGTCACCACCTCCAGTGCGGACGTCCCGTTGAAGGGCCTGGTCCACCTGGTGGAGGCGCTGGCCAAGGTGCGGACCGAGCGCCCGGCGCACCTGGTGGTGGTCGGCAAGCCGCAGAAGGGCGAGGGCCCGGTGAGCGAGGCCGTCCGCCGCTTCGGGCTGGAGGCGCACGTCGAGTTCCGCACCGGGCTGACCGACCAGGAGCTGGTCGACCTCTACCGTTCGGCCGAGGTGGCCTGCGTGCCGTCGTTGTACGAGGGCTTCTCGCTGCCGGCCGCCGAGGCGATGGCCACCGGCACCTCGCTGGTCGCCACCACCGGCGGCGCCATCCCCGAGGTGGCGGGACCGGACGGCGAGACCTGCCTGGCGGTGCCGCCGGGCGACGCCGGGGCGCTGGCCGCCGCGCTCGGCCGGCTGCTGGACGACCCGGAGCTGCGGGCCCGCCTCGGCGCGGCCGGCCGGGAGCGGGTGCTGGCCCGGTTCACCTGGCAGCGGGCCGCCGAGCTCACCGCCGAGCAGTACCGCGCGGCGATCGCCACCGGGGTCGGGCAGCGGGCCCGGGCCGGGGCGGGCTGGCGCTACGTCGCCTGATCCGCGCGGCCGCGAGTTGACGGCCGATCACTTTCTCGTCGTACCACCGCACCAACGAATGGGAGTCCCGCAGTGCTGACCGTCGATTTCTCCCGCTTCCCGCTCGCCCCCGGCGACCGGGTGCTCGACCTGGGCTGTGGTGGGGGCCGGCACGCCTTCGAGTGTTACCGGCGCGGCGCGAACGTGGTCGCCCTGGACCAGAACGGCGAGGAGATCGCCGAGGTGCGCAAGTGGTTCGCCGCCATGGAGCAGGCCGGTGAGGCCCCGGCCGGCGCCTCGGCGGTGGCCATGGAGGGCGACGCGCTCAACCTGCCGTTCGACGACGACACCTTCGACAAGATCATCATCTCCGAGGTGATGGAGCACATCCCGGACGACAAGGGCGTGCTCGCCGAGATGGTCCGGGTGCTCAAGCCCGGCGGCCTGCTGGCCGTCACCGTGCCGCGCTACCTGCCCGAGAAGATCTGCTGGGCGCTCTCCGACGAGTACCACGAGGTCGAGGGCGGGCACATCCGGATCTACAAGGGCGACGAGCTGGTGGAGAAGGTGCGGGACGCCGGGCTGGAGCCGTACGGCCAGCACCACGCGCACGCGCTGCACTCGCCGTACTGGTGGATCAAGTGCGCGGTCGGCGTCAACAACGACAAGGCACTGCCGGTGAAGGCCTACCACCAGCTGCTGGTCTGGGACATCGTCGGGACGCCGGTGATCTCGAAGATCACCAAGGCGGCCGAGAAGGCGCTCAACCCGGTGATCGGCAAGAGCTTCGTGGTGTACGCGAGCAAGCCGCGGAAGGCGGGCGCATGACGGCCGCGATCCCCGAGGCGCTGCTGCTGGACGGCGTGCTGGACGCCCGGCAGGCCGCCGACACGGTGCGGTCCATCCTGGCGGACCAGCTGCCCGACGGCGCGATCCCGTGGTTCGGCGGCGGGCACCTGGACCCCTGGGACCACACCGAGGCCGCGATGGCCCTCGACACGGCCGGCGAGCACGCCGCCGCCGAGGCCGCCTACCGCTGGCTGGCGGGGCGTCAGAACCCGGACGGCTCGTGGTACGCCGCGTACGTGGACGGCGAGGTGACCAGCCACGCCAAGGAGACCAACTTCTGCGCCTACGTGGCGGTGGGGGTCTGGCACCACCACCTTTCGACCGGTGACGACGGTTTCCTGGAGTGGATCTGGCCGGTGGTCCGGCGGGCGCTGGACTTCACGGTCGGACTGCGGCTGCCCGGCGGGCCGATCGCCTGGCGGCAGGACGAGGACGGCACCGCGCCGGACGAGGCGCTGCTGACCGGGTCGTCCAGCATCCTGCACGCACTGCGGTGCGGGCTCGCCATCGCGGACTACCTGGAGGAGCCGCAGCCGGACTGGGAGTTGGCGGCGGGCAAGCTCCGGCACGCGATCGCCCACCACCCGGAGCGGTTCCTCGACAAGGACCGCTACTCGATGGACTGGTACTACCCGGTGCTCGGGACCGCCCTGCGCGGGGCCGAGGCGGTGGCCCGGATCGAGAAGGACTGGGAGAAGTTCGTGGTGCCCGGGCTGGGGGTGCGGTGCGTCAGCGACCGGCCCTGGGTGACGGGCGGCGAGAGTGCCGAACTCGCGCTCGCGCTCTGGGCGGTGGGCGAGTCCGACCGCGCGGTGGACATCCTGCGGTGGATCCAGCACCTGCGGCACGAGGACGGGTCCTACTGGACCGGGTACGTCTTCGAGGACGACGCGATCTGGCCCGAGGAGCGGACCACCTGGACGGCGGGGGCGCTGCTGCTCGCGGTGGCCGCACTGGGCGGGGACCACGCGACGGTCGCCGTGTTCGGCGGGGAGCAGCTCCCTGCGGGGCTGGTCGTCGAGGACTGCTGCTGAGACGTACGAGGGGCCGCTGGTAGGCGGTCACACCGGGGGCGCGGGGAACTGCGCGAAGGGGAACGGCAGCACCCGCAACTGGCTGGTGGTGGCTCAGTTGCAGGTGCTGCCGTTCCCCTTCGCGCAGTTCCCCGCGCCCCTGCGGGGCGCTCCCCGACCGGAGGTCAGCCGCGCTGGATGCCGGTCACGTCGTTGAGGAGGCCGTGGGAGCCGTCCTGGAGCTGGGCGACCAGGGCGGTGCCGCGCTGTTCGACGGCCAGGTACCAGGTGCCGGGGAGGAGTTCGCCGACCGGCGGGCCGGCGGGGTTGTCCTTGGGGGCGAGCTGGCGGGGGGCCGGGACGGCGAACCAGAACGGGGCGAAGTCGGCGACCGGGGCGGCCGCGGCCGGCGTCGGGAGTGGCGCGGTGACGGCGGGCTGGACCTGGGTGGGCTCCTGGTGGGAGGCCGGGTTGGGCAGCGGGGCGGTGGTGCCGGCGCCGCCCGGGGTCGGGTAGCCGTAGCCGCCGGGCTGCGGCTGGGCGGAGTAGCCGGGGAGGCCGCCGCCCTGGACCGGCTGGCCGGCCTGGCCCGGGGCCTGGTCGTAGCCGAACGGGGCACCCGGGGCGGGCTGGCCGACCTGGCCGGGCTGGCCGGGCTGGAAGGTGCCGCCCGGGGCGAACGGGCCGCCCGGAGCGGCCGGGGTGGCCGGCTTGTCCGTCAGCAGCGGGGCCTGGAGGGCCGGGACCAGCGGGGCGGCCGCGGCCGCACCGGCGAGCACCAGCAGGGCGAGCACGGCGAGCCAGGCGCCGAAGCTGCTGCTGACGACCTCGCCGCCGCCGGCCAGGGCCCAGAGGCCGGACCAGAGGGCGGCGAGCGAGAGCGCGGTGCCCCACTGGTCCAGGCGCAGGCCGAGGACCTGGCGTCCGGTGGCGGCCTCGCCCTGGAAGCGCTGCACGAGGATCAGGGCGGCGCCGATGATGCCCAGCAGGAAGACCGAGGGGAGCACCGGGAAGAGCGAGGTGGACCAGGCGTTCTGCGAGGAGCTGCTGCAGGCCTTGGTGCCGAGGCAGTACTCGAAGCTCCGGTACGGAAGGAAGGAGGAGATGAAGAGCAGGACGGCCGCACCTGCGACGGCGGCGTCTCCCCTGGTGAGAGCGCGCAGATTCACTAACGTTCCCCTCGTCGGTGTGTGTCGTGGACGGCTGTGTGGTTGACGGACGGTGCAAAAGCCTAGGGCCAAGCCGTTCGCGGCTGCACGGCGGGTTCCCGAAACCGGACAGTGTCGTGGCAAAACGCCCAAGATGACCCTCCGTCGGGTCAGCTCTTGGTAGCGCCCCCACCGGGTGTGGTGAGGAAGGCCGTGACCGCGTCGGCGATGCCCTGGGCGGCGCGCTGGCGCCACTGGGGGTCCGACATCCGGCGGGCGTCGCCCTCGTTGCGCATGTTGCCGCACTCGATGAAGACCTTGGGCACCTTGGAGAGGTTGAGCCCGCCGAGGTCGTTGCGGGTGTCCAGGCCCTGCTCGCCGATGTAGTCGGCGTAGGGCTCGTCGGTGGCGGCCTTGAACTGGTCGCGCAGCAGCGTGCCGAGACGGCGGGAGGGCTCGACGATCGCGGTGGTGTCGGCCTTCCCGGCCTTCACCCGGGCGGGCATGATCACGTGGAAGCCGCTGCGGGCGGCGGGGGCCCCGTCGCCGTGCACCGAGACCGCCGCGTCGGCCTTGGACTCGTTGCCGATCCGGGCGCGCTCGTCGATGCACGGGCCCCAGTCGCGGTCGTCGTCCTGGGTGAAGAGCACCTTGGCGCCCCGGGCGGTCAGGATCCCCCGGGCCCGGCGGGAGACGTCCAGGCTGTACGCGGCCTCGGAGTAGCCGGCGTCGGTGCTGGTGCCGGTGGTGTCGCACTCCTTGCGGGCGTTGCCGATGTCCACCTGGCGGTTGATCTGGGAGGTGTGCTTGACGTTGCCGGGGTTGTGGCCGGCGTCCAGCAGCACCGTACGGCCCGTCAGGACGCCCGCCCCGGTGGGGACGCCCGCGGCTCCGGCGGGCGGGGCCGGGGTGGTGGCGGGGGCGCTCGCGGCGGGGCCGGGCGAGGACGGGACCTCGGTCGGCCAGCTGCTCGGCATCGGCGCCTCGGGGTCCGAGGCGGGCGGAACGGCCCGGGCGGCCTTCGTGGAGCTCTCCGCCTCGGCGCCCTGACAGGCCGTCAGGGTCAGGGCGGCCGCGCAGGCGAGCGCGGTGAGTGCGGCCCCGCGGGCCCGGCGGGGGCCCGGGGCGGCGGTGGGGGAGGTGTGGGGGATGGTGGTGCGGCTCACGGGTGGTTCAGATCCTGTCCCAGGTGCGCGGCGTCAGACCGAAGGTGTTGGCGAAGCCGTTCCACTTCGCCACGAAGTCCTTCTTCGCCTGGGTCGCCTGAGGGTTGAGCTCGTTGGCCCGCTTGCGGTCTCCGGTGTTGGGGGCGGCGTTGTTGACGCAGCCCTGGCTGCCGACGGTCTTGGCCCAGGCCGCGTAGGCCCGGTCGATGTCGCCGGAGGTCTGCCAGGCGGTCCTCAGCAGCCCGGCCGCCTCGGGCCCGCCGGGCAGGTCGGTGAACTGGAGCTTCGCCAGGTCGGCCACCAGCTGGTCGCGCTGGGCGGCTCCGGTCTCGAAGACCTGCACCGCCGCGTCGATCTCCGGCTTGCCGGGGCAGCTGTTGACCTTGGCCACCGCGTTGCCGATCGGCGCCTTCGCCCCCTCGCCGCGGGCCAGCAGGTCGTTCAGCGCCTTGGCCTGGGCGGCGGCCTGCGGGCCGCCGGTGGTGGACGGGGACGGCGAGGGCGACGGCTCGGTGGTGGTGGGGGCGGTCGGGCTCGGCCCGGAACCGTCCGGGGTCTGCGCCGGAGCGGGCTGGGGCGCGGTGGCACTGCCGGAGGGGGACTTGGCGGTGCCGCCGCCCTCGTCGCCGGAGTTGCGGACCGCCCAGGCCACACCGACGCCGAGCACGATCACCAGCACCACGCCGATCGCGGCGAGCAGCGGCACGCGGCGGCGCGGACGCTCCTCGGGGAGGTCCTCGTAGTCGTACTCCTGGAAGCGGGGCGGGAACTGCGGCTGCTGCTGCGGGTGCTGGGGGAACGCCGGGAACTGGCCCGGGGCGGGGGCACCTGCTCCGGCGGCCGGGGGGAAACCGCCCGGCTGCTGGGCGTGGGGCTGGGCGGCCGGGGGGAAGCCGCCGGGGGCCGCCGCGGCCTGCGGGAAGCCGTAGCCGCTGGGCTGCTGCTGGGCGGGGGCCTGCGGGGTGCCGAACTGCGGTGCGGCGGGCGCGGGTTGGGGTGCCTGGGGGAAGCCGGGCGGCGGGGTCTGGGCGGCCTGGGCCGCCGGGGGGAAGCCGGCCGGGGCGCCCTGCGCGGGAGCGGGAGCGGGGGCCGCGGCCTGGGGGAAGCCGTAGCCGCCGGGGGCGCCCGGGGCGGCGGGTGCGCCGGGGGCGGGCTGGGCGGGGTAACCGTAGCCGCCGGGTGCGCCGGGGGCGGTGGGGGGGAAGCCGTAGCCCGCGCCGGTGGCCTGCGGCGGGGTGCCGGGGCCGGGCTGCGGGAGGTACGGGCGGGCGCCGACCGGCGGGCCCTGGTCGCCGACCGCGCCGGGCGGGGGCGGGCTCTGGGCGGGGTGGCCGTAGCCGCCCGGGGCGGCGGGGGCCTGGGGGTGGCCCGGCTGAGGGGCCGTCAGCGGCGGCTGCCCGGGAGCGGCCGGGCCGCCCGGGGGCGTCGGGGCCGGGGCGGCCAGCTGGAAGATCGCGGTGCTGGGGCCGTCGTCCGGCGGCCGCTGCCCGGGTGCGGCCGGGGCGGTGGGAGCCCCCGGGAAGGCCGGGGCGGCCGGGGCGCCGGGCTTGCCGAGGGGCACCTGCGGGGGTGCGGGCTGCTGCGCCTGCTGGGGTTGCGGGGCCGCCTGGGCGGGCGAGGGGCGGATCCACCCGCCGGCGCCGCCCCGGGCGGTCGGGTCCCAGACCGCCGGCGCGGTGCTGTCCTGCTCGGTCATGCCTGGCCTCGCCCCCGCTGTGGAAGTGGTGCGTCCTGGGTTCGCGTCGTCCGTCCGTTCGGCGACACGGTACCGGCAGTTCTCGGGCGCACCAACGCGGGGCACCCGGTCCACTCGGCATTCGGGATGACGTTAGAGCATCCCCGATCGTGCCCGCAGGACGACAACGATCTTCGAGGCTCGTTCACCCGTGCGATCATCCCGGGATGGACCACGAGGACGCACGGGGGAGCGCACTCGCTTCCCTGACGGGGCTGCTGGACCGTTCGATCGGGCAGATCGCGGAGGCCGCGGCGGACGGCAGGACGTACGACCGCGGACGGATCGTCATGCTGTCGGACATCTGGGACAACTTCACCGTCCCGCTGGTCCGGGCCGTCTCCGCCGCCACCCCGGCCGAGCGGGAGGAGCGGGCCCGGGCGGTGCTGGCGGAGCTGGTGGTCAGGGGCCCGGCGAAGCGGGCCTGGGTGCTGGAGCAGCTGGGCGGGGGCTGGGTCGGGGAGTTGCCGCCGGGGTGGCAGCCGCTGCCGTACCGCAACTACGTCGCCCGGGTTCAGCCGGGCTTGTCGGCGCTCAGCCCGGAGACGCTCGCCGAACTGACCGCCGACTACGACCCGGCGGTGGCCGAGGTGCGGCGCCTGTGGGTGGAGCGTGCCGGGCGGGATGCGGTCTCCGGGACGCTCGACCTCACCGTCGGTCGGCGCTTCGCCGCCCCCGGCGCACGGGAGGCGGCCCGGTGGCTGGTCGAGTTCGAGGGCGTGGCCGAGGCCCGTTTCGCCGGCGCCGACCGCTCGGGCGCCGAGTTCGGCTGCGACGACGCGGGGGTGACGGTCCGTCTGGGGACGGGCGGGCTGATCCGCGCGGCTGCGGCCGAGGTGCGGGTCGAGGACGTCCACTGGCACGACTCCGCGGCCGGCCGGCGGGCCGACGCCGTGGTGCCGCCGCTGGACCCGGACCGGCCCAGGCCGGCCCGGGGCGGGGAGCCGGAACTCGGCGCGGCGGCGTACCAGGTGGCGTCCGTGCTCCACACGGCGATGCTGGAGCTCCGCTCGGTCCGGTACGCGCACCGGGTCGGTCGGGTGGCGGTGTCGGAGATCTGCCGGCTGTTGGCGGGCGCGGGCCGGGGGCTGCTGGCGGCGGCCGGCTCCGAGGCCGGGATGCGGCGGGTGTACGAGGAGTGGGAGGCCCGTTGTCCGGCCGACGAGCCCGACGGGCCTGACGGGCCGTCGGATTCCGACGGGCCGTCGGGGCCGGACGGCCAGGTCCGGTTCGTGAGTTGGAGCGCCGCCGAGGAGTCCCGTCCCGATGCGGCACTCGTCAACCTGGCCCTGCCACCCCTCGAAGGGGACGGCCCGTGGCGGATGGCCGCCCGTCGGTACCCCGAACCGGCCGTCTTCCGGCTGGAGTTGACCGGCGGCCGGCTGACGGTGGAGACGGCGGGCTGAGCCCAGGGCGAACGCGGGAACGCGGTGCGGCGGCCGGGCGTCGGGCCGGGTATGGAGATCATCGAGGTGGTGCCGCGGCTGCGGATGCTGAGGTTCGAGGTCGGGGCCGCGTATCTGTGGGACGACGGCGGGGAGTTGACGCTGGTGGACACCGGGTCGGCGGACCGGGCCGGGGAGATCGAGGAGGCACTGAACGGGGGGCGGCTGCGCAGGATCGTGCTGACGCACTTCCACGAGGACCACAGCGGTTCGGCCGCCGAGCTGGCCGGGCGGCACGGGGCGGAGGTGGTGGCGCACCGGCTGGAGGCGCCGGTGATCCGGGGCGAGGTGCCGGGCCCGCCGCCGGTGCTGGAGGAGTTCGAGCTGCCGATCTGGGAGTCGCTGCCGAAGCTGCCGTCGGCCCCGCCCTGCCGGGTGGACCGCGAGGTGGCGGACGGGGACGGGCTCGACTTCGCGGGCGGGGCGGTGGTGGTGGCCGCGCCCGGGCACACCGACGGTTCGCTGGCGCTCTGGCTGCCGGAGCCGAGGGTGCTGTTCACCGGCGACTCGGTGGCCAACGTGAACGGCCTGACCATGCTCGGCGTCTTCAACACCGACCGGGCCCGCGCGGTGGAGTCCTTCCACCGGCTGGCCGCGCTGGACAGCGACACCGTGCTGTTCGGCCACGGTGACCCGCTGGTCGGCGGGGCGGCCGGGGCGCTGCGCGCGGCCGCCGCGGTGACGGTCTGACGGAGGGTCCGCGGACGGCGCGTCAGGCGGCCTACCGGGTGGCGTGTCAGGCGGTGCGGCGGCGCAGGACGCGGAGGGAGCCGGTGACGGAGAGCTCCTCGAAGCCGTCCGCCAGGGCGCGCAGGTAGACCCGGTACGGGGCCTGCCCGCCGTCCGCGGGGTCGGGGAAGACGTCGTGGATGACGAGCAGGCCGCCGTCGGCCAGGTGCGGGGCCCAGCCCAGGTAGTCGGCGGTGGCGTGCTCGTCGGTGTGGCCACCGTCGATGAAGACCAGGGCCAGCGGGGTGGACCAGAGCGCGGCGATCTGCGGCGAACGGCCGACCAGGGCGACCACGTGCTCCTCCAGGCCCGCGTGGAAGAGGGTGCGGCGGAAGGCCGGCAGGGTGTCCATCCGGCCGACCTCGGGGTCGACCAGCGAGGTGTCGTGGTACTCCCAGCCGGGCTGCTGCTCCTCCGAGCCCCGGTGGTGGTCGACGGTGAGTGCGACGGTGCCGGCGGTCCGGGCGGCGTCGGCCAGCAGGATCGCGGAGCGGCCGCAGTAGGTGCCGATCTCCAGCACCGGTCGCCCGGTGGCCCGGGCCGCCTCGACGGCGGCGGCGTACAGCGCGAGGCCCTCGTCCACCGGCATGAAGCCGGTCGCGGCCTCGAAGGAGGCGAGCACCTCGGGAGCGGGGGCCGGGCGGAGGTCCGTCATGGTGCTGCTCCCTGGGTGCGGTGCGGGTCTGCCGGTGCGAACCCTACTGGAGGGTAGTCGGGGTCTACCGACGGGTCGGGGGATGGGGTATACCTGGGAGCCGATTTCTGGAACTTGTTCTAGATCGCGGCGGTCGTAGGCTGCTGCCACCACCCTCACCACCCACAGGCGAACCCCGGGAGCGAGCCCCATGCGCGCAGCGATCCTGCACGAGACCGGCCAGGACAAGCTGGAGGTCCGCGAGGACGTCGAGGCGGTCGGCTTCGGCCCGGGCAAGGTCCGGGTCCGGCTGCGGGCCACCAGCCTGTGCCACTCCGACCTCTCCGCGATGAGCGGGGTGCTGCCGCAGCCGGCCCCGTTCGTGCCCGGGCACGAGGGCGCGGGCGACGTGGTCGAGGTCGGCGAGGGCGTGACGGGCGTCGCGGTCGGCGACCGGGTGGTGCTCTGCTGGATGCCGCCCTGCGGCAGTTGCCCGCACTGCCGCCGGGGCCAGGGGCACCTGTGCGTCACCAGCCTGCGGCGGCTCGGCACCCCCGGCTTCGCGCTGGCCGACGGCACCGAGGTCTCCGGCTTCTACAGCACCGGCACCTTCGCCCAGGAGCTGGTGGTCACCGCCGACAGCGTCATCCAGGTGCCGGCCGACATGCCGTACGAGCAGGCCGCGCTGATCGGCTGCGGGGTCACCACCGGGCTCGGCGCGGCGGTGAACACCGCCCGGGTGGAGCCCGGCAGTTCGGTCGCGGTGATCGGCGCCGGCGGGGTCGGCGTGGCCGCCGTCCAGGGCGCCCGGATCTGCGGGGCGGCCCGGATCACCGTGGTCGACCCGGTGGAGTCCCGGCGCGAGCGGGCGCTCGGCTTCGGCGCCACCGAGGCGATCGCCCCCGAGGGGCTCAAGGCGGCGGCCAAGGGCCAGGAGGCGGGCGGCTTCGACTACGTCTTCGAGGCGGTCGGCCGCGGGGCGACCGTGCGGGCCGCCTACGACGCCACCCGGCGGGGCGGTGCGGTGGTGGTGATCGGGGCCGGGGCCCGGGAGGACCTGGTGCAGTTCAGCATGGGTGAACTGTTCTTCAACGAGAAGCGTCTGCTGCCCTCCATGTACGGCGGCGGCGACGTGCGGCGCACCGCCGCCCGGGCCGTTGACCTCTGGCGGGCCGGCCGGCTGGACCTGGCCGGGATGATCACCCACCGGCTCGGCCTGGACGGGGTGAACGAGGCGATCCGTCAGATGCGCAGCGGCGAGGCCCTCCGCACGGTCATCACCCTGGACTGAACGGCTTCCGGCGGCGGCGCCCGCGCGTGGCCTTCGTCACGTCGGCGGTGTTTTTCGGACGACGGCGTTACCAATCAGGCCGCCGGTGCGTGTCTGTTGCCATGACCATTGCCGAGCCGAAGCCGGAGGGCCGCGCCGCCGCACGCCGGGCGGCGGCGAGCAGCGGACGCCGCCGGAAGAAGAAGGGCCGCCGCCGGGTGCTGGTGCCCGTGCTGGTGACCACCGGGGCGTTGGTGCTGGCCGCGGGCGGGGGCGCCTTCCTCTACCTGCGGCACCTGGACTCCAACATCCGGTCCGACCAGCTGGGCGCCGGCAACGCCGCGCCGCCGCCCGGCCAGGCCGACGCGCAGGGCCGGGTGGCGATGAACGTCCTGGTGATCGGCACCGACAGCCGCAAGGGCCTCGGCGGCGGCTACGGCGACCGGGGCAACACCGGCCTGGGGAACAACGACGTCAACATCCTGCTGCACGTCTACCCGGACCGGAAGGCGGCCGTCGCGCTGGACCTGCCCCGGGACTCGCTGGTCGACCAGCCCAAGTGCGTCGGCAAGGACGGCAGGACGGAACCGGCGCGGACCGGCTGGCCGCTCAACGCCGCGATGGGCCGGGGCGGGCCGGGCTGCGTGAAGGACACCGTCGAGGCGGTCACCGGCCTCAAGGTCGACTCCTGGCTGGTCGTCAACTTCCAGGCCGTCAAGGACCTGACCGACGCCGTGGACGGCGTCGAGGTCAACCTGTGCAGTCCGGTGAACGACCCCGACTCGCACCTCGACATCCCGGCCGGGCCGTACAAGCTCTCGGGCGAGCAGGGGCTCCAGTTCGTCCGCACCCGGCACACCGTCGGGGACGGCACCGCGATCGGCCGGTTCTCGATGCAGCGCGCCTACCTGTCCTCGCTGCTGCGCAAGCTCACCGACAAGGGCACCCTGCTGAACCCCGCCACCGCCTTCGGGGTGGTCGAGGCGGCGACCAAGGCGCTGACCGTCTCCGACAACATCGCGGGCACCACCAAGCTGGTCTCGCTCGCCACCGAGCTCAAGGACGTCAAGCCGGCCGAGGTGGACTTCGTCCAGCCGCCCACCTCCTTCACCAACGACCACCCCAACCCGGACTTCCGCTCCAAGAACCGGCTGGACCAGCCCGGCTCCAACCAGCTCTTCGCGCTGATCCGGGCCGACAGGCCGCTCAGCGGCGGCGAGGACCACGGGGCCTCGCCGCAGCCCTCCCCGAGCGCACCGCCGTCCCCGAGCGCACCGCCCGCGCCGACGGTGAATCCGGCGACCGTCGGCGTCACCGTGTTCAACGGCACCGGGGAGGGGGGCCTGGCCACCGCCACGGCGGAGACCCTGGCCAAGCTCAAGTACAAGGCGGTGCCGGGCAGCGGGGCACCGAAGAACGTGGCCACCAGCACCGTCAAGTACGCGCGTGCCGACCAGCGGGACGCGGCCCGGGCGGTGGCGGCGGTGCTCGGCCTGCCCGAGTCCGCGGTGGTGGCGGGCGGCACCGGCAGCGGGGTCGTGGTCACCCTCGGGGCCGACTACCGGCCCGGCGGGGCGGCGGCGTCCGGCGCGCCGGTGCCGACGGCGGTGCCCACCGAGGTGAAGGTGCACCAGGCCGACGAGGGCGGCTGCACCAAGGTCAAGACCGGCGGCGCGCCCCTCCAGTGAGACGCCGACGGCCCGCCGTCCGTCCCGTACGGGTGCGGACGGCGGGCCGTCGGAGGTGCTGCGGGCCGGTCGGCCCCTGACCTGCCCGGTCAGCGGCGGTGGCGGCCGTGCGGGTTGGCGTCGGCGTGGTCGTCGGCGGCGGTGCCGCCCCGGTGGCGGCCGTGCGCGGTCTCGGACGGGGCCTTGTCGGCGCCGGGCCCGGTGCTCTCGTGGTCGCTGGTGTCGGTGCGGTTCTCGGACATGCGTTCGTTCTTCCGTGCGAGGGTCCCGGCTCTGCCCGAGCCGGAGTACGTGGGCCACCCTATCCAGCGGATCCGACGGGCACCCGCCGGGACGATCACGGGCCGGGCACGATCGCCCCGCTCAGGGGCGGCCGTGCGGCGGACCCGAGCCAGTGGCCGACCAGCTCCCGGTAGAGCGGCGACAGCACCTGCAGGTCACCGTGGCGGGCCGTCAGGGCGCGCCCGGAGTCCAGCAGCAGCACCCGGTCGGCCCGCAGTGCGGAGCCGATCCGGTGCGCGATCACCACCAGGGCGCCCGGCCGCCGGGAGAACGCCGCCTCGGCCACCGCCTCGGCCGTCGCGTCCAGGTGGCAGGTGGCCTCGTCCAGCACCACCAGCGGCGCGGGGGAGAGGTACGTCCGGACCAGGGCCAGCAGTTGGCGCTCACCGGCGGAGAGCACGGCCGGGTCCGGCAGCCCGGCCGGGAGCCCGCCGAGCCGGTGCAGCAGCTCGGTGGCGCCCACCTCGGCCGCCGCGGCGGTGATCTCGGCGTCCGTCGCGTCCGGGCGCAGCCAGCGCAGGTTCTCCCCGACGGTGCCGGCGAAGAGGTAGGCCTCCTGGGGCAACAGGGCCACCAGACGGGCCCGTTCGGGGCCGGGCAGCGTGTGCGGGGCGGTCGCGGCGCCCAGGGTGACGGTGCCCTGCTGCGGCGGCAGTAGCCCGGCGAGCAGTGCGGCCAGAGTGGACTTGCCCGCGCCGCTCGGGCCGACCACGGCCAGGTGCTCCTCGGGCCCGAGGTCGAGGTCCAGGGAGGTGAACAGCGGCTCGGCGGCCGCCCCTTGGGTGTGCCGGAGGGCGCGGACGGTGAGCGGCACGGGGGTCGGAGCGGGCGCGGGCGCGGGCGGGGGCGAGACGGGCGAGGCGGCGGGCGCGGGGCGGGTGGCGCCGGGGGGAGCGGCGTGCGGCGCGGCGGGGAGGGCGGCCAGGCGGTCGAGGACGACGACGAGTTCCAGCAGCCAACTGCCCACCATGCCGGCCAGGCTGCGCACCGCCGGTTCCAGCTGCTGGAGCAAGTAGGCGGCCACACCGATGAGCTGACCGAGCGTCAGGTGTCCGTGGCGCAGCATCCAGGGGGCCGCCAGCACCACCAGCAGGACGGGGGCCCGGCCGGCCAGCGCCACGCTCAGGGTGCGCAGCGCGGCCGCCCGGCCGAGCGCGCGGACCGCCGCGCCCTGCGTCTCCACCGCCTCGCCGACCGCCCGCTCCACCCGGGGCAGGGCCCCGCTCGCGGTGATGTCCCGCACCCCGGCGAACGCCGCCCCGGCCTCGGCCGCCACCCGCTCGTCGGCCAGCACCACCGCCCGCTGACGGGCCACCAGCGGCCCCAGCAGCCGGGCGAAGAGCAGCCCGCCGAGCAGCAGTGGCGGCAGCACCAGCGGCAGGGTGGCGGGAGCCAGCACCGTCAGGCCGATCACCGCCGCCGGTACGGTGATCCCCACCCCGCGCAGGGTGCGCAGCAGGGCGGCGGTCAACTGCCGTGCGGACTCCACCTGTTCGGTCAGTCGGGCCACCTCGGCGGGCCCGTCCCCCGACGGCTCGGTGCGGCTCAGCGCACCGCCCACCACCCGGTGCACCAGCACGTCCCGCAGCGGCTCCACCACGGCGGCCACGTACGGCAGCGCCGCCCGTGCCGCGTACGCCCGGACGGCGACGGCCGCACCGAAGCCGGCCAGCCAGGCGCAGCCGACCCCGGGGCGCCCGGCCAGGAAGCCGCGGTCCACGGCGGCGGCCAGCAGCAGTCCGGAGAGCAGTGCGGGCAGTGCCTCGCCGGCGGACCAGGCCAGCACCCGGACCACGGCGGGGCGGCAGGTGGCCAGGTGGGCCCGGAGCAGGGCGGCGCCGGGGCGCGGGGTCATCGGTGCCTCCGGTGGGGGTCGGTGGGGGTCGGCGGGTGTCACGGGGCGGGGCGGGGCGCGGGGACGGGCGGCGGTGCGGACGACGGTGCCGGTACTGGTGCGGTGGCCGGGTCGGTCGGGGCCCCGGCGAGGGTGGAGCGGTAGTCGGGGTCGGTGATCAGGGTGGAGTGCGGGGCCAGGGCGCGCAGGCGGCCGTTGTCCAGCCAGGCGACCAGGTCGGCCCGGGCGGCGGCCTGCGGCCGGTGGGCCACCACCAGCCGGGTGCGGCCGCGGGTCGCCCGGGCCAGGGCGGTGGTCACCTGGTGCTCGGTGGCCAGGTCCAGGCTGGAGGTGGCGTCGTCCAGGATCACCGCCCGGGGTCGCTGGGCGAGCAGCCGAGCCAGCCCCAGGCGCTGCACCTCGCCTCCGGAGAGCCGGAGTTCCGCGAGCGGGGTGTCCGCGCCGTGCGGGAGCCGGGCGAGGAAGCCGTCCGCCAGGGCGGCCCCGGTCTCCTCGGCGCCCGCGCCCTCCAGGGCCTCGCCCACGGTCGCGCCGACCAGGACGGGGCGTTCGAAGGCGTAGCCGACGGCCCGGCGGCGCTGGTCGGTGGTGAGTTCGGCCAGCGGCACGCCGTCCACCAGCACCAGCCCGGAGTCCGGTGCGCGCAGCCCCCCGGCCACGGCGGCCAGCAGTGTCTTGCCGGAGCCGGAGCGGCCGACCAGCGCCACCGTCCGGCCGCCCGGCACGGTGAGGTCGAGCGGACCGAGCAGGGGGAAGCCCTCGGCGTCGTTCACGGTGACGCCGATGAGGGACAACTCGCCGCTCCCTTCCGGGAGTTCGCGGGTGCCGGGGGGAGGGGTGGGCAGGCTGAGGAGTTCGGCGAGCCGGTCGTGGCCGGACTTGGCGTGGGCGATCCCGGCCAGCGCCTCGACCTGCTCGAAGAGGCCGAGACCGAGGGCGGCCCAGCCGGCCGCCGCGGCGAGGTCGCCCGGGGCGAGGGCGCCGCGGGAGAGCAGCAGGCCGGCCGTGCCCAGCACGGCGAGCTCCACCAGGGCGACCAGCAGCGTGGCCTGCCAGACCGTCCGGCGCTGGGCCTCCCAGAGGGCATGGCCCGCCTCGGCGAGCCGGGGGAGCGGACGCAGCACGCGTTCGGTCTCGGTGTGGCCGGCCCCGGCGGCGTGGATCGAGCGCAGACCGGCCAGGGCCCCGGTCATCCGGGCGGCCAGCTCGGACTGGGTCTCCTGGTAGCGGGTGAACGCCTCGGTGGCGTCGCGGAGGAAGAGGCGGATCAGCACGACGCCGGGGACGACGCCGGCGAAGAAGGCCGCCGCGAGCCAGGGGGAGAGCAGCCCGAGGCCGAGGATCGCGCCGAGGGAGGTGAGCAGGGCCGTGACGGCGGTGACGCGGGACGGCAGGGCGCCGCCCGCGTCGGCGGCGGCCCCGACCAGACGGGCCGTCAGGTCACCCGCGGGGTGGCCGTCGGGGACGGGGCCCCTGGCCAGGACGCGGTGCAGCAGTCTCCTGCGCAGCGCCACCGTCGCCCCGGCGGCCACCGCGGGCCCGGCCGCCGTGGCCACCACCCCGGCCACCGCCCCGACCCCCAGCACCACCCCGGGCCCCCACACCGACCCCCCGTCGACCGCCCGCCCCACCACCCCGGGCAGCGCCAACGTCGCCCCGGCCTCCACCGGCACGGCCACCACCAGGGCTATCGCCCAACTCCGCACGCTGACCTCCACATTGGCAACTTCGGGGCGCGGGGAACGGCAGAACCGGCGCGGCTGGCGAAAGTGGTCACACCGGGGGCGCGGGGAACTGCGCGCAGGGGGATGGCAGCACGTGCAACCGGCTCGCCTGCCCCGACCTGGCGGTGGTCCGCCTTCCGATTCGCGCAGTTCCCCGCGCCCCCGGTGTGACCACGTCCGCCAAGTGCTGGGGCGTCTTCCAGACTCGCGCCCGCGCGGCGGAGCCGCAGATCAGCAGAGCCCCGCGCCCCTGGAGTGACCACTTCCGCTGTCCAAGGAAAGGCGCCGGGGCCGTGCCGCTCCCCCCGGGTGGGTGCGGCACGGCCCCGGCCGAGGACCTGCTAGCTGACGGTGAAGATCAGGCAGGTCAGGATCAGACAGGTGAACTGGCAGCCGCCGCCGTGCCCGCCGAGCTCGACGGCCTCGGTCTCCGGCAGCTCCTGCAGGGCGGCCAGGTCGGTCTCGAAGTTCTCCATGGTGGGTTCCTCCCCTTGTCACGATCCGCCGTCCGCACGGTGCGGACGGCGCTCCCCCGGACCCGTCGGGCCCGGGAAATCTCTAGGTGGGCCGGCCGGTGCGCAGGAAGCCGGCCAGCAGTTCGTGCAGGACGGCCGCGCCCTCCTCGACCAGCACCTCGTGCCCGGCCCCGGCCGCCTCCACGTAGCGGAAGTCGGCGCCTTCGGCCCGCCCGATCCGCAGCAACTCGTGCCGCAGGGTGCGGGACTGACCGACCGGCACCACCTCGTCCCGGTCGCCGTGCACGATCAGCAGCGGGGCCGTCAGGCGGTGCGCCAGCTGGAGCACGTCCCGGGGGCCGAGCCGGTCGTCGACCGGGTCGCCGCCGCCGAGGCGGGTGGTGAGGGCGCGGACCGGGGCGGAGGCCTCGGCCAGCAGGCGGGCGCCGGACAGGAACGGGGCGACCACCGCGCAGCGGGCGACCTGTCCGTCCGGGGCGTGGGCGGCGGCCAGCAGCGCCAGGAAGGCGCCGTAGCTGACCCCGAAGAGGGCGGGCGGCTCCAGGCCGAGGGCGGCGCGCTGCCCGGCGATGCCGTCCAGCAGGTGCAGGACGTCGGCCAGGTCGGGGCCGCCCCAGGCGCCGCGGATGGCCATCGCGTGCTCGGTGCCGTAGCCGGTGGAGCCGCGCTGGTTGGGGGCGAGCACGGCCAGGCCCTCGGCGGCCATCCGCTGCAGGGCCGGGTCGAACTCCAGCCGCCAGGCGTCGGCCGGGCCGCCGTGCAGGGCGAGCACCAGGTGCGGGGCGCTCAGCCAGGCGTCGCCGCCGTAGACCACGGCCTCGACGGGCCCGGCGGGGCCGGCCAGTTCGAGGCTCTGGGCCGGGTGCCAGCGGCCGCCGTCGCCGGGGCCGGTGGAGCCGTCCAGGCGCCAACCGGTGGGCGTGCCGGGGTGGTTGATCTGCCAGGGCGCGGCGGCCGGGCGCTCGGCGCCGAGCGGGGCGAGCCGGAGCGGGAGCGGGGCGGCGGCCGGGGTGCCGGGCTGCCCGGAGGTGAGCAGCGCGTCGACGTCCATGGTGGCCAGTGCCGCCGGGTGGTCGGGGGCCGAGTACGGCATCCGCAGCCCCGCCGCCGACCAGTGGCCGACGGCGCCGAGGCGGCCGGGCGGCACGGGGAGCGGGGTGAGGCGGTTGAGCTCGGGCTGCCAGAGGGTCAGCGAGGAGGTGGTGCCGTGGTCGATCTGGAGCACCACCCGCCGGCCGTCCGGGCCGGGGGAGGGGTCCAGGGCGATCGGGCGCAGGAAGAGGCCGGGCAGGTGCAGGCTCTCCGGGAAGCGCAGCGGGTGCCGGCCGCCGAGCTCGCCCCAGCCGAGCCGGTCGGTGCCGGGGGCGTCGCTGCGCACCATGGCGAAGCGGGTGTCCGGGTCGTACAGCGCCAGCCGGTCGTTGCTCCGCTCGCCGATTTCCAACAGCGGGGTGACCTGGCCGAGTTCGAGGTCCAGCACCACGGTGCGGACCAGGCCCTGCTGGACCCGGTCGAGGGCCAGCAGCCGCCCGGTGCGGTCCAGCCAGACGCCGCCACCGTGCAGCCCGGGCAGCTCGGCCACCTCGATCGGCGGGGTGCCGTCGGCGGGGACCAGCCAGACCGTGGTGGCCGGCCGGGTGTCGGTGCCGAGTGCCACCGCGACCGGCGCGCCGGGCAGTTGGCCGCCCGTCGGGCCGCCGGGGAGCGGCAGCAGCCGCAGGCCGGGGCGGCGCAGGACGGCCAGCTCGGTCTCGGTGACGGGCTGTCCGGCCGGGCCGGGGGCGAGCAGCAGCAGGGCGTGCCGGTCGGCGTCGTGGCGGCAGACCAGCACCCGGCCGTCGGGCAGCGCGACCAGCTGCGAGTGCAGGCTCTCCGAGCGGCAGCCGGGCAGCGGCAGCGCGGTCGGGGTGGCCGGCCCGGTGGCGGGCAGGTGCCAGCTCTCGCTGTACCAGCCGCCGTCGGCGCCGGCGGCCAGGCAGGCCGCGTAGGAGCCGTCGGGGGCGAAGGTGAAGCTCAGGCGACGCAGCGCCTGGGCGGTGGTGCGGGTGGCGGTGTTCATCCGGGCTCACCTCCTCCGGGGGACGGGTGGTCGGTCAGTGACGGGTGGTCAGGGCGGCGGGGGTGTCCGCGAGCGGGTCCAGCCAGAGGCGGGGGCCGCCGTGGAGCAGGCGGTGCAGGAAGGCCAGCGGGCCGGCGGTGCCGGTGCCGTACGCGGGCGCCGAGCCGAGGCCGGTCTCGTCCGGCAGGACGAGCAGGCCGTCGCGCCGCACCGCGCGGGCGGTGATCAGCGCGGCCAGCTCCTCGGCGCCGTGGCGGAACCGCTCCTCGCCGGTGGCCTCGGCCAGGTCGAGCAGGTACTCGCCGTTCCCGGCCAGGCCGTGGCAGGCGCTCGTCCCGCTGTGCCAGCGGGCGTCCAGCACGGCCTGCCCGGCGGCCAGGGCCAGCCGGTGCGCCGTCCCGTCCCCGGTGGTGCGCCAGTAGCGGACCAGGAAGCTGCCGACCCCGGAGGAGCCGTGGCACCAGTGGGCCAGCTTCACGTGCGGCGGGTCCCCCGCGCTCTGCGGCCACCAGGCGGAGCCGTGCCCGCCCTGACGGGCCGTCACGGTCAGCGTCCCGAAGGCCTCGATGGCCCCGGCCAGCGCGGCCCCGTCCCCGGTGGCCTCGGCGGCCGCCAGCAGGAAGGCGCCGACTCCGGCCACGCCGTGGGCGTAGCCGAGGTGGACGATGCCGGCCAGGCTGGAGTCGAAGGTCTTCGGCACCGGCCAGACCGTCCCGTACGGCTCGCGCTCGGCGGTGGCCAGCAGGGCGGTGGCGCAGGCGGCGGCCCGGTCCAGGAAGCTGGTGTCGCCGGTCGCCCGGTACAGCCGCAGCTGGAGCATCCCGGCTCCGGCCGCGCCGTGGCAGATGTCGGGGTTGGGCCAGCTCAGCGGGATCCGGCGGGCCAGCTCGGCGGCGCGCCCGGCCAGGGCGGCGTCGCCCAGGGCCTCGGCGGCGTCGAGCAGGGCCCAGGCGGTGCCGGAGCGGCCGAAGTGCAGGCCGGGCAGCACGGTGGGCTCGGCGGCCGCCCGCCGTTCGATCCAGTCGGCGGCCCGGCGGACGGCCGTCAGGTCGCCCTCCGGGGTGGTGGCGGCCCGGGCCAGCAGGGCGAGCACCCCGGCGGCGCCGTGCTGCACGTTGCACGGGTCGGTCAACTGCCCGCCGGGGACGGTCTCCCAGAGGCGGTCCGGCCGGTCGTGGTCGGCGGTGTCGGCGATCCGGCGCAGGCCGTCGGCCAGCACTCGGTCGGCCGGGTGGACGGCGGGCCGGGGGAGTGCCGGTGCGGCCTCCTCACCGAGCCCACCGAGCCCACCGAGCTCGCCGAGCGAGGCGGCCACCCGGTCGAGCGGCCAGCGCTGCGCCGGGTCGGCGGCGCGCAGGCCGAGCACGGCGGGCGCCAGCCGACGGGCCGTCACCCCGGCCCCCGCGGCGGCCGCGAGCCAGGCGTCGAGGCCGCCCTCGCCGGGCGGCAGCAGCGGGTCGTGGCCGGTGGCCAGCAGGAAGAGCAGCCCGCCGAGGGCGTACGCGTCCACCGCCGGGCCGACCACCGCCTCGGTCAGTCCGGGCCCGTGCTCGGGCGCCCGGTACCCGGGCGTGCCCGCCGTGCCGACCACCGTGCCCGCCTCGGCGGCGAGTTCGAGGTCGACCAGGCGTAAGGTGCCGTCCGGCCGCACCAGCACGTTCCCCGGGGAGAGGTCGCGCAGCACCAGGCCCTCGCGGTGCACCCGGCCGACCAGCCCGACCAGCCCGAGCGCGACCTGCCGGGCCTCGGCCCAGGGCACGTCCGGCGTGCCGTCGGCCGCCAGTTTCCCGGCCACCCAACTGCCCAGCGGCACACCGGTGATCCGCTCCTCGGCCAGGTAGAGCGCGTCCCCCTGCTCCACCAGCTCCAGCGGACGCGGCGTCAGCCCCGTCCCGGCCAGCCGCTCCAGCAGCGCGGCCTCGTGCCGCAGCGCGGCCCGGGCGTCGGTGCCGGACCGGTCCACCTCGATGTGGGCCCGGGCCTGCTTGACGATCACCTCGGCCCCGGTGACGGTGTCCCGGCCCAGGAAGATGCCGCCCTTGGTGCCGTGCCGCACGGCCGCGGTCAGCGCGTACCTGCCCCCCAGCAGGACGCCCCCGCCCTTCTTCGCCCCGCCCTGCGCCGCCCCGGCGGCTCCGCCCGCGGCGGCGGTCGATCCCTTCCCCTCGACGGGGTCGACCGCCCAGTGCGGGCGCCGGTAGCTCGCTCCGCGGACGTCCTCGGTGACGCTGCCGTCCGGCCCGTGCAGCAGTGAGCGGTACGCGCCGTCGTTGCCCAGTTCGGCCCGGCGGGCGAAGACGCCGTAGCGGTAGTGCACCCGGCTGCCGGGGGCGTACGCCCGGTCCGAGAGGATTCCCGGGCCGGGGAATCCGGCGGTGGCCCGGTGCAATTCCGCGGCGAGCCGCAGGAACTGTTCGTCGCCCTCCGGATAGACCGTCAGGAATTTCCCGGCGGAGCCGCGGTCGCTGTTCCGCGAATTCACCTGGTGGAGCTTCTCCACGTCGGCGGTGAACTTGAACGTGCACGGGTCCTTCGCCAGCACCGCCGCCACCGCGGCCAGCACCTCGGCAGCTGCCCCGGTGGCCGCCGCGACGTGCAGCTTCCACCCCTGTGCGGGGGTGGTGGACGCGGCCGGCCGGGCCGTGCACCAGAGGCCCTCGACGGTCAACTGCCAGTCGCCGCCGCCTCCCCGGGCCCCGGTGCCGGCCAAGGCCGACCGCGCCACGTCCGTCAGCGGACCGGGTACCACCGGCCCGCCCTCCAGCGGATCCGGCCCCCCGGCCGTGCGCAGCGGTGTGCCCGCCCCCATCTGCTCCACACCCCTTCCGATCGCCCTGGCCGTCAATTCCGGATGCCCCGGAAATCACCCCGGCCGCGCCGCCGTGAATTCGACGGTGCGTCCCGAAGACCCCCCGGTCGGGGTAACTCCCGTTCGCACCACAGAAGTTACTTTCGGGAACGGGCGGACTCAACGCCGACCGGGTCACTTCACTCGTAAGGGTGATCCCGAATCGTTTTCGAATACGTGCGACCGGGGCGGTGTGAGCAGCGGGGTCCCGGCGCCGGGCCGGCACGCTCCCCTTCGTTCACCACCGACTGCCCCCGCACGCCGGTTGACGCACACCGGTCCGCATCCCGGCCCCGGTCGGAGGGGCCGTCCCCTCCCGGGCGGCGGACGGGGGCGCGCCGGGGGAACCGCCCGCGCACGGTAGTCTCGACAGGTGCCGAAACTGTCCGAGGTCATCAACGCGCTCGAAGAGCTGTACCCGCCGAGCTGGGCGGAGTCCTGGGACGCCGTCGGGCTGGTCTGCGGTGACCCGGAGGCCGAGGTCCGCCGGGTGCTGTTCGCCGTCGACCCGGTCCAGGCCGTGGTGGACGAGGCCGCCGAGTGGGGTGCGGACCTGGTGGTCACCCACCATCCCCTCTATCTGCGCGGCACCACCAGCGTCGCCGCCACCGGCTTCAAGGGCCGGGTGGTGCACTCGCTGATCCGCGCCGGGATCGCCCTGCACGTCGCGCACACCAACGCCGACCACGCCGACCCGGGCGTCTCCGACGCGCTCGCCGAGGCCGTCGGCCTGCGGGTGCTCGGCCCGCTGATCCCGGACCCGGCCGACCCGAAGGGCCGCCGCGGCACCGGACGGATCGGCGTGCTGGAGCCCCCGCTCACCCTGACCGAGTTCGCCGCACGGGTGGCGGCCGGGCTGCCGGCCACCGCCACCGGGGTCCGGGTCGCCGGCGACGGCGACCGGGTGATCACCCGGGTCGCGGTCTGCGGCGGCTCCGGCGACAGCTTCTTCGCCGAGGTCCGGGCCGCCGGCGTGGACGCCTACGTCACCGCCGACCTGCGGCACCACCCGGCCTCCGAGGCGGTCGAGGCCGCCCCGGTCGCGCTGGTGGACGCCGCGCACTGGGCCACCGAGTGGCCCTGGCTGCGGCTGGCCGAGCGCGGCCTCGCCGAGGCGGCGGCCGGCCACGGCTGGACCCTGGAGACCAAGGTCTCGCACCTGGTCACCGACCCGTGGACCGCGCACGCCCCCATGACCCGCTGAACGACCCGCTGAGCGGCACCCGCCGGAGCCGGCGCCGCACCGAAGACCTTGGCCGCACCGACGGCCGCCAGCTGACAGACCAACAGGAGCCCCCGCAGTGAACGCCGCGCCCGCCGACCAGATCCGCCTGCTCGACCTCCAGGCCATCGACTCCAAGCTCGACCAGCTGGCCCACCGCCGCCGCAGCCTGCCCGAGCACGCCGAGATCGACCGGGCCACCGCCGACCACACCGCCCTCAAGGACCTGGTGGTCGCCGCCCAGGCCCAGCTCGGCGACACCGAGCGCGAGCAGACCAAGGCCGAGCAGGACGTCGAGCAGGTCCGCGCCCGCTCCGCCCGCAACCAGCAGCGCCTGGACTCCGGCACCGGCTCCCCGCGTGACCTGGAGAACCTCCAGCACGAGAACGAGTCGCTGGCGAAGCGTCAGTCCGACCTGGAGGACGTCGTCCTCGAGGTGATGGAGCGCCTCGACTCGGCGCAGACCCGGGTCACCGAGCTGACGGCCCGTCTGGACCACTCCACCGTGGTGCTCACCGAGGCCGAGGGCCGCCGGGACGCCGCCTTCGCCGAGATCGACGCCGAGGCCGAGAAGGTCCGGCGCGACCGCGAGGCCGTCGCCCAGGTCATCCCGGCCGACCTGCTGAAGCTCTACACCCGCCTGCGCGAGCAGCAGGGCGGCGTCGGCGCGGCCCGCCTGTTCCAGCGCCGCTGCGAGGGCTGCCGGGTCGAGTTCGCCGCGGCCGACCTGAACGCCATCAAGGCCGAGGCCGCCGACGCCGTGGTCCGCTGCGAGAACTGCGGCCGCATCCTGGTCCGCACCAGCGAGTCGGGCATCTGATCCGGTGACGGGGCGCAGGTTCATCGTCGAGGCGGACGGCGGCTCCCGGGGCAACCCGGGCCCCGCCGGGTACGGCGCGGTGGTCCGGGACGGCGACACCGGCCAGATCATCGCCGAGGCCGCCGAGTACATCGGGCACGCCACCAACAACGTGGCCGAGTACAAGGGTCTGATCGCCGGCCTGCGGGCCGCCGCCGAGCTCGACCCGGACGCCCGGGTGGACGTCCGGATGGACTCCAAGCTGGTGGTCGAGCAGATGTCCGGCCGCTGGAAGATCAAGCACCCCGACATGCGGCCGCTGGCCGCCGAGGCCGCCACCGTACTGCCCCGCGCCCAGGTCGACTACAGCTGGATCCCGCGCGAGCGGAACAAGGACGCGGACCGGCTGGCCAACGAGGCGATGGACGCGGGCAAGGCCGGACGCCAGTGGGAGCCCAAGGCCCGCCCGTCCGCCACCGCCCCGGTCACCGGCCCGACCGTCCCCGCGGACGAGCCGCTGCCCGCGCCCGCCGCCCCGCGGGCCGGCTGGGCCGCCCCCGCCGACCTCGGCACGCCGACCACCTTCGTCCTGCTCCGGCACGGCGAGACCCCGCTCACCCCGGAGAAGCGCTTCTCCGGCAGCGGCGGCAGCGACCCCGCGCTCTCCGAGAAGGGCCGCTGGCAGGCCGAGCGGGCCGCCGAGGCGCTGGCCGCGCGCGGCACCGTCCAGGCCGTCGTCAGCTCCCCGATGCTGCGCACCCGGCAGACCGCCGAGACCGTCGCGGCCCGGCTCGGGATGGACGTGCGGATCGAGGACGGCCTGCGCGAGCTGGACTTCGGCGCCTGGGAGGGCCTCACCTTCGCCGAGGCCCAGGAGCAGTACCCGGACGACCTGACCGCCTGGCTCGGCTCCGCCAAGGCCAAGCCGACCGGCTCCACCGAGAGCTTCACCACCCTCACCCACCGGGTGGGCACGGCCCGGGACAAGATCCTGGCCCGCTACTCCGGCAAGACCGTCCTGGTCGTCTCCCACGTCAGCCCGATCAAGACCCTGGTCCGGCTGGCCCTGGGCGCCCCGCCGGACGCGCTCTACCGGATGGAACTCTCGGCCGCCTCGCTCTGCGCCGTCCAGTACTACGCGGACGGCAACGCGTCGCTGCGCCTGCTGAACGACACCTCGCACCTGCGCTGAGACGGTGGGGGCGGGCCCGGCCCTCCTGGGGCGGCCCGCCCCCACCGCTCCGTCAGGCGCAGGCCGAGCAGCCTCCCTGGATGACGGAGAGGTGTTCGAAGTTCCCGTCCTGCAGGGCGGAGGCCGCCGGGGCGGCCGTCACCACCGCCGCGGCCGCCACCAGCGCGACCGCCCACCTGACCACCGTGTTCCGCATGCCGTTCCCCCTCCGGGCAGTGTCCGCCGTCAGTGGATCTCGGTGACCACCACGTCGAGCTGCCACGCCTTGCGGGCGGTGCCCTCCGCCTGGACCTCGATCCGGTAGCCGAGCCTACCCAGCGCGTCCACCAACTCGCCCGGGGAGGCGGGCTCCTGACCGGCGTTCAGCAGGTCGCGGACCATCCGGCCCTTGGTGGCCTTGTTGAAGTGGCTCACCACCGAGCGCTTCAGCTCGCCGTTCACCTCGCGCTCCTGGAGCACCCGCACGGTCGCCGTCCGCGCCGCCACCGCCCCGGCCGGCTTCCAGGCCGCCGCGTACGCCGCACTGCGCAGGTCCAGCACCAGCCCCTCGGCCGCCGCCTCCGGCAGCACCTCCGCCATCTCGCGCCGCCAGTACGCCCCGAGCGCCCCCAGCGGCGGCAGCTTCACGCCCATCGAGCAGCGGTACGGCGGGATCCGGTCACCGATCCGCACCGCTCCCCACAGCCCCGAGAAGACCAGCAGCGAACGCTCGGCCAGTGCGTACGCCGCCTCGTCCAGCTTCGCCAGCCCCAGCGCGTCGAACAGCACCCCCGTGTACACCTCGCCCGCCGGCAGCGCACCCGCCGTCGGCAGCCCGGCGTTCTTCGCCACCTCCCCGCGGAGCCCCTCGCTCAGCCCGAGCACCTCCCGGGCCGTCTCCTCGTCCCCCCGGCAGAGCTCCACCAGCGCGTCCAGCACCGCCCGCCGACCCGCCGTCAGCCCGGGCAGCGACAGCCCGTCCAGCTCCAGCGGCACCCCGGCCTCCGCAGTGGCCTTCCCCTCCGACGGCGGCAACAGCACCAGCACGGCGACACCCTTCAACAGTCTGTGGCAGCGGACCCTGCAACTGTACGGGCCCGCGGGGCACCCCCGTGCCGAGTGGTGGGCCCCACCGTCAGCTCAGGGGAGCCCGTGTGCTGCCCGTGGCCCGGTACCACCCCGCAGGGCGTCGTTTCCGGCCCGGCCGCCGCCTCCGGCGGCCTCACGGCGTGTGCGGCGGGTTCCCGGGGCCTTCCGCGCCCAGCGCCCGCAGGCGGGCCCGGGCGCGGAAGGCGGCCGCGCGCGCCCCCGCCGCCTCGAAGGCGGCCAAGGCCCGGCGGACGGACTCCGCGTCACCGCCCAGCCCGGCCAGGGCCGCTTCGTACGGGCAGCCGAGCCGCTCCCAGGCGGCCACCGCGGCGGCCCGGTCCCCGGCCAGCTCCGCCGCGAACGGCCCGGCCGCCCGGACCGGCGGCACCCGTCCGCCACTGCGCCGCACCCAGACGGCGAGCGCCCCCGACAGCCAGGGGTCGCAGCGGCCGCCGGTCATGGCCAGACCGTGCCGGGCCTCCGCCGCCGTCCGCTCCTCGTCCCCGCCGAGCCAGGCCGCCTCGGCCCGCGCCACCCGGACCGGGCCGAGCAGGCGCAGGTCCACCGGATCGGCCGCCGCCACCGCCTCGTCCAACGGCGCCCACACCCCCGGCTCCCCGCACCTGGCCCGGACCGTGGCCGAGACCTGGAGCGCCCGCACCCTGGCGGGCAGCGGCAGCCCGGGCCTCCGCAGCGCCTCGTCCGCCGCCCGCGCCGCCTCCCGCCAGTGGCCTTCGATCAGCCGAAGGAACGTCAACTGTGCTTCCGCCAGCCGGAGTTCCACCCCCAGGCCATGTGTTCGGCAGTGCGCCAGCGTCCGTCCGACCACCCGTCCGGCCCGGGCCGGATCACGGTGCAGCAGAGCGGCCTCCCCGACCGCCAGCCCCGCCCGGGCCACCTCCGCCACGTCTCCGGCCTCCCGGCACCCCTCCTCGACGCCCTTCCACCCCTCGCCCCCGGCCACCACCCGGGCCAGCGCCAGGTGCCAGCGGGCCCGGGTGGCGGCCGTCCCGTCCTTCCCGTCCCTCCTGTCCGCCGCGACCGCCCGCCGGGCCCAGGCCGCCACCGCCACCGGGTCCTGCGCGGCCCCGGCCGCCTCCGCGAGGTCCAGGTACGCCCCGGCCGCCGCCGCCCCCGACAGCAGCCCGGCCGCCCGCCGCCCCGCCCGCCCGGCCTCCTCGCCCCGCCCGCACAGCCACAGCGCCTCCGCCGCCCGCCGCAGGTCCTCGCCCTCGCCGCCCCGGTCGCCGGCCGCCCGCCGCAGCGCCCCGCCCTGCCGCCAACGGTCCGCCGCCTCCACCAGCGCCCCGTTCCGCGCCCGGTCCGCCGCCCTGGCCTCCAACAACCCGGCCAGCCCGGCGAAGACCTCGCGCCGCTCCACCGCCTCCACCCGACCAGTCTCCGCCCGGCACCCCGCAGGCCGCCCCACGAGCCGGGCGGAGCGGCGCCGGTACGCCGGGTTCTGTCTCCTGGGCGGGGTGCGTGCACCCCGTCCGACGCGTCCACCGCGCGGGCATGGCCCGGGCCGGTCCGACGGGCCGTCAGGTCGGTGGCGCCGTACGCTGCGAGCATGCCGCGTCAACAGCTGAGGATCAGGGCCGCCGACACCGCGCGGATCAACCGTGAGCTGGCCGGACTGCGCGAGGGGCTCCAACTGCCGGACGGCTGGCCGCCGGAGGTCACCGCGGAGGCGGAACGGGCGGCCGGGGTGCCGCGGCTGCCGGAGCTCGACGCCACCGACCTGGAGCTGTTCACCGTCGACCCGCCCGGCTCCCGCGACCTCGACCAGGCGATGGGGCTCAGCCGGCGCGGCAGCGGCTACCGGGTGCACTACGCGATCGCCGACGTACCCGCCTTCGTCCGCCCCGGCGGCGCCGTGGACGCCGAGGCCCACCGCCGGATGCAGACCCTGTACTTCCCCGACCTGCGCATCCCGCTCCACCCCGCCCGGATCTCCGAGGACGCCGCCAGCCTGCTCCCCGGCGAGCTGCGCCCCGCCCTGCTCTGGCAGCTCGACCTCGACGCCGACGGCGTGGTGCTGCTCGCCGACGTCCGCCGCGCCCGGGTCCGCTCCCGCCGCCGCCTCGACTACCAGGGCGTGCAGGAGGCCGTCGACCGCGGCACCGCCGACGAACAGCTCCGGCTGCTCGCCGAGATCGGCCGCCTGCGCGAGCAGCGCGAGGCGGACCGGGGCGGCGTCAGCCTCCCGATCCCCGAACAGGAGGTCGAACCGGCCGACGGCGGCTACCGGCTGGCCTACCGCGCGCCCCGTCCGGCCGACGGCTGGAACGCCCAGATCTCCCTGCTCACCGGCATGGCCGCCGCCGACCTGATGCTGGACGCCGGCATCGGCCTGCTCCGCACCCTGCCCGCCGCCCCCGAGTCCGCGTACCAACGGCTGCGCCGCACCGCCAAGGCGCTGGACGTGGACTGGCCGCCCGACACCCCGTACCCCGTCCTGATCCGCTCCCTCGACCCGGCCCGGGCCGAGCACGCCGCCTTCCTCAAGGAGTGCACCGGCCTGCTCCGCGGCGCGGGCTACCACGCCTTCGACGCGGCCCGCGGCATCGCGCCCCCGGCCGACCCGGGGCACGCCGCGCTGGCCGCGCCGTACGCGCACTGCACCGCGCCGCTGCGTCGGCTGGGGGACCGGTACGTCCAGGAGCTCTGCCTGGCCATCGCCGGCGGTACCGAGCCCCCGGCCTGGGTGCGTGACCAACTGCTGGAACTCCCGGCCCTGTTGGAGAGCGGCGACCGCCGGGCCCGGGAGGTCGAACGGGCCTGCGTCGACCTGGTCGAGGCCGAGCTGCTGCGCGGCCGCGAAGGCGAACGCTTCGACGCCGTGGTCATCGACGTGGACGAACGCCACCCGGCCAAGGGCACCGTCCAGCTCCGCGAGCCCGCCGTGGTCGGCCGCTGCGAGGGCCCGGACGCCCTCCCGCTCGGCGAACGCCTCAAGGTCCGGCTCACCCTCGCCGACCCCGTCGCCCGCACCGTCCGCTTCGCCCCGGCCTGACGCTCCCTCAGCGGCCGTCGGCCCGGCGCCCCTCAGCCCGTTCGGCCCGTTCAGCCGGTTCCGGCCGGCCCGGCGGCGTACGCCAGCGGGGGAGCGACGGCCTGCGCGTCGGCCCCCTCCCCGACCCAGAGCCCGATGAACAGCGCGGCGGTCGCCTCCAGCAGCCCCGCCCGCTCCAGGCCGCCGCCCGCCAGCGGCTCGCACCCCACGTCCCGCACCAGCCCGTGCACCAGCCCGACGGCCGCCGCATCGTCCCCGCAGACCGGCACGGCCAGCGGCCGCCCGTCGAACACCGGCGGCCGCATCCGCCACACGTCCTCGTGGCAGAGGTTGAACGCCTTCACCACGCGCGCCTCCGGCGCCGCCGCGGCCAGCAGCTGCGCGGCCGAGACCCCGCCCCCGGTCAGCAGCCGGAAGCCGGGCCCGACCGGGTTCGAGCAGTCGACCAGCACCTTGCCGGCCAACTCCGCCCGCAACTCCCGCACCACCTCCGCCCCCGCCCCGAACGGCAGCGCCGCCAGCACCACCTCACCGGCCACCGCCGCCCCGCGCAGACCGGCCGCCGCACCCCCGATCCGCGCCGCGAGCCGCCCCGCCCGGCCCGCGTCCCGCCCGCCGACCGTCACCTCGTGCCCGGCCCGCACCCAGTGGGCCGCCAGCGCGTCCGCCATGTTGCCCGTCCCCAGTACGCCGATCCTCATCGACTGCCTCCCGTCCAGCGCCTGCCTCGTTTCCCACCACGCTAGACAGGCGGTCGGGCACCATCTGGTACGTGCCGACCTACCACCACCACACCGACCACCTCGCCGACTGCCGCGCCCGGCTGGCCTTCGACCTGCTCTCCAACACCTGGAACGCCGTGGTCCTGCACGCCCTGCGCGACGGCCCCGCCCGCCCCGCCGAACTGCGCGAACGGATCGGCGGCATCAGCTCCAAGGTCCTCACCGAGACCCTGCGCCGCCTCCACTTCAACGGCCTGGTCGAACGCCGCCCCCCTGACGGCCCGTCACCCCGGGTCGACTACCACCTCACCGCCCTCGGCCGCACCCTGCTGGGGCCCATCGAGGCCATCGGCGCCTGGGCCTTCGAGTACGGCGACCAGGTCATGGCCGCCCAGGAGGCCGCCCTGCCCCCGGTGCCGCTGTCCTGACCGCCCGCTCCGACCGGCTACGATGACCAGTACGGCGGACGAGCCGGCCGGGCGGTCGCGTCGGGTCCCTTCGGGGGCCCGCCGAGGAACGTCCGGGCTCCACAGAGCAGGGTGGTGGGTAACGCCCACCCGGGGTGACCCGCGGGACAGTGCCACAGAAAGCAGACCGCCACCGACTCCGGTCGGTGGTAAGGGTGAAACGGTGGTGTAAGAGACCACCAGCGACCGAGGTGACTCGGCCGGCTAGGTAAACCCCACCTGGAGCAAGGTCAAGATCGGTGCCCTCGGGCACCGTGCGCGGATGCACGAGGGCTGCTCGCCCGAGTCCGCGGGTAGACCGCACGAGGCTGTCGGCAACGGCAGCCCTAGATGGATGGCCGCCTCCCCGGGCCGCGCAAGCACCCCGGGAGACAGAACCCGGCGTACAGGCCGCCTCGTCCGTCGCCTGACGAAGTGAAGCCCCCCCTGGCACCGCCAGGGGGGGCTTCACTTCGTCAGGTCACATCAGGACCGGGGGCGTTGTCAGGCCTTGCCCCAGGTGCCGGAGGACCAGAGGGCGCCGTTGTTCCAGGCGTTGCCGCCCTGGCGGTAGATGACGAAGTTGCCGTCATCCTGGGCGATGGCGTAGGCGCCGGGGTTGTTCTGGGTGTAGGTGCGCCAGTAGAGGTTGTTGTCGTCGGCGACGTAGAGGACGCCGCCCGCCTCCAGGTGGGCGTAGGAACCGGGGTGGTTCCAGGTGTGGCTGGACCAGATGGCCTGGCCGTCGGACTTGCGGTAGAGGACCAGGTTGCCGTCGGCCTGCATGATCAGGATGGTGGTGCGGGACTCCACCCAGTTGTTCGCATCGAGGGCCTCGTTGGAACCGATGGTGTCCGACGGGTTCTCGGTGTACTCGCCGTTGACCTTGGCGGGGATGAAGCCGACGCGGGCGTTCCAGAGAACGGTGTCGCCGTCGGGCGCGCCGATCAGCAGGTCACCGTACGCGAGGACCAGGGCCGCGCCGGGGTGGCCCCAGGTGCCGCTGTGCCAGATGGACCCCTGGTTGGAGGAGTTGCCGTCCTGGCGGTAGATGACGAAGTTGCCGTCCGCCTGCATCTCGGCGCGGGCGCCGGGGCTCCACCAGGTGCCGCTGGACCAGAGCGGGAGGATGCGGGAGCCGTTGCCGGCGACCAGGTAGAGCACCAGGTTGCCATCGGGCTGCATCACCAGGGTGGTGCTGCCGGCCGCCACGCTGTCCCCGGGCGCGAGGACCTGGCCCGGCTGCACCACGGCGACGGGCGAGGCGGCCGCGGCCAGGGTGGCGGAGGGCGCCGACTTGGCGGTCTTGGGCGCCGCCTTGGCCTTCGGCATGGTGTGGACGATCGGCGCCGGCTTGGTTCCGCTCCCCGGGACCGGGGCGGCGGACGCCCCGGTGGTGGTGGCGGCCAGAAGAGCACCGGCACCGATCAGGAGCGCGGTGGCACGCTGAAGCGTGCTCTTACGCATGGGTCCCCCTAGTTAAGGCAAAGAAAGTGTGTACGTCGTGGGTGCGACAGAGAATTCATACACCAATGCGATGACATCCGTGGACCGGGGGGGGGTGTCTACGAAGCGAGGCTCGGACGTCCGGGGCGTGAGCTGTGGCCACCGGGGTGCTCCGACCGCGAAGCGGAGGTTGAGCCGCCCCCAATCTAGGGCCAGAGCGTACTTGTCCGGTAGGACCGGGAACACTCATTTTCGCCCTTGTCCGTCGTGCGGTCCGAACGCAGACTTGTCGACATTCCACGTCCTTTCCGACCGGGCCTCGTCAGGTCCGGTGATCGGGCGTGCGACGACGAAGGGGGATGTCACGTGACGGTGGATCAGGAGCGGGTGCTGCGGGCCCGGATGCGGTTGATGAGCCTGGACCGCAGGTTGCTGCGGGGGACCGAGGGGCTGTGGGTCTACCGGACGCTGGTGCGGGTGAGCCCCGAGGTGTACGGGTCGAAGCTGGCGCGGGTGCTGGTGGAGGTGAGCGGTTCGGAGCGGGTGGCCGGACTGCCGGAGCAGCGGCGGGCGTTGCTGGCGGAGGCCCGGGAGTGGGCCGGGCGGATCGCACCCGGGCACCCGTACCGGGCGAAGGTGATGGAGCGTCTGCTGGAGGCCGAACGTCGTGAGGGCATCGGCGGCTGACGGTGCGTCGGCGGGGAGCGGCGGGAGCAGCGGTAAAGGGGTAAGGCGGTAAGGCGACAAAGTGGCGGGGGGGGCCCGGGGGGGGGGGGGGGGCGGGCGCCGGGGGGGGGGGGGGGGGGGGGGGGGGGGGGGCGGCCGGGGGGGCGGGGGGGCCGGGGGGGGGGGGGGGGGGGGGGGGGGGTGTCGGGGTCGGTGCGGGGGTGGTGCCGGATGCCGTGCCGGGAGCCTTCGGCGAGGGGGGGGGGGGGGCGGGGGCCCCCCCCCGGGGCCGGAGGGGGTGGGGGATCAGGCCTTCGGGGTGAAGACCAGGGGGAGGAGGGTCTGCTGGACCTTGGCGAAGGCCTCGGCGGCCTGGGGCAGTTCGAGGCGGGCGTCGCCGGTGGTGAGGGAGGCGATCAGGGTGGTGGCGCCGTCGGGGGAGCCGTACATCAGGGCGCCCCAGCCCCAGAAGCCGCCGTTGTGGGTGTAGAGGGTGCCGGCCTCGGTCTCCTCGACGATCAGGCCGAGGCCGTAGGCGAACTTCGTGTGCGGGGTGCGCATCTCGGCCATCAGCTCGGCGGGGAGGAGGCGGCCGCCCAGCAGGGCGGAGAAGAAGAGGTGCAGGTCGCGGGTGGTGGAGATCATGTCGCCGGCGGCGGAGATCCACGAGGGGTTGGAGCGGGTGACGTCGGCCGTCCTCCACTCCTCGCCGTCCCGGTAGGTGTAGTAGCCGTGCACGTGCGGCTCGGGGAGTTCGGGGGAGGCGTCCGGGACCAGGGTGCCGGTGAGGCCGAGCGGGCCGAGGATCCGGCGGTGCATCTCCTCGGCGTACGGGCGGCCGGCCAGCCGCTCGACCAGGAGGCGGGCCAGCACGTAGTTGGTGTTGGAGTAGCTCCAGTCGGTGCCGGGCTCGAACCGGGCCGGCTTGCCGAGGGCCAGGCGGACCAGGTCCTCGGGCCGGTAGGTGAGGAGGAGGTTGTCCACCCACTCCTGGCCCTGCCAGGGGATGCCGGGGGCGGTGGTGCCGTCCTCGTAGTACTCGCCGGTGAAGTTGAACAGGCCGCTGGTGTGCTGGAGCAGCATCCGCACCGTGATCCGGCGGTCCAGCCCGTACCCGGGCAGGTGGTCGTCGACCGGGTCGTCCAGGCCGAGCAGGCCGTCGGCGACCAGGAGCAGGACCAGGGTCGCGGTGAAGGTCTTGGTGTTGCTGCCTATCCGGAAGTGCCCGTCGGTCGGTGGGGGCGCGGCGGAGCCGAGTTCGCGGACGCCGGCGCTGCCGGTCCACTCGCCGTGGCGGTCGTTCACCCGCACCTGGACGCCGGCCCAGCCGGAGGCGGCGATCTCCTGGACGGCGGCCTGGAGGTCGGGGCGGTCGGAGGCGGTGAGGCGGTCGGACATGGTGGTGGTCTCCTCGGGGGGATGAAGTGGTGAGGGGGGCTCAGAGGCTGCGGGCGGTGACGTCGCCGTAGGAGGTGGAGGCGCGGACGGTGACGGCGGGGGCGCCGTCGTTGCGCAGGGCGTTGACGACGCGGCCGTAGGCGGTGGAGGCGTCCAGGACGGCGGAGGTGCCGGGGGCGGTGGTGACGGTGATGTCGCCCTTGGCGGTGGTGAGTTCGGCGTCGCCGGCCAGGGCGCCGAGCCGGATGTCCCCGGCCTGGAGGGTGATGCGGGTGGTGGTGGTCCCGTCCAGGCCGACGGTGCCGTTGGCGCCGGTGAAGGTGACCTCGCCGAGCTGGCCGGTGGAGTGCAGCTCGCCGTCCGCGAGCTCGGCCAGGACCCGGGAGCCGGTGGGGAGTTGGACGGTGACCTCGACCGAGCCGGAGGGGCCGAAGGCCCGCTTGGCCGACTCGGGGGTGTGGATGCGGAGGGTGCCGTCCTGCTGCTCGACCACGGTCTGCTCGGCGGCCTTGACGTCGCGGCTGCTGCCCGGGTCGGCCGGGAGGACCCGGACGGTGGCGTCGGTGCGGTCGGTGGCGATGATCCGGATGCGGCCGGAGGCGATGTTCAGGGTGGTGGTGAAGGTGTTCACGGTGGTCCGTCTCCTGTGTCGTTGGCGTTTCTGACATCGCAAACGCTACGTTGCAGTCACGGTTCAGGCAAGCATGAAGTTGCGGTGGGGCAAGGAAATAGCAGGTCAGTGCCGGTAAATCATTGCAACGAGAGTGTCAGCTAACGCAACGTCAGCATGCAGGTCGTTGCAATGGAGTGTGGGTGAACGCTCAGGCGGCGAGGTACTGGGCCGTGCCGGTGCGACGGGCTTCGGCGAGCGCGGCGACCAGGGCGTAGCGGGCGGGGGCGAGGATCCGCCGCCAGTCGTCCAGGGTGTGCACGCGGACCTCGGTGTGTTCGGCCGGGTCGAGGACCAGGGCGTCGATCTGGCGGGCCGTCAGCAGGCCGCCGTCGAAGGCGAGGCCGAGCTTGGCGGGCCAACCGTCCGCCGGGGTCTGGAAGATGACGCCGAGCAGCCGGGGTTCACCGTGCAGGGTGTGGCCGGTCTCCTCGCGGACCTCCCGGACGGTGCTCTCCCACGGGTGCTCGCCGTGGTCCACGTTGCCGCCGCCGAACTGCCAGACCTCGGGGTCGTAGACCGACTTGAGCATGACGGGGCGTCCGGCAGTGTCGGTGGTGAACGCGCACGTCCAGACGATGCCGTGGGTGAGCGTCTTCAGGTGTTCGGCCAGAGGTAGCTGCACGAACGATCAACGAGGCGCCCGGGCCGGCGGTGGCGGTGCGGTGGCGCCGGCCACCCGATCGAGGACGGGGCGGTCAGTCGAACAGCGGCTGCTGGTCGGCGGGTTGGGCGGGCAGCAGGTCCTCCAGCGGGAGCTGGTCCTGGAGCGCCGCGGCCTCGGCGAGCGCCACGTGCGTCATCGAGCCCGGGCAGAGCGCCAGCGAGCGGCTGTGCAGCTTGTGGTCGTGCACGACGCCGTAGCCGGCGCGGGTGGCCAGGGGCATCAGGGCCACCTGGCGGGCGCAGGACGGCTCCGGGCAGAGGACGCGGGGCAGCTTCATCCCGTCAGCATCGCGCAGGGGTGCGACAAGGGCGGCACCGGGAGCGAGGCGGTGCCGCGGGCGGGGCCGTGCTCAGTCGGGGGGAGTCATCGGGCGGAGCACGGCGTGCAGGGCCACGCGGACGGTGCCGGTGTCGACGTCGCCGAAGAGCGCCTGCTGGGCGATCAGGCCCTGGGCGGTGGCGATCAGGACCCGGGCGATGTCGGCGGCCGGGGCCTCGGCGGGGAGTTGACCGTCCGCCTGGTAGTCCCGGACCAGTCCGGCCCAGAGCTCGTGCAGGGAGGCGAAGCCGGCCCGCAGGGCGGCGGCCAGGTCCTCGTTGCGCGGCGTCTCGGCCCAGACCTGGAGGATCAGGCGGGTGGAGAGCAGGGGGTCGTCGCCGCCGGCGGCCATGTGGAAGACCCGGTCCAGCACGGTGGAGAGCAGTGCGTCCGGGGTGGGCCGGGGGCTGGTGGCGGCGGCCTCGGCGTACGCGGAGCGGATGGTGTCGACCACCTCCACGGCGATGGCCCGGATGATCTCGTCCTTGCTGGAGAAGTACCGGTAGACCGCTCCGGCGGAGAGTTCGCTCTCGCGGAGCACGTCCTGCATCGAGGTCGCGTGGAAGCCGTTGCGGGCGAAGCAGCGGACGGCGCCGTCGAGGATCTGGCGGCGGCGGGCGTCGAGGTGTGCCTGGGATACGCGGGCCATGGCCGCAACGGTAGAACGAACATTCCTTCTTGACAACCGTGCCGCGGCCGTCCGAGAGTGAGTCCCGTAAAACGAACGATCCTTCTTTTTGAACTGAGAGCGGAGACACAGCCATGCCCGCCGACCTGCCGCCGACTCCCCGTCGGATCGCCGTCGTCTGCCTCGCCGTACCCCTGCTGGTGGCCTTCGCGCTCTGGGTCTTCGCCTGGCCCGCCGCCCGCCTGGCCCCGCACGACCTGCCGGTCGGGGTCGCCGGTCCGGCCGCCGCCACGGCCGAGGTGAAGGAGCGGCTCGCACACCAGAAGGGCGCCTTCGAGATCCACGAGTACGCCGACGGGGCGGCCGCTCGGGCCGCGGTCGAGCAGCGCGAGGTGTACGGCGCACTGGTGGCGGGGCCGCAGGGCCCCGAGCTGTACACCGCCTCGGCGGCCGGACCGGTGGTGGCCCAGCTGCTCCAGGGCGCGAGCGGCGGACGGGCCGCGGTGACCGACGTGGTGCCGGCCCCGGCGGCCGACCCGCGCGGCGCGGTGCTCGGCGCCGGGCTGCTGCCGCTGGTGCTGGCCGGTATCGCCTCCGGCGTGCTGGTGACCCTGCTGCGGCTGCGCGGCGCGGCGGCGATCGGCGCCCTGCTCGGCGCGGCCGCGCTGACCGGGCTGGTGGCGGTGGGCGTCGGCCACGCCTGGCTGGGTGCGCTGGGCGGCAACTGGCTCGCCGAGGCGGGGGTGTTCGGGCTCACCGCACTCGCGGTCGGCGCCACCGCGGCCGGGCTCGCCTCGCTGATCGGCATGCCCGGGATCGGGATCACCGCCCTGCTGATGGTGCTGGTCGGCAACGCCTTCTCCGGCATCACCTCGGCGCCCGAGATGCTGCCCGCCGCCGCCCGGGTGATCGGGGCCCAACTCCCGCCCGGGGCAGCCGGATCGGCGCTGCGCTCGGTGGCGTACTTCGACGGCGCGGCGGCGGGCCGGCCGCTGCTCACCCTCGCGCTGTGGGCCGGGCTCGGCCTCGCGGTGCTCGGGCTGGTCGCGGCCCGGCGGCGGGTGGCCGCACCCGCGGCGCAGGTGGTCGCGTCGGCCTGAGCCGCCGTCAACTGTTCGGACGTCGGCCGGGCCCGCCGTCAGCGGGCCCGGCGGCGCCGGTGGTAGGCGTAGGTGGCGGTGAGGACCAGGGGGCCCCAGAGGCAGAAGAGGCCGCTGGTGACCTGGCCGAGCAGTGCCCAGCCGGCGCCGGTGAAGCCCACCCCCTGGAAGCCGAGAAGCCCGAAGGTGCAGAGCAGCCAGTCGAGGGTGAGCAGGCTCAGCCCGAGCCCGGCCACCGTCATCGGGACCACCACGGCCGCGGGCGGCACCCGGCGGCCCCGCAGTGAGCGGAACAGCGGGAGCCCGGCCGGGACCACCTCGCCCCAGGGGCGGACCAGGACCAGGCAGAGCAGGGCGAAGGCCTCGGAGAGCAGGCTGAGCGCGGCCACGTACGGGACGGTGACCCAGAGCGGCTGGTCGCTCCGGGGCATGTCCAGGCCCATCAGGAAGCCGAAGCCGATCGGCAGCCGCCAGAGGCAGACCGGGAGGCCGAGCCAGGGGATCAGCCGGACGGTGCGCTCGGCCCAACGGGGCACGGCGGCAACGGTGGTGGCAGTGGCAGTGGCAGTGGCAGCGGTGGCGGTGGTGGCCCGGGCTTCGGTGGTGACGGCGTCGGAGGTCATGCGACCAGCCTGGCCGGTGGCCGGGCCGCGGGGATCGGCGTGCGGGGCGAACCGCCTCCCCCGGGAAGGGGAGGCGGTGTCCGTCTCCGGGGGAGGGGGCCTGCGCCCGGTCAGGCCGGGCGCAGGCCGGCCAGCAGGCGGGCCGCGTGGGCGGGTGCCTCGGCCGGGTCCAGCGGGAGGTGGCGGACCAGCAGGCGGTACCAGAACGGGCCGAAGACCAGGTCGACCGTGTGCTCGACGTCCAGCCCGGGGTCGAGCTCGCCCCGCCGGACGCCGCGCTCCAGCAGCTCCGCGACCACCCGACGGCGGCCCTGTGCCCACTCCTGGAAGTGCGGTGCGAAGGCCGGGTCGAGCTGGGCCTCGGCCATCAGGCCGCGCAGCGCCTCGACCCGGGTGGGGTGGTCGACCACCTGGTAGAGGCGGGTGAGGAAGATCCGCAGGTCCTCGGCGCAGTCGCCGGTGTCCGGCTCGGGCATCCGCTGGGCGACGGCCGGGCCGAAGGCGTCCATCACCAGGGCGGCTTTGGACTTCCACCACCGGTAGATGGTGCTCTTGGCCACCCCCGCGCGGGCCGCGACGCCTTCGATGCTCAGGCGGCCGTAGCCGGCCTCGTCGAGCAGGGCGGCGGTGGCGGCCAGCACGTCCGCCCGGGCGTCCTCGCTCCGGACCCGCCCGCCGGTGCGGGGGGTGCGGCGGGCCGGGGGCGGCGGTGAGGACGACGGGGAGGACGGGGAGGGCATGGACGGAACGGTACCAGCGTGCTAGCTTCAATCGAAACGCGACGGATCGTTTCGATTGATGGGGAGTACGTCGAATGGGCGAGATCATCGTTTCGCACGCCTTCAGTGCCGGGCCCGAGGTGCTCTGGTACCCGTCCCTGAAGGCCGAGTTGGAGGCCGAGGGGCACCGGGTGGAGATCCCCGGGCTGCCGGAGCCGCACGCGCCGTCGGTCGACGGCTGGGTGAAGACGGTGGAGCAGGCGGCCGCCGAGGTGGACCCGGGCCGGACGGTGCTGGTCGGTCACAGCCTGGGCAGCGTGGGCCTGCTGCGGGCGCTGGAGCGGCACGACACCGGGGGCCGGGGCGCGTTCGCGGGTGTGGTGCTGGTGGCCTCCATGAGCCGCGAGGTCGGGTACGAGGCGCTGGCGCCGTTCTTCGCGGGTGGCTTCGACTGGGCGCGAATCCGGGCCGCGGCCGGGCCGGTGCGGGTGCTGGTCGCCGCCGACGACCCGGTGCTGGCGCCCGATGTGTACGCGCACGTCCGGGAGTTCACCGAGCAGCTGGGCGCCACCGCCGTGGTGCTGCCGGAGGGCGGCCACCTGCCCAACTGGACCCCGGACGCGGTGCCGGTGGTCCGCGTCCCGCAGGTCGCCGCGCTGGTGCGGGAGCTGCTGCCCGCCTGACCGGGCGTCAGGCAGGCAGCGACCGGGCGTCAGGTCGGGCGGGGTCGGGCGTCAGGTCGGGCGGGGTCGGGCGTCAGGCCCGTGGCAGCCCCGCCGTGAGGAGGAGGGAGGCGGCCGCGGCGGCGGCCAGGGCGAGCACGGTGGCGGCGGGGGAGATGCCGAGGGCGGTGAGGGTGGTGGCCGCGGCGATGCCGAGGGCCGGGCCGAGGTTCATCGCGGTCTGCTGGAGGCCGCCCGCGATCCCGGCGTCCGCCACGGCGGCCCGGCGCACCACCACGGCCGTGCCGGTGACCATCACCGCGCCGAAGCCCGCGCCGAGCAGCAGGAAGCCGGGGGCGCTGCCGGACCAGGAGGTGCCGGGAGCCAGCCGGGAGAGCAGCAGGGCGCCGGCCGCGATCAGCAGCAGGCCGGGGGCGGCGGTGCGGCGCGGGCCGTGGCGGCGCATCAGGGCCGCGGTGGCCGGGGCCGCCCCGACCATGGCGAGGGCGAGCGGCAGGCCGCGCAGGCCGCCGTCCAGGGCGGAGAGCCCGAGGGTGTCCTGGAGCAGGTAGGTCACCAGGTAGAGCGAGCCGAACACGGTGGCGGAGGCGCTGACCAGGATCGCCAGTGCCGGTGCGGTGGGTGCGGTGCGCAGCAGGGCGGCGGGCAGCAACGGGTGTGCCGTGCGGCGCTCGTGACGCAGCAGCAGGAGGGCCGCGACGGCGGTGAGCACGGGGGCGGCCGCGCCGGGGTGGGGGAGGGCGGTCAGGGTGTGCACCAGGCCGGCCAGGGTGAGGGCCAGCAGGGCGGCGCCGGGCAGGTCGAGCCCGGGGCGGGCGGCAGCGGCAGTGGCGGAAGGGGAGGCGGGGGTCGGCTCGGGGAGCCGGACGGCGAGGGCGAGCGCGCCGACCGCGAGGGCGGGGACGACGCCGAGGAAGAGCACGGTGCGCCAGCCGAGGTGGGTGGTGAGCGCGCCGCCGATCACCGGGCCGGCCGCGGCGGCCAGTCCGATCGCGGCGGTGCGGACGGCGATCGGGGTGCCCAGCCGGTCCGGCGGGTAGGCGGCGCGCAGCAGGCCGAGGGTGGCGGGCTGGAGCAGGGCGCCGAACACGCCCTGGACGGCCCGCAGCGCGATCACCCAGCCGATCGACGGGGCGCACCCGACGGCGGCCGAGGCGGCGCCGAAGCCGATGGCGCCGACGGCGAAGACCTGCCGCTGGCCGTAGCGGTCGCCGAGCCGGCCGGCGAAGACCAGCAGCGAGGTGACCGCGATCAGGTAGGCGGTGCTGGTCCACTGGACCTGCGCGAAGGTGGCGGACAGATCGCGCCGGAGGGTGGGCTGGGCCACCGTCAGCACGGTGCCGTCGAGCGCCACCACGGCGGCGCCGGTGATGCTGCCGGTGAGGACGAGCAGCTGCTGACGGCGGCTCACCCGGGTCGCGGCCGCCGGGCCGGTGAGTGTGGTCACGGGGCGACCGGGCCGAGGTGGGCGTCCAGGGCGGCGGCCAGCAGGGGCTCGATCTCCGCCCGGCCGGTGGCGAGTTGGAGGCTTCCCCAGCGGTGCAGCTGGGCCAGTCCGTGCAGGTTGGCCCAGAACGCGCCGGCCGCCGCGGTGGGGTCGCCGCCCGGACGGGCCGCCGCGATCAGGGCGCCGAGGCGGGCGAAGAGCGGCAGGCTGGTGTCGCGCAGGCCCAGTTCGCCGCTCTCCAGCAGGTCGTGGCGGAACATCAGCTCGTACATGCCGGGCTGCTCGGCCGCGAACTCCAGGTACGTGCGGGCGAGTCCGGCCAGCTGCTCGCGCGGGCCGCCGGCGGGCGCCTGCTCCAGCCGGGTGGCCAGGTCCTCGAAGCCGCGCCGGGCGATGGCCGAGAGCAGTGCGAGGTGGGTGGGGAAGTGGCGGCGCGGGGCGCCGTGCGAGACCCCCGCGCGGCGGGCGATCTCACGGAGGGTCAGGGCCTGGGGGCCCTCCTGGGCGAGCAGTTCGGCCCCGGTGGACACCAGGCGGGTGCGGAGGTCTTCGTCGGTCACGTAGACAGTGTCTACCAGAGAGCGGTAGACACTGTCTACGGCCGCCCGGTGCGCCCGGTGCGCCCGGTGTGCCCGGTGCGCCCGGTCAGGCCAGGCCCGCCCAGCGGGCCAGGGTGGTGGCGGCGGTGGCGCGGTCCGCCTCGGTGAGGGAGGCGATCCGGGCGGAGTGGGTGGCGCCCGGGGCCCAGAGCGAGAGCGAGTCCCGGGTGCCGGGGCCGAGGCGGAAGGGCTCGGCCACGCTCGGGTCGGCCGCGCCCTGGACGAAGAGCAGACGCTCGCCGCGCAGGCGCACCCAGCGGTCGATGTCGCGCATCGCCTGCGGCTGGAAGCGCAGCTCGACCTCGCGGGGCACGAAGCTGCGCGGCTCGGTGGCTCCGGGGTAGCGGACCAGGTCCGCGAGGTGGTCCGTCTCCAGGCCGAAGTACCCCATCTGGGTGCCCAGTTGGTAGAAGTACGGGATGAAGTCGGTGGCGAAGGCGTCGGTGTAGACGGCCAGTCGGCCGGTCCGGTCCAGCCAGTCGTAGAGCTGCTGGTCGGTGGCCTCCGGCCCCGGGACGGACGGGCAGCCGGCCTGGCCGATGCTCTGCCAGAAGGTGAACGGGGTGCGCAGCACGCCGATCTCGAAGGCCTTGTCGGCGCTGCCGATCAGCCCGAAGGCCGCACCCGGGTAGGCGGCGGTGTAGCGAGCGGTGAACTCCTCGCGGTGGAGCAGCGCCCGCCGCTGGACGGCGTGCAGCGCGGCCCGGCACTCGGGGGTGCCGACCGAGGCCAGGAAGTCCCGGTAGGCGGAGTCCTCGCGGTCGTTGACGTTGTTCGGCGCGCCGTAGGCGACCGTCCCGGCCACGTCGTCCGGGTAGAAGCGGCGGTGGTAGACGGAGGCCATGCCGCCCTTGCTGCCGCCGGTGGAGATCCACCGGCCCGGGTAGACGGAGCGGAGGGCCTCGACGATCCGGTGGTGGTCGGTGGCGGCCTGCCAGATGTCCAGGGTCCGGTAGTCGCCGGTGGTGCTGGGCAGCGAGGTGCCGAAGAACCTTTGCTCGGTGGTGAGTTGGTTGCCGTCCAGCAGGGTGGTGGGCTCGGCGCGGCCCTGGCCGGACGGCAGGTTGTAGCCGCCGGTGGCGAGCACGGTGGGGCGGTCGGCGGCGCGGTGCAGCAGGGTCAGGCGCTGCTGGAAGGTGCCGGCCTCCGGGTGGTGGTGGTCGACCGGCTGACGCAGGCTCAGCTCGAAGAAGCGGAAGCCGGGGGCGGCCGGGCGCTCCGCCGTCACGGTCAGGCCGGGGACGGCGTCCAGGGCGGCCCGGACGTCGGGCTCCTCGGCGGCCGCCGCCGGAACGGCCGTCAACGTCGTCAGTGCCAGCACCGGTGCCGCCGCACCGACCAGCAACCGCCTGAACCACCTGCTCATGCCGCCCTCCCCGGGGCTCGTCCGTTCGATGGGCACCAGTCAACCGGCGTGGCCCGCCCCGCTGATCCCTCCCGGGCGTGGACGGCCTCCCTCCCGGGAGGGAGTTGACGGACCGTCCGGTGCCGGGCCGGAGCCCGGGCAGGCTGGAGCGGACGGACGGACGAAGGGGTGGGGACGATGAGCGGGGCGGTGCGGACGGCCGAGGTCCGTGGGGCGAGCGGGACGTGGCGGCGGATGCGGCTGTGGGGCTCGGCGCACGCGGTGGACGACCTCTACCAGGGGCTGGTGCCGGCCGTGGTGCCGTACTTCGTGCTGGAGCGCGGCTACGGCTACGTCGCCGCCGGTGGCCTCACCCTGGCGGCGGCGCTGGGGAGTTCGGTGCCGCAGCCGCTGATCGGGATCGCGGTGGACCGGCACGGGCTGGGCTGGTCGGCGGCGCTCGGGCTGGCGCTGGCCGGCACCGGCTTCGGGCTCTCCGGGCTGGCCGGGCCGTACGCCGCGGTCTGGGCGCTGGTGCTGCTCTCCGGGATCGGGGTGGCGATGTTCCACCCGGCGGCGGGCAAGGCGGCCCGGGAGGCGGCGGGGGAGAGCGCGGCCGCGATGAGCGTCTTCGCGGCGGGCGGCAGCGTCGGGTTCTTCCTGGCGCCGGTGCTGGCCACCCCGCTGCTGGTGACCTGGGGGGTACGGGCCACGGCCTTCTTCCTGCCGCCCGCGCTGCTGATGGCCTACGTGCTGCACCGGCACCGGCGGCGGTCCCTGGCGGCCGGCCGGGCCGGGGCCGGGCGGACGGGCGAGGACCAGTGGGGGCCGTTCCTGCTGCTGACGGCGGTGGCGATGGTCCGCTCGGTGGTCTTCTTCGGGGTCAGCACCTTCCTGGGGCTGCACTGGCTCCGGGACCTCGGCGGCACGCAGACCCTGGCGGGGGTGGCGCTGGCCTGCTTCCTCGGCGGCGGGGTGACCGGCACCCTGCTGGGCGGGCGGGTCGCCGACCGGCTCGGTCTGGTGCGGACGGTCCGGCTCGGCACCGGGCTGGCCGTGCCGGCCCTGGGCGGGCTGGTGCTCGCTCCGGGGCCGTACCTGCCGCTGCTGTTCGCGGCGCTCACCGGCGCGGTGCTGAACGTGCCGTTCGCGGTCCTGATCAAGCTCGGCCAGGACTACCTGCCCGCCCGGCCCGGCACCGCCTCCGGGGTCACCCTCGGCCTGGCCCTGAGCGTCGGCGGCCTCTCGGCACCCCTGCTGGGGCTGCTCGCCGACGCCCACGGGCCGAGCGGTGTGCTCACCGCGCTCTGCGCAGTGCCGCTTCTCGCCTCGGCCCTGGCCGCTTTCCTGCGGGAGCCGAGGGGGGTCTGAGGACACATCCGTCCATGGCCGTTTCGGTCCCCCGGGAAGCCCTTTCGCCCGTGCTGAGCTGCGACGAAGCTGTACTTCGTCAGCAGGAAGCGCCCGACCGGTAGGGACAGAACCTCAGCTGACGGTACGTCACAGCGCTCGACCGCCGCTCCTGCAGGGCGGCTGTCCGCGCCACCAATCCGTCCGCACCCCTTCCCGGAGTACAGCCATGTCTTCTCGCGCCTCGAAGCTCACCCGCGTCGCCCTCGCCGCCGCCATCACCCTCTCCGGAGCGGTCGCCACCACCGCCCTCGCCACGGCCACGGCCACGGTCGCCCAGGCCGCCTCCTCGGTGGACGGTGCGATCACCCGCTCCGAGGTGATCGCCCGGGCCGACTACTGGTACCAGAACCGGTACAGCATCCCGTACACCACCACCTTCGAGGAGTACCCGGACTCCTCGGGCCGTACGTACCGGCAGGACTGCTCCGGTTTCGTCTCGATGGCCTGGCACCTCGGCACCAGTCTGGCCACCGGGACGCTTCCGAACGTCTCCACCGCGATCCCCCGCAGCGAGCTCAAGCCCGGTGACATCCTCAACTACGAGGCCAAGCACGTCATCCTGTTCGAGAAGTGGGACGACGAGGCCCACACCACGTTCTCCTACTACTCCTTCGGCTCCACTCCGGTGAAGCACCACACCGGCGTCTCGATCAATGCCCCCAAGTTCGACAGCTGGGACAACGCTCTCTACACCGCCTACCGCTACGACAAGATCGTCGACGACAACCCCGTCACCGCCGCCAACAACACGGTGCGCCTGGTGGACCTGACCCCGAACGGGGACCTGTTCAACGCCGAGGGGAACTTCGCCGCCGGGAACTGGAGCTCCTGGAGCAACATGGGGGCGGCCTCGATCAAGGAGGTCGCCAGCGCCTCGACCGGGTCGACCAACCGGGTCTTCGCGATCGGCAGCGACAACCGGATCTGGGAGAAGGACGGCAACTACGCCACCGGGCAGTGGTCCGCTTGGTTCCAGGTGCCGAACAGCCCGACGGTGAAGGCGATTTCGGCCTCCTCCTTCGGCAACACCGTGCACCTCACCGCGATCGGCACCGACGGCCAGATGTGGAACTCGGACGGCGCCTTCCCGAACGGCGGCTGGAACGGCTGGACCTCGCACGGCGGGACCAACCTCAAGCGGATCGCCTCGGTCTCGACCAGCGACAACGTCAACCACGTCTTCGTGGTCGACGGCAACGACCAGCTCCGCGAGATCGACGCCAACTACGCGACGGGCAGCTGGAACGACTGGGCGCCGGCCGCCGGCGGCTTCACCGCCAAGGACGTCTCCGCCTCGGCCTACGGCCGGACGGTGCACCTCACCGCGATCGGCACGGACGGCAGCCTGTACAACACCGACGGCGACTTCGCGGCCGGCACCTGGAACGGCTGGTCCAACAAGGGCGGCAGCGGCCTGAAGCGACTGGCCAGCGCGACCTCCTCGGTGGTCAACGTGAACCACATCTTCGCGGTCAACTCCAGCAACCGCCTGGTCGAGATCGACGCGGACTACACCAAGGGCACCTGGAGCACCTGGGCCGAGCCTGCCGGTGGCGCCGACTCGATGGGCATCGCCGCCTCCTTCACCAGCTGACCCGCACCACCCCCACGGCCGTGCCCGGCCCCGGAGAACTCCGGGGCCGGGCACGGCCGTTCCGCGTCCGGCCCCGTCAGCCGAGGGCTGCGACCACCTCGTCGGTGGTGGCGAGGTGCCCGATCCGGGGGAAGATCTTCGTGGTGCTGTGCACGTGCGAGTCGCCGTCCATGTCGGTCATCGCGTCGGTGACGAAGGTCAGACGGTACGTCAGTTCCCAGGCGCTGCGGGCGGTGGACTCGACGCCGATGCTGGTGGAGATGCCGCCGAGGACGATGTGCCGCACGCCGCGCCGCCGCAGCTGGAGGTCGAGCTCGGTGCCGGTGAAGGCGCCCCAGTGCCGCTTGGTGACGACGATGTCGTCCTCGGCGGGGCCGAGCGCGGGGGAGAGCTCGGAGAACCGGGCGGGCGGCAGGGTGGGGGTGAACCCGTCACCGGGGAGCGGCAGGTCGCCGCCGTCGGGGTGCCAGCCGACCCGGACCAGGACGACGGGGAGCTCGCGGGCGCGGAAGGCTTCGGCGAGCCGGACGCCCCGCTCCAGCACCAGGGCCGGATCGTGGGCGGCGGGACGCTCCAGGATGCCCTGCTGGAGGTCGATCAGGACGAGCGCGGTGTCGGAAGTGATCTGCACGGGGCGAGCCTAACGGCCGGGCCCCGCCGTGACGTGGACAGGAAAGTTTCTTTACCTTGCGCCGCCGCCCCGGCCCTGACCAGTGCGATGGGCCGGATGCCGGGTAAAGAAAAGCCCCTGACGGCCGGTCAGCCGACGGCGGTGCTCTTGACCGCCCCAATTGGTCCAGTCCAATCTTTGATCCCCTGCACCGCCGGAAACCCCACTCATCCGGAGGACCCCCACCATGCTCGAACGAGCCCTGCCCGAGCGCCCCGCGCTCCGGGCCGCACCGTCACGCCGTAGAGCAGGCGCCCTGACCCTGGCCGCCGTGCTCTCGGCGGGCAGCGTCGCGATGGTCGCCTCTCTCGGCACGGCATCCGCCGCCCCGGTCAACCTGCTCTCCAACGGCGACTTCGAGGCCGGCCTGACCGGCTGGAGCTGCGCCGCCGGCAGCGGCTCGGTGGTGAGCAACCCGGTGCACGGCGGCACCGGCGCACTGAGCGCCGCCGCCACCGCCGCAGACACCGCGGAGTGCCGGCAGACCGTGGCCGTACAGCCCAACACCACCTACACGCTGGCCGGTTGGGTCCAGGGCAGCTACGTCTACCTGGGTGCCACCGGCACCGGGGTGAACGCCCAGTCCTGGCTGCCCTCGGCGACCGGCTGGAGCCAGCTCTCCACCAGCTTCAAGACCGGCGCGAGCACCACCTCGGTGACGGTCTACACCCACGGCTGGTACGGCCAGGGCACCTACCGGGCCGACGACCTGACCCTGACCGGCCCGTCCGGGCCGACCCAGAGCACCAGCCCGTCCGCCAGTACCTCCACCAGCCCGAGCCCGTCGGTCAGTTCGAGCCCGAGCTCCAGCGGCAGCCCGAGCGGTAGTCCGAGCAGCAGCCCCAGCACGAGCCCCAGTACGAGTCCCAGCCCGAGCGGCAGCCCGAACGGCCCCGGGGGCGACGGCAAGGTGACCGTCCCGGCCGGCTTCAAGGTGGAGCGGACCACCCACAACGCGGTGGTGCTCTCCTGGCAGGCCTCCACCGACTCGACCGACAACGTCCCGGCCTACAAGGTGTGGCGCCAGGGCCAGTTGGTGGCCACCTCGATGGGCACCAAGGTCACGGTCAGCTCGCTGCTGCCCGGCACCACCTACACCTTCACCGTCCAGGGCTACGACAAGGCCGGCCACGCCTCGGCCCAGTCCGCGCCGGTCACCGTGACCACCGCCGCCGCTCCGGCCGCCGCCAAGTACCGCTCCGCCTACTTCGACCAGTGGGGCGTCTACGAGAACGCGTACTTCGCGAAGAACGTGGACACCAGCGGCTCGGCGGCCAAGCTGGACGTCATCACCTACGCGTTCGCCAACATCCACCCCACCTCGCACACCTGCTTCCAGGCCGTGAAGGCCTCGGACTCGGCCAACGAGTCCAACCCCAACGCGGGTGACGGCGCCGGCGACGCGTACGCCGACTACCAGATGGACTACACCTCGGGGACCAGCGTGGACGGCTCCACCGACGTCTACGAGCAGCCGGTCAAGGGCAACTTCAACCAGCTGCGCCAGCTGAAGGCCAAGTACCCGAACCTCCGCCTGACCATCTCGATCGGCGGCTGGACCTACTCCAAGTACTTCTCCGACGCGGCCTCCACCGATGCCAAGCGGAAGGCCTTCGTCTCCTCCTGCATGGCGATGTTCATGACCGGCGACCTGCCGACCAACGTCGCGGGCGACCCGTCCGGCGGCAAGGCCTCGATCGCCGGGCTGTTCGACGGCATCGACCTCGACTGGGAGTACCCGGGCTCGGCCGGCGGCCACGTGGGCAACCACACCTCCACCGCCGACAAGCAGAACTTCACCCTGCTGCTCAAAGAGTTCCGCGAGCAACTGGACGCCTACGGCGCCCAGCAGGGCAAGAAGTACCTGCTCACCGCCGCGCTCCCGGCCGGCCAGGACAAGATCCAGTACCTGGAGACCGACAAGATCGGCGCCTACCTGGACTACGCCGACGTCATGACCTACGACATGCACGGCAGTTGGGACGCCAAGGGGCCGACCAACCACCAGGACCCGCTGCACGACAGCCCGGCCGACCCGTCCACGCCCGTCACCCCGGGGGCGAGGAAGTACAACGTGGACACCGCGCTGACCGCCTACACCACCGGCCTGCCGGAGTACGGCGTGGCGGGCGGCTTCCCGGCCAGCAAGATCGTGCTGGGCATCCCGTTCTACTGGCGGGGCTGGACCGGTGTCCCGGCGGGCACCACCTACGGCCTCTACCAGAGCGCGACCGGCCCGACCCCGGCCAAGCCGCTCAGCCAGGAGGCCGGCCTGGCCGCCTGGAAGGAGCTCAACGCGACCGCCGCCACCACCCACTGGGACCCGGTCACCGAGAGCTCCTGGGTGTACGACGGCACTAACTTCTGGACCGGTGACACCCCGCAGGCCGTCCAGGCCCGCGGCGCCTACGCCAAGTCCAAGGGCCTGGCCGGAATGTTCGCCTTCTCGCTGGAGAACGACGACTCCTCGGCCACCCTGCTCAACGCCATGGCGAGCAGCCTGAACTGACGCACCGTCGGCTCCGGCGCCACGGGCCCGCACCCCCTCGGGGTGCGGGCCCCGTCGTTCGGCGGGGGTGTTTCCGGCCGGGACCCCGAGAGGGATCAGGGGTCGGGTACCCCGCCGGGCGGAGGGAGGGTTCGCCCTGCGGGAGGACCGGTACCGGACCTGAGGGGGAGGTGCGTACCCGGACCGCGCTGCGAGGGTGGGGGTGCCGGAAGGGACTCCGGCGGGTACCGATCCGAGGGGACTGGGTAATGGCCAAGGGACTGCGCGGGGCGGGTCTGCGGGCGGCGGCGGTGGCACTGGCCGCCGCGACGGTGGTCGGTGTGGTGGCACCGGTGGCGGGGGCCGCCGGGGCCTCCGAGGGGGCACGAGGGGCGGCGGTCACGGCGGAGGCAGTACCGGGGGCCCGGGTCGACCGGGAGGCGCTCGACGCGGCGCTGCGCGCGGTGGTGGCGGAGGGCGGCTCGACCGCGGCCCTGGGCCGCGTGGTGGAGAACGGCCGGACGGTCTGGCAGGGCGCGGCCGGCCGGGCGGACCTGGACCGGGGCACCCCGGCCCGGGCCGACGGCCGGTTCCGGATCGGCAGCGTGACCAAGACCTTCGTGGCCACCGTGCTGCTCCAGCTGGAGGCCGAGCGCCGGGTGGACCTGGACGCGCCGGTCGAGCGCTACCTGCCGGGCACGGTGCCGAACGGGCGGGACATCACGGTCCGTCAGCTGCTCAACCACACCAGCGGCATCTTCAACTACACCGAGGACAAGGCCTTCTTCGACTTCGAGACCCCGGAGTCCACCCAGCGCTGGCTGGACCGGGGCCGCTGGGTCGACCACCGCCCGGCCGACCTGGTGAAGCTGGCCGTCGCCCACGACCCGTACTTCGCCCCGGGCGCCGACTGGCACTACTCCAACACCAACTACATCCTGGCCGGGATGATCGTCGAGAAGGTGACCGGCCGGAGCTGGAACACCGAGGTGGAGCGCCGGATCATCCGCCCGCTCGGCCTGGCCGACACCTCGATGCCGTCCACCTCCACCGTGGTGCCCGGCGTCCACGCCAAGGGCTACATGCAGCTGGCGGACGGCGGCCGGGCCGACGTGACCCGGCTCAACCCGAGCATGGCGGGCGCGGCCGGGGCGGGCATCTCCACCACCGCCGACCTGGCGCGGTTCAACGCGGCGCTGCTGGGCGGGAAGCTGCTGCCCGCGGCCCAGCTGGCCGAGATGACCACGGTGGCCCCGCAGTCGCTCAAGTACGTCCCGTACGGGCTGGGCCTGATGCGCGAGGACACCGCGTGCGGCCCGCTCTGGGGTCACGGCGGCGGCATCCCCGGCTACGGCACCCAGATCGCCGGCGAGCTGGGTGGCAAGCGCCAGATCTCCTTCTCCTACAACCCGTTCGACGAGAGCCGGGCCGGCGAGGCGAGCCGGACGCTGACCGAGCTGCAGTCGCTGATGGCCTGCGGCGCCAAGACCGGAGCCACCGCCAGGTCGCTGCCCAAGCTGGGCTGACCAGGCGGTGGCCCGGGGGGTCTGACGGTGGTTCAGGGGGTCGGTGCGGTCACGGGGGGCCGCACCGCCTCCCGCCGGTCCGTCAGCAGCTCAGGTTGGCGCCGGGGACGGTGCCGAGGATCTGCACGAAGTTCTGGTAGGCGTTGATCCGGCTCTGCACCTGGGCGGGGTTGCCGCCGTTGCACTCCAGCGAGCCGTTGATGGAGCGGATGGTCTCGCCGAAGCCGGCGCCGTTGACCATCGCGTTGTGCGGGGTCATGGTGCCGGGGCCGTTCTGGGTCATCCAGTACCAGATGCCGGTCTTCCAGGCGACGGCCGGGTCGGTCTGCACCAGGTTGGGGTTGTTCAGCAGGTTGATGCCGAGCGCGTCACCGGCGGCCTTGTAGTTGAAGTTCCAGCTCAGCTGGATCGGGCCGCGGCCGTAGTAGGCGGCCTGGCCGGCCGGGCAGCCGTAGGGCTGGGTGGTGTCGCAGTAGTGCGGGTAGTTGGCGGTGTTCTGCTCGACCACGTAGACCAGGCCGCCGGTCTCGTGGTTGACGTTGGCCAGGAAGGCGGCGGCCTCCTGCTTGCGCACGGTGTCGCTGCCGGTGCCCGCGAACGCCGGGTAGGCGCTCAGGGCGTTGACCAGGCCGGCGTAGGTGTAGAAGGAGTTCCGGCTCGGGAACATCTGGTTGAACTGGGCCTCGCTGACCGGGAATCCGCCCGGGTTGGTGGTGCCGGTCGGCGTCGGGGTGGGGCTGGAGCCGCCGTTGCAGGCGTACGGGTCCCAGTACCAGGTGGAGATCACCGGGTCGTAGCCCGGGTTGTCGTGCTCGGCGATGTAGTACTTGCCGTCGGTGTACCGGACGATCGCGCCGGTGGTGTAGGTCTGGCCGGCCACCCAGGCCGGGTAGGAGCAGCTGCCGGTGGGGGTCGGCGTGGGGGTCGGGGTCTGGCCGCCACCGCCGCCGCAGACGCCCTGGTCGGCCCAGACGCCGGAGCCGCCGGTGGACGGGGTCTCGCCCTGGGTCCACCACTTGGCGCCCCAGTTGTGGCCGTTGTACGAGACGGTGGTGCCGCCGGTGTAGACGGCGGAGGAGCTGTACGGGGTGGCACAGGTGGCGGCGGAGGCCGCCCCCGGCAGGAACACGGCGAGGCCGACCGCGGTCACGAGCGCGGCGAGCAGGGCCATGAGTCGTTTTGTCGACACTTCGTCTCCCCTGGGTGCGGTGGGGGAACCGCACGGGTCGAGGACAGGATCGTCCGGTGTGGGGGACCCGCGGATGTGGGGGCGCGGGCCGGTACGGAACCGTACGGTGGACTGAACCGCATTGGTCTACACCTGTCAAGGGGGTCCGCTCGGTTCGGACACGCCCTGACGGGCTCCGTTGACGGATCGTCAGGACACGTACCGACCAAGGGCGGAAGGCGTCAGCGGAGCACCGAGGGGGACTCCGCGCCGACCACCAGCAGGGCGCCCTGCCCCGAGCCGTCGGCCGGGACGGACCAGACCTCGGGATTGCCCGCGCCGTCGCGCACCGTGTAGGCCAGGGTGCGGTCGTCCAGCCAGGCCGCCTGGTCGTCCACGCTGCGCAGCTCGGCGGTGGGGGTCACCCTCAGGGTGGCCAGGTCGAGCACCGAGAGCCGCCAGCCCTTGGCCGGGTCGGCGTCCACCGCCTCCTTGAAGGCCAGCCGGGTGCCGTCGGGGGAGAGCGAGGGGCACTCCACGTTCTCCTTGACGGTCCGCACCGTGCGGGCGGCCAGGTCGCCCTCGACCAGGTGGCGCTTGCCGGCCGTGGAGAGGGTGGCGTAGAAGCGGTTGTCGTCGGCGGTGAAGGTGACGCCCCAGTAGTTGACGTCCGGCGACCGGTACGGCTTCCCGTCCCGGGTGACGGCGAACTCCTCCAGCGAGCTGACCAGTTGGCCGCTCCGGGTGTCGTAGATGCCGGTCCGGGTGGAGAAGCCGCCGCCGCTGTAGGAGTCGCCCCCGACGAAGGTGGTCCAGTTGACCATCCGTCCGCTGGCCGAGACCCGGGCCCGGCTGGGCAGGCCGGGGACCGGGATCGACCTGGTCTCCTTCAGCTCCCGGTCGAGCACCACCATCCGGTAGGACCACTGGGTGTCCGGATGGGCGCAGATCCCGGTGCCGGCCGCCGCGTAGGACCGGACGCACTCCAACTCGCCCACCTGGCGCGGCCCGTCGGGCTCGGCGGCGGCCACCGTGTTCAGGTGGCGGTCGCCGATCACCAGCAGTTGCCCGCCGTCGGTGGTCAGCCGGAGCGGGACGGCGTCCACCGGGCGGTCGGCGGTGGTGCCGCGGTCGCCGGCCGTCAGTCCGTAGCCGACCGCGACGGCGGCCAGCACGGCGGCCAGCACCACCAGCACGCCGACCCTGGTGCGGGTGGTCATCCCGGAGGGGGTGGCCGGGGCGGGGGCGTCGGCGGGGGCGGTGGTCCGTCGGGTGAACTCGGTGGTCACAGGGCTTCCTTGGTGGCGCCGGGCAGGCGGAACAGCAGGACGGCGGAGGCGACGATCGCCAGGGCGACCGCCCCGGCGGCGCAGCGGGTGGCGACGGCCGGGCCCCACTGCTGCCAGGCCAGGCCGAAGAGCAGTGAGGAGACCAGGTAGGCCAGTGCCTGGCCGGTCTGGATCAGCGCGATGCCGGTGGTGCGCAGCCGCTCCGGCAGCACCGGGCCGGCCAGCGCCATCAGCACCCCGTCCGAGGCGGCGTAGAACAGGCCGTACAGGGCGAGCACCGTGATCAGCAGCGGGGTGCCGCCGAGCGGACCGAAGAGCAGCAGGTAGACGGCGGCCAGGGCCAGATAGGCCGTCAGCAGCACCGGCAGCCGGCCGACCCGGTCGGCCAGCGCGCCCAGCGGGGCGGCCAGCAGCAGGTAGGCCAGGTTGGTGCCGACCGCGAGCAGCGGGAACCAGCCGATCGCCAGGTCCTCGCGCCGCTGGAGCAGCAGGTAGACGAAGCCGTCCCCGACGGTGGCGGTGCCGAGCAGCACGGCGGCCAGCGTCAGCCGCCGCACCGGGCCTTGCCTCAGCAGTCCGCGGACGTCCAACTTTACCCGGACGGGCGGGAGTTCCTCGCGCTGGTCGCGGACGAAGAGCACCAGCACGACCACCCCGAGCACCGCGATGCAGCAGCTGGCCACGAAGACCGCGTCGAAGGACTGCCCGGCGGCGGCCAGCACCGCCATCGCCACCAGCGGGCCGAGGAAGGCGCCGAAGCTGTCCATCGCCCGGTGCACGCCGAAGGCCCGGCCGAGCGCCTCGGGCGGGGTGGAGAGGGTGATCAGGGCGTCCCGGGGCGCGGTGCGCAGGCCCTTGCCGGCCCGGTCCACCGCCACCACCAGGCCGATGCCGGTGGCCGAGCGGCCGACCAGCAGCAGGCCGAGCTTGGCCACCGCGGAGAGCGCGTAGCCGGTGCCGGCCACGGCCTTGCGGTGCCGGAAGCGGTCCGCCGTCCAGCCGCCGGCCAGCCGCAGCAGCGCGGTCGCGCCGGTGTTCAGGCCGTCGATCAGGCCGTAGGCCAGCGGGCTGAGCTGGAGCCCGAGCACCAGGTACATCGGCAGCACCGCGGTGACCATCTCGGCCGACACGTCGGTGATCAGGCTGACGCTGCCGAGCGCCAGCACGTTGGCGCCGACCCTGACGGTGGTCCGGCTCCCGTCTGAGCGGGGACGCCCGATCGTGGACAGGTACACGGAGCTCCTCCGGGCGGGCGCGGATGCCTGGGCATGGACGGCTCATATCGTGGGGTCCGGCGGCCCGGCCGGACAACAGGGCCTCGGTAGCGGATCGGCATGCGATGGGTGAACAGCCGGTGTACGGGTACGAGTTGACCGCGTACATCCCCTGATCCTCATGTCCTGCACGCGAGTTGTTCATCTGCGCGTGCCGGGCACGCCCGGCAGCCCCCCCAGGATTTCCCCCGCTCGTGGCACGGGTCACGGGCCTCTCCCCCAGGAAAGGGACTCTCCGATGGGCAAGCGCCAATCCTGGCGAGCCGCGACCGCCGCCTCCGCGGCACTGGTCACCACCGCGCTCGCCGCGACGCTCCTCACCGCGACCGCTCCCACCGCGGCAGCGGCGACCAGCACCTTCACCCCGGTCGCCGACACCTACGTCCAGGACACCACCCCCAGCACCAACTACGGCACCGCCACGCAGTTCGTGGCGGACAACTCGCCGGTGCGGCAGGCGTTCCTGAAGTTCACCGTGAGCGGGGTGACGGCCCCGGTCACCGGCGCCAAGCTCCGGGTCCGCTCGATCAGCGGCAACAGCGGCGCCAGCAAGGGCGGTGTCTTCAGGTCGGTCTCCAACACGGCCTGGAGCGAGACCGGCACAACCTGGAACAACAGGCCCGCCCTGGACGGCGCGACCCTCGCCACCCTGGGCGCGATCACCAAGGACACCTGGTACGAGGTCGACGTCACCTCGGTGGTGAAGGGCAACGGCACCTTCAGCTTCGGTGTCAGCTCGACCAGTTCGGACGGCGCGTACTACGACACCCGCGAGAGCGGCGCCGACGCCCCGCAGCTGGTGCTCACCACCTCGGGCCCGACGCCGACGCCGACCCCCACGTCGACGGCCTCGCCGACCCCGACCCCGAGCCCGTCCCCCTCGCCCACCCAGCCCTCCGGTGACCCGGTGCTGGTCGGCGCGGGCGACATCGCGGACTCCGGCTCGGGCGACACCGCGACCGCCGCGCTGCTGGACCAGATCCCCGGCACCGTCTTCACCGCCGGCGACAACGTCTACACCAACGGCACCACCTCGGAGTTCAACTCCTACTACGAGCCGACCTGGGGCCGCCACAAGGCGCGCACCCGTCCGGCCCCGGGCAACCACGACTACAACACCTCGGGCGCCAGCGGCTACTACACCTACTTCGGCGCCAACGCCGGTGACCCGAGCAAGGGTTACTACTCCTACGACCTCGGCAACTGGCACGTGGTCGCGCTGAACTCCAACATCTCGATGTCGGCCGGCTCGGCCCAGGAGACCTGGCTGCGCGGCGACCTGGCCGCCAGCACCAAGCCCTGCACCATCGCCTACTGGCACCACCCGCTGTACACGTCCAGCTCCAGCCACGCGCCGTCCACCTCGACCCGCCCGCTGTACCAGGCGCTGTACGACTACAACGCCGAGGTGGTGGTCACCGGCCACAACCACACCTACGAGCGGTTCGCCCCGCAGGACGCGAACGGCAACCGGGACGACGCGCGCGGCGTGCGCAGCTTCGTCGCGGGCATGGGCGGTGCGAGCTTCTACGGCTTCGGCACCATCCAGAACAACAGCGAGGCCCGCAACGCCGACACCTGGGGCGTCCTGAAGTTCACCCTGCACGCCAACAGCTACGACTTCGAGTTCGTCCCGCAGGCGGGCAAGACCTACAACGACAAGGGCACCGGCACCTGCCACTGACCCCTGGTCAACCCCGGGGCGCGGGAGGCCGGTTCCCGCGCCCCGGTTCCTCCTCAGACCTGCTCGGCCGCCAGCTCCTCCAGCAGCCGCACCGCGCGCTCCGCGTCCTCGGCGCCGACGAACAGGTGGTCGTGGTGGAAGCCGGCCACCACGTTGCAGCTGATGCCGTGCTCGGCGAGACGGGTGGAGACCGCCGCCGTCAGGCCGACCGCCTCCAGGGCCGAGTGGATCCGCAGCGTGATCCAGGCCGCCACGTACTCGTAGCGCAGCCCGAGCGAATCCGCCTCCTCCTGCGCCACCACCACGGTCGGCCCCTCCACCTCGGCCACCGTGACCACCGGTCGCAGCCCCGCCGGGACCTTGGCCGGCAGCGTGCAGTAGACGTACCTCCCCGGGTGGAGCTCGGGGCTCATGCCGCTCAGCAACGTGCGCAGATCACTCTCACCGGCCGTCATGCCGCCACGCTAGCCGCTGCCCCGGCGGAGCGGTGCGCCGCCGTGCCGGGCCGGAGGAACCGGGTGCGAGAATTCCGCGTCCTGGTGTCACCGGAGGGGACGGCCGACCCGTCCTGAGGGACAGAACCGCGTCAGTGCGGATCCGCATGGCCGGCGTGCGCAACGACGACAGAGAGCCAGCAACAGACATGAAGGACTTCCGTAGGGACCTGGACGAGGAGCTCTCCTCGCTCGAGGCGCCACCCGTCGGCGACCTGGTCGGCCAGGCGCTCCGGCAGGGGCGCCGGGTGCGACGCCGCCGGACCCTGGGCGCCGTGGCCGGTTCGGCGCTCGCGGTGGCCGGGGTGGCGCTCCTGCTCGGCGGCCCGCTGCGGCCGCACGTCGGCGGCGCCGCGGCCACCGAGGTGGTCGCGGCCGCCACGCCGAGCCCCGCGCCGGTGGTGCGGCAGCCCACCACCGGCGCGGCACTGCTGTCCGCCGTGGCCGCACTGGCCCCGGAGGGCATGCGGACCGGTGGCTACGCGGCCCAGACCGACGGGGTGGACGGTGCGGAGGGCACCGGGGCCCAGGTCTACCTCACCGGCCCGTCCGGGACGGGGATGATCCGGGTCTTCATCGGCACCACGGAACCAGTGGTCTCCTGCTTCCGGACGGAGACCTGCCGCCGGGACGACCGCGGCCAGCAGGTCACCGTGGACCACATGGAGAGCAACTGCGTCCAGGACGTCGTGGTGACGTCGCGTCACCACGACGGCACCGTGGTCCAGGTGAGCATGGGCACCTGCCTGGCCTGGACCCCGGGCCAGGGCAATCCGACCGGCGTCCTGGCGCTCACCGAGCAGCAGGCCGTCGCCCTGGCCGGTGACCCCGCCCTCTCGGTCTGGATGACCGCGGACGAAGGCCTGAAGGCCGCGGCCGCCCACCCCGACCTGCCCCGGATCTCCTGATCCGGTCCGACCGGCCGCGGCCCCCTGCGGGGCCGCGGCACCACCGCCACCGAGACCTGCACCGCACCACCCTGGGGGCCGAGAAGTGCGCAACGAAGCCGAGTTCGTCAGTTTCGCGGAGGGCAGCACGCTGCGCCTGCGCCAGCTGGCCTACCTGATGTGCCGCGACTGGCACCTCGCCCAGGACCTCACCCAGACCACCCTCACCAAGATGTACCTGGCCTGGCCCCGCCTCACCCGCCGGGACAGCGACCCGTTCCACTACGCCCGCAAGGTGCTGCTCAACGCCCTGCTCGACCACAAACGCCTGCGCAGCTCCACCGAACTGACGGTGGACCGCTTCCCCGACCGCCCCACCACCCCCGACACCACCGCCGTCCGCCTCGCCCTGCTCGACGCCCTCGCCCTCCTCACCCCCCGCGACCGCGCCATCGTCCTGCTGCGCCACTGGGAGGACCACAGCGTCGAGACCACCGCCGAGATCCTCGGCATCAGCCGCTCCATCGTGAAGTCCCAGACCACCCGCGCCCTCGCCGCCCTCCGCACCCACCTCGGCGAGGAGCGCCTCGCCCTCTTCGCCGCCTGAACCGAGGCGCCGTCAGCACGGCCGGATCCCGAGGACCAGCTCGCGGGGCAGGCCGTGGGTGTCGTGGAGGTAGTGGAAGTCCTCCTCGGTCAGCGGCCCCCGGAACCGGGGGCGGTCCAGCACCCGCCGGCCGCGCTCCAGGAGCCGGAGGAAGCCCCGCTCCTCGTCGAGCAGCACCCGCCGCACCTCGCCCGGGTCCCCGTCCGGCCGGAAGCGGTCCAGGGTGTGCCGGACCAGCTCCTCGGGCAGGTCGCCGAGACCGCGCCCCGGGCCGTCCTGCCGCAGCAGGGTGAGCACCCGGCGCAGCAGGCGGCGCAGCACGTAGCCCCGGCCGGTGTTGGACGGGCGCACGCCGTCGCCGATCACCACCAGGGCCGACCGCAGGTGGTCGCAGACCACCCGCAGCGAGGTCCCGTCCAGCTCCCACCGGGACGGCACGGTCTCCCGCCACGGGTCGAAGACGTCGCAGTCGAACACCGACCGCCGGCCCTGGAGCAGGGTGGCCAGCCGCTCCAGGCCCAGCCCGGTGTCGACGTTGCGCTGCGGGAGCGGCACCAGGGAGCCGTCGTCGAGCCGCCGGTGACGCATCATCACGTGGTTCCAGACCTCCACCCAGCGGTCGTCGCCGGTCGGGGTCGACTCCGGCGGGGTGTCGCTGGTCCACAGGAAGATCTCCGAGTCGGGGCCGCACGGGCCGGTCGGTCCGTTGGACCACCAGTTGTCCTCGACCGTGAGCTCCACCGGCACCCCGCGCTCCTGCCACAGCTCCAGCGAGGCGGTGTCCGGGCCGGTCCGCTCGTCCCCGCCGAAGACCGTGACGTGCAGCCGTCCCGGGTCGACGCCGAACCCCTCGGTGAGCAGGTCGTAGCCCCAGCCGAGGCTCCGCGGGCCCTCGTAGTCGCCGAGCGACCAGGTGCCGAGCATCTCGAAGAGCGTCAGGTGGGTGTCGTCGCCGACCTCGTCGAGGTCGGTGGTCCGCAGGCAGCGCTGGACGTTGACCAGCCGCCGCCCGAGCGGGTGCGGGCGGCCCTCCAGGTACGGGGTGAGCGGGTGCATGCCGGAGGTGGTGAACAGCACCGGGTCACCGGGCGGCGGCAGCAGGGTCGAGCCGGTGATGCGGCGGTGGCCGCGCTCCTCGTAGTACTCGACGAACGTGCGGACGATCCGGTCGGTCCTCATGGTGGGTCTCCTTCGCGCGAGGGCGGGGGAGGCGCCGGACGACGGATCCGCGGGACCGGGTGGCTGGGCGGGAACGCCGACGACCACCGGTGGACCGTGTCCGGTCGCCGGTGGACGGGTGGAGCGGGTACGTCAGGCGGCGGCAACCGGCGAGCTGGTCGCTCGCGCGGTCGCGCTGGTGGTTCGGCCGATGACGTTCATGCCACCGAGGGTAGGACGGCCCGGGCCCGGGGCGCACCCGGTTTTTCGTTGACGAGCGATAGGTAGCGATATATCGTCGAGCTATCGAGATGGCTCGATGACAACGTCAACGAAAGTGAGTGGTCACCATGCGAGGGAACGGGTACGACAGGGGAGAAGGCCGCCGCCGGGAGCGGCGGGAAGGCTTCGGCGGCTTCGGTGGAGGGCGGCCCGGCGGGCCGTTCGGCGGGCCGTTCGGGCACGGCGGGGGCGGCCGGGGCGGGTTCCCCGGGCACGGGCGGCGCGGGGGGAGGGCCCGGCGGGGGGACGTGCGGGCCTCGCTGCTGGCGCTGCTGCTGGAGCGGCCGATGCACGGCTACGAGATGATCACCGAGATCGGCGAGCGCTCGGGCGGGGCCTGGCGGCCGAGCCCGGGGTCGGTCTACCCGACGCTCCAGCTGCTGGAGGAGGAGGGCCTGATCGCGGGCAGCGAGGCCTCCGGCAAGCGGCTCTTCGAGCTGACCGGGCCGGGCCGTGCCGAGGCCGAGGCCGGTGCGCCCAGCCCGTGGGAGCAGGCCGGCCGCGGGCCGGACTGGGAGGCGGTGCAGGAGGTCGGGCAGGCGCTCGGCGCGGTGGACCAGGCGATCCGCCAGGTGATGGCCACCGGGACGGAGGAGCAGCGGGCCAAGGGCCTGGCGGTGCTCACCGAGGCCCGCCGGAAGCTCTACCTGATCCTGGCCGAGGAGGCGTGACGGTCCGTCAGTCCCCGGGGGAGGGCGCGGGGGCCTCGGGGTCCTGGTACTCGTAGCGCCAGCGCCAGCGGCCCTTGGGGTCGTACTCCTTGGCCCGCCGGTAGACCAGCGTGACGGCGGGGGTGTCCCCGTGCGCGGGGACCGGGACGGAGTAGACCCTGGGCACGTTGTTGAACGGCGTCAGCCCGACGGGGATGGTCCGGCCGTCCAGGGGGCCGCCGACGAAAGGGGTGTCCGCGCTCTTCACGCTGCTCAGCCTACGGGTGTGGCGGACCGGTGGAGGTGTGCGGCAGCCGGTGTGAGCGGCCGTGTGACCAGCGCAGCACCGCCCACGGTCAATCCGGCCCCCCCGACACCCTTATCCTGCTCTGTACGCCCCTGGGAGTTCCCTGGTACTCGGGCCCCGTCGGGGCCCGGTTCGAACCGTGCCCCGGGCGACTCGGCCGTCCGGCGACACCGGCTCCGGCCCACGGCGAAGCTGCCGGACCGACCGCACCCCGGGGAAGCAACGGGGTGGGCTCCGGCGTTGCGTCGGATGTTTGCGTCGGTCGCTGTGTCACACCAGGCACGGCAGCTACAGCAGGTGCGGAAGGGGCCAGATGGAAACCAGCAGCAGGTGGACGGCCTGGTGGCAGCGGCGTGACCGCGAGCGGACCGGGCCGGATGCGGGGGGCGATCCGGCCGGGAGGCTGGACCTGTTGCTCAAGGCGGTGCGCGCGGGCTTCCCGCTGGCGCCGGCCGCGCATCCCGCGGGGCACCGGTGTTCCTGCGACCGGGTCGGCTGTCCGGCTCCGGCCCAGCACCCGGTCTCCTTCGCCTGGCAGACCCAGGCCACCGTCGATCCGGAGCAGCTGGCCCGCTGGCTCTCCCGCGACCCGCAGGCCAACTTCGTCACCGCCACCGGCCGTGCCCACGACGTGCTGGACGTCCCGGCCGAGGCCGGCCGGCTGGCCCTGGAGCGCCTGGAGGCGCTCGGCGTGCACGGCCCGGTGGCCGCCGTCGGCGAGGACAGGTACCTGTTCTTCACCGCCACCCGGGGCACCCCGGTGGACGAGGACGAGTGGTGGCCGAGCGTGCTGGACAGCACTCCTGACACCATGTCGGACCACCCCGGCCTGCGCTGGCACTGCCGCGGCTCCTACACCCTGTTGCCCCCGGCCTCGCTGCCGGACGGCTCCCAGGTGCGCTGGCTGCGCGGCCCCGAGCTGCCGCTGCCGGACGCGCTGCGGGTGCTGGACGTGCTCACCGACGCCTGCACCGAGGTCGGCGCGGTGGCCCAGGAGCAGTGGCTGATCGGCTGACGGTGCGTCAGCCCCGGACACCGCGACGGCGGGCCGGCCCCCGGGCCGGTCCGCCGTCGCGCGTCAGCGCGGGAACGTCAGCGGGGGCTCAGAAGCCCTCGCCCGGGAGGGTGAGGATCTCGGCGCCGTCGGCGGTGACCACCAGGGTGTGCTCGAACTGGGCGGTGCGCTTGCGGTCCTTGGTGACCACCGTCCAGCCGTCCTCCCAGATCTCGTAGTCGTAGGTGCCCAGGGTGAGCATCGGCTCGATGGTGAAGGTCATCCCGGGCTTGATCACCTCGGTGGCCCGCTCGCTGTCGTAGTGCGGGATGATCAGGCCGGAGTGGAACGAGGTGTTGATGCCGTGGCCGGTGAAGTCGCGGACCACGCCATAGTCGAAGCGCTTGGCGTAGGACTCGATCACCCGGCCGATCACGTTGATCTGACGGCCCGGCTTGACCGCCTTGATCGCCCGGTCGAGCGACTCCCGGGTGCGCTCGACCAGCAGGCGGGACTCCTCGTCCACGTCGCCGACCAGGTAGGTGGCGTTCAGGTCGCCGTGCACCCCGTGGATGAAGGCGGTGGCGTCGATGTTGACGATGTCGCCGTCCTGGAGCACGGTCGAGTCCGGGATGCCGTGGCAGATCACCTCGTTGACCGAGGTGCAGACCGACTTCGGGAAGCCCCGGTAGCCCAGGTCGGACGGGTAGGCGTCGTGGTCGCACATGTACTCGTGCGCCACCACGTCCAGCTGGTCGGTGGTCACCCCGGGGGCGATCAGCTTGGCCGCCTCGGCCATCGCCTCCGCCGCGATCCGCCCGGCGATCCGCATCTTCTCGATCGTCTCGGCGGTCTGCACCTCGGGGCCGGTGTACGGGGTCGGCTTCGGCTTGCCGACGTACTCCGGGCGCGGGATGTGCGCCGGGACCTTGCGGGTGGGGGACTGGATGCCGGGTACGAGAGCCATGGCCGGAGTCTATCGGCCGGAGATCGTCCCGCTCGGTTGTGCGTGCGAAGCTGGTCCGCGGGAAATGATCACCGTACGAGAGCAGGAGGCTGACATGCCGTTCGGACGGAGCAAGCCCACCGGGAAGCCCGGTGAGTGGTTCTACTGCATCAAGCACGGCAAGGTCGAGGAGGGCCCGGAGTGCCCGGCCAAGGACCGGCTCGGCCCGTACGCCACCCCCGAGGAGGCGGTGCACGCGCTGGAGACGGCGGCCGAGCGGAACCGGGAGTGGAAGAACGACCCGGCGTGGAACGACACCCCCGAGGGGGAGCAGGAGAAGTGACGCGTCGTCAGGGGTTGTCTCCTTGACGGCGCCCGCCCGGCCCCGTCAAGGAGACAACCCCTATGCCGCCAGCGCGTCGCGCTCGGCGGCCTGCGCCGCGTGCTGGGCCCGGACGGCGGCCACGTGCTCGTCGGTGCGGTCGTCGTAGCGCAGCAGGCGCGGCACCGCGGCGGTCAGCGCGACCACCCCGACCACGCAGGCCAGCCCGCCGGCCCAGACCGAGCCGCGGACGCCGATCGCGGTGGCCATCCCGCCGGCCCGGGCCTGGCCCAGCTGGGGGCCGACCGAGTAGCTGAGCAGCTCCACCCCGGCGAGCCGGCCGCGGAACTCGTCCGGGATCGACTGGTTCCAGATCGAGGACCGGGCCACGCCGCTGATCTGGTCGGCGCCGCCGGCCAGGGCCAGGCAGAGCAGTACCAGCCAGACGTTGCCGACCAGGCCGGCCAGGGCGATGGAGACGCCCCAGCCGAGTGCGGCGAAGACCAGCATCCGGCCGTGCCGGTGCACGTGCGAGGTCCACCCGCCGGTGGCCGAGACCACCAGCGCGCCGGCGGCGGTGGCGCCGTACATCAGGCCGAGCGCCCAGTCGGCCTTGAGGTCGGAGGCCCAGAAGGCGTAGATCGCCACCGGGAAGGCGAACAGCATCGCCACGATGTCGATCACGTAGGTGGAGAGCAGGTCCTTGCGGCCCCAGGCGTACCTGATGCCGTTGGCGATGGCGCTCAGCGAGGGCTTCTCGGCGCCGGTGGACGGCGGCACCGCCCGGATCTTGTAGAGCAGCACCAGCGAGACCGCGAAGGTCAGCACGTCCAGCGCGTACGCGGTCTCCACCCCCGCCACCGCGACGATCACGCCGGCCAGCGCCGGGCCGGCCACCGAGGCGGCGTTGCGGTAGAGCGAGAGCAGGGTGAAGGCGGCGGTCAGCTGGTCGTGCGGGACGATCCGCGGGGTCATCGAGTCCAGGGCCGGGCGCTGCAGCCCGTCCGCCGCCGCGACCAGGGCGGCCACCACGTAGACCAGCCAGAGCACCGGGTCCGGCAGCAGCGCGTTCAGCAGCAGCATGCCGGAGAGCAGCAGCAGGCCGACCTCGGAGCCGAGCACCAGCTTGCGCCGGTCCAGCGCGTCGGCGAGGGCGCCGCCCCAGAGGCCGAAGACGATCAGCGGGACCAGCTCGACCGCGCCGATCAGGCCGACCGCGATCGGGGAGTTGGTCAGGTGCTTGATCTGGAGCGGCAGTGCGACGTAGGTCAGGAAGCTGCCGAAGGACGAGACGCACCCGGCGCTCCAGAGCAGCCGGAAGTCCCGGGAGGAGCGCCACGGGGTGAGGTCGGGGCGCATCCGCTGCCAGATGGACGGGGGAGCGTCGGGGGGTTCGGAAGTCACGTTGAGCCATGCTGCGACGGTGCGTTCCCGAACGGCAAGCGAATTTCGGCCGGTCCGGGCGGCCGGTCTACCAGCGGGAGAGCGGGGAGCCCGCCAGCCGCTCGGCGAGCCGGGCCAGCCGTCCGCGCCGGGAGGGCGCCCCGGCGGCGGAACTGACGAGGTGTTGGACGAGTTCGAACGGACCCTCCTCCGGCTGCGGTCCGGCGGCCGGGACGGTCAGCCGCTCGTGCGCCAGGCCCGCGAGCTCCGCGTCCCCGCCGTCCAGCGCCAGCACGGTGGCCCCGCCCCGCCGGGCGTCCTGCACCCGCTCCAGCAGTGGCGCCCCGGCGGCCTCCGGTGCCACCAGCAGCACGGTGGCCCCGCGCCGGGCCTCCGTCAGCCGCCGCAGCCCGTGCGCCAGATGGGCCGGGGCCTGCGGCTCCACCCGGTGCCGCAGCAGGGTCGGGGCCAGGCCAGGCAGACCGGTCAGCGAGGCCTCCTCCTCCAGGTGGGCGGCCAGGTGCCAGGGCTCGTACCCGGCGGTGCCGACCAGCAGCAGGCCGGAGGCGGTGCGCCGCCCGGTGGCGCGGCGCAGCGTCCCGGCGAACTCCCCGGCCTCCTCCACCCAGCCCGTCCCGGCCAGGGCGGCCCGGAGTGCCGAAACTCTCATCGCGTCCATGGACCGTCAGCATGGAGAGGGCGCAGCGGGTTTGGCAGGATTCCGGCATGACTTCCCACGATTCAGTGAACCCGCCCGTCGGCGCCCCGGCCCTGCCCGACGTCTCCGGCCTGGTGGTCGGCGTCCTCGGCGGCACCGGCGACCAGGGCCGCGGCCTCGCCTACCGGCTGGCCCGGGCCGGCCAGCAGGTGGTGATCGGCTCCCGCACCGCGGAGCGGGCCGAGGCAGCGGCCGCCGAGATCGGCTACGGCGTGCGCGGCGCGGACAACGCGACCTGTGCCCGGGAGAGCGACATCGTGATCGTCGCGGTGCCGTGGGACGGCCACGCCGCCACCCTCACCGAGCTCCGGGAGGAGCTGGCCGGGAAGATCGTGGTGGACTGCGTCAACCCGCTCGGCTTCGACAAGCAGGGCGCGTACGCCCTGGCGGTGGAGGAGGGCAGCGCCGCCCAGCAGGCCGCCGCGCTGCTCCCGGACTCCCGGGTCACCGCCGCCTTCCACCACCTCTCCGCCGTCCTGCTCCAGGACCGCGAGATCGAGCGGATCGACACCGACGTCCTGGTGCTCGGCGAGGACCGCGAGGCCACCGACCTGGTGCAGGCCCTCGCCTCCCTGATCCCCGGCATGCGCGGCATCTTCGCCGGCCGCCTGCGCAACGCCCACCAGGTCGAGGGATTGGTCGCCAACCTCATCTCGGTGAACCGCCGCTACAAGGCCCACGCCGGCCTGCGCGTCACCGACGTGTGACCCGTGGCCGGGAACGCTCGGGGCGTCGGCGAGAATGGACGGCGTCCCGAGTCCCGGCCGAGGAGTACCGAGCCATGCCCCGTAATGCGCTGTATGCGTCGATCGTGTTCGTGCTGGCGGTGTGCGCCGCCGTGGTGTCGTTCGTGCAGGGCACCTGGCTGGGCGTGGTCTGGGTGCTGATGGCCGGGGTCTCCAGCAACATCGCCTGGTACTACCTGCGCCGGGCGCGGGTGGAGCGGGCCGCCGCCGAACAGGGCTGAGCGGACCCCTGTGCGAATCTGCTGTGCCATGTAACATTTCACTGTTGCGACGGCCGGGGAGGGCGGATGGCACGGGCGGGTCGGACGGCGCTGGTGGTACGGGGAGGCTGGGCCGGGCACGCGCCGGTCGCGGCCTCGGACCGGTACGCGGAGCGGCTGGAGCGGGACGGGTACCGGGTGACGGTCTCGGACACCCTGGACAGCTACCTGGACGCGGAGCTGCTGGCCGGCACCGACCTGGTGGTGCAGTGCTGGACGATGGGCGCGATCACCGAGGCGCAGGCCGCCGGGCTGACGGCCGCCGTGCGTGCGGGGACCGGGCTGGCCGGGTGGCACGGCGGGATCGTGGACGCCTTCCGGGAGAGCACCGAGTACCAGCTGATGACGGGCGGTCAGTTCGTCCACCACCCGCGGGAGCACGTCCGCTACCTGGTCACGCCGGTCGGGCAGCACCCGGCCACGGCGGGGGTCGCGCCCTTCGAGCTGACCAGTGAGCAGTACTACCTGCACCTGGACCCGGCGGTGGTCCCGCTCGCGGTCACCGAGTTCGCCGCCGACCCGGACCACCCCGAGCTGACCGGCGTCACCGTCCCGGTCGCCTGGGCCCGGAGCTGGGGCGCGGGGCGGGTCTTCGTCACCGTGCTCGGGCACACGCCGGCCGACCTGGCGCACCCGCAGGCCGACCTGATGCTGCGTCAGGGCATGTACTGGGCCACCCGGGGCGCCGCGTGAGCGCCCCGCTGCGGGTCGGGGTGGTCGGGGCCGGGAAGATCAGCGGGGTCTACCTGGACACCCTGACCCGGCAGCCGGAGACCACCGTCACCGCCGTCGCCGACCTGGACCCGGCACGGGCCGGGGCGGCCGCCGCGCGGGCGGGCGCGCGGGCCACCACCGTGGCGGAGCTCTGCGCCGCCGAGGACGTCGACCTGGTGCTCAACCTCACCGTGCCCGCCGCGCACGCCGAGGTCGCCCTGCTGGCGATCGCCGGCGGCAAGCACGTCTACGGCGAGAAACCGCTGGCCGCGACCACCGCCGAGGCCCGGGCGGTGCTGGCCGCCGCCGGGGCGGCCGGGGTCCGGGTGGGCTGCGCGCCGGACACCGTGCTCGGCACCGGCACCCAGACCGCCCGGGCGCTGCTGGACGCGGGGGAGATCGGCACCCCGTTCGCCGCGACCGCCTTCATGACCACCCCGGGGCACGAACTCTGGCACCCGGACCCGGAGTTCTACTACCGCCCGGGCGGCGGCCCGCTGTACGACATGGGCCCGTACCACCTGAGCGCCCTGGTCACCCTGCTCGGCCCGGTCCGCCGGGTCACCGGCCTGGCCGCCACCCCGCGGCCGGAGCGGACGGTGGCCACCGGGCCGCGGGCCGGGGAGGGCTTCCGCAGCGAGGTGCCCACCCACGTCACCGGGCTGCTGGAGCACCACGGCGGGGCGGTCTCCACCCTGCTGATGAGCTTCGAGGTCTGGGCCGCCCGCCTGCCGCACATCGAGGTGTACGGCACGGCCGGCTCGCTCTCCGTCCCGGACCCGAACGACTTCGACGGCCCGGTCGCCCTGCACCGCGCCGGCGCCCGCGACTGGGAGCCGGTGGCCCCGCTGGCTGGCCTGCCGGGCGCGGCCCGCGGCCACGGCGTCGCCGACCTGGCCCGGGCCCTGGCGGCCGGCACCCCGCACCGGGCCTCGGCCGGCCTCGCCCTGCACGTGCTGGACGTGATGGAGTGCCTGACCGCGGCGGCCGCCACCGGTTCACCGGTGGGGACCACCACGACCTGCGAACGCCCGGCGGCGGTGCGGGGTCAGGACTTCCAGAAGCGGAACAGGTAGTCGCCCAGCGCCGCGTAGTTGGGGTCGACGCCGAACAGGCCCATCACGCCGTCCACCACGCCGAAGAACCAGGAGTTCACCTCGGGCTGCCAGAGCAGCAGGAAGACCGCCAGCATGCCGTACGGCGCGATCTGCGAGAGGCTGCGCCGGGTCTTGTACGAGAGCCAGGGCTCGATGATGCCGTAGCCGTCCAGGCCCGGCACCGGCAGCAGGTTCAGCAGCGCCGCGCTGACCTGGAGCATCCCCAGGAAGCCCAGCGCGCCCGCCAGCGGCGAGACGCTCAGCTCACGGCCCATCACCTCGGCGTGCACCGTCGGGTCGTCCAGCAGGCCCGCGCCCAGCGGGATCAGCAGGGCGGCCGCGAAGAGCACGTTCACCAGCGGGCCGGCCGCGGAGATCAGGCTGTGCTTGAGCCGGCCGTTGATCCGGTGCCGCTCGATGTAGACCGCGCCGCCGGGCAGGCCGATGCCGCCGAGGATCACGAAGACCACCGGCAGCACGAAGCTCAGCAGGACGTTGGCGTACTTCAGCGGGTTGAGGGTGAGGTAGCCCTTGGAGCCGATGGAGATGTCGCCGCCGTGCAGCGCGGTGCGGGCGTGCGCGTACTCGTGCAGGCAGAGCGAGACCATCCAGCCCGCCACCACGAACAGGAAGACCCCGAACCGGGCGCTGCCGTAGCCGGTGGCCACCGCCCAGCCGGAGGTGCCCAGGGTGGCCAGCAGGACCCAGAACACCGGGCTGATCCGGCGCTCCTCGCGGCGTGAACGCTGGGCTTCGGCGAAGGTCATGGCGGGCGGGCTCCGATGCGGGACGGGTACGGAAGGGGCGGGTGTGACGGTCGATCATGCCGGGCGGGTCCGGACCCCCACAAGGCGTGACAGGTGAACGGACCGTCATGGACAACGGTTCCGAAGGATATTCGTACCTGGGCGCGCCCCCGCGTCCCCGAGAATGGTCGGGTGCACTACGGCATCCTCGGAACCACCACCGCCCGCCGCGACGACGGCACCACCGTGCCGCTCGGCGGGGCCCGGCTGCGCGCGCTGCTCACCGCCCTGGTGCTGCGCCAGGGCCGGCCCGTCCCGGCCGACCTGCTGGTGGACGAGGTCTGGGGAGCCGACCCGCCGCAGGACTCGGCCGCCGCGCTGCAGACCCTGGTCGGCCGGCTGCGCCGCACCGTCGGGCGGGACGAGATCGGCTCCGGCCCCGCCGGGTACTGGACCACCGCGGCCCGGGCCAACGACCTGGCCGACTTCCAGCGGCTGACCGCCGAGGGCCGGGCGGCGGTGGCGGCGGGGGACCTCCCGCGCGCGGCCGAGCGGCTCTCCGCCGGGCTGGCGCTCTGGCGCGGCCCGGCACTGGCCGACCTGCCGGACCGCGGCGGCACGGCGACCCGGCTGGAGGCGGAGCGGGACGAGGCCCGCCGGGACCGGATCGCCGCCGAGCTGGAGCTCGGCCGGGCGGCCGAGCTGACCGCCGAGCTGGCCGAGCTCTGCGGGGCCCGCCCGCTGGACGAGCCGCTGGCCGTGCTGCTGATCCGCGCGCTGCGGGCCACCGGCCGCACCGCCGAGGCGCTCCAGCACTACGAGCTGGTCCGCCGCGAGCTGGCCGAGCAGCTGGGCGCCGACCCGGGCGAGGCACTGCGCGCGCTGCACCGCGAACTGCTGGACGGCCGGCCCGCCCCGGCCCCGGTGGCGGCCCCGGCCGCGCCGGTGCCGCCGCGCCGGACCCAGGGGAACCTGCGCCGCCGACTGACCAGCTTCGTCGGCCGCGACGACGACCTGACCGCGCTGAAGGGCGCCCTGACGACGGGTCGGCTGACCACCCTGACCGGCCCCGGCGGCTCCGGCAAGACCCGGCTCTCGCTGGAGGCCGCGCTGGCCGAGCAGGCCGGCGGCAGCTGGCCGGACGGCGTCTGGCTGGTCGAGCTGGCCCCGCTGGAGGACCCGGCCGCGGTGCCCGGCGCGGTGCTCTCCGCGCTCGGCCTGCGCGAGACCGTGCTGCACTCCGGCGGCGCGGTCGGCGAGGCCGCCCGCACCTACGACCCGGTCCGCCGGATCGTCGAGCACTGCGCCCAGCACCGGATGCTTCTGGTGCTGGACAACTGCGAGCACCTGGTGCAGGCCGCCGCCGAGCTCACCGACCAACTGCTGGCCGAGTGCCCGGAGCTGACCGTGCTGGCCACCAGCCGGGAGCCGCTCGGGGTGCCCGGCGAGGTGCTGCTGCCGGTCGAGCCGCTGCCCGGCCAGGTGGCCATGCGGCTGCTGGCCGAGCGCGGCGCGGCCGCCCGCCCCGGCTTCGACCCGGCCGAGGACCCGGCCGCCTGCGCCGAGATCTGCCGCCGCCTGGACGGCCTGCCGCTGGCCATCGAGCTGGCCGCGGCCCGCCTGCGCGGTCTGACCCCGCGTCAGCTGGCCGACCGCCTGGACAGCCGCTTCGCCCTGCTCACGGCCGGCTCCCGGACCCTGCTGCCGCGTCAGCAGACCCTGCGCGCGGTGGTGGACTGGAGCTGGGACCTGCTGGGCAAGCGGGAGCGCGCGGTGCTGCGCCGCCTCTCGGTGTTCGCCGGCGGTTGCACGCTGGAGGCGGCCGAGGAGGTCTGCTCCGACGACACCGAGGTGCCCCGGGAGGAGGTCGCCGACCTGCTGCTCTCGCTGGTCGACAAGTCCCTGCTGGTGGCCGGGCTGGGCGAGCGGCCGCGGTACCGGATGCTGGAGACCATCCTGGAGTACGCCGGCGAGCGCCTCGCCGAGGCCGGCGAGCCGGAGGTGGCGGTGCGTCACGTCCGGTACCACCGCGAGCTGGTGCGCCGCGCCGACCAGGACATCCACGGCCCCGGGCAGCTGGCGGTCCTCCAGCTGCTGGAGCGCGAGCAGGACAACGTCCGGGCCGCGATCCGCCGGGCGGTGGACCGCGGCGAGGAGCAGGAGGCGCTGGTCCTGGTGCTCGGCATGGGCTGGTTCTGGCAGCTGCGGGACTACCGGACCGAGGCCACCGCCTGGTACGAGGAGGTCCGCCGGCTCGGCCCCGACCCGTTCGCCGACGGTGCCCCGGCGGCGGTGCCGCTGACCGCGGGACCGCTGGAGCACCCGCTGCCGATGGCACCGGAGATGGTGGAGGAGGCCCGCCGCCAGGTGCACCTCTACCACCTGGTCGCCTCCTTCGCGGGCGGCCTGGAGCAGGAGGACCAGGCCGTCCAGGTCGCCCGGGCCCAGCGGATCATGGAGGCCTACGGCCCCGAGCTGCCGCAGTCCTACCGCTTCCCCTCGCTGATGCGGGTGTTCGCCTCCTTCCTGACCGGCCGGATGGACAACATGAAGGACCTGCTGGACGAGGCGGTGGCGGGTGCCCGGGTGCACGGCACGGAGACCGACCTGGCCTTCCTGCTGCAGATCCGCGCCCGCACCCTGAACGACTGGGTGGGCGGACTGCCAGAGGCGGTGCGGGACGCCAACGAGGCGCTGGAGATCTTCACCCGGCTCGGCGACCGGTGGGGCCGCTCGGAGGCGCTGGCCGCCCAGGCCGAGGCGATGGGCAACGACGGGGACGCGGCCGGGGCGGCCCGGACGTACCGTCAGTCGATCGAGCTGGCGGAGGAGTTGGGCGCGTTCCACGAGGTGCCGATGCTCAAGGTGCGGCTCGGCGAGGCGCTGCTGCAGACCGACCCCGACGAGGGCGAGCGGATGGTGCGCTCGGCGCTGGCCGAGGTGGAGTCCTCGGGCACCCGGTCCGCCGACGGGGCGCAGCTGTTCGGGCGTCTGGTGCTCTGCGGCCTGCTCAGCCGGCGCGGGGAGTACGCCGAGGCGCTGGCCGAGCTGGACTACCTGACGGAGCACCAGCAGCTGCTCGGCCCGCTGGTGCCCGGGGTCTTCACCGGCCTGGTGCTCTGCATCCGCAGCTGGGTGGTGGCCCGGGCGGGCGATCCGGAGGAGGCGCTGGCCGTGCTCCAGCGGGGCCGGCACCGGATGCGGGACGTCCCCGGCATGGCCGGGGTGTTCGCCGACCACATGACGGTGCTGCTGATCCCGTCCTTCGTCGGCACCCTGCTGGCGGTCGGCGAGCACCGGGGCGACCGCTCGCTGGTCCGCTTCTCCGCCGTGCTGCTGGGCTCGCACGACGCCCTGCACGGCCCGCGCGGCACCTTCATCGAACGGGAGGAACGCGAGAAGGCCCACGCCTCGGCGCGGGCCCTGCTCGGTGAGGAGGAGTACGGAGCCGCCGTCGCCGAAGGCGCGGCGCTCGGCCTCCCGAGCACCAGCGAACTGCTCGACCTGGTGCGGGACTTCTAGCGGGGGCGGTCAGGTCCGCTTGCGGAAGCGGGCCACCGCCAGCGGGGCGGTGATCGCGGTGACCACCACGGACCAGATCAGCACCACCGTCACGGAGTGGGCGATCGGGGCGTTGCCGTTGATCAGGCCGCGGCAGGCGTCGGCCAGCGCCGAGAGCGGGTTGTAGTCGGTGAAGGCCTGCAGCCAGCCGGGCATGGTGTCGGTCGGGGCGAAGGTCGAGCTGCCGAACTGCAGCGGCATGATCACCAGCATCGAGACGCCCTGGACGGCCTGGGCGCTGCGCATCGCCATGCCGAGCAGCATGGAGATCCAGATGATCGAGGTGCCGAAGAGCAGCGAGAGGCCCACGGCGGCCAGCAGCGGCAGGAAGCCTGCTGTCAGCTTCAGCCCGAGGATCATCGCGAAGACGATCAGGATGGTGAAGGAGACCAGCGCCCGCATCAGCTCCGCCGCGATCTTGGCGAGCAGCACCGAGGCACGGCCGATCGGCAGGGTGCGGAAGCGGTCCATCACGCCGGTCTGGAAGTCGCTGTTCAGACCGGTGCCTACGGCCATCGCCAGGTTGAGGCCGGTGGAGCCGAGCAGGCCGGGGACCAGCCACTGGATGTACTGGTCCTGGCCGCCGGCCACGGCGCCGCCGAAGACGTAGGTGAAGAGCAGGGTGAAGATGATCGGCACGAACAGGGCGTCGATCATCGACTCCGGGTCGGCCTTGATCCGCATCAGGTTGCGGCGGGTCAGCGCGCCGACGTGACGCAGCGCGGCGGCGCTGGAGGAGGTGCGGGCCGGGGCGGCCGGGTTCAGGGTGGCGGCGCTCATGCCACGGGCTCCTTGTCGCGGACGGGCTGGGAGGGGACGGTGTCCTGCGGCTTGCCGGTGATGGTCAGGAAGACCTCGTCCAGCGTGGGCAGTTGGGTGTCGATGCCGGCGATGCCGAAGCCGCGCGCGCCCAGCACGCCGACCACGGTGGTGAGCTGCTCGTCGTCGGTCAGCTGGACCGAGAGCAGGCCGGTGTCCTCGGAGAGGGTCACGTAGGGCAGCCCGGCCTCGCGCAGGCAGCGGGCCATCTCGGGGAGCTCGGCCGGGCGCTGCGGGCGGACCTGCAGGGTGCGGCCGCCGACCTGGGCCTTGAGCTCGGCGACCGCGCCGTTGGCGATCACCCGGCCGCGGTCGATCACGGTCAGCTCGTGGGCGAGCTGCTCGGCCTCCTCCATGTACTGGGTGGTGAGCAGCACGGTGGAGCCCTCGCGGACCATCCGCTGCACCTCGTCCCAGACCTCGTTGCGGGTGCGCGGGTCCAGGCCGGTGGTGGGCTCGTCCAGGTAGAGCACCTTGGGGTGGCCGATCATCGAGGCGGCCAGGTCGAGGCGGCGGCGCATCCCGCCGGAGTAGGTCTTGGCGGGGCGCTTGGCGGCCTCGGTGAGGGAGAAGCGCTCCAGCAGCTCGGCGGCCCGGGCCTTGGCCTGCTTGCTGCTGAGGTCCAGCAGACGGCCGATCAGGTAGAGGTTCTCGTAGCCGGAGAGCAGCTCGTCCACCGAGGCGTACTGGCCGGTGAGGCCGATGGTGCGGCGCAGCTCCTTGGGCTGGGTCAGCACGTCGTGGCCGCCGACCACGGCGGTGCCGGCGTCCGGCTTGATCAGGGTGGAGAGGATGCGGACCAGAGTGGTCTTGCCGGCCCCGTTCGGGCCGAGCACGCCGAGCACGGTGCCCTGACGGACGGTCAGGTCCACGCCGTCCAGGGCCTTGGTCTCTCCGTAGTGCTTGACGATGCCGCGCACCTCGACGGCGTTCTCGATTCGGGTCATGGCAACAGCCTGTCCGTCCCGGCTGTCACGGTGCTGTCAGCCCGCTGTCGCCGCCGTCGGGCCGCTGTCATCCGTCATCGGAAGATCGTGATCCGTTCAACCTGACGAACCATCAGATTCACGGGTATAGTGAAATATCACATTGCAGCAGCACATGGCGTGGGGCCGTGTGCGCTGTCGAGGGAGGGACACTCTCATGTTCCGCAAGATGCTCGTCGCCGCCGGTGCCGCCGGCCTGGCCCTGGCCGCCACCCCGGCCCAGGCCGCCACCACCGTCACCACCTGCAGCTACTCGGCTCTGCAGTCGGGCCTCTCCACCAAGGTCTGTGCGGACGTCACCGGCGACCAGGTCGCGCTCTACGGCACGATCGCGCTCGCCGGCCCGCCGAGCCCGGGCTACCCGATCCAGCCCAAGGACCTGATCGTCAACCTGAACGGCAACGTCGTGGGCGGCGCCTCGATCGGCTCCTACCAGGGCTACCGCACCTTCTACGCCTCGACCATCAAGGTCGAGGGCGTCGGCGGCACCGTGCCGTGCAACTCCACGGTGCACGCCTCCTTCTCGGTGTCCTCGTTCGGCTGGTACAACACTCCGGTGACCCTGGACGTGCCGGTCAACTGCTGATGACCCGTCAGTGAACGACGGAGGAGCGGCGCCCGGGCCCAGGCGCCGCTCCTCTCGCGTTTCCGGTCCTACTTGAAGGTGTGCTCCGGCGCCGGGAAGGTGCCCGCGCCCACCTCGGCCGCGAACTCCCGGGCCGCGTCGCCCAGGACGGACCGCAGGTTCGCGTACTGCTTGACGAACTTGGGCACCCGGCCCGCCGTCATCCCGGCCATGTCGGTCCACACCAGCACCTGGGCGTCGGTGCCCGCCCCCGCGCCGATCCCCACCGTCGGGATCGCCAGCTGCTCGGTGACCTGCGCCGCCAGCTCGGCCGGCACCGCCTCCAGCACCACCGAGAAGGCGCCCGCCTGCTGCACCGCCTTGGCGTCCCGGAGCAGCTGGTGCGCGGCCTCGTCGCCGCGCCCCTGCACCGGGTAGCCGCCGAGCGCGTGCACCGACTGCGGGGTCAGCCCGATGTGGGCCATCACCGGGATGCCGGCCTCGACCAGCAGCTCGATCGAACGGGCGCTGCGCTCGCCGCCCTCCAGCTTGACCGCGCCGACGCCCGCCTCCTTCATCAGCCGGGCCGCGTTGTGCATCGCCTGGCCGGCCGACTCCTGGTACGAGCCGAACGGCATGTCGCCGACGACCAGCGCGCGCTTGGTGCCGCGCATCACGGCCGCGGAGAGCATGACCATCTGGTCCATCGTCACCGGCACGGTGTTCTCGTAGCCGAGGTGGCAGTTCCCGGCCGAGTCGCCGACCAGCAGCACCGGGATGCCGGCCTCGTCGAAGACGCCGGCGGTGAGGGCGTCGTACGCCGTGAGCATCGCCCAGCGCTCGCCCCGCTGCTTGGCGGCGGCGATGTCCCGGACGGTGACGCGGCGGTTGGTGATCCCGCCGTACAGGGTCTGCGCGGACCCCTGGGCAGGCTGAAGCGGAGAAGCGTTCATGGAACAGGCTCCTGATGGGTTGTCGTCTCGTGGCGCCGTGCGGCGTCCCCGGATCTGCTCCCATGCTTGCACGCCCGCCCCGGCTCGCAAAGACCGGGCGCAGCAGCTTCTTCGGGGGCTTCTTTGCCCAGACTTTACGATACGAGTCCGTTCCGTATCGAAAGTGGGTCTAGGCTCTTACGAGACGCTTCCGATCCGTAAATCATGGGGGACTCCATGTCCGTCTCCGAGGCAGTGCACCGGCGGCGCTGGGCGATCCTGGGCACCCTGGTGCTCGCCCTGCTCGTCGTCGTCCTCGACAACTCGATCCTCAACGTGGCGATGAAGACCATCGCCTCGCCGGCACCCACCGGCCTGGGCGCCAGCCAGAGCGACCTCGAATGGTCCATCAACTCGTACACCCTGGTCTTCGCCGGGCTGCTCTTCACCGCCGGCCTGCTCGGCGACCGGCTCGGCCGCAAGTGGTCGCTGCTCGGCGGCATGGTGGTCTTCGGCCTCGGCTCGCTGCTCTCCGCGCTGGCCGCCTCGCCGGGCGAGCTCATCGGCTACCGCGCGGTGATGGGCCTCGGCGGCGCCTTCGTGATGCCCGCCACGCTGGCCATCATCATGAACGTCTTCGAGCGGCACGAGCAGCCCAAGGCGATCGGCATCTGGGCCGGCGCGGTCGGCCTGGCCATCGCCATCGGCCCGATCACCGGCGGCCTGCTGATCGAGCACTTCTGGTGGGGCTCGGTCTTCCTGGTCAACGTCCCGATCGTGCTGGTCGCCCTGGTCGCGATGGCCCTGCTGGTGCCGGACTCCAAGGACCCGAACCCGGGCAGGCTCGACCCGGTCGGCGTGCTGCTGTCGATCGTCGGCCTGGTGGCGCTGATCTACGGCATCATCAAGGGCGGCGAGCTGGCCGACTTCACCGCGCCCGGCGCCTGGGTCCCGACCCTCGGCGGACTGGCCGTGCTGGCGGCCTTCGTGGCCTGGGAGCGCCGCACCTCCCACCCCGCGATGGACGTCCGCTGGTTCCGCAACAAGGTGTTCAGCGCCTCCGTCGCGGTGATCGGCCTGGTCTTCTTCGCGCTGATGGGCGTCTCCTTCTTCGGCGTCTTCTACATCCAGAGCGTGCGCGGCTACAGCGCCCTGCAGGCCGGTGTGCTGATGCTCCCGCTGGCCGTCGCCCAGCTGGTCTTCGCACCCCGGGCCCGGCTGGTGGTGGACCGCTTCGGCGTCCGGGCCACCTGCGCCGGCGGCATGGCGCTGATCGTGGTCGCCTTCCTCGGCTACCTGCTGCTCGGCCGGGACACCTCGATCTGGCTGCTGGTGGTGCTCGGCTTCCTGATGGGCACCGGCATGGCGCACGTGATGCCCCCGGTCACCGTGGCCATCATGGGCTCGCTGCCGCGCGAGAAGGCCGGGGCCGGCTCCGCGCTGAACAACACCTTCCGCCAGGTCGGCGGCTCGCTGGGCGTCGCCGTGCTCGGCGCGGTGCTCTCCACCGTCTACCGCGACGGCGTCTCCGACACCCTGGCCCAACTGCCCGCTCCGCTGCGGGACAAGGCCGGTGAGTCGCTGGAGGCCACCCTCGCGGTGGCGGAGCGCACCGGCACCACCGCGCTGGTCGCCCCCGCCGAGGACGCCTTCATCACCGCCATGCACGTGGTGGCCGGGCTGTCGGCCGGCGTCACCCTGGTGGGCGTGCTGCTCGCCTGGTTCCTGCTCCCCGGCAAGGCCCCGGCCGCCCCGGCCGGCGGCCCGGAAGGAGCCGGCGACGCCGCCGCCACCGAGCTCGCCCCCGCGAAGGGCTGAGGCCGCGTCATGACGGTGGACCGGTACTCGAGCGCCTCCGGGCAGAATGGGGCCATGCAGACCGAGACCACCGACGCCTCCGCCCCCGACGGGTCGCCCTGCGCGCCCCGGCGGGGGCGGCCGCGCAGCGAGGCGGCCGAGCAGGCGATCTTCGAGGCGGTGGAGCGGCTGATGGAGGGCGGCGCCGGCCTGGTCGAGCTCTCCATCGAGCGGATCGCCGCCGAGGCGGGAGTCGGCAAGGCCACCATCTACCGGCGCTGGCCCAACAAGGAGGCCCTGCTGGTCGACGTGGTCGCCCGGCTGGAGATGCCCGAGCCGGTGCTCTCCGCGGGCGGCGGCGTCCGCGACGACCTGATCGCGATGATCGAGTACATGCGCCGCCGGGGCGTGGCCAAGCGCTCCCGCTGGGTGCTCAAGTCCGCCCTGGGCCAGATGGAGGGCCTGCCCGAGCTGCGCGCCGTCTACAAGGAACGGATCGTCAGGCCCCGCCGCGAGCTGGCCCGGCAGATCATCCAGCGCGGGGTCGACGAGGGACTGCTGCGCAGCGACCTCGACCCGGAGCTGCTCGCCGAGATGGTGATGGGCCCGATCCTGATCCGCACCATGCTCTGGGACGAGGCCCCGCTCGACGACGAGAAGCTGGCCGAGCGGATGGTGGACGCCGTGCTGGACGGCGCGGCCGTCCGTCCGCGGAGCGTTCCGGGGCCTCCTTCCGGTGGCGAATCTCACTGACCGGGGCGCGCCGGAACCCGGCGCCGCCGTGGTCACGTCCATGCCGTCATAGGCTGAGCCGAGAATCCGACAAAACCGGCTGACCAGGTGTCGGGTCGGGTTCGGGGCAGACGATGCCGGGACGGCGTGGAGGACGGTTCATGGTGCGGGCGGACGAGGCAGTGGCTCCGGCGGACGGCGGGGCGACCCCGGTCCGGCGGCCCCGCCGCTCCTGGCGGCCCGGCTCGTGGTGGCCCGGGTCCCGGTGGTCGGGTTCGTGGCGGCCGGGCCTCTGGCGGCGCGGCTGGATCGTCGCCGGACTGGCCCTGCTCACCACCCTGCTGCTGGTCCTGCACTCCTCGGTGCCCAACGGCTACGGCAACCTCGGCAGCCTGCTGGAGACCTTCCTGCCCTGGCTCGGCCTGGCCGTCCCGGTGCTGCTGGCGCTCGCCCTGCTGCGCCGCTCGGCCACCGCGCTGCTGGCCGTGCTGCTGCCCGCCGCGGTCTGGCTCAACCTGTTCGGCGGCCTGCTCACCGACAAGAGCACCGGCGGCGGCGACTTCACCGTGCTCACCCACAACGTGGCCGCCGCCAACACCGACCCGGCCGGCACGGTGAAGCTGCTCAACGACTCGGGCGCCCAGATCGTCGCCCTGGAGGAGCTGGCCGCCGACGGCGTCCGCACCTACAGCAAGGGCCTGGCCGCGGCGTACCCGTACCACGTGGTGGAGGGCACCGTCGGGCTCTGGTCCAAGTACCCGATCTCCGACACCCGCGTGGTGGACATCAAGATCGGCTGGACCAGGGCCTTCCGCTCCACCGTGACGACCCCTCAGGGCCCGCTCGCCGTCTACGTCGCCCACCTGCCCTCGGTGCGGCTGAAGTTCGACAGCGGCTTCACCGCCGGGCGGCGGGACGTCAGCGCGCAGGCGCTCGGCGACGCGATCGAGGCCGAGCCGGTGAAGAAGGTGCTGTTGCTCGGCGACCTCAACGGCACCATGAACGACCGCTCGCTCGCTCCCGTCACCTCCCAGATGCGCTCCGCCCAGGGCGCGGCCGGGGACGGCTTCGGCTTCAGCTGGCCCTCCGGCTTCCCGATGGCGCGGATCGACCAGATCCTCAGCAAGGGCGGGCTGACCCCGACGAACTCCTGGGTGCTCCCGGCCGACGGCAGTGACCACCGGGCGGTCGCGGCCGAGTACCGGTACTGAGGAACCCTTCCGCACCGCTGCGGCGTCTGAACCCTCATAACGCTGACATAACGTCACAAGGGGGATGAATGACCCAGGTAGAGACGGTCGCGCCGGTGCGCACCGGCAAGGCCCCGCAGCCGTCGTCCCCGCCCGCGCGGCGGAAGAGCCGTTGGCAGCGGGGGCGGATCCTGGCCGGGCTGGCGGTGCTGACGGCGCTTCCGATGGCCGGGCACTCGCTGATACCCGACAGCGGCAACCTCGGCGGCCTCGTCGAGACCTTCCTGCCGTGGAGCGGCCTGCTGGTGCTCGCGCTGCTGCTCGCCGCCCTGCTGCGCCGCTCGGCCACCGCACTGGTGGCGGCCCTGCTGCCCGGGGTGGTCTGGCTGGCGATGTACGGCGGGGCGCTGGCGGACGGCAGCACCGGAAAGGGCGACCTGACGGTGGTGAGCCACAACGTGGCGGCCGCCAACGTGGACTACGCCGGCACGCTGAAGGTGCTGAAGGACTCGGGCGCCGACCTGATCGCCCTCCAGGAGATGGAGTCGGCCGCACTGGCCGAGTACCGGCGGGGCCTGGCCTCCGCCTACCCCTACTACCTGGGCGGCTCGACCACCGACGGCCTGTGGTCCAAGTACCCGATCGTGCCGGGCGGGTTCGTCGAGAAGGACGGCATCCAGCACATCGGCACGGCGGCCCGCGCGGTGGTGGAGACGCCCAAGGGGCGGGTGGCGGTGTACTACGGCCACCTGGACTCCGTCCGGGTCACCCCGCGCAGCGGCTTCGGCGCCGACCCGCGGAACGAGAGCGTCAAGGCGCTGAGCGCCGCCCTGCGGAGCGAGCCGGAGGAGCGGGTGCTGCTGATGGGCGACCTGAACGGGAGCCTGACGGACCGTGCCTTCGACCCGCTGACCGAGCAGCTGACGTCCGCTCAGGAGACGGCCGGCCAGGGCTTCGGCTTCACCTTCCCGGCGGCCTTCCCGATGGTCCGGATCGACCACGTGCTCAGCGGGGGGAAGTTGACCGCCACCGACTCCTGGCTGCTGCCGAGGAGCGGGAGCGACCACCGGGCGGTGGCGGCCTCGTTCAGGTTCTGAGGGCGGCGAGGGAAGCGGACGGACTAGTTCTTTACAGGAAGATGAGAAGGAAGCCCGTCCATGGCCTCGCCGCCGTGGCCACGCTAGCAGTCAGGCCGGGACCAGATCACGCAGGTTTTCCGGCGTGACGACGGTGGAGTCCGGGTGCAGCCCCTCCGGCCGCTCCAGGCCGACGAAGGTGACCGGGCCGTCCGGGACGGTGGCGCCGTCCCAGAGCGTGGTGGTGGCCGCGCCCATCAGCTCGGTGAGGTGCCGCACCGTCAGGTACCGCCGCTCCACGGTGCCGCGGACGAGGGTGGCGACCGAGATGCGGTTGTCCTCCACCTGGTTGGCGCGCGGGCTGCCCTTGAGGTGCAGGTGGAGCCACTTGGCCCACCAGGTGCCGGTCCCGTCCCGCAGGAAGACCAGCGGCAGGGCCACCCGGCCCGGGCCGCGCAGCTCCGACTTCATCCGGACGGTGCGCGCCTCGAAGGGCAGGCCCTGCTGCTCGGCCTCGCGCAGCATGTAGCCGAAGAAGGACTCCTTGACCTGCTCGAAGCCCTCGCCGTCGTAGATGTTCACCTGCGGCACGATGTACGTGCCGCGCACCGCGCCCAGGCGCAGGTCGATGAACTCCGAGGCGCCCTCCCGGGCGTCCGTGATGTCGCCGGAGTGCTCGCCCTCGACGCTCTTCAGCTCGGTGTACGAGAGCCAGTTGAGGGTGCGGTACTCCTCGTCCAGCAGCAGTGCCGACAGGTCGAAGTCGGTGCTGGTCCGGCGCTGGTGCCAGTGCACGAAGAAGCGCAGCAGCTCGCCCTCGACCGGGGAGACCGAGCCCCGGGGCAGCACGCCGAAGCCGCCGGCCGTGGCCTTGCCGCTGAGCGGCACCGCGACGTCCAGCACCGCCGGGTCGAGCAGCAGGTGGGCGGGGGAGGGCAGCCGGCGGCGGGTCTCGGCCTCCAGCAGCGCGCGGAGCAGTTCGCGGGTGGCCTCGGGCAGGCCGGGGCGGGTGTCGTCGGCGACCCAGGCGCGGCCCAGCCGGTTGGTGAACACCCGCTTGTGGTGCGGCGGGTGGGCGCGGTTCAGCAGGTTCTCGCGGAGCGAGAGCAGCACCCGGCCGGAGACCTGCGGCGCGGCCTGCCCGGCGGCGGCCAGCACCGCCCGCCGCTGCTCCTCGTCGGTGCAGGCGGTCAGCAGCCGGTCCAGCGCCCGGAAGAGGCGGCCGGGCGCGGCGCCGGCCAGCAGCCGGGCGGCCCCGGGCACGTCGCCCCCGGCGAGCAGCGCCTCGAACCGGCTGTCCAGGGTCGGCGCCCCGAGCTCACCGCGGGCGACCGCGAACACCCGGGCGGCGTCCGGCCACCGCGGGTACTCGTGCGGGTGCAGCCGCTCGCCGAGGCGCTTGAACCGCTCGCGGTGCGCGTGCACGTCCGCCAGCTTGGCGGGCGCGGCGGCGACCACCGCGTCCAGCCCGGCCAGTAGGGCCCGGCGCACCGGGCGGCGCAGCGAGGGCAGTCGGACCGGCTCGGCCAGCGACGGGTCCCCGCCCGCGAGCACGTACGCGAGCCGGAGCACGTCGGTGACGGTGTCCAGCAGGAGGTCCGCACCGGCGAGCAGGCGGGCGTGGTTGACCACGGCGCGGTTCTCGCGGACCGGGATCGCCTCGGGCTGCGGCCCGTCGACGCACAACGGGGCGAGCACGGCGAGGTCGCCCAGACCCTCCGGGCCGAGCGGTGTGCTGCTGCCGGCCAGGGCGAGGTAGAGCGCGGTGACCTCGTCGGACAGCGGCCCGCCCAGGTGCAGGACGGTCACGCGGTCGGTCGCGGCGGCGATCAACTCGCGGTGGCGCCGGAGGAGTTCGTCGTAGCCGTGCCGGTAGCGGCCGTAGCCGGGGAGGGTCAGCAGGTCGAGCGTGCCGAAGCTGAGCTGTTCGAGCGTGCGGGCGCGGGAGGCGTCGTCCGAGAGCGCCTCGGTGATGCAGTGCACCCAGAAGTCGTGGGTGTCCGGCACGTTGGCCGGGAAGTCGACGAAGTAGGCGTTGTGCCGGACGTGGTCGCCGACCAGCTCGCGGACGGTGGCCAGGGTGCGGGTCGCGGTGGCGGTCACCGTTTCCCCGGGCAGCCCCGCCAGGTGCTCGAACAGCTCGGCCGACAGCTTGAAGCCGACCGACATCAGCGCGGCGTCCAACTGCCGTGCGGTGGCCGCCCCTTGGCCGTCCGGGCCGGTGGGGAGGGGGACACGGCGGGTGCGGCGGAGGACCAGGGCTTCGAGACGCTCGGACATCCGTGCATGCTCGCAGAGCCCCGGCCGCCCCCGCACCCCGGTTTCCTCAGCCCTGGCGCCAGCGGTTGGTGACGGGCAGCCGGCGGTCGCGGCCGAAGCCCTTGGGGGAGACCTTCGGGCCCGGCGGGTACTGGCGCCGCTTGTACTCGGCGGTGTCGACCAGGCGGACGATCCGGTCCACCACGGCCGGGTCGTACCCCCGCGCGACGATCGCGTCCCGCCCCTGGTCGCCCTCCACGTAGAGGTCGAGCACGGCGTCCAGCAGGTCGTAGTCGGGGAGCGAGTCGGTGTCCACCTGATCCGGCCGCAGCTCGGCGGAGGGCGGCTTGGCGATGGTGTTCTCCGGGATCGGCGGCTGCTCGCCGCGTTCGAGCGCCGCCGCGTTGCGCCAGCGGGCGAGCCGGAAGACCAGGGTCTTGTAGACGTCCTTGATCGGCCCGTAGGCGCCGACCGAGTCGCCGTAGAGGGTCGAGTAGCCGACCGCCAGCTCGCTCTTGTTGCCGGGCGCGAGGACGAGGTGGCCCTCCTGGTTGGAGATCGCCATCAGCAGGGTGCCGCGCAGCCGGGACTGCAGGTTCTCCTCCGCCAGCCCGGTGAGCTCGGTGGCGGCGGTGTAGGCGTCGAACATCGGGGCGATCGGGACCGTGCGCAGGTGCAGCCCGGTGCGGCGGGCCAGTTCGGCGGCGTCGTCGCGGGAGTGCTGCGAGGAGTACCGGCTCGGCATCGAGACCCCGTGCACGTTCGCCCCGCCGAGCGCGTCGGTGGCGATCGCCGCCACCAGGGCGGAGTCGATCCCGCCGGAGAGCCCGATCAGCACCGACCGGAAGCCGTTCTTGCGGACGTACGCTCGGGTGCCCTCCACCAGCGCCTGGTACACCTCGGCCTCGTCACCGAGGCGGGGCGCGGGCGCCCGGCGCTCCGTCGGCCCCCGGTCCTCGGGGGCGCCGCCGAGGTCGGTGCGGACCAGGCGCAGGCCGTCGTTCAGCAGCAGGCCGTCGGTGGGGGCGGTGTCGGCGGGGGTGGTGTCGACGGGGGTGGTGTCGGCGGCTGGGAGTTCGAGGTCGACGAGCAGCAGGGCCTCCTCGAACTGCGGTGCGCGGGACAGGACTTCACCCTGCGCGTCGACGACGAGGGAGTCCCCGTCGAAGACCAGCTCGTCCTGGGCGCCGACCATGTTCACGTACGCCAGCGTGCAGCCGGCCTCCCGCGCGCGCCTGCGCACCAGGGCGAGGCGGGTGTCGTCCTTCTCGCGCTCGTACGGCGACCCGTTCAGGACGAGGAGCAGCCCGGCCCCCGCCTCTCGGGCCGCCTGGACGCGGCCGCCGTCCTGCCAGATGTCCTCGCAGATCGCGAGGGCCACGTCCACCCCGTGCAGGCGGAGCACCGGCAGCTGGTCGCCGGGGACGAAGTAGCGGTGCTCGTCGAAGACCCCGTAGTTGGGGAGGTGGTGCTTGGCGAAACGGCCCTTCACCTCGCCGCGGTGCAGCACCGCCGCACAGTTCTGCGGCGACCCGGCGGGGCGGCCGCGCCACGCCTGCGCCGAACGGCCCAGGTACCCGACCACGACGGCGAGCTCCCCGAGGCCCTCCTCCCGCAGCGTCCGCGCCAGCCCGGCGAGCGCCTCCCGCGAGGCGTTGACGAACGACCCGCGCAGCGCCAGGTCCTCCACCGGATACCCCGTCACCACCATCTCCGGGAACGCCACCAGCTGCGCCCCGCCCTCGGCGGCCCGCCTGGTCCAGCGCACCACCTCCTCGCAGTTGCGCTCGATGTCACCGACCCAGGGGTCGATCTGGCTGAGGGCGAGTCGCAGATTCGGCATGCCTCCACCTTATCGTCTATCTGACGTTATGTCTGCAGCGATTCTGCCCTATAGTGAAGTCTGGACAGACTAGACGGAGGTGTTTCGCATGGCGTGGCAGGTCCAGGAAGCGAAACAGAAGTTCAGTGAGGTGCTCCGCCTGGCGGAGGCGGAGGGCCCACAGATCGTCACCCGGCACGGTGATGAGGTCGCGGTCGTCATCGACATAAGGGAGTACCGGCGGCTCAAGGGGGAGGAGGTGTCCTTCGAGGAGTTCCTGCTCCGACGTGAGCCCTCTTTCGACGACGCCCTCGCCGACGAGCTGGACACGATCGTCGCCGAACGCGACCTTCCGCGACCGGTGGACCTCGGGGAGAACTGATGGGCTATCTGCTCGATACGAACGTGCTGTCCGAGCTGCGCAAGCGTGAACCCGATCGAGCGGTGACCGGCTGGCTCCGTTCGGTCGGCGGGGGGCCGGTATTCACCAGTGCGATGGTGATCGGCGAGATCAGGCGGGGTGTGGAGAGCCTCCGCCGCCGTGACCCGGCGCAGGCGGAACGGCTGGACGAATGGCTGGCGGCCATCCGCCTCGGCTATGCCGACCGCATCCTTCCGGTGACCACCGAGATCGCCGAGGTCTGGGCCCTGCTGACCGTGCCGGACCCCCTTCCGACGATCGACGGCCTGCTTGCCGCCACGGCCAAGGTCCACGGGCTGACACTGGTGACCCGCAACGTCAAGGACGTCAGCCGGACGGGCGTCCCGGTGGTCAACCCGTTCGAGCCGCTCGGCTGAAGCTCCGTCGGATCACCCGGTCTCCCGCCTCCCGGGCTGGACTCCGGACGAAGATCCGACATGATGGGGGCATTCGTTGCCAGGCCGCTACGAGCGGACGACCGGGCGTAACACGGACGTAAAGAGCAGAGGTGAGACTGTCCCCATGGGCAAGCAGCAGGAGTTCGTGCTTCGTACGCTCGAAGAGCGTGACATCCGTTTCGTCCGGCTGTGGTTCACCGACGTACTCGGGTTCCTCAAGTCGGTGGCCGTGGCGCCGGCCGAGCTGGAGCAGGCCTTCGAGGAGGGCATCGGCTTCGACGGCTCCGCGATCGAGGGCTTCGCCCGGGTCTACGAGTCCGACATGATCGCCAAGCCGGACCCGACCACCTTCCAGATCCTGCCCTGGCGCTCGGAGACCCCCGGCACCGCCCGGATGTTCTGCGACATCATGATGCCGGACGGCTCCCCCTCGTACGCCGACCCGCGGTACGTGCTCAAGCGCACCCTGGAGAAGGCCTCCGACCTCGGCTTCACCTTCTACACCCACCCCGAGATCGAGTTCTTCCTCCTCAAGGACCTCCCCGGCGACGGCACCCCGCCCATCCCCGCGGACCAGTCCGGCTACTTCGACCACACCCCGCGCGGCGTCGGCCACGACTTCCGCCGGCAGGCCATCACCATGCTCGAGTCGATGGGCATCTCGGTGGAGTTCTCCCACCACGAGGGCGCCCCGGGCCAGCAGGAGATCGACCTCCGGTACGCGGACGCGCTCTCGACGGCCGACAACATCATGACCTTCCGGTTGGTCATGAAGGAGGTCGCGCTGGAGCAGGGCGTGCACGCCAGCTTCATGCCGAAGCCGTTCTCGCAGTACCCCGGCTCCGGGATGCACACCCACGTCTCGCTGTTCGAGGGCGACCGCAACGCCTTCCACGAGTCGGGCGCGGAGTACCAACTCTCCAAGGTGGGGCGCTCGTTCATCGCCGGGCTGCTGAAGCACGCGGCGGAGACCGCCGCCGTCACCAACCAGTGGGTCAACTCGTACAAGCGCATCTGGGGCGGCTCGCAGCGGACCGCCGGTGCGGGCGGCGAGGCGCCGTCGTACATCTGCTGGGGGCACAACAACCGCTCCGCGCTGATCCGGGTCCCGATGTACAAGCCCGGCAAGCAGGGCTCCACCCGCATCGAGGTGCGCTCGCTCGACACCGGCTGCAACCCGTACCTGGCGTACGCGGTGACGCTGGCCGCCGGTCTGAAGGGCATCGAGGAGGGGTACGAGCTTCCCCCGGGCGCGGACGACGACGTGTGGGCGCTCACGGACGCGGAGCGGCGGGCGCTCGGGATCCAGCCGATGCCGCAGAACCTCGGCGAGGCGATCGACCTGATGCAGCGCAGCGAGCTCGTGGCGGAGACGCTGGGCGAGCACGTCTTCGACTTCTTCCTGCGCAACAAGCGGCAGGAGTGGGAGGAGTACCGCTCGGAGGTCACGCCGTTCGAGCTGCGGAAGAACCTGCAGGTGCTCTGACCTCGCGTCAAGCTTGAGCTTCGGCCCGTTCCCTGACGGCGTTTCGCCGGTGGGGGGCGGGCCGAGCTGCGTTGTGCGGGTCAGGTGTCGCGGTTGAGCCGGTCGCGCTTACGGAGGGCGCTGGCGAGGTTGTTGCGGCTGCTGACGGTGTCGGGGTGGGTGTCGCCGAGGACCTGTTCGCATTGAGCGAGGGTGGTTTCGTACAGGGGGATGGCACGTTCGAGGTCGCCGGCGGCGGAGTACGCGGCAGCGAGGTTGTTGCGGCTGGTGAGGGTGCTGGGGTGGGTGTGGCCGAGGGCCTGTTCGCGTTGGGCGAGGGTGCGCTCGTACAGGAAGGTGGCGCGTTCGAGGTCGCCCGCCGACTTGTAGGCGTAGGCGAGGTTGTTGCGGCTGGTGAGGGTGGCGGGGTGGGTGTGGCCGAGGGTCTGTTCGCGTTGGGCGAGGGTGGTCTCGTAGAGGGGGATGGCGCGTTCGAGGTCGCCCGCCGACTCGTAGGTGCTGGCGAGGTTGTTGCGGCTGACCAGGGTGGCGGGGTGGGTGTCGCCGAGGACCTGCTCCGACTGGGCGAGGGTGGTCTCGTAGAGGGGGATGGCGCGTTCGAGGTCGCCCGCTGACTCGTAGGCGTCGGCGAGGTTGTGGCGACTCGTGAGCGTCCTGGGATGGGTGTCGCCGAGGACGTGCTCGTGCCGGGCGACGATTGCCTGGTGGAGCGGTACCCCGTGCGCCATGTGGCCCCGATCGCGCAGGTACTGGGTTGCCCGGACGAAGAGGGCGATCACGTCGTCCTGGGCCTCTGCCGGGCTGGTGCTGGCGAGCGCGATCAGATGGGGCATCAGCGCGTCCTGGTCCGGGGGCGGTCCGTCCGCCGGGAAGGCCCGGACGACTGCCCGCTCGGCCGAACGGCGCCCTGCCGGCGTTCCGTCGGGTTCGGCCGTTGCGGTGGAGCGGAGCACTGCCTGGAGCAGGCGGTGGACGCTGACGGTGTGTGCGGTGACGGTGGCCATGCTGTAGGCGGCCAGGACGGCGAGGGCTTCGTGCAGGTCGTCGTCGGTGCTTCCGAGCAGGGTGACGGGGATGTCGTCGGGGGCGAACCAGGCCAGGGTCTGGAGGACGGTGACGGCGCGGGGGTCGAGGGTGGTGAGGGTCTGGCTCCAGATGCGGGCGATGGTGCGTTCGGCGTCGATGCCCTCGGCGGCCTTGTCGAGCTTGACGGGGAGGCGGCGGCGGTAGGTCTCGATGCTGATGCCGGGGTGTTGGCGGAGGTAGGCGCCGGCCTGTTCCAGGGCGAGGGGGAGGTGGCCGAGGTCGGTGGCGAGGGCTCGGGCTTCTTCCTGCTGGCGTGGGGTGGGGGTGGCGCCGCCGAGGGCGTGGTGGCAGAGCAACTCGGTTGCCTCGGTGGGGTCGAGGATGCCCAGGGGGTGGGTGCGGACCGAGTGGGGCCAGCCGACGGCGCGGCGGCTGGTGAGGAGGTGGTGGCCGCCGGTGAGGGAGCCGAGGAGGGGGCTGACGTCCTTGACGGTCTCGACGTTGTCGAGAACGAGGAGCCAGCCGGGGTGCCACTGGAGCCAGGTGAGGGCCCAGGCGGCGCGTTGTCCGGTGGTGGTGCGGCCGGCCCATTCGGGGCGGAGGCGGAGGGTGAGTTCGGCGAGGGACTCCTCGATGCGGGCGGGGGATTCGGCGTTGAGCCACCAGGTGAGGGTGTGGTCACGGCGGTGGCGGTGGGCGTACGCGAGGGCGAGGGTGCTCTTGCCGATGCCGCCGAGGCCGTGGACGGTCGAGGCCTGGGTGATGGCGGCGTCGCCGGAGGTGGTGAGGGCGGTGCGGAGCCGGCGGAGGTCCTCGTCGCGGCCGACGCAGAGGGGGCGCGGGTCGAGGTTGTTCAGGCCGGGAGGGGCCTGGACGTCGCGGGCGGAGTGCAGGGGTTCGGGCGGGAGGACGGTGGTGTCGCCCGTGTGGGCGGTGCCGATGCTGTCGGCCGAGATGGACCGCGGGCCGGAGGCCTCGTAGTGCACGCCGGCCTCCTCGTGTGCCCAACGCTCCTGTTCGCCAAGGAGCTTAGGTGAGCCCGGGCGGCACGCGGGGCGAAACCGGCATGCGTGGCCGGGGGTGCTGTGGGATGCTCCGTGCTCGCATGGAGGGTGGGGGACGTGGGCGGACGCAGGTACGTGGCGCGGGGTGTGCCCGGCGGGTACCGGATCTGGAAGAACAAGGGCGGGCGCTGGTGGGGCGACCTCTACGAGCTGTGCCCGGACGAGCTGGTCGCCGAGTTGAACGGCAGGGCCGACCCGGCGCGGATCACGGAGCTGATGAAGCGTTACCGGGCGCTCAAGCGGTAGGTCAGGGGCGGAGGGTGTCGCCGGTGCTGACCGTGCCGCTGATGATGTGGGCGGCGACGGAGCGTTCGCCGGAGGCGGTGATGGTGACCGGGGCCGCGGTCGGGGCGGGGCCGAGGAGGGTGGCGAGTTCGGCGCGGAGGGCGGGGTCCTCGCGGAGGGCGCGCTTGAGCTGCTGGCGCAGGGTGGCGGCGGCGTCGGTGTCGGCGGGGTCCTCGGCGGCGTCCTGGACGGCGGTTTCGAGGGTGGCCCGGGAGGCGGCGGAGCCTCGGTGGAAGAGGGACTGCAGGATGCGGTGGCCGAGGTTGGCGGTGGCTTCGACGGCGGAGTCCTCGGTGCGGGTCAGGACGGCGGTGCCGTAGGAGGTCACGGCGGCGGTCAGGTAGGGGCCCGCCTGCTCCACCAACTGGACGATCTCGGTGCTCACTTGTCCTCCTGGGGTCGGGCCGTCACTCGTCCGACAGGCTAGCGGACGACGCGTTCGTAGAGGGCGTGCAGCCCGGTGCCGATGGCGAGGAGGGCGGTGAGGGCGAGGAGCAGGGCGAGGGGGTAGAGGACGAGTTGGCCGACGGCGGGCCAGGCGGGGAGGGTGCCGTCGGTGGGGGAGAGGAAGTGGTAGGCGGTCCAGCCGATCGGCCAGAGGGCGAGGACGGCGAGGGCCAGGCGGCCCCCGGTGTCCAGGGAGGCGTGTCGCGGGTCGGTCCGGACGGGGCGGGGCCGCGGGGCCGGGGCGTCGGAGGGGGCCGGGAGCGGCGGCCGGACGGTGCCCCGGTAGGAGCCGTGGCGGTCCGGGACGATCAGCGCGGTGTGGAAGGTGCGGGGAGATCCGGGGCCGGACCGGAGGTCGGGGTGGAGGCCGAGCCAGGCGAGGCCGTTCGGCGGGTGGTCGCCCCGGTAGAGCAACTGGTGGGCGGTGCCGACCAGGTAGAGCCGCAGGCACTCCTCGGTGGTGGTGGGGGTGCCGTCGGCGTCGCGGTCGATCTCCTCCTCCGGCAGGTCGCGGGTGACCGTCGCCCCGGTGATCCGGATGCGGTGCCACTGCGGGCCGGCGGCGTAGAAGTCCTCGGCGGGCAGGTGGCTCCGTCCGTGGGCGATGCCGTTGCAGGACACGCCGGCGACGACGGTGCCGAGCAGGACGATCCCGAGCCAGATCCGGACGGCCGTCCGGTCGATCGGGGCGGGCTCGGTGGCCGCTGCGAGCGCCGGGGCCGCCAACGGGGCCTGGTCCGGGGCGGTGAGCAGGCGGACCCGGTGGTCGACCTCGACGCCGGCGAGCGAGCGGGACTGCGCCGCGCCGAACGGCTCCCCGGGGGTGTCGCCGACCGGCGCGAACCGGTAGTCCTGGTAAGGCCGGTAGCCGGGCAGACGGTCGCCGTTCTGCTCGGGCGGGAGCAGGACGTACTCGCCCCACCGGGCCCCGGCGGCCACCAACTCGGCCTGCCGGGACGAGACTTCCGGATCGGCGCCGCTGAACGGGACGAACAGGGCGGGCACCAGGGCCACCAGCGGGAGCGACACGGCGAAGTACCAGGGGGCCCGGCGCCGGTACGTGGCGTCCAACGAGGCCAGGTCGGCCGCCAGGTCGGCCGGGGTGGGCGGCGCCGGGGCCGGGGCCGTCTCGGGGAGCAGGTCGCTCCTGGGGGCCCGGTGGCCCGCGATCAGCCAGAGCAGGCCGCAGAGCACGCCCAGGCCGAGCAGGGTGAGCGGGAGCGGGCGGATGCCGGGGCGCCACGGTTCCAGCAGGATCGCCACCAGGTAGCCGAGGAAGGCCAGATAGGTGGCGGTGCCGGTGACCCGGGTCCAGCGGGTGGGGCTGTGGAGTTCGTCGTCGTCCTGGTACTCGGGCGGCGGCTCGGCGGTGGCCACGCCCCTGGACGCACGCCTGGGTGTGGCGTTCTGATCAACCGTCATGACCCGTGCTCCCCCGTGCCGGTCGGTCGGTCCGTCCGCGCGAGGTTACGGGCCGGGGGTGACGGGGACCAGGCCGGCGGGGTGAACGGACGGCCACATGTCCCTGGCCGCAGGTCAGTTGTCGTGGCGGCGGAAGACGCGGTGCAGGGCGACGCCGAGGGCCAGCAGACCGGTCAGGGCCATCAGGCCGACGGAGGGGATGAACAGGAGTTGGCCGAGCCGGTCCGCCACCGGCAGCGGGCCGTCGCCGGGGCGGAGCAGGTGGTAGGCGGTCCAGGCGGCGGGCCAGGCGCCCAGGTAGCCGGCGGCCAGCAGGCGGAGGTCACGGTTGACGGCGGCGAGCCGGGCCCGGGACTGGTGAACTCGGCTGCCCAGGAGGGTGGTTGCGGCCGTGAGCAGGATGAGCCAGAGGCAGACCCGGCCGGCCGTGGGCCCGAGGGGCGCGAAGAGCGAGAGGGCCGCGCCGGCCGAGAGCCCGGCCACCACCGCGTGGCGGGCGGCCCGCCACCACGAGGCCCGCGGGGGCGGGGCCGGAGCCGGGGCGGCCGGGGCGAACCGGGCGGCGACGACCCAGGCGGCGACCGAGACGGCGGTGGCGGCCAGCAGGGCCAGGGGGAGGGGGCGGACCGACGGCTGCCAGGGCGTCAGGGCGACCGAGAGCAGGTAGCCGAGGGAGCTCAGGGCGGCGAGCAGGCCGGTGGTCCTGGTCCAGACGGTCGGGAGCCGGTGCTCGGCCTTGGCGGCGGGAGCGGTGGGGACGGCGGAAGCGGGCGGGGCGTCGGCCGGTGCCGGGTCGGCGGGCGCGGCGGTGGCGGCGGCGAAGGCGGTCGGGATGGCGTCCCGGGGTGGTTCCTGATGGCCCGTCACGGTCACTGCGCCCCCGCCCTGATCAGTCCGTTCGGGTGAGGGTACGGGCCCGCGGGGCGCCGTGGATAGCCCGGCCGGGTGGGGAACTGACGGGTGGTCAGTGCGGGGGCGCGGCCGTCCCCCCTGATGGCGGTACGTGACGAGAATGTTGCGGAGAGTTGTGTTCCGATGGGTGGCGTCAACCCCAGAACCTCGGCGGGTGTGCGCCTCGCGCCCGGCCGCCTGGACCGAGAGGTACCCATGCCCTCCACCGTCAGCCGTGCCACCGGGAAGCGCCGCACCGTACGCCGCCTCGCCGTCGCCAGTGCGGCCCTGGTCGCCGTCGCCGGCCAGATGATGACCATTCCGTCCGCCGACGCGCGCGGCTCCGGGGACGGGCGCCGCTCTCCCGGACACGGCGACACCATCGAGCAGAACGTCCTGCCGATGAAGACCCGCTTCGACGGCACCTTCCACGGCTCGATCACCCGGATCAGCAACTCGCTGATGACCTGCGACGAGACCAAGCCGCCGCTCGACCCGAACCAGCCGCCCTGCGAGCAGGCCCGTACGGGTGAGGGTTCGCGCCCGATCAACAACAACTACCACATGAAGTACATCAACATCGATCCCGGGACGATCGGCCCGTTCGGCGACGAGATCTACTCCGCGAGCTCCGCCACCCTCGGCCTGGAGCAGGGGTCGGCCGTCAAGTACGCCCGCCTGTACTGGGGCGGCACCCGGGGCATCGACGACGTGGTGCTGCCGCAGAGCCGGATCGACGAGGTCTACCTCAAGCTGCCGGGCGACACCGAGTACACCAACATCGCCAACGACCAGCCGAGCATCGGCTACATCACCACCGAGGCGGAGAGCAGCTACCAGGCCTCGGCCGACATCACCGACCTGGTGAAGAAGCACGGCAACGGCGCCTACACCGTGGCCAACATGGACTCCGTGGTCAAGCCGCACAGCTGGGGCGGCTGGACGATCGTGGTGGCCTACGAGAACGACTGCAAGCCGCTGCGCCACGTCCACCTCTGGGACGGCTTCGTCCCCGAGCTGCCGAACAGCCCGGAGATCAGCCTCAAGCTCGACGGCCTGGTCACCCCGGCCACCGGCCCGATCCAGGGCAAGCTGGGCTACGTGGTCTACGACGGTGACCTCAAGTGGACCGGTGACACCTTCTACGCCAAGTCCACCAACGGCCCGAAGACCGAGTTCACCGACCAGAACCACTTCTCCAAGGACGCCTTCAACTCCACCATCGAGGAGCTGACCCCGGCGGACCAGTTCGTCCGGGTGCCGTACAACCGGAACAACTTCGGCTACGACTCCAACCGTTGGGACATCTCGAAGATCCTGCGCAACGGTGACACGGACATCACCGCCACCGTCGACACCGACGAGGACGGCTACAACCTGGGCGTCTTCTACGCCTACGTGAACATGGACGAGTCGCAGGAGGGCCTGGTCAAGAAGGGCTGACCCGTCAGACCGCCGTCCGCTGCCGCGCCTCCGCCGAATCCCGGCGGGGGCGCGGCAGTTGCGTTCCTCCGGAGCCCCGGCCCCGCAGGGCGCGTTCCAACGGCCGTTCCACGTACCGGAAGAGCGCGGCCGCCACCGCCAGCGAGCCGCCCGCCAGCAGCAGCCAGACGCCGAGCAGCGCCCATGCCCCGTCCGGCCGCCCGTACGCCGCGAGCCAGCAGCGGAAGCCGATCTCGTGCACCAGGTACCAGGCGAAGGACCACTCGCCGAGGCGGACCGACGGCCGCTGCCCGAACGCCCGTCGACCGCGCTGGTCGGCCTGGGCGGCGGCCGTGATCAGCGCCGCGAAGAACGGCGCGGAGAGCAACTGCGCGGCGCAGTAGGGCCCGTACCAGAGCCGGTCCGGCACGGCCAGGTGCCAGGGCACCAGCGCGGCGTGGAAGCCGAGCACCGCCAGCCCGGCCGGGAGCAGCGGCACCCGCGGCGCCGTACCCCGGCGGACCGCCAGGCCGAGCACCACCCCGAGCAGGAACTGCGGGGTGCGGGCCAGGGGCAGGTAGTCCAGCAGCCAGCTGCGCAGCGCCGGATCGGCCACCGCCGCACCGCCGAGCCAGAGCAGCGGCCCGCTCAGCAGGCACCCCACCACCCACGGCCCGGGCCGACGCCCCGTCAGCAGGGGCAGGAGGAACGGGAAGAGGAGGTAGAACCAGGCCTCGTCCCCCAGCGACCAGCTCGCCGGGTTGCCGCCCTTGGCCGCGGCCGGCAGCCAGGCGTGCAGCAGCGGCACCGACCAGAGCGCGGCGGCCACCGGCAGCGCGGCGCCGATCGCCGCGTAGGCGGCCAGCGAGAGCACGGTGGTGAGCGCGTGCAGCGGCCAGATCCGGGCCAGCCGGCGGCGCAGGAAGACCGTCACCGGAACGGGGGAGTCGGCGTACGTCCAGGCCAGCACGAAGCCGGAGAGGACGAAGAAGAAGGTCACCCCGCTGCGCCCGTACCAGACCAGCGGGCTGATCAGCGGGAGCTCGCCCAGCTGACGGGAGAGGTGGTAGAGCACCACCAGCAGGGCGGCCCAGAACCGCAGGCCGGTGAGGGAGGGCAGACGCACACCCGGCCCAACGGTGCCGGGGGCACGGAGGTTGCTCCCCTACGGGCGGGCGGGCCTGACGCCGCGCCACCTGACGCACCGTCGGCCGGTCAGCCCGTACGCTCGTACCAGGTGCGAACAGGGAGGCGGGCCGTCGTGGCGGAGCGGAGCAGTCGGCTGGAAGTACGGCTGGTGCGGCGCGGGTTCTCCGATCCGGACGCCGCCGTCCGGCTGCTGGCCGGTCCGGGACTGGGCGGTCCGGGGCCGGCCGGGCCGGGTCTGAGCGGGTTGGCCGAGGACCCGGTGCTGCTGGACGCGCTCGGCGCGACCGCCGACCCGGACCTGGCGCTGCTGGGCCTGGCCCGGCTGCTGGAGGCGCTCGACGGGCCCGAACGGCAGACCCTGCGGGACACCCTGACCAGCTCCAAGCCGCTGCGCGACCGGCTGCTCTCGGTGCTCGGCGCCTCCGCCGCGCTCGGCGACCACCTGGCCCGGCACCCGCGCGACTGGCACGCCCTGGTCACCTTCGAACTGCGCGACGTGCACCCCGCCCGGGAGGACTTCCAGCACGTGCTGCGCCAGCGGGTGTGGACCAGCTCCGCCCCGCGCGCCGACGCGCTGCGCGCCGCCTACCGCCGCTGCCTGCTGGCCATCGCCGCCCGCGACCTGAGCGGCACCGCCGACCTGCCGCAGACCGGCGCCGAGCTGGCCGACCTGGCCGGGGCCACCCTGCAGACCGCGCTGGAGATCGCCGAGGAGGAGGACCCGGAGGCGGCCGGGCAGTGCCGGCTCGCGGTGATCGGGATGGGCAAGTGCGGCGGCCGGGAGCTCAACTACGTCTCCGACGTGGACGTGATCTTCGTGGCCGAGGCCCGGGACGGGGCCGAGGAGCACCGGGCGCTGCAGGCCGCCACCCGGCTGGCGGCCCGGCTGATGCGGCTCTGCTCCGACACCACCGGCGAGGGCACCATCTGGCCGGTGGACGCCAACCTCCGCCCCGAGGGGCGCAACGGCCCGCTGGTCCGCACCCTGGCCAGCCACCTGGCGTACTACCAGCGCTGGGCCAAGACCTGGGAGTTCCAGGCCCTGCTGAAGGCCCGTCCGGTGGCCGGGGACGCCGAGCTCGGCGCCGCCTACGCCGAGGCCACCGCCCCGCTGGTCTGGCAGGCCGCCGAGCGGGAGAACTTCGTCGCCGACGTCCAGCAGATGCGCCGCCGGGTGGTGGACGCCATCCCCGCCACCGAACTGGACCGCCAGCTCAAGCTGGGCCCCGGCGGGCTGCGCGACGTGGAGTTCGCGGTCCAGCTGCTCCAGCTGGTGCACGGCCGCACCGACCCCGGGGTGCACAGCCCCAACACCCTCCAGGCGCTGGAGCAGCTGAGTGCCGGAGGCTACGTCGGCCGGGCCGACGCCGCGTCGCTCGACGCCGCCTACCGCTTCCTGCGCGCGCTGGAGCACCGCATCCAGCTGCACCGGCTGCGCCGCACCCACCTGATGCCCACCGACCCGGCCGACCTGCGGCGCCTCGCCCGTTCGCTGGCCCCGCAGATCAACGACACCGGGCTGACCGGTCAGGGCCGGGCCGACCCGGTCGCGGCGCTCCAGCGGGAGTGGCGGCGGCACGCGGTGGAGGTGCGGCGGCTGCACGAGAAGCTGTTCTACCGCCCGCTGCTGGACGCCGTCGCCGAGCTGCCCGCCGGGGCGACCGGCCTCTCCACGGCCGCCGCCAAGGCCCGGCTGGAGGCGCTCGGCTACGCCGACCCGGCCGCGGCCCTGCGCCACCTCACCGCGCTGGCCTCCGGGGTCAGCCGCAAGGCGGCGATCCAGCGCACCCTGCTGCCGGTGCTGCTCGGCTGGTTCGCCGACTCGGCCGACCCGGACGCCGGGCTGCTGAACTTCCGTCAGGTCTCCGACGCGCTCGGCCGCACCCCCTGGTACCTGCGCCTGCTGCGGGACGAGAGCGCCGCCGCCGAGCAGCTGGCCCGGGTGCTCTCGGCCGGCCGGCTCGCCCCCGACCTGCTGCTGCGCGCCCCCGAGGCGGTCGCCATGCTGGGCGACCCGAACGGGCTGGTGCCGCGCGGTCGCCCCGCGCTGGAGTCCGAGGTACTGGCCGCCGTCGGCCGGGCCGGCAGCGCCGCCGCGGGGGTCGCGGCGGCCCGCTCGGTCCGGCGGCGGGAGCTGTTCCGGACCTCCGCCGCCGACGTCCTCGGGCGCTTCGGCGAGGACCCGGGCGAGGCGGTGGACGCCGCCGGGGAGGCGCTCACCGCCCTCAACGCGGCCACCCTCCAGGGCGCCCTGCGGGCCTGCACCGCCGAGTGGGAGGCGGCCAACGGCGAGCTGCCGACCAGGCTCGCGGTGATCGCGATGGGCCGCTTCGGCGGCCGCGAGCTGGGCTACGGCTCGGACGCCGACGTGCTCTTCGTCCACGAGCCCCGGCTCGGCGCGCTGGAGCAGGACGCCGCCCAGGCCGCCCAGGCCGTCTGCCACCAGCTGCGCACCCTGCTCGGCGCCCCCTCCACCGAGCCGCCGCTGCTGGTCGACGCCGACCTGCGCCCCGAGGGCCGGCAGGGCCCGCTGGTGCGCACGCTGGCCTCGTACGAGGCGTACTACCGGCGCTGGTCGCACGTCTGGGAGGCCCAGGCGCTGCTGCGGGCCGAGCCGGTGGCGGGCGACGCGGAGCTGGGCGAGCGGTTCCGGGCGCTGATCGACCCGCTGCGCTACCCGGGCGGGGGCGTGCCGGAGAAGGACCTGCTGGAGATCCGCCGGATCAAGGCCCGGATCGAGGCCGAACGGCTGCCGCGCGGGGCCGACCCGACCACCCACACCAAGATCGGCCGGGGCGGCCTGGCGGACGTCGAGTGGACGGTGCAGCTGCTCCAACTGGTGCACGGCCACCTCGTCCCGGCCCTGCGCACCACCCGCACCAGGGCCGCCCTGGCGGCGGCCGAGGCGGCCGGGCTGCTGGCGGCCGAGGACGCGGCGGTGCTGGACGCCGCCTGGGTGCTGGCCTCCCGGGTCCGCGGCGCGGTGATGCTGGTCCGCGGCCGCCCGGGCGACAGCTTCCCCGCCGACGCCCGCGAACTGGCCGGCGTGGCCCGCTACCTCGGCTACGGCAGCGGCCACACCGGCGAGATGGTCGACGACTACCGCCGCACCACGCGAAGGGCCCGCTCCGTCGTCGAGCGCCTGTTCTACGGCTGATCGACGGGGAGCGGGCCCGTGGGCGGAGGGGGCGTCAGGCGGCGGCCTTCTCGCTCCAGTCGGCGGGGACGGTGACCGGGGTGGTGTCGTCCGGTTCGCCGGGGACGCGGGGGAGCTGGTAGGCCCAGACGTGGTAGACGGCGCGGGCGGCGGCGAAGCCGGCGGCCAGGCAGATGATGCCGCCGACGGCGTCCATCCAGAAGTGGTTGGCGGTGGAGACGATCACCAGCAGGGTGACCGCCGGGTAGAGCAGGCCGAGCAGGCGGACCCAGAGCGGGCGGGCCAGGAAGAAGATCGTCAGGCCGCACCAGAGCGACCAGCCGATGTGCATCGAGGGCATCGCCGCGTACTGGTTGGAGACGTTGGCCGCCGCGCCGGAGGCCATCGAGCCCCAGGTGTCGTGCACCTTGACGGTGTCGATGAAGTCGCCGCCGGTCATCAGGCGGGGCGGGGCGAGCGGGAAGAAGTAGAAGCCGATCAGGGCCAGCCCGGTGGTCAGGAAGAGCACCGTGCGGGTCGCCGCGTAGCGGCCCGGGTGCGAGCGGTAGAGCCAGACCAGCACGCCGATGGTCACGATGAAGTGCAGCGTGGCGTAGTAGTAGTTCATCCCGACGATGAGCCAGGTCACCGAGTCGACCGCGTGGTTGACCGAGCGTTCGACCGCGACGCCGAGGGTCTGCTCCAGGTCCCAGATCCAGGTGGCGTGCTTCTGGGCGGTCGCCTCCTGCTCGGGCACCGCGTTGCGGACCAGCGAGTAGACCCAGTAGCTGATGCCGATCAGGGCGAGCTCGAACCAGAGCCGCGGCCGGGCGGGGGAGCGGCGCTGCCCCCGGATGCGGCTGCGCAGCGCTGCGCCGGTGGACTGGGCGGCCAGGGTGGCTCCGTCCGGCTGGTGGCTCGTACGGGCCTCGCCAGGGACGGAACCTCTCCGGGCCGCGGCCGGTGCGCTCGTGGCGTCGGCGGTGCGGATGTCGGTCGGTTCCCCCATGGACGAGCAGTCTGCCAGACGTGTCGTGGCTGCCTGCTCATCCTGCGGTAGTGGATTCTTCACCGCCCGTCCCCCTTCGGGGGTAGGGGGCCGGGTACCGGAGGCTGACATGGAGTCCATTGTGGCCCCTTCGGGTACGGCCGGTCGACGCGGCCCCGTGGTCTGCACCAGTGCTCCACGGAATGCCCCGGAGGGGCCGGGGTCGGCAGGCAACGGTTCGGTCAAGACTGCTGCTGCAACGATTTCTGCATCTTGCTGAAACATTTTGCAATCGCTAGCGTCCAGCCACCCACTCGACGACGAGCCGCCTCAAGGGAGCCCAGCTGTGGCCGAAGTCCAGCCCCGCCGCCCACGGAGCACGACCCCCTACCAGCGCCCCGGCCGGACGGCCGTGCTGATCGCCGCCTCGCTGCTGGCGACCGGGCTGGGCTCCGCCCCGCTCGCGCTGGCCGCTCCGGCACCGGCCGCCCCGCCCTCCGACCGGGCGATGGCCGACCGCGCGGACCGGCACGACCTGACCAGGGAGCAGTTCTACTTCGTGCTGCCCGACCGCTTCGCCAACGGCGACCGGGGCAACGACACCGGCGGCATCGCCGGGGACCGGATGGCCCACGGCCTGGACCCGGCGGACAAGGGCTTCTACCACGGCGGTGACCTCAAGGGCCTGATCGAGAAGCTGGACTACGTCCAGGGCCTGGGCACCACCGCGATCTGGATGGCCCCGCTGTTCGAGAACCGCCCGGTGCAGGGCGCCGGGGCGGACGCCTCGGCCGGCTACCACGGCTACTGGATCACCGACTTCACCAAGGTCGACCCCCACTTCGGCACCAACGAGCAGCTCAAGGAGCTGATCGCCAAGGCGCACGCCCGGGGCATCAAGGTCTTCTTCGACGTCATCACCAACCACACCGCCGACGTGGTCGACTTCAAGGAGAAGGCGTACGACTACCGCTCGGCCGGCGCCTACCCGACCCTGGATGCCGACGGCCGCCCGGTGGACGAGACCGCGATCGCCGACGCGGCCGGCACGTGGCCGCGGATCACCGCCGACTCCTTCCCGTACAGCCCCGTCTTCCGGACCGAGGCGGACAAGAAGGCCAAGACCCCGAACTGGCTGAACGACCCCTCGCTCTACCACAACCGGGGCAACTCGACCTTCGTCGGCGAGTCCTCCACCGAGGGCGACTTCTCCGGCCTGGACGACCTGGACACCCAGAACCCCCGGGTGGTCAGGGGCATGCAGGACATCTACAAGACCTGGGTGAAGGAGACCGGGGTCGACGGCTTCCGGATCGACACCGTCAAGCACGTCAACACGGCCTTCTGGTCCCAGTGGGCCCCCGAGCTCAAGGGCTACGCGGCCAAGCTGGGCAACGACGACTTCTTCATGTTCGGCGAGGTCTACTCCGGCGACCCGGCGGTGACCTCCCCCTACGTCACCAAGGGGAAGCTGCAGGCCACCCTGGACTTCGGCTTCCAGGAGAGCGCCCGCCGGTACGTCTCGCAGGGCGGCTCGGCCCGGGCGCTCTCCGAGCTCTACGCGCAGGACTACCGCTACACCACGGCCGAGACCAACGCCTACGAGCTGCCGACCTTCCTCGGCAACCACGACATGGGCCGCTTCGGCTCCTTCCTGCAGGCCGACAACCAGGGCGCGGGCGGCGAACTGCTGCTCCGCAAGGACCGGTTGGCGAACGAGCTGATGTTCCTGACCCGCGGTCAGCCGGTGATCTACTACGGTGACGAGCAGGGCTTCACCGGCGCGGGCGGGGACAAGGACGCCCGGCACGACATGTTCGCCTCGAAGACCGCCTCGTACAACGCGGACGAGGTGATCGGCGGCGTCAAGGGCTCGGCCGACCGCTACGGCACCGGCGGGACGCTCTACCGCGGCATCGCCGAGCTGGCCCAACTGCGCAAGCAGCACCCGGCCTTGGCGGACGGCGCGCAGATCGAGCGGTACGCCGCCGACGGGGCCGGGGTGTACGCCTTCTCCCGGATCGACGCCAAGGAGCAGATCGAGTACCTCGTCGCGGTCAACAACGCGGCCGAGCCGAAGACCGTCACGCTGGACACCTTCTCGGCCGGGACCGACTTCGACCGGCTCTACCCGGCGGCGGGGGAGCGGCTCACCAGCGGCGCGGACCGCAAGGTCACCGTCACCGTCCCGGCCTACTCCTCGGTGGTGCACAAGGCCGCCAAGAGGCTCGCCAAGGCCACCGGTGTGCCCCAACTCACCCTGCGCGCACCGGAGAACGGATCCACCGGCACCGTGACCGTCGGCGCCGAGGTGCCGGGCGGCGGCTTCAACCGGGTCTCGTTCGCCGCGCAGATCGGCAACGGGCCCTGGCAGCAGCTCGGTTCGGCCGACAACGGGACGTACCGGGTGACGCAGGACCTCGCCGGGGTGGCTCCCGGCACGGTGGTCCGCTACAAGGCCGTGGTCCGCGACAGCAGCGGCAACCTCCGCTCCGCGAGCGCGAGCTTCACCACCGGCACCCCGGCCCCGAAGCCGGTGCCGAGCGCCACCTCCCGCCCGTACGCGGTCGTGCACTACCAGCGGAAGAACGCCGACTACGACGGCTGGAACATGTACGCCTGGGGCGACCTGGCCGACGGCGAAGCCACCCAGTGGCCGGCCGGGCACGCCTTCGCCGGGCGGGACGGCTACGGGGCCTTCGCCTACGTGAAGTTGAAGAGCGGCGCGGCCGACGTCGGCTTCGTGGTGGAGAACAACGGCACCAAGGACACCGACGGCGACCGGCACATCGACCTCGGCACCACCGGGGAGGTCTGGGTCAAGGAGGGCGACCCGAAGGTCTACACGAGCAACCCGGACCCGGCCGTGCCCGTCCCGGCGAACACCGCCGTCATCCACTACAAGCGGGCCGACGGGAACTACGACGGCTGGGGCCTGCACGACTGGACCGGCGCGGCCACCCCCACCGACTGGGGCAACCCGCTGATGCCCGCCCGCAAGGACTCCTACGGCGCCGTCTTCGAGGTGCCGCTGGCCCCCGGGGCGACCAGCCTGAGCTACATCATCCACCGGGGCAACGACAAGGACCTGCCCAACGACCAGTCGCTGGACTTCGCCACCAGCGGCCGCGAGGTCTGGCTGATCGGCGGTCAGGAGGGCCACCTGCTGCCGCAGTCGGCCGGGGCCTCCTCCCAGCTGGACCTCTCCTCCGCGCGCGCCCAGTGGATCGACGCGAAGACCGTCGTGGTACCCGCGAACTACGGCGCGGGCGACGCGGCGCTGAACGGCGGCACCAGCGCCCAGCTGGTCTACGACCCGGCCGGCGGGATCACCGTCGACAAGGGGGTGATCAGCAAGCCCGGGCAGTGGATCCGGCTCGCCCCCGGCTCCCTGACGGCGGACCAGAAGAAGAAGTACCCGCACCTGGCCGGGTACCGCGCCTTCACCGTGGACGCCCGTGACGCCCGCCGGACCACCGAGGCGCTCCGCAGTCAGCTGGTCTTCACCGAGCACCTGCCGAACGGCGCCGCGCTGGCCGCCACCGGCGTGCAGATCCCCGGCGTGCTGGACGACCTGTACGCGGCCGGGGCCGCCCGGGCCCAACTCGGCCCGGTGTACCGGGAGTCCGGCGGCTGGGGCTGGTGGCGCGAGCGGCAGGTCTCGCTCTCGCTCTGGGCGCCGACCGCCACCGAGGTGTCGGTACAGCTCTTCGACGGGCCCACCGGCGGCACCCCGCGGACGGTGCCGCTGCGCCGGGACGAGGCCACCGGTGTCTGGTCGCTGACCGAGGACGCCCGGAAGCTGGACGGCAGGTACTACCTGTACCAGGTGAAGGTCTGGGCGCCGGGCGTCGGCAAGATGGTCACCAACCTGGTCACCGACCCCTACTCCGTCGCCCTCTCCACCGACTCCACCCGCTCCCTGGTGGCCGACCTGACGGCCCGTGACACCAAGCCGCGCGGCTGGGACCAGCACCGCTCCCCGCAGGCCGTGCCGCCGCAGAAGCAGCAGATCCACGAGCTGCACGTCCGGGACTTCTCGGCCGCCGACACCACCGTGCCGGCCGCCGAGCGGGGCACCTACAAGGCCTTCGCCGAGTCGAGCTCGGCCGGGGCGAAGCACCTGAGGGAGCTGGCCGCGGCGGGCGTCACCACCATCCACCTGCTCCCCACCTTCGACATCGCCACCATCCGGGAGAACCGGGACCGGCAGCAGCTCCCCGCCTGCGACCTGGCCTCCCTCCCGGCCGACGGCGAGCGGCAGCAGGAGTGCGTGGCGGCGGTGCAGGCCTCCGACGCCTACAACTGGGGCTACGACCCGCTGCACTACACCGTGCCGGAGGGCTCCTACGCCACCGACCCGAACGGGCTGGCCCGCACCGTGCAGTTCCGCGAGATGGTGCAGGCGATGCACGAGGCCGGGCTGCGGGTGGTGCTGGACGTGGTCTACAACCACACCGCCGCCTCCGGGCAGGCCGAGCACTCGGTGCTCGACAAGGTGGTGCCCGGCTACTACCAGCGGCTGAGCGACACCGGGAAGGTCACCACCGACTCCTGCTGCGCCGACACCGCGCCCGAGCACGCCATGATGAACAAGCTGGTGGTCGACTCGGTGGTGACCTGGGCCCGCGAGTACAAGGTGGACGGCTTCCGCTTCGACCTGATGGGCCTGGACCCGAAGCAGACCATGCTGGACGTGCAGGCCGCGCTGCGCGGGCTGACCCCGCGTCAGGACGGGGTGGAGGGCAAGGACCTCTTCCTCTACGGCGAGGGCTGGAACTTCGGCGTGGTCGCCAACGACGCCCGCTTCGTCCAGGCCACCCAGCTGAACATGGCGGGCACCGGCATCGCCACCTTCAACGACCGGATCCGGGACGCCGCCCGCGGCGGCAACTTCATGCTGAACTCCGCGCCGCAGCAGGGCTTCGCCTCCGGCCTGTTCACCGACCCGAACGGCTCGGCGGCCAACGGCACCCCCGAGGAGCAGAGGGCCCGGCTGCTGCGCCAGATGGACCAGGTGAAGGTCGGACTGACCGGCAACCTGGCGGGGTACTCCTTCACCGACAGCAGCGGACGGACCGTCACCGGCGCGGGCGTGGACTACAACGGCGCCCCGACCGGCTACGCGGCCGACCCCGGGGAGGCGCTGGAGTACCTCGACGCGCACGACAACGCGGACCTGTTCGACGCGCTGGCCTACAAGCTGCCCGTCACCACCGCGCCGGCCGACCGGGCCCGGATGCAGGCGCTCGGCCTCTCGCTCACCGCGCTGAGCCAGGGCCCGGGCTTCCTCCAGGCCGGCAGCGACCGGCTGCGCTCCAAGTCGCTGGACGCCAACTCCTACGACTCCGGCGACTGGTTCAACGCGATCGAGTGGGACTGCGCCGAGGGCAACGGTTTCGGCCGCGGCCTGCCGATGGCGGCCGACAACAAGGAGATGTGGCCGGCGGCCAAGCAGCTGCTGGCGGACCCGAAGCTGCGGGTGGGCTGCAACGAGATCTCCTCGGCGGCCGCGCAGTACCGGCAGTTCGTCCGGATCAAGCAGTCCTCGCCGCTGTTCGCGCTGTCCACCACGGCCGAGGTGCAGCGCCGCCTCTCCTTCCCGCTCTCCGGCACGGCGGGCGAGCAGCCCGGCGTGATCACCATGCACCTGGACGGCACCGGTCTGCCCGGCGCTGAGCGCGGCATCACCGTGGTGTTCAACGCGACCCCGGCCGAACAGCGCCAGACCGTGGGCGGGTTGAAGGGCAGCGCGCAGTCCCTGCACCGGGTGCAGGCGGACGGGGCCGACCCGGTGGTGAAGGGCGCCCGCTTCGAGGCGGCCACCGGAACCTTCACCGTGCCGGCCCGGACGGTGGCGGTCTTCGTCCAGGGCTGACGCGCCCGGCCGGAGCAGCCGGCCGACGCGTTCACAGCGGGCCCGTCCGTTCACAGCGGGCGGGCCCGTTCACACGGAGGACATGCGGCTGATACGAGTCATCGTCAAGTCGGATGGCCGGAAATCGCCGCCCGGTGCCCGGAGGTGGTGACACCCGGGCGCCGGACGGCGCTGTTTCGGGGTTCGGGGGCGACCCGCTCCGGCAGCCGACCGACCGTCCGGACGGGTGGCGATCCTGCCGCTGTTCAGTGCGGATCTGCCGGATGCGAAGCGGTTCCGGAAGACGACAAGCGTTTTCGCCAGTCCCTTGCGCACCACCGGAGTTGGCACCGTCGCGGGGGCCGCGTGCCTGGGTCGGATATCGGCCAATCCATGACGTGCATCTGTCATTCACGGACGGTTTGCTGCCACGATTCCCCCTGCCGCCGACGAGATGGGCCCCAACCCCCCCGCTGCGGCGTTCAGCGCAGGCAAGGCGCTACCAAGCACCACTCCTTTCAACGCACCGACCCGGGCGTCGCACAGGCAGCCCGGGGCCCCCGCTGTGCCGCAACCCCGCGGCCAGGTTCTCTCCACCGCCCGTGCACCCCGCGGACGGTCGGAAAAGGAGTCCGCATGTCCCGCTACACCCACGCCCGGGTGACGATGGCCGCGCTCGCCGCCGCCACCGCCCTGGTGGTGACCGCCGTGCCCACCATGGCGCAGGCGTCCCCGCAGGCCCCCTCCCAGCCCAACCCGATCGCGGCCGGCAAGGCGAACCTGCTCGCCTCCGCCGACCAGCAGGGTGCCGGCCTGGTCCAGTCCCTCGGCCTCGGCGGCCAGGAGAAGCTGATCGCCAAGGACGTCGTGGTCGACTCCGACGGATCCCGCCACCTGCGCTACGAGCGCACCTTCGCCGGTCTCCCGGTGCTCGGCGGTGACCTGATCGTCCACCAGACCGCCGGCGGCCTCACCAAGGGTGTGGACAAGGCGAGCTCGCACGCGCTGACCGGTTTCAGCACCTCGCCGAAGCTGGCCGCGCCGGCCGCGCAGTCCTCCGCGCTGGCCGCCGAGCAGGGCACCAGCCTGGACACCGCCCCGCGCCTGATCGTCTGGGCCGCCAACGGCGCCCCGAAGCTGGCCTGGGAGACCGTCGTCTCCGGCGTCGAGGCGGACGGTACCCCGGCCCGCACCCACGTGGTGACGGACGCCCAGAGCGGCGAGGTGATCGGCAAGTTCGAGGGCATCCACAAGGGCACCGGCAACGGCGTCTTCGTCGGCAACGTCACCATCGGCACCTCGATGTCTGGTTCGAACTACCAGCTCAAGGACCCGACGCGCGGCAACATGTACACCACCAACATGAACAACGGCACCTCCGGCAACGGGACGCTGTTCAGCAAGGCGGGCTCCGACGCCTGGGGCAACGGCCTGGCCAGCAACAAGGAGTCGGCCGCCGTCGACGCGCACTTCGGTGCGGGCGCGACCTGGGACTACTACAAGAACACCTTCGGCCGCAACGGCATCCGCAACGACGGTGTCGGCGCCTTCAGCCGCGTGCACTACGGCAGCAACTACGTGAACGCGTTCTGGGACGACTCCTGCTTCTGCATGACCTACGGCGACGGCTCGGGCAACAACGCCCCGCTGACCGCCCTGGACGTGGCCGGTCACGAGATGACCCACGGCGTCACCTCCAACACCGCGAACCTCAACTACTCCGGCGAGTCCGGCGGCCTGAACGAGGCCACCTCGGACATCTTCGGCACCATGGTGGAGTTCGCCGCCAACCTCCCCGCCGACGTGCCGGACTACCTGATCGGCGAGGAGATCAACATCAACGGGGACGGCACGCCGCTCCGTTACATGGACAAGCCCTCCAAGGACGGCTCGTCGAAGGACGCCTGGTACTCCGGCATCGGCGGCATCGACGTCCACTACTCCTCGGGCCCGGCCAACCACTTCTTCTACCTGCTCTCCGAGGGCAGCGGCGCCAAGGTCATCAACGGGGTCAGCTACAACAGCCCGACCTCCAACAACGTGACCGTGACCGGCATCGGCCGGGACAAGGCCGCCGCGATCTGGTACAAGGCGCTGACCGCCTACATGACCTCCACCACCAACTACGCCCAGGCCCGCACCGCGACCGAGAACGCGGCCAAGGACCTGTACGGCGCCGGCTCGGCCGAGGTCATCGCCGTCGGCACCGCCTGGGCCGGCGTCAACGTCGGTACCGTGCCGCCGAACCCGGGCCAGGTCACCGTCACCAACCCGGGCAACCAGTCCACCAAGATCAACACCTCGGTGAGCCTGCAGGTCAACGCGAGCGGCGGCACCGCCCCGCGCACCTTCACCGCCACCGGCCTGCCGGCCGGCCTGTCGATCTCGTCCTCGGGCCTGATCACCGGCACCCCGACCGCGCTCGGCACCTCGACCGTGACCGTGACCGCCAAGGACGCCGTCAACGCGACCGGCACGGCCACCTTCACCTGGGCCGTGACCGACTCCAGCAGCACCTGCACCCCGGCCCAGCTGCTGGGCAACGCGGGCTTCGAGTCCGGTAACACCACGTGGACCACGACCTCGGGCGTGATCGACAACGGCACCAGCAAGCCCGCCCGCACCGGCTCGTACAAGGCCTGGCTGAACGGTTACGGCTCCGCCCACACCGACAGCGCCACCCAGACCGTCTCCATCCCGGCCGGCTGCAAGGCCACCCTCGGGTTCTACCTGCGCATCGACACCGCCGAGACCGGCTCCACCGTCTACGACAAGCTCACCGTGACGGTGAACGGCACCGCGCTGAAGACCTACTCGAACGTGGACAAGACCGCCACGTACGACCTGCGCACCTTCGACCTCTCGGCCTACGCCGGCCAGAGCGTCACCCTGAAGTTCAACGGTGTCGAGGACGCGTCGCTCGCGACCAGCTTCCTGATCGACGACACCTCCATCACCACCAGCTGACGCACCCTCAGCGGTAGTTGACCCTCGGCCCGGCGGAGCTCGCTCCGCCGGGCCGAGGCACGTCCGTGAGCAGTCGGAAACGGCCCCGGAACACGAAACGCGGCCGAAACACGCACGTCCGCATCCGGAAATCCGGCCCGATCAGACTCTGCTCCCAACCGGCGCACAACCCCACCCACGGTGCCCGGTCGGGAAGGCCGACAGATGCTGCTCGCTGAGAACCCCGCCGGGCTCGACACCGGCGACACCGCCTGGCTGCTCGCCTGCACGGCGCTGGTGCTGCTGATGACCCCCGGGCTCGCGCTGTTCTACGGCGGCATGGTCCGCACCAAGAGCGCGCTCAACATGATCATGATGAGCCTGGTCTCGATCGCCACCGTCACGGTGGTCTGGCTGGTGGCCGGCTACTCGCTGGCCTTCGGCCCGGACCTCGGCGGGCTCGGCCTGATCGGCGGCCTCGACCACCTGGGGATGGCCGGGATCACCCCCGCCTCGCTCACCGGCAAGGTCCCCACCCTGCTGTTCGCCACCTTCCAGCTGACCTTCGCGATCGTCACCGCCGCACTGGTCTCGGGCGCGGTCGCGGACCGCGCCAAGTTCGGTGCCTGGGTGCTGTTCACCGTGGTCTGGACGCTGCTGGTCTACGTGCCCGTCGCGCACTGGGTGTTCGCCCCCGGCGGCTGGCTGCTCACCCGGCTGGGCGTGCTCGACTTCGCCGGCGGCCTGGTGGTCGAGGTCAACTGCGGGGCCAGCGGCCTGGCCCTGGCCCTGGTGCTCGGCCCCCGGCTCGGCTTCCGGAAGGAGGCCATGCGCCCGCACAACCTGCCGATGGTGGTGCTCGGCGCGGGCCTGCTCTGGTTCGGCTGGTTCGGCTTCAACGCGGGCTCGGCGCTGGGCGCCAACGGCACCGCCGCCGCCGTGCTGCTCAACACCCAGGCGGCCGGCTGCACCGGCCTGCTGGGCTGGCTGCTGGTGGAGAAGAAGAAGGACGGCCACGCCACCACCCTGGGCGCCGCCTCCGGCGCGGTGGCCGGACTGGTCGCCATCACCCCCTCCTGCGGCTCGGTCGACCTGCTCGGCGCCCTGGTGATCGGCGCGGTGGCCGGCGTGGTCTGCTGCTACGCCGTCAGCTGGAAGTTCCGCTTCGGCTACGACGACTCGCTGGACGTGGTCGGCGTGCACCTGGTGGCCGGGGTGATCGGCACCGTGCTGATCGGCGTCTTCGCCTCCGCGGTGATGACCGGCGGCCCGGTGGGCCTGCTGCACGGCGGCTTCGGGCAGATCGGCAAGCAGCTGCTGGCCGTGCTGGTGGTCGGCGGCTACGCCTTCGCGGTGACGTACGGGATCGGCAAGGCGATCGACCGCACCCTCGGCTTCCGGGCCAGCGCCGAGCACGAACTCACCGGCCTGGACCTCGCCGTGCACGCCGAGACCGCGTACGATCACGGCGTCCTGGGCCACGGCAGCGCCACCGCCGCGGCCCACGTGACCAGTGCCCCCTCCGTCCTGAAGGCTCCTCAGTCATGAAGCTGATCACCGCCGTCGTCAAGCCCTTCAAGCTGGACGAGGTGAAGACCGCCCTGCAGTCGCACGGCGTGCACGGACTGACCGTCACCGAGGCCAGTGGCTACGGCCGCCAGCACGGCCACACCGAGGTCTACCGGGGCGCCGAGTACCGGATCGACCTGGTGCCCAAGGTGCGGATCGAGGTGGTGGTGGAGGACGAGGAGGCCGACCTGGTGGTCGACGCGATCGTCGCCGCCGCCCGTACCGGCAAGATCGGCGACGGCAAGGTCTGGGTGGTCCCGGTGGACGGCATCGTCCGCGTCCGGACCGGCGAGCGCGGTCCGGACGCGGTCTGAGGCACCGTCAGGCGGTGGTCCTGGTGCCCTCGGTCAGCTGCCGGGGCACCAGTTCCTGCCACTCCTGGGCGCCGGTCCAGGCCCAGAGCAGGTCGGAGGAGTACGGCAGTGCCGTGCGCGAGCCGACCGGGGTGCCGTCGGGGTCGTTCAGGGCGTTGGTGGTCACGATGGTGACGGCCATCCCGTCCAGCCGTTCCCGGCGGACCGAGAGCACCAGCAGGTCCTTCCGGCTGTCGCCGAACTTCTCCACCAACTGCCGCTCCCCGCTGGGCAGCAGGCGGTTGCTGCAGCCCCTGGCGTCCCGGCAGTCGTAGTGCTCGTTGGACATCCGGGACAGGGCGATCCGCAGGTCCGCGGAGCCGCCGCCGTCGCGGATCCGGACGCCGATCTCGTAGTACCCGTCGGCCGGCCGCCAGCGGGTCCGGGCCACCGCCGCGGTCGGGTCGGGCGGCAGCAGCACCGCCGTGCTGTCCGAGGGCAGCATCCGGGAGAGCACGGTGAACATCGCCTCCCGGCTGAGCGGCGCGGTGGGCTCCGGGTCGGTCGTGCCGGTGTTGCTGTCGGTGCCCGCGCTCGGTGCTGCGGCCACGGTGGCCGGGAGGTCCCCCCGTCCGGTCGGCCAGAGGCCCGGGGTGGCCACGGTGGCCAGCGCGGCCACGGCGAGCGCCGCGCCGGCGATCCGCAGCCGGCGGCGCCGCCGGAGCCGGAGGCCCAGGCGGTGGCTCTCGGCCACCATGGCGGCGACCGGGGCGTCGATGAGGCGGACCGCGTCGAAGAGTTCGTCGAGTCCGGGGTCGTGCGGCATGTCGTCCGTGCTCCTGGTCATGATGGGCTCCGTCACAGACTCAGCAGGAGTTCGCGGTCCGCGCCCAGGATGCCCCGGAGCTTGGCCAGCGAGCGGGTGGTGAGGGTCTTGACGGCACCGGGAGAGCACTCCAGCAGCTCGGCCACCGACTCCACGCTGTGGTCCTCCAGGTACCGGAGCACCACCACCGCCCGGTTGCGCGGCGGCAGTTGGGCCAGTGCGGCGACCAGGGTGACCCGTAGGTCGGACTCCCCGTGACCGGCCGTCAGCTGCTCCGGCAGCTCGGCCGAGACGACCTCGGTGGAGCGCCGCAGCCGGCGCTGCGAGAGGTACATCCGCAGCAGCACCTTGCGCGCGTACGCGTCCAGCCCGGGCTCGTCCCGGCCGCGCCGCAGCCGTCCCCAGACGGTGAACATCTTCGCCAGCGTGATCTGGACCAGATCCTGTGCCTGATGCCAGTCCCCGCACATCAGGTACGCGATCTGGAACAGGCGTCTGCTCCTGGTACTCGCGAACTCCTCGAACTCCATGTCCCTGCCCGACCGTGGTTCCTGCTGACGTCATGAAACCTGACGCTCCGGAGGGACGAGAGGTATCACGGTGGTTCCGTCAGACCCGGGCGAGGTAGCCGTTGTCGATCAGCCAGAGCACGTTGAGCCGGGCCGGGGAGCCGGGCACGTGGCGGGCGTCGAGCTGGAACTGCCAGCCGTGACCGGGCTGGCCGAACCACGGGGCGATCGGGCCGGCGTCCACGGTGAAGGCCTTGGCGACCTTGTAGACGTGGTAGTTGCAGGGCCCGGCCGGGTCGCTGTCCAGCGACTGCGGGGGGAGGGCGCGGGCCGGGTAGGGGAGGCCCTCGGGGGCCAGGTACGCGCCGTACTCGCTGCCGTAGCGGTCGATCCGCTGGCCGGGGAGAAGGGTCTGCTGGATCTCCAGCGGGGTGCCGTCGGGCAGGGTGAGGTAGCCGTCGGCGGGCGGGTAGCGCCAGGAGCCGGCGGTGCCGTCGTAGTAGGTGTCCAGGAACTGCTGCTCGCCGAGGCCGCCGGTGCGCTGGTAGCCGCGGAGTTGGCGGCCGACCGCGCCGGTGGCGGGCAGTCGGTCGGGGCCGAGGCGCTTGTCGCCGTGGAAGTCCTCGGTGGAGCAGACGGAGGACGGGGCGGGGGTGGCCGCGGTGGCGGCCGTCGTGGCGGCGGTGGCGGTGAACAGGGTCACGGTCATGCCGATGGCCAGCAGGGCCTGACGGATCCTCATGGGCGGGGCGCCTTCCGGTCGGTGACGGGGCGGGTGCGGACGGTGATCATCGAAGCGGTGGGTGGACTTCCGCGTCAACGGGAATGCGGAGATCTGGCCGAGACCCGCCCGGGTGACCGATCCGTTGCCTTCCGGAGGCTTGACGGGCCCGATGGGCGGCCTTAGGTTCAGCGCGTTGCAAGTTTCCAGCAAGTTTCAACGGCCTTGCAGCAAGGGGCTCCCCCAGCCCCTCCCACCCCAGGCTGCCCCACCCAGCCCCCTGGAGACACTGTGGTCACCACCTCCCCCCGCCGCGCCGTCGGCGCCCTCGGCGCGTCCGCCGCCCTGGTGCTCTCGCTCGGCACCGGACTCTCGCTCGCCCCCACCGCCCAGGCCACCCCGCCGGGCGGCAAGGACGTCACCGCCACCCTCTTCGAGTGGCGCTTCGACTCCGTCGCCAAGGCCTGCACCGACACCCTCGGCCCCAAGGGCTACGGCTACGTCGAGGTCTCCCCGCCCCAGGAGCACATCCAGGGTGCGCAGTGGTGGACCTCCTACCAGCCCGTCAGCTACAAGATCGCCGGACGGCTGGGCGACCGCGCCCAGTTCCAGGCGATGGTGAACACCTGTCACGCCGCGGGCGTCAAGGTGATCGCCGACGCCGTGGTCAACCACATGTCGGCCGGCTCCGGCACCGGCACCGGCGGCACCAACTACACCAAGTACAACTACCCCGGCTACTACCAGGACCAGGACTTCCACTCCTGCCGCGCGGCGATCTCCAACTACAACGACCGCTGGAACGTGCAGAACTGCGAGCTGGTCAACCTCTCCGACCTCAACACCGGCTCCGCGTACGTCCAGCAGACCATCGCCAACTACCTGAGCGACCTGCTCTCGCTCGGCGTGGACGGCTTCCGGATCGACGCCGCCAAGCACATGGCCGCCTCCGACCTGGCCGGCATCAAGGCGAAGATGAGCAACCCGAACGCCTACTGGGTCCAGGAGGTCATCTACGGCGGCGGCGAGCCCGTCCAGCCGTCCGAGTACACCGGCAACGGCGACGTGGACGAGTTCCGCTCCGGCACCTGGCTGAAGAGCGCCTTCAACGGCGGCCGGATATCCGACCTCTCCACCTGGGGCAACGGGCTGCTGCCCAGCGACAAGGCCCGCACCTTCGTCGACAACTGGGACACCGAGCGCAACGGCTCCACCCTGACCTACAAGGACGGCTCCGCCTACACCCTGGCCAACGTCTTCCTGCTGGCCCACCCGTACGGCTCGCCGAACGTCTACTCCGGCTACGCCTTCACCGACCACGACGCCGGCCCGCCGAACGGCGGCACCGTCAACGCCTGCTACCAGGACGGCTGGAACTGCACCCACGCCTGGCGGCAGGTGGCCAACATGGTCGGCTTCCACAACGCGGTGGCGGGCACCGGCATCGTCAACTGGTGGTCCAACGGCAACAACGCGATCGGCTTCGGCCGCGGCGACAAGGGCTACGTCGCGATCAACCGCGAGAGCGGCGCGCTGACCCAGACCTTCCAGACCTCGCTCCCGGCCGGTACCTACTGCGACGTCCAGCACGGCGACTTCGCCAACGGCAGCTGCTCGGGCGCGAGTTACACCGTCGGCTCGGACGGCCGCTTCACCGCCACCATCGGCGCGGGCGACGCGGTCGCACTGCACGCCGGCGCCAAGGGCGGCTCCACCGCCACCCCGCCGCCCGCCACCACCGGCGCGGCCTTCGCGGTCAACGCCACCACCGTCTACGGCCAGAACATCTACGTGGTCGGCAACACCACCGCCCTCGGCGGCTGGGACACCTCGAAGGCGCTGCTGCTCTCCTCGGCCTCGTACCCGGTCTGGAAGCTCAACGTCACGATGCCGGCGGGCACTTCCTTCGAGTACAAGTACATCCGCAAGGAGTCCAACGGCGCCGTCACCTGGGAGTCCGGCGCCAACCGCACCGCCACCGTCCCCACCAACGGCACCGTCACCCTGAACGACACCTGGCGCCCCTGACACCCTCCCCGAAACGGCCGGCCGCCCCACCCCCAGCGCACGGGGGAGGGGCGGCCGGTCCCGTTCCCGACGGTCCGTCAGCCGCGGCCGATGTAGGGCATGGTGGTGGCCATCACGGTGGCGAACTGGACGTTGGCCTCCAGGGGGAGGGCGGCCATGTGGCGGACGGTGCGGGCGACGTCGGTGACGGACATGGTGGGTTCGGGGGCGGTGCGGCCGTCGGCCTGGCGGACTCCGGTGGACATGGCGGCGGTCATGTCGGTGGCGGCGTTGCCGATGTCGATCTGGCCGCAGGCGATGCGGTACGGGCGGCCCTCCAGGGAGAGGGACTTGGTGAGGCCGGTGACGGCGTGCTTGGTCGCGGTGTAGGCGATGGAGTGCGGGCGGGGGGTGTGGGCGGAGATGGAGCCGTTGTTGATGATGCGGCCGCCCTGCGGGGTCTGACGCTTCATCCGGCGGAAGGCGGCCTGGGCGCAGAGGAAGGCGCCGGTCAGGTTGAGGTCGACCACGGCGCGCCAGTCGGCCACCGCGAGGTCCTCGACGGGGGTGGGGGTGCCGAAGCTGCCGGCGTTGTTGAAGAGCAGGTCGATGCGGCCGTGGGCGGAGACGGCGGCGTCGAAGAGGGCGTCCACCGCGGCCGGGTCGGTGACGTCGGTGGGCACGGCCAGCGCGGGGGAGGCGGCCTCGGCGGCGACGGCGTCGAGCGCGGCGGCCCGCCGTCCGGCGAGGACCAGCCGCCAGCCGTGGGCGGCGAGTTCGAGGGCGACCGCGCGGCCGACCCCGCTGCCGGCTCCGGTGACGACGGCGACCTGATGGTCCATGGCTGAGCTCCCGTGGGTCGGTGAGGGGCCTCGATGATCGCGCACGGAGGGGCGGGAAGTCTCTGGTGGGAGCGTCCAGCGGCGTGGCGGGGGAGCGGCGGGCGGCTTGGCGGGACGTACGGGGAGGTGACGCGCGCCACAGGGGCGGCGGAGGGTGATCGCTAGAGTGTCCGGGAGGAGGCAGGGAGAACAGTGGAGAAGCAGGAGAGCAGGCCCACGCCCGCGGGTCTGGTCACGTCGGGGCAGCGCGCCGAGCTGATGCGGCAGGGCAACGCCTCCTCGGTGCTGCGCGCGGTGCTGGCGTACGGCCCGGTCTCGCGGGCCGAGATCGCCCGGCACACCGGGATCTCCGCGCCGAGCGTGACCAAACTGACCGCCGCCCTGATCGAGGCGGAGCTGCTCACCGAGCTGGCCCCGGTGGAGCCGACCCAGGGCCGGCCCCGGGTGCCGCTGGCGCTGGACGGCGACCACGTGGTGGCGCTCGGTCTGCACATCGGCCTGCTGCGCACCACCTTCGGGCTGGTCGGCCCGGACGGCAGTGTGGTGGCCGAGCGCGAACTCCCGCACCACGAACTGCCGGACCTCTCCCCGGAGCGGATCGTCGAGCAGGCGGTCGCCGGCGTGGAGGCGTTCCTGAAGGACCGCCTCGGCGGCCGCCGTCTGGTCGGCACCGGCGTGACGGTCGGCGGCTGGGTGGACGGTGCGCGCGGCCTGGTGGTCGAGCACGGCCCGCTGGGCTGGCACGGCGTCAGACTGCTGGAGCTGCTGAACGGCCGGCTGCCTGGCCCCGTGGTGCTGGAGCAGACGGTGCGCGCGATCGCCCGGGCCGAGCTCTGGTTCGGCGCCGGCCGGGAGACCGACGACTTCGTGCTGGTGATGATCGGCAACGTGCTGGGCGCCGCGATCGTGGTGGACCGCACCGTGCACCGAGGCCCGGGCGCGGCCGCCGGGGCGATCGAGCACCTGCCCGCCACCGACGACCCGGACGCCCCGCGCTGCCCGGTCTGCGGCGCGAGCTGTCTGGTCGTCACCGCCTCGGACACCGCCCTGGTGGCCCGGGCCCGGGAACTCGGGGTGCTGCCCCAGCGGGGTCGGGCCGACGACCCGGACGGCAGCGACTCGCTGGCCCTGGAGCGGCTGATCGCGCTGGCCCGCCCGGCCGGTTCGGGCAGTGGCGACGAGCGGGCGCAGGAGCTGCTGCGCACCCGGGCCCGCCGGGTCGGCCGGGCGGTGGCCGGGATCGTGGACCTGCTCAACCCGAGCAAGGTGGTGCTGGCGGGCGGCATCCTGGTCGCCGAGGAGTACCTGGACGAGCTGCGCACCGAGGTCGGCCGCCGCAGCCACCGGGGCCTGGCGGTGGCCGACGACATCCTGCCGGCCGTGTTCGGCTCGCGGACGCTGGTGCGGTCCTCGGCGGTGCCGGTGCTGGAGCGGGTGATCACCGAGCCGTTCACCGCGCTCGGCCTGCTCCGCTCGCAGCCGCCTGCCGTGTGACCTTGGCCCGACCGGCAACCGAGGCAGCACGGTCACCCCGGGGGCGCGAGGCTCCGCTGATGTGCGGCTCCGCCGCGCGGGCGCGAGTACGGAAGGCGGCCCAGTGCCGGATCGGGGCATGCGAGCCAGTCGTACGTGCTGCCGTTCCCCCGCGCGCCCGCGCGGCGGAGCCGCAGATCAGCGGAGCCTCGCGCCCCTGGTGTGACCACGTACGTTCCTCACGCCCCCGGGGTGGTCGCCAACCCGCGCCCCCGGGGTGTGACTCTCATCACGTCAACTCTGCGGCCGACTGGCCGGGTTGGCGCTCGCGGCGGGTCCGGGCCGTTCGAGTACGGTCGTGCCCCCGCCGACCAGCGGGGGTGGCCCCCGTCGAACGGCGGGAAGACGGCCGCCGGGCGAGGAAGATCGCAACCGGCCTCCACCGGACCCGCGTCGTAGGATCACGGACGGCACACCTGCCCCGCCGGGCGCGGGTCGCCGACCAGGGTCGGCGCTCCGGACACCTCCCCGGTGGCCGCGGGAGGTGCCCGGCCCGTGCCCCGCCCGGGGCCTCGTCCGGAGCCGCCCGGGCGATCGACCGCTCGGAGAAGACCTTGTTGCTGAAGCCCGCCCGTTCCGTCCTGGCAGCCGTCGGCGCCCTCGGCCTGGCCCTCGGCCTGGCCGCCTGCGGCAGCACCCCGGCGCCGTCCGCGCAGGACGGCAAGGCGGGCGCCAAGGACGGTTCCTCCGGCACTCCGAGCGCGGCCCAGAGCAGCACCCCGCCGCCGAAGCCGAGCAAGGTGCTGATGCCGACCGGCCCGGCGGCCGACCTGAAGAAGGTCCGGGACACCGCGGCCGGCCCGATCATGATGACCACCCTGGCCGGCGCCAAGTCCGGTGTCAGCGGCAAGGTCTGGGTCTGGCTGCCGCCGGAGTACCACGACCCCAAGTACGCCAAGACCGGCTTCCCGGTGCTCACCCTGTACGCGGGCGGCCAGAGCGCGGGCTACAACACCTGGACGGACAACCAGCTGCCGATCCAGGAGGTCGGCGCGCAGCTCTCCAAGGAGGGCAAGGCGCACCCGTTCATCCTGGTGATGCCGGTGCAGAACCTCGAGTCCAACGAGGCCAAGGCGCTGGAGTGCAGTGACATCCCGGGCCAGCCCAAGATGGGCACCTGGATGGCCGAGGACGTCCCGGACTTCGTGCGGGCCAACTTCCGCACCGTCAAGGGCCGGGACGGCTGGGGCCTGATGGGCGCCTCCACCGGCGCGTTCTGCAGCGCCAAGCTGGCGCTCCAGCGGCCCGACGTGTTCAAGGCGGCCGTCCCGATCGACGGGTACTTCAACCCGGACTCGCCGCTCTGGAAGGGCCACGACGCCGAGCGGCTGGCCAACAGCCCGGACCAGATGATCGCGGCCGGCAAGGCCGACGTGCGGATGCTCGCCACGGCCGGCGGGGCCAACGCCTACGAGGTCAAGCTGGTGAAGAACTGGGTCGCCAAGACCGCGGCGCCCACCACGGTCGAGTACTACGAGCAGCCCGGTGGCAAGCACCTCACCTCGGACTTCAAGAAGATGATCCCGGTGACCCTGGAGTGGCTCTCCAAGAACCTGGCCGGGCCGGAGAGCGACGGCTGAGCGCGGGGCGGGCGGTGGGGCGGGCGGCGGAGAGGGCAGCGGGGGGCCGAGGCCCCGTCAGGCCGCTGACCTGCGCGTCAATCGGACATTGATTCGACCCTGATGAGCTGTCAGCACCCTGGAGACCATGCCGGGGCGCCGTCGAGTGCGGCGCCCGACCGGCCCGGTCTCAGCCAGTCGTGAAGAGAGTGCCATGCCCAGCCACCTGCTGCCCGTCGAATCCCCGAAGGTCCCCGCCCAGTCGGGCGCGCCGCGTGAGACGCAGCCCGCCGTCGAGGCGATCCCGTTCGCCGGGCTGCGCCTGGTGCACGCCGCTCTCCGCCGCGACCTGGCCCGCATCCCCAACGCCCTGCGGCTGCTCCAGCCCGACGACACCGCCACCGCCGAGGCGATCCAGCGGCACTGGGACTTCCTGACCGCCATGCTCACCTGCCACCACGAGCAGCAGGACACCCGGCTGTGGCCGCTGCTGCGCCGCTTCGCGCCCGAACTGCGGCTGCTGCTCAACTGGTTGGAGTCCGACCACCACAACCTCGACCACTCCTTCACCCGGGTCACCACCCTGGTGCGGATCGCCACCCGGGACCCCGCCAGCAGCTGGTCGGTGGCGTACGCGGTGGAGGAGCTGGCCGCCCGGCTGGAGACCCACCTGCGGATCGAGGAGCGGCAGCTGCTGCCCCGGCTGGACGGGATCTTCCCGGCCGGCTCGCGGATGGGCACCCTGCCGGAGCTGCTCGACCTGATCCGCGCCGCCGACGGCCCGGGCAGCTCGGACGCGCTGGCCTGGCTGCTGGAGGGCGTGGAGCCCGAGCAGGTCGACCGGCTGCTCGCCGACTGCGACGACACCACCGCCCGCCACTGGCCGCACTGGCGGGACACCTACGCCCGCTGCACCGACGAGCTCTGGGGCCCGCGCCCGTAGTCCCCGCAGTCCCCGGTGGCGTGCGGTAAGTGACGGTGGGCCGCGGTGCACGTGGCTTACGATGCGCGGATGTCGTTCGAGCCGTTGCTGATGAGTCGTCTGAAGGATGCCCGCCGGGTGCTGGTGGCCGGGGCCGGGGGCGGCTTCGACGTCTACGCCGGGCTCCCGCTCGCCTTGGAGCTGCGCGAGGCCGGGCACGAGGTGCACCTGGCGAACCTGTCGTTCAGTCACCTCTACGGGCTGCCGGGCGAGGTCTGGCTGGAGCCCGAACTGGCCAGGATCACCCCGGACACCGCCTCGGCGGAACGCTACTTCCCCGAGCGCACGCTGGCCCGCTGGCTGCGGCTGCACGGACTCCCGGACACCGTCTGGGCCTTCGGCTCGGTCGGGGTCAGGCCGCTGCGCGCCGCGTACCGGGCACTGGTCCGGCACCTGGGGATCGACGCGATCGTGCTGGTGGACGGCGGCACCGACATCCTGATGTGCGGGGACGAGGCCGGCCTCGGCACCCCCGAGGAGGACATGGCCAGCCTCGGCGCGGTGGCCGGCATGCCCGAGGTGGCGACCAGGCTGGTCGCCTGCCTGGGCTTCGGCGTCGACTCCTACCACGGCGTCAACCACTCGCTGGTGCTGGAGAACCTGGCCGCCCTGGACCGCGACGGCGGTTACCTCGGCGCCTTCTCGCTCACCCGGCAGAGCCGGGCTGGGCAGCTCTACCTGGACGCCGTCGAGCACGCCAGGGCCGCCTGCCCCGAGCACCCCAGCATCGTCCAGGGCTCGGTCGCGGCCGCCCTGCGCGGCGAGTTCGGCGACGTCCGCTTCACCGACCGCACCAACGGGACCAAGCTCTTCGTGAACCCGCTGATGACGATGTACTTCACCGTCACCGTCGAGGCGCTGGCCGCCCGCAACCGCTACCTCGACCGGATCGAGCGCACGGTGCTGATGCGTCAGATCAGCACCGTGATCGAGGAGTTCCGCGACGAGCTGCCCGCCCAGCGGCCGCCGAAGCAGTTCCCGCACTGAGGCATCCCACTCACCACGGGACGGTCTCCCCGCGGTGGTCCAGGAAACGCAGCCTCCGCGCCCCGCGGTGGCGCTCGACCGTCTCCACCACCCCCGGCACGCTCTCCGCCACGCTCAGCGCGGCCCCCGGCCCGCCCAGCTCCGTGCGCACCCAGCCCGGGTCCATCAGCAGGAAGGTCCTGGAGTCCTCGGCGTACCGGGCGGCGTGACAGCGCATCAGCTGGTTGAGCGCGGACTTGCTGGCCCGGTACAGGTCCTGCCCGCCCCGGGTGTTCCGCGAGACGCTGCCCTGGCTGGAGGACATCACGCCGACGGTCCCGTCCGGCCGCACCAGCGGGCCGAGGACGTCCACCGCCCGCATCGGGCTGAGCGCGTTGACCACCATCACCTCGGTGAACATCCCGGTCGGCACCTCGCCGATCGGCAGGTCGCCGCGGGCGACGGCGGCGTTCACGAAGAGCAGGTCGAGGGTGCGGCCGGCTTTCGCCAAGCGGTCGTGCAGGGCGGCGAGTTGCTCCTGGTCGGTCATCTCCAGGCGCTCGACGGTGAGCCGCCCGCCGGAGGTCTCGGCGAGCTCGTGCAGGCCGGTGCGGTGTTCGCCGCGCACCGTGCCGACCACCTCCCAGCCGCGGCGGAGGTACTCGGCCGCGATGCCGAGGCCGATGGTGCGGGAGGCGCCGACGATCAGCGCGGTCTGCTGTCCGGTGTCGTTCATGACGCCAGTCTCCGAGCGGGCCGGGCGGTGCGTCCAATACCCTTTCGGGGCCGTTGATACCGTGCGGGTATGGATCTCGACCTGCGCAAACTCCGGTACTTCCGTGCGGTGGTGGAGCACGGGGGGTTCGGCCGGGCGGCCCGCGAGCTGCACATCGCACAGCCCGTGCTCAGCCGTCAGATCAAGGCACTAGAGCAGGAGTTGGGCCAGCGGCTGTTCGACCGCACCACCCGGAGGGTGGAACCGACGGCGGCCGGACGGCAGTTGTACGAGGAGGCCCGGCGGATCGGCGCCACGGTGGACCGGGCGCTGCGCCGGGTCGCGGAGGCCGCCCGGGGCGAGCACCGGCTGGTGGTCGGCTTCTCGGCCGGCCTGCGGGTCTCGGAGGCGATCCGGGAGTTCACGGCGTGCCACCCGGAGGTGGCGGTCGACGTCCTCCCGTTGCCCTGGGCCGAACGCGACGCCCCGCTGCGCGACGGCCGCGCCCAGGTCGGCCACCTGCGCCGCCCGTTCGACGACACCGGACTGCGGACCGTCCCGATCGGCGTGGAGACCAAGGTCGCCTGCCTCCCCGCCGCGCACCGGCTGGCGGGCCGCCCGTCCCTCACCCTGGCCGACCTGGACGGCGAACCGGTGCTGGACGCGAAGGCCCGGCGGACCGCCTCGCTGGAGGAGAAGTTCGAACTCATCGCCTCCGGCCAGGGCGTCGCCCTGATCCCGGTCAGCGTCGCCGCCTCCTACGTCCGCCCCGAACTGGTCGTCCTGCCGGTCACCGACCACCCACCGGTCGAGACCTGCCTGGCCGCTCCGGCGGACGACCGCTCCGAGCCGGTGGCCCGCTTCCTGGAGATCGCCACCGCCGTCCTGCGCCGTCAGGCCTGATCCTTCCGCTCCTTCCTCGCGGCGGCCAGGATCTTGACGGTGGTGTGGAAGAACCGGGACGTGCCCTGCCCCCGGTAGGACTTGGGGAAGGACTTGGCCGGATCTCCGGAAAGACGGCCGTTCCTCAGGTGGAAGACGGTGAAGGCGGCGCCCGGGGTGGCGGAGAGGACCTCCCAGCCGCCCTTCGGGTCCCGCACCGGGAACTCCAGCTCCTCGGGCAGCGGTTCGGAGAGGAACACCACGCAGAGCCGGACGTCCGGGGTCACCTCGACGGCGGCGAACGGATCGGCCTCGACGAGCGCCGCCACCTCGTCCACGGTGCGCAGCATCACCGGGACGGCGAAGCCCAGTTCGCGCTCCAGGTGCTGCTCGATGCGGCTGGTGAGGGCGGCGCGGTCGGTCTCCCCGGTGGTGAAGAAGACGTTCCCGCTCTGGATGTACGAACGGACGTCGGCCAGGCCCAGCTCGGCGAAGAGGGCGCGCAGCCGCTCCATCCTCACCGTCCGGCCGCCGACGTTGACCGCCCGGAGGAACGCGACGTAGCTCTCGGTCATGCGGGCAGTGTCGCAGGCGGGACCGTCGGCGGAGCGTTGGGACACTGTCGACCATGACGACCTGGCAGGATTTCGAGCAGGAGGCGCCCGACCTGGCGCCGGCGGTCCGGGCCCGTTTCGAGGCCAACCGGCACCACGTGCTGGCCACCCTCCGCAAGGACGGCGCACCGCGGGTGAGCGGGACCGAAGTGCAGTTCGGCGGGGCCGACCTGACGATCGGTTCGATGTACGGCGCGGTGAAGGCCCTCGACCTCCAGCGGGACGGCCGCTTCGCCCTGCACAGCCACCCGGGCGACTCCAGCATGGCCGGCGGCGACGCCAAGGTCTCCGGCCTCGCCCACGAGATCACCGACGAGGCCGAACTCACCGCCTACCTCGCCGACCTCCCCGAAGCCGCCCCCGGCCCCTTCCACGCCTTCCGCCTCGAACCCACCTCCGTCGTCCTCACCGAGGTCGACGGCGACGAACTCCGCATCCGCATCTGGCAACCGGGCACCCCGGTGAGGGAGATCCGCCGACGGTAGGCAGGTCGTCCGGCAGGGCAGCGACCCGGGGGCGCGAGGAACTGCGCGCGGTGGAAAGGCAGCGCGTGCAACTGGCTGACGGTGGGTCAGTTGCCGGTGGGCCGCCTTCCGGATCGCGCAGTTCCTCGCGCCCCCGGAGACATCACCTCGGTACGACGGAGGCCAGGCTCTCCGGGGTGCGGGCGACCACCGCGTGGCCGTCGTCCGCGGTGATGATCGGCCGCTGGATCAGGATCGGGTGCTCCGCCATCGCCGCGATCCAGGCGGCCCGGTCCGCCGGGGTGCGGCCCCACTGCTTCATCCCGAGCTCCTTGGCCACCGCCTCGTCGGTCCGGGTGATGTCCCACGGCTCCAGCGCCAGCCGCTCCAGCACCTCCTCCAGCTCGGCCACGCTCGGCGGGTCCTCCAGGTACCGGCGGACGGTGTACTCCGCCCCGGCGGCGTCCAGTTCACTGACGGCGACGCGGCACTTGGTGCACCGCGGGTTGATCCAGATCTCCATGCCCCCAACATACCGAGCACCCCGCCCCGCCCCGGGAACTCGCCGCCGCGTCCGCCGGTTGAGCCGTACAGACGGTCGAACCGGGGGAGGAACGTCCATGGACGGCGAGCAGATCATCGGTGAACTGATGGGCCTGGAGGGGCGGGCCGACCCGTACCCGCTCTACCGGATGGCCCACGGCCTGGGGCCGGCCGCCCCCGCGGGGGAGAACGCGGTGCTGGTGTGCGGCTACCGCGAGGTCAACCAGGTGCTGCGGTCCACCGCGTTCCACGTGCCGGACGCGGTGCTGCGCGAGCGCTGGGAGGAGGGCTTCCTCGACCACAGCTCCAAGACCCTGTTCAGCCGCTCGATCCTGGAGACCAACGCCCCGCACCACAGCCGGATGCGCTCGCTGATCGCCTCGGTCTTCACCGCCCGCCGGGTTGCCGCGCTGGAGCCGGCCGTCCGGGCGGCGGTCACCGAGCTGCTGGACGAGCTGGCCGAGGCGGGGGCGGGCGGGGAGCCGGTGGACTTCATGGACGCGTTCGCCTTCCGGCTGCCGGTCGGGGTGATCTGCGAGCTGCTCGGGGTGCCGAAGGAGGACCGCTACCGGTTCCGTTCGCTGGCCTCCGACCTGACGGCGGCGCTGGAGCTGCTGGTCTCCGACGAGGAGCTGACCGCCGCCGACGGCGCGGCCGACGAACTCTCCGGCTACTTCACCGAGCTGGCCGCCCGCCGGGCCAAGGAGCCGGCCGACGACCTGGTCAGCGCCCTGGTCCAGGTCGCGGCCGAGGATCCGGGCCGGATATCCGGGCGGGAGCTGCTGGCCAATCTGGTGCTGCTCCTGGTGGCCGGGTTCGAGACCACCACCAACCTGCTGGGCAACGGCCTGGCCCTGCTCTTCGACCACCCCGCCGAGCGCGAGGCGCTGCGTACCGGAGCCCTCGCCCCGGCCTCCTTCGTGGACGAGGTGCTGCGCCACGACTCGCCCGTCCAGCTCACCTCCCGGATCTCGCTCAGCGACGAGCTGACCGCCGGCGGCGTCCCCACCCCGTACGGCACGGCCCTCTTCCTGCTGATCGGCGCGGCCAACCGGGACCCGTCCCGCTACGCCGACCCGGACCGCTTCGACCCCTACCGCACCGACAGCCAGCCGCTCAGCTTCGGGGCCGGCGCCCACTTCTGCCTCGGCGCCCAACTCGCCCGCCAGGAGGCCGCCCTGGCGATGCCCGAGCTCCTGCGCCGTTTCCCCGGTCTGGCCCCGGCCGGGACGCGCACCCGCACCGACCGCCTGGTCCTGCGCGGCTACCGCACCCAGCCGGTCACCCTCGGGTAGGGGCGCCGCGCGCGGCCGGCGGGCCGGAAATATCCTTCGGGGTGAGTGCACCGGAGCAGGACGAAAGGCCACCCCTGATGACCAGCCAGCCCGCCACATCTCCCGAGGCCGCCCCGTACGCCGAACTCCGGGCCCAGCTGGAGACCTTGGCCACCGAGGCGTTCCGCCCGGAGCTGGCCGAGATCGACCGGCTCTCCACCCTGGAGATCGCCACCCTGATGAACGGTGAGGACCGCACCGTCGCGGAGGCGGTGGCCCGCAGGCTGCCGGAGATCGCCGCGGCGATCGACGCCACCGCCGAGCGGATGGCCCGGGGCGGGCGGCTGGTCTACGCGGGCGCCGGGACGGCCGGGCGGATGGGCGTGCTGGACGCCAGCGAGTGCCCGCCCACCTTCAACACCGCGCCCGGCCAGGTGGTCGGTCTGATCGCGGGTGGCCGGGAGGCCATGGTGGCGGCGGTGGAGGGCGCCGAGGACAGCGTGGAGCTGGCCGAAGCCGACCTGGCCGCACTGGAGTTGACCCCGGACGACGTGGTGGTCGGCATCTCGGCCTCCGGGCGCACCCCGTACGCCGTCGGCGCCGTCGGGTACGCCCGCCGGCTGGGCGCGCTCACCATCGGGCTCTCCTGCAACGCGGGCTCCGCCCTCGGCGCCGCCGCCGAGCACCCCGTCGAGGTGGTGGTCGGGCCCGAACTCCTCACCGGATCCACCCGGTTGAAGTCCGGCACCGCCCAGAAGCTGGTGCTCAACCTGCTCTCCACCGTCACCATGATCCGGCTCGGCAAGACCTACGGGAACCTGATGGTCGACGTCCGGGCCTCCAACGAGAAGCTCCGCGCCCGCTGCCGCCGGATCGTCGCCCTCGCCACCGGCGCCGACGACGCCACCGTCGAGGCGGCCCTCACCGCCACCGACGGCGAGGTGAAGAACGCCATCCTGGTCGTGCTCGCCGAGGTGGACGGCCCGACCGCCGCCCGGCTGCTCGACGAACACCACGGCCACCTGCGCGCGGCGCTGCTCGCGCTCTGAGCCGGTTGCTGCGGCGAACCACCCTCCGCCGCCCGGGAGTTCCGCTCACCGGGCGGCGGACGGCCGCCGTGCCGGGGTCACTCCCGGGCCGCCGCGGCGGCGGCCAGCAGGCCGCCGAGGCCGAGGGCGACCAGGAGGGCGATGAGGATCTTCCATGTCTTCGTCATGCCCTTCCCAACGGCCCGCCGGGCCCAGCGGAAACGTCTTGTCACCCGGGCAGCCGGTCCTCCGCCGGTGAAGCCGGTGCGGGGGCCGTCCAGTCGGCGAGGGAGACCCAGGGCAGGATGCGGACGCCCTCCGTGAGGTGGGAGGGGGCGCGGTTGGTGCCCACGACCACGGTGTCCCAGTCGTCCCAGGGGATGCTGGCGCGGGCGGCGGCGTCGGGCAGGTCGTGCCAGGGCCGGGTGCGGTCGAGCACCTCGTCCAGCAGGGCCGGGCCCCAGCCGGGGGCGGCGGTGGCCAGGGCCGTGCGCCAGCGGGCGGCCCTGGTGGCGAGGTCGAGGTCGGTGACCTCCTCGCTCTCCGCGTACAGCCGGGCGACGACCGGGCCGGGGTCGGTCACGGTGCCCTCGGCCATCGCGGTCCAGAGCTCCTGACGGGCCGCCCGGTCGTCCACCAGGACGGCGGACTCCCGGAGCACGTCGGCCGGTTCGTCGGCGGAGTGGACCGAGTTGATCACCGCGTTGACCGCCGCGAGGTCGGAGCGCAGGTGGTGCGGGAGGCGGTCGGCGGCCAGCGCGGGCCCCTTGAGGTGGGCCAGCCGGACCGAGGCCGGGACGGCGTCGGCGGGCAGCCGGACCAGGACCAGCAGCGAGCGGCTCCGCCGCATCATCAGCTCGGTGATCCGGATCCGGTCGAGGGTGGCGATGTTCCACTGGTAGCACCAGACGGCCCGGGCCTGGTGGGACGAGACGCCGACCGGCACCGCCGCCGCCACCTCCATGCCCTGGCCGGCCAGCCAGCGGAACGCGGCGCCGAGCCGGCGGCGGACCACCGCGTCGGGCTTGAGCAGCAGCAGGGCATGGGTGTTCAGACAGTCCCGCATCCGGGCGGTGTCGCCCCCGAGGACCGTGCCGAACTCGTCCCAGGCGTCCCGGAAGTAGAGGTCCAGGCCGTAGTGCCGCCGCTTCTCCGGGTGGGCGGCCAGCCAGAGGGCGGTCTCCCGGCCGAGCAGTCCGGCGGCCGAGTGCACTCCGGGCAGCTCGGCGTCGGGGAGGCCGGTGACGGGCAGCTCGAAGACGGGCGGGGCGGTGGTGGTGTTCGGGGGGTTCATCCGTGCAGCTCCGTCAGGGTCGCGTCGCGGACCGCGGGATCGAGCATGTCCACCTGCGCCACGTAGCACCGGGCCGTCCGGGTGAGTTGGTGCAACTGGCCCTTGGCGGCGAGGTAGTGGGCGGCGTAGGCCTCCAGGTCACCGTCGAAGTGTGCGGCGAGGTCCTCCTTCATCCCGTAGGTGGAGGTGGCGAAGCCGAACTGGTCGAGGAAGGCGAGCGCGGTGTCCGGGGAGATCCGGCGCAGGCCGGCGGGGCCGGGGGCGTCCCGGGCGTTGAGGATCACCACGTTCAGCACCTCGGCGCTGTCCACGGTGCGGCCGTCGAACAGCTGCTCCGCCCCGGCCAGGTACTCGCCCGGCAGGTCGAGGTAGGGCGGCAGCTGCTGACGGTCGATCACCTCGGCGAAGTAGGCGTCCCGCCGCACCCGCATCGCGGTGGGCACGCCGTGGGCGGTGCCGTCCCGGTAGAGGGTGTGGGTGTTGGTGAGGAAGTCGTAGCCGGCCAGGCAGGCCTGGGTGAGGAAGGTGGTCTTCCCGCCGCCGCTCTGGCCGACCAGCAGGGTGGCCGGGCCGCCGCCGGGGGCGGCGATGCCGGCCGCCTTCATGTTCAGGTGGTCGGTGCCGGCCGCGAAGTCGCTGAGGAAGCGCTTGACGAAGTAGGGCCAGACCAGCTTCTCCAGCGAGCGGCCGAAGACGTGGAAGCGCCGGCCCCGGGTGATCAGGTGGGCGGGCTCGCCGTAGTAGGGGCCCCGGTAGTAGCCGGTGCGGAAGCGCTTGGCGCGCAGCGTGCGGTCGCCGGCGGCCTCCAGCAGGTCGCGGTCCACCGGATCGCGGTCCAGGTCCACGCAGTACAGCTCGAAGTCCGGCTCGCGCCCGGTGTCGGCTCCGGTGCCGGTGCCGATGTCCGTGCTGCGGGGGAAGAAGGCGTAGCCGCCGAAGTCCTCCTGGTTGCTGTACACCCGGGCGGTCAGCAGGCCGAGGTCGACCGACCGGCCGGAGCGGACGGTGAACCCCGGTACCCCGACCGGTCGTTCCGTGCTGAGGGTGAGTCCTGCTCCGGCCCTGCTCATCCGTCGCCCCTGTCCGTTCCGCTCGCTGTCCGTTCCGGCGGACCCGTGCCGTCCCGCCCGTGGTCCGCGCCCACGCTAGGCCGGACGGCCGGGGAACCCGCTGGTGGGAGTGGGAGGTGGCAGCAAACTGCCAGTTGGCCGACGGCCTCGGGGGGGCGCTGCCGCGCGCGGCTAGCGTGACCGGGGTTCGACTCGGAAAGGGGAGGCATCATGCGTGAATTCAGTGGACTCGCAGGGGAGTTGCTGTCGGAGCCGGTCGATGCGGAGGGTCGGTCGACGGCCGAGCTGATCGCGGCGGCGCACGAGCGGCTGAAGCGGAACCACATCGTCCTGGTGGGCAACTTCCCGGTGGACTCCGACCGGTTCGTCGGCTTCCTGGGCGGCTTCGGCCCGTTGATGAACGGGTACGCCGCCCACAGCGACGCGCACGACGACCTCCACCCGCAGCTGAACCAGGTCAGGTACCGGCGGCGCCAGGAGGGCGTCAAGCACTCGGTGCACTACGTGGACGGCCCGCTCTCCCCGCACTCCGCCCGGGCCTGGGCGGATCCGCGTCCCTCCTACTTCACCATGCTGATGGTGGACCCGGGGTGGCAGGACCTGCCGGACGGGCAGCGCGGCGAGTCGGTGGTGATGAGCTGGCGGCACCTGTTCCGCGCGCTGGCCGAGCGGGACGGCGAGGTCTTCGAGGAGCACTTCGCCCGGCTGACCTCGACCCCGGTCACCTTCCACGCCAACAACGTCAAGGAGCCGGTCTCCTCGCTGCCGCTGCTCTACCCGCTGGCGGACGCCGAGGACCGGTACGACGTCGGCGTCCGGATGAAGCAGGACATGCGCGAGAAGGTCCTCGAACTCAAGGACGAGATCGAGGACTTCGACGACTACCAGCGCTCGCTGCACTACCTCCTGGACGCCTGCGCGGAGGAGGGCCTGCAGGCCTGCTTCCCGATGCGGGCCGGGGACGTGCTGCTGATGGACAACGACCGCTACGGCCACGGCCGCCGCTCCACGGTGGGTGAGCGGACGGTCGACGGCGAGGCCGCGCTGAACGGCCGTGAGCTGTGGAGCACCACGCTCGCCTGACCACCCGCCGTACATGACCACCGGCAGGGTCCGACCACCGGCGGCGCCTGACCACCCGGCGGTGCCCGGGCACCGCCTCCGCAAGGGAGAAATACGTTGAACCGCTTCGTCTCCGGCAGCGCCCGGGGCGTCAGCCCGGCCGAACTGCCGCACCCCTTCGAGCAGTTCACCGGAGGTACCGGGACGGCCGGGCAGCTGGTGCTGGCCCGCGTGCTGACCGTCGGCGCCTACCCGAGGGTGGAGAACCTGGAGGGCCGGGACGTCGTCATCCGCCCCGGTGACGAGTTCGTGGGGGTGCTCGGCGAGCGCTACTCCTCCACCTCGATCTACGGCGGGCTGCCCGAGGGCGGCCTGCCGGCCGGCGCCGGGCGGCAGGCGGACCTGCTGGCGGTCGGCGGGCTGATCGGCCTGGCCGCCTCCTCGCCGGGCAACCTCGGCACCCCCACCCGGCTGGAGCTGCTGGGCCTGGTGTCCGGCCCCGGGGGCGACCCCGTGCGGCTCGTCCCGAAGCTCGGCGAGGGCCGGACCGTCGCCCCCGTGCTGCTGGTCGGCGGCACCGCGGCGGAGGTCGGCAAGACCACCTTCGGCTCCGCCCTGGTGCACCACCTCTCCTCCCGCCACGGCCTCCGGGTCGGCGTCACCAAGCTGGCCGGCACCGGCCGTCGCCGCGACCTGCTGACCCTGGCCGACGCCGGCGCGCACTGCGCGGCGGACTTCGTGGACGCCGGCCTGGCCTCCACCTACGGCCACCCCGCGGCGACCGTCACCGGAGTGGCCCGCCACCTGCTGGAGCGGCTGACCGCGGAGGGTGCCGAGGTGATCGTGGCCGAGCTCGGCGGCGACCTGTGGGCGGGCGGCATCCCGGCGCTGCTCGCCGATCCGGTCCTGGCCGGCGCGGCCCGGGGCCTGGTGCTGGTGCCCTCGGACTCGATGGCCTCGCTCGGCGTCGAGACCTGGGTGCGGCAGCAGGGCCTGACCCTGCCCACCGTGCACGGGGTGCCCCGGCGCAACGTGGTGGCCGCCCGGGAACGCCTGGGCAGCGCGATGGGGGTCGAACCGGTCGACCCGTTCGAGCCCGCCGACCTGGACCGCCTGTGCGGTCAGCTGCTGGCCGACCTGACCGACGGTGCGCGGCGCCGGGCCGACGACTCGAAGGAGGACTGACATGACGACGGTCGAGGAGCGTGCCACCGCCGTCCCGGCCGGGACGGCGGTGGAGGTCGAGCACTACATCGGTGGCGCGTGGGTGCGCCCACGCGCGCTGCGCCCGTTCCTGCGTCACGACCCGGGCCGATCCTCGGAGTTGGTGAGCACGCACGGTGCGGCCGACGCCTCGGAGGTGCGGGCGGCCGTGGAGGCGGCGCTGGCCAGCCGGGACGCCTGGCGGGCGCTCGGGCCGGTCCGGCGCGGCGAGGTGGTGCGCCGGGCGGCCGGGGTGCTGAGGGAGCGGCGCGAGGAGCTCGCCGACGCGATCACCCGCGAGCAGGGCAAGCTGCGCACCGAGGCGGCCACCGAGGTGGACCGCACGGTGGCGCTGGTCGAGTACGTCGCGGGGGAGGGGCGGCGCCTGGGCGGCGAGACCCTGCCCGCCGACGACGCCCGGACGCTGGCCTTCACCCGGCGGGCGCCGATCGGCGTGGTCGGCCTGATCACCCCGTGGAACTTCCCGCTGGCCATCCCGGCCTGGAAGATCGCCCCGGCGCTGTTGGCCGGCTGCCCGGTGGTGCTCAAGCCCTCCCCGCTGACCCCGCTGGTGACGGCCCTGCTGGTGCGCTGCTTCGAGGAGGCCGGGGTGCCGCCCGGCGTGCTCAACCTGGTGCTCGGCGGGGCGGCGACCGGTGACGCGCTGGTGCGGGACCCGGACGTGGCCGGGGTCTCGTTCACCGGCTCGGTCGAGGTGGGCCGATCGATCCACCTGGCCGGGGCGCCGCGCTTCCTGCGCACCCAGCTGGAGATGGGCGGCAAGAACGCGGCCCTGGTGCTGGCCGACGCGGACCTGCCGGCCGCCGCCGACGCGATCGCCGCCGGTGCCTTCGGGCAGGCGGGGCAGCGCTGCTCGGCCACCAGCCGGGTGGTGGTGGACGAGCGGGTGCGCGGCCGGCTGGTGGAGCTGCTGGCCGAGCGGGCGAGTGCGATCCGGGTCGGCAACGGCTTCGACCCCGAGGCCCGGATGGGTCCGCTGGTCAGCGAGAAGCAGGAACTGGCGTGCCGTCAGGCGGTGGCCCGGGCCCGGCAGAACGGGGCCCGAGTGGTGACCGGAGACGGCCCGCTGCCGGCCGGCCTGCAGGGCCACTTCGTGCTGCCGACCGTGCTGGACGAGGTGGAGCGGGGCAGCTTCATCGCCCAGGAGGAGGTCTTCGGCCCGGTCCTCTCGGTGATCGGCTGCGAGGGCTTCGAGGACGGGCTGGCGGCGGTCAACTCGGTCCGCTACGGCATGGCCGGTGCGGTCTTCACCCGGGACCAGGCTCTGGCCTGGGAGGCCGTCGAGCGGATCGAGGCGGGCATGCTGCACGTCAACCGGCCCGGCGTCGGCGCCTATCCGCACATGCCGCACATCGGCACCAAGGAGTCGCAGTACGGCCCGGCCGAGTGCTCCCCGCACACCTGGGACTTCTACACCGAGGTCCGCACGGCCTGCGTCAGCTACTGACGGAGGACGACGGCCGCCGCCCCCGTGGGAGATCCCACGGGGGCGGCGGTGGAGCGGGCGGGTGCCTCAGAGCGCGAGCACCCGGGTACGGCGGAAGCCGGTGGAGGGCAGCCCCTGGGCCCGGCCGTCACCGGTGAGCACCAGCAGGTCGGGTGACGGACCGTCGGCCGCGGCGGGCCAGCCCGGGGCCCGGCCGCGCAGCTCTCCCCAGGCCACCACCAGCGAGGGGTCGGCCAGGGCGCGCAGGCTCAGGAAGCGGTCCTGGAACTCTCCCGCCAGCTCCGGGTTGAGCACCTCGGAGGGGAGCGCCCGGAAGCCCAGCCGGCTCTTGAAGGTGAACAGGCCCGGCTGCACCACGTGCCCGAACAGCGAGGGGTCGTTGCCCAGGGAGGCGTACCCGAGACCGCCGGCCCGGGCCCGGTCGAACGCGGCCGCGTAGGCGGCCCGCATCACCCGGCCCGAGCGGGCGTCCGCGGCGGCGGCGGAGAACCGCAGTTGGAGCACCGACTCGGCCGGACGCCACTGCCAGAGCGAGCCGGCCACCAGCGGGGAGTCCGCGCCCCCGTCCGCGTGGACGAAGACCGAGAGCAGTCCGTCGGCGCCCTCCAGCAGCCGGTCCCGGTGCTTCCTGGCGAAGTTCCGGCCCCGCGGCATGCCGGCGATCTGCTCGTCGTACACGGGCAGGAAGGCGTCCAACTGCCGCTCGGTCAGGCCCTGGTGGACCTCCAGCCGCATCCCCTCGGCGGCCACGAAGCGGTGCGCCAGCCGCACGTTGCGGCGCTCGGTGCCGCCCAGCGAGGCCAGCCACTCGTCCGGTGAACCGCCCAGCGGGGCGACCCAGTTGACCCACTTGGGGCGGGCGGTGAAGCCGAGCCGGTGCAGCACCGCGTCCTCGGTGCCGGGCTCGCCGAGCCGGACGAGGTCCAGCTCCGCCGCCCGGGCCCGCCAGGCCCCGTCCTCGGCCTCGTCCCGGCTGACCGTCGCCACGGTCAGTCCGTCCTGCTCAGTGATCTCCACGGTCCGCTCCCTCCGGCGCCCGCCCGGCCGGGCCGACCCGGCGCAGGTGGACGGCCCAGATGACGATGGCGACCGCCCAGACGCCGAGCGCGGGCAGCCAGAACAGGAAGCCGTCGAAGCGGCTGGCGGCGGCGTACAGGAAGCCGGAGAGCGGCACGGCGCCGGTGATGAACATCCGGATGGTGGCGTTGGCCCGCCCGGCGACCTCGACCGGGATGGTCTCCTGGCGGTGGGTGATGGAGGCGACGTTGGACACCGCCACCGCCAGGCACTCCAGGGTGTAGCCGGCCAGCTGGGCCGCCAGGTAGGGCGTGGTGACCAGCAGGAGCCCGGCGAAGGCGGCCAGTTGGCAGGCCAGGATGCGGGCCTCGGGGCCGAGGGAGGGCAGCACGGAGGGAGCCAGCCGGCTGCCCACCGCGCCGACCAGCAGCCCGCCGGCCAGCACCACCGAGATGGCCCCGGGGTTCACCCCCTGGTGCCCGAAGGTGGTCACCAGCACCCGCTCCAGCTGGCCCACGGCCAGGTTGGTCAGCGTCATGGTGACGACCAGCCAGAGGATCTCCCGGCGGCCGAGCCAGCGGAAGCCGACCGCCAGGTCCCGCCGCATGCCGCGGTGCCCGGACGCCACCGCCGGCACCCGGGGCAGCAGCAGCGCGACCGACCCGGCCGCGCAGTACAGCACCGCGATGCCGGCGCAGGCCGCCACCGGGCCGAGGGTGGAGAAGCCCACCCCGCCCAGGACCAGGCCGAGCACCTTGGCGAACTCCACGGCGGAGTTCAGCTTCGCCACCGCGGTGGGCCGCTCCGGGGCCGCGATCAGGCTCGGGATCAGCACGAACTGCCCGGTGATGGTGGACACCACCCCGCCGAAGCCGGAGAGCAGCAGGAGCAGCGCCACCGACAGCCGGTCGGTCAGCAGGGCCGCCAACAGGACCAGGCAGAGCGCCTGTTGGAACTGCGAGAGGGCGAAGACGGTGCGCTTGTCGAGACGGTCGATCAGCGAGCCCAGGAACGGCGAGCCGACGTAGGTGACGCCGCGCAGCGAGATCGCGATCAGCGACATCGCCACCGAGTCGGTCTGGGCGAGCACCGCGAGCGGGACCACGATGCCGAGCTGCCAGTCGGCCACCTTGGACAGGATCGAGGATCCGATGATGACGCGCATGGTCCGCGGGCCCGTCCCCGGGGCCGGCGCCGGGCCGTCCTCGGTGAGCGGGCCCGGTGCCTGGCCGGTGGCCATGGGAGGTCCTTCCTGTCCGGCCGGGATCACGCCTGCTCCAGGGACCAGGAGCTCGTGGTGGTGGCGTGCCCGGTGCGGTAGTGCTCGTGGCCGAGCAGCGAGTTGACGATCCGGGCGCCGCGCCAGGAGGCGAGGCTGAGGTTGGGGTCGGCGATGCCGTGGGTGTGCTCGGCGAGGTTCTGCACGTAGATCCGCAGGCCCTGCGGGCCGTCCCAGTCCAGCGAGTAGTCCGGGCGGACCAGGAGGCCCCCGTCGGCGTCGGTGCTGACCAGCTCGCGCAGCGGCTCCAGGTAGTCCGGGAGGCGGTGCCGGTAGCCGGTGCAGAAGACGATCACGTCGGCGGCGCACCGCTCGGGCCGGTCGCGGTCGCCGTCGTGCACGGTGACGGCGAACTCCTCGCCCTGCCGGGTGACGGCGGTGACCCGGCGGTTGGCCACCAGCCGGTGGCGGAGCGGGGCGCCCTCGACGTCCAACCGGTAGAGCCGCCGGTAGACCGCGCGCAGCAGCGACTCCGACACCCCGTCACTGGCCAGGCGCTGGTGGCGGAGCAGGGCCGCCCGGCGCTCGGCCGGCAGGGTGCGGAAGTGCTCGACGTAGGGCGGCATGAACCACTCGTTGGTGAACGGCGAGTCGTCGATCGGCAGGAAGCCGGGGCGGCTGGAGAGCCAGGTCAGCTCCCGGGGCAGGGCCGTGGCGTCGGAGAGCAGGTGGTTGACCACCTCGGCGCCGCTCTGCCCCGCGCCGACCACCAGCACCCGCCGCCCGGCGGTGGCCGGGCGGGTCAGCAGCAGTTCGCCGCCGTGCAGCAGCTGAGGGCCCCTCAGCGGCTCGGCGAACTCCGGGAGGTGGGGCTCCTGTCCGGAGCCGAGCACCAGGGCGGTGGACCGGGCCCGGTCCCCGCCCTCGCAGGTGAGCTCGAACCGGCCGTCCACCAGCTCCACCGACTTGACCCGGCGGTCCCAGTGGACGGACGGGAGCTGCCCGGCCACCCAGCGGTAGTACTGCTCGAACTCCCGCCGGGAGGGGTGCATGCCCTGCGCGACCAGGGAGCGGAAGATCCGCCCGTGCAGGTGCAGGAAGTTGAGGTAGGAGTAGGGGCTGGTCGGGTCGGCCAGGGTGACCAGGTCCTTGAGGAAGGTGACCTGGAGGTCGGCCTCCGGCAGCATCAGGCCGGGGTGCCAGGCGAACTCCGGCTTCCCGTCGAAGAAGCAGGCGCTGATCCGGCCGGTGGAGTGGGCCAGGGCGGCCAGGCTGAGGTTGGCCGGGCCGACCCCGACGCCGGCCAGGTCCACCGTGCGGACCTCGGGCGGGGCGCTCATCGTCCCCCCTCGGCCTCGGCGGGCCCGGTGCGCTCGTCGGCTCCGGCGGGCCGGCCGGTGCTCAGGCGGCGGGCGAAGCCGTCCCGGATCTGACCGGTCGTCATGGCGCCGGTGGCCCGGGCGAATCCGGAGGCCCCACCGCCGGAGACCTCGGCCACCACCAGGTGCGGCCCGTGCCCGGCCAGTGCGCGCTCCAGCGCCTCGTACACCTCCCGGGTGGAGCGGCACTTCACCCCCGAGGCGTAGCCGGCCGCCCGGGCCACGGCGGCGAAGTCGGTGGCGTGCGAGGTGGTGGCCTGGCCGCCGGTGGACTCGAACATGCCGTTGTCGAAGACCAGGTGGACCAGGTTGGCCGGGGCCGAGGCGCCGATCGTGGAGAGGGTGCCCAGGTGCATGATGGCGGCGCCGTCCCCGTCCAGGACCAGCACCGGGCCGTCGGTGTGCAGGGCGGCGCCGAGGCCGAAGGCGGCCGCGTGGCCCATCGAGCCCTGCATGTAGAAGTGGTCCCGGGAGCTGGTGACGCCGAACAGCTCGCGCGAGGTGTAGCCGGTGGTGGAGACCACCGCGGCCCGGGCGAGCAGCGGCTCCACCGCGCGCAGCACCTCGATCCGGCTGGGCGCACCGCCGGGGGCGGCCGGCTCGCCGCGGTGGCCCTCGATCGCGCCCTTCTGGGTGAGCACGAAGAAGCTCCGGCCCTCGGCCAGGTGCTTCTCGGCCTGCTCCAGGGCGGGCAGCAGGGAGGTCTCCTCGGCGGGGACCGTGACGTGCGGGACCCCGACGGCGTCCAGCAGGGCGTGGGTGGAGGTGCCCATCACCGCGTGCTGCGGCTCGTCCTGGGTGGGGTCGGGCCAGCCGCGCAGGCTCATGAAGACCAGCACCGGGATGCGGTAGGTCGAGGTGAGCGAGGTGAGCGGGTTGACCAGGTTGCCCAGCCCGGAGTTCTGGGCGATCACGGCGGCGCGGCGGCCGGCCGCGACGGCGCCGGCGGCGGCCGCCAGCGCGGCGCCCTCGTTGGCCGCCGCGAGGTAGCCGCCGTCCCGGGTGAGCCGGTCGATCGGGCCGGAGAAGTAGGAGCAGGGCACCCCGGCGACGAAGTCGAAGCCGTGTCCGCGCAGGGCGGTGCAGAAGTCGTCGTTGGTGATCACGCTTCGAGTGCCAGCCAATCGTCGAGGCGCTGGAGGGCGAAGATGTCGGAGACCGGCACGATGCCGTCCTCGACCCCGAGCGAGGTGCCGTCCTGGACGATCGCGGAGAAGGTGTCGCGCAGCGCCTGGACGGTGGCCCGCAGGCCCTGGTTGGCGTAGATGACCACGGAGGCGCCGTGCTTGTGGGCATCGGTGGCGGAGAGCTGGGGGTAGGTGGTCGGCACGATCACCACCGGGCGGCGCCCGTCCCAGCCGGCCAGGAACTCGGCGATCTCCTGCTCGTCCCGGCGCTTGGAGTGGATCAGCACGGCGTCCGCGCCGGCGTCGGCGTAGGCCGCGCAGCGCTCCAGCGCCTCCTGCACGGTCAGCCCGCTGATCAGCGCCTCGGTGCGGGCGATGAAGTAGAAGTCCTCGCCCCGCTGGGCGGCCTTGGCGGTGCGGATCCGGCGGGCGAACTCCTCGGTGGGCAGCAGGTCGTGGCTGGCGGCCGCGAAGCTGTTGACCTTGGGGAAGACCTTGTCCTCCATGCAGACCGCGGTGATTCCGGCGGCCTCGTACTCGTGGACCATGTGGGCGATGTTGAGGGCGTTGCCGTAACCGGTGTCCACGTCGGCGACGACCGGGATGTCGATCGCCTTCTGCATGGCGGCGGCCGCGGCCAGGTACTCGGTCATGGTCAGCACGCTGGCGTCCGGGAGGCAGCGCGAGGCGGAGACCTCGAAGCTGGAGGCCCACACCGCCTGGAAGCCCGCCTGCTGGGCCACGGTGGCTCCGAGGGCGTCGTGCGCGCCGGCCACCCGCACCAGCTCGCCCTCCGCCATCAGCCGGCGGAATGTACGGCGCGGAAGATTCACAAGTACTCCTCATCAATATGTGGATGGAGATGTTCTGTGCGTATTCGAAGGCCGGGCGCGAAAATTCCCCGGGCGTAATGCCTCGCGGGGAGAGTGGGGGTGGCCGTCGAATGGGAAAAGGCTGCGCAAAGAGTCGGAAAAATCCGGCCGCGCAGGCCCCCCGCTCCGGCAACGCCAATGGCGACACTCGGTCGAGTGAACTCGGCAAATCTAACTGATGGCCTGTCAATGTCAAGTCCCGATTGGGCGTTGGCCCTGCTTGGCACGCATGCGGAGCCTTGGTGATCTATGCGCATTGAATGGACAAACCATGGCATTCCGTGTTCGCACAGCTGGTCAGAAAGTCGTTGACGGGACATGACACGCTCCGTACGATCGCCCCGATCTCGGTGATCTCTGCCCGGGCTCGCGGGGGCGGAAATCATTCATGGATTCCTCATGCTCCCGTCCGGTCCGGGCAGGGCCGTTTCCCTTCTTACTGAGGAGTCACTTTGACCGCGCAGGCACGCCTGGATTCCGGGTCGGGGGTGGAGAGGCACCTTGTCCTCGGTGACGTCTCCCACCAGTTCGCGGTGGCGCCGGCTCCGGAGCGGGTGCTCGTGGTCGCCGGGTTGGCGGCGGCGCCGGAGGACGGCGGCCGGGCGATGGAGGTGCTCCGCAGGCCGCTCGCCGCGGCGGGCCCGGTCACCGTGGCCGATCCCGACGGGGGCGTGCGTGCGGCACTGGACCCCGGGGAGCCCGTCGAGCTCTGGGCGGCGGGGCTCGCCCCCGCGCTGGCCGAGCTACTGAGGGGCCAGGGGGTCACTGAACTCCGCTCCTTGGCACCGCTGTTGGTGCTGCGCACGCACCGCTCGGCCGAGCGGCCGTGGACCGAGGTGCTGATGTGTGCCCGGGTCCGCGCCCAGGACACCGTCTTCGTCCGGGTCGCCCGCTTCGAGCACCCGGCGGACGCCCCGGCGGCCACCCTGGCGGCCCGTGGTCTGGAGCACGCCGGCCAGCTGCACCAGTACGTCCGGGTGGAGCGCTACGCCAACCACCAGTACGAACAGGGCACCGAGATCGAGCACAAGGTCACCCTGCGGGACGAGGTCTCGATCTGGGACGTCGCCCTGCACCTGTGGCGCGCGGTCGAGGCCGGGGAGTTCCCCGGCTACGTCACCGACCCGGGGTACGAGCTGACCCGCTGGCAGTACGACCAGCACAACTGGGACGTCACCGGCCCCGAGGGCCAGGGCGGCCACCTGTCGCTCCAGCTCACCCCGTACGGCACCTACACGCTCAAGCGCAAGGTCTTCCAGCAGGACACCCTGCGCCGCGAGCAGATCATCGTGCGCGGGGTGGAGATCCCCGACGGTGACCTGGAGGGCCATCTGCGGCGCGCCTACCCGGAGTTGGAGATCCGGCCGCTGCCGGCCCTGACCCGGGCCCGGTTCGACCTCAACGTGCAGTCCCTGGTCACCGGCAACTACTTCGGGATCGAGACCGACGAGGTGACGGTGCACGGCCTGCCGGGCACGGTGCTGCGCCAGGTGGAGACCGAGTACCTGCACACCCGCAGGCACGAGGGCATGGACCAGGCGGACGTGGACGCCGACATGGCCGAGCTGGCCGTGCTGATCGAGCGTCACCTGGCCGGCCGCGGCATCAAGGCCGAGGCCGGGCACCTGTCCAAGCTCGCGTTCCTGCGCGGCCTCGCGGGCGGTGAGTCCTGATGCCCCGGACGGTCCGCTCCTTCCACGACCTCGCCGCCGTCCTCGACCCGGACCGCCCGGTGGTCACGCTCTTCAGCGGCGGGCTGGACTCCACCTACCTGCTGCACCGGCTGAAGGGCGCCGGGGCCACCGACGTCCGGGCGATCAGCGTCGGCCTCGGCGGCGACGAGCAGGCCCCGCAGCTGCGGGAGCTCGCCGACCGGATCGGTGTGCGGCTCGAACTCGTGGACGCCCGTGAGGAGTTCGCCGAGGAGTTCGTCCGCCCGGCGATCGCCGCGCACGCCGTCTACCTCGACACCCATCCGATCAGCTCCTCGCTGAGCCGCCCGCTGATCGCCCGGATCGCCGTGCGCCGGGCCCGCGAGTGCGGGGCCGGGGTCATCCTGCACACCGCCAACCGCTCGCAGAACACCCTGCGCCGGCTCAACGGCGCGCTCGACCTGCTGGGCTTCGAGGGGCACTACGGAAGCCCCTACGACCTCCAGCCGGTGGACCGCGAGGTGAAGATCAAGGAACTGCTGGCGGCCGGTCTGGACACCATGGCCGAGCGCTCCGCCAGCGGCGACTCCAACCTCTGGTGCCGGGAGTTCGAGTCCGGCGTGCTGGACGACCCCGAGGCGCACGCCGTCCCCGCCTCGTACTACCGGTGGAGCGTGCCCCGGCCCGGGGCCGAGGCCGACCTGGCCGTCACCTTCCGCAGCGGCCTGCCGGTCGCGGTGGACGGCCGCGAGCTGCCGCTGACCGAGCTGATCGAGCACCTCAACCGGGTGGTCGGTGCCCACGGCCTGGGCCGCTACAGCGGATTGGAGCACCTCCCGGGCGGGGTCAAGGTGCTGGAGATCCGGGAGATGCCGGCCGCCTGGCTGCTGCTGGCCTCCCGCCGACACCTGGAGACCGCCACCCTGGACGCCGAGGCGGTCCGGGAGAAGATGCACGTCGAGCAGGTCTGGGTGCGCGAGGCGCTGGAGGGCCGCTGGTTCGGTGAACTCCGGGCCGCCTGCCAGGCGTTCGTGACGGAGCTGGCCGCCCCGGTGACCGGCACGGTGGTCTGGCGGCTGGCCGGCGGCACCGCCTCGACCACCTCGATCACGGCCGAGGACCCGCTGTACGTCCGGGACCGCGAGGCCTGGGAGCAGGCCTCCATCGACCAGGAGCTGTCGCACCACGCGGCGATGGCCGACCACGGCGTGCGGAGCGCGAAGTGGTGACGGCGGATCAGGCCGGCGGCCGGCTGGTGCTGGTGGACGCCGGTCCGGCGGCGGCCCGGGCCGCGCACCGCCTCGGCTGTCACACCGTCTTCGTCCAACTCCCCGGCTCGGCCCCGCAGGAGCTGGTGGACGACCGCTCCGGCTACTACTCGGTGGACTTCCTCGGCGAGGGCTTCCCGGCCTTCGTCGAGGAGGTGCTGCGCCCGCTGGCGCCGACCGGGGTGGTCTCGCCGAGTGCCCGGGGCCGGGCCCCGGCCGCGCTGGCCAACGCACTGCTCGGCATCGACGGCTCCCCGGCGGAGCTGGCCCGGCGGGCGGCGGCCCCCGCCGGGGAGGACCCGGAGGCCGGGGCGCTGTCGGCACTGCTCCCCGGCGAGCCGGGCCCGAGCACCGTTCCCGAGGGAGGAGAAGGACGTTGAAGCCACCGGTACTGTTCCTCAACAAGCACCCGTACGAGCACTTCAGCCGGGGCGGCCGGTACATCCTGCCGACCGACGAGGTCGAGCTGCACATCGTCTCGCGCAACCAGCGCTACGGCGGTGTCACCGGCTTCGCCGAGCACCCGCTGGCGCACGTCTCGCTCTGCGGCATCCACGACGAGGACCACTGGCGGGCCGTGGGCCGGTGGTCGGTCCGCCACCACGGGATCCGCCGGGTGATCGCGGTGCACGAGAAGGCGGTGCTGCTCGCCGCCGAGCTGCGCAGCGAATTCGGCCTGCCCGGCATGGACTTCGAGACCGCCGCCCGCTTCCGCGACAAGGTCAGGATGAAGGAGGCGGTCCGGAACGCGGGGGCCGCCGCCGTCCCCGGCTTCGCGGCGCTGGACTCCCCGGCCGACCTGGAGAAGCTGGACTGGACCGCCGGCCCCCGGAAGGTGATCAAGGGCCGGCGCGGCCTGGCCGCCAAGGACCTGTACGTGGTGGAGGGCCTGGAGGAGGCCCGCCGGGTGGTGGCCGGGCTCGACCTCTCCGGCGCGCGCTTCGAGGTCGAGGACTTCGTCCGGGGTGAGGTCTACCACTGCGACTCGGTGGTGCGGGACGGCCGGATCCTGTTCAGCAGTGTCGGCAAGTACCTTGCCGATCCGGCGAGTTACTCGCCCGGTGGGATCTTCGGCACCGTGCTGGTGCGCGAGGGCGCCCTGATGCGGCGGATCCTGGAGATGAACGAGAAGGTGCTGCCGGCGCTCGGACTGCGGGACGGCACCACGCACCTGGAGCTGTTCCACACCGACACCGACGACCTGGTCTTCTGCGAGGTGGCCGGCCGCCCGCCCGGCGGGATCATCCCGCCGGTCATCGAGCACCAGTACGGCTTCAACATCGTGGAGACCCAGATCCGCCTGGACGCCGGACTCCCGTTCTCGCTCGGCTCGGCCCTCGACTCCGGCCAGGACGCCTCCGCCACCGGCTTCATCGCCTTCTACCCGGACGCGAGCACCCCCGCCGGCATCCCGCCGCAGCGGTACGCCGAGCTCGGCATCGTGGAGTACCTGCCCAGCCCCGGCGCGGGCGACGGCCGCGGCGGCGTCAAGCACTCCACCGACTTCCGCGACTCCTACGTGGTCAGGGCCCCCGACAGCGGGACCCTGATGCGCCGGATCGCCGCCGTCGAAGACGCCTACCGCCGATGACGCCACCCGTGGACCAGCTCGTGAACGCCCTCGTCAGCCGGCCGCAGCTCGCCGTCGTCGGCACGGCCCAGGTGCTCGCCGCCCTCCGGGCCACCAGGAGGGAACTGCTCCTGGTGGTGCCGCCGGGGGTCGGGGCACTGGTGGAGATGGCCGGCCTGCGGTGGCTGCGCGGCCGGCCCGAGGTCCGGATCCGGCTGCACGTCCCCTCGCAGGAGGACGACCCGGTGCCGGACTGGGCCACCGGCCTGACCGGTGGTCAGGTCGAGCTGTTGAGGGTGCCGGACTGGACGCCCCGGATGGCCGTCGTGGACGGCAGCGTCCTGGTGCTCTCGCGCAACGGGCGGGACTACGCCGGGGGCGCCCTGCTCGGCCGCGACCTGCCGCTCACCCCGCTGCTGGTGCACTCGCTGGCCGCCGCGGGCACCGCCGAGCCGCGACCGTCCCCGGCGGAGGAGGCGCTGGACCCGCAGCTCGACGAGGTGCTCCACGAGCTCACGCTGGGCACCAAGGACGAGACGGCCGCCCGGAAGCTGGGCGTGCCGCTGCGCACCTACCGACGCCGAGTGGCCGGGCTGATGCGGGAGTTGGACGCGCAGAGCCGCTTCCAGGCGGGGTACCTGGCCGCCCGCCGGCAGCTGCGCTGACCGGGCCCGGGGCGGCCGCGGGTGGCCCGGCGGTGCTCCGGCGGCGGACGGTCCGTCAGACTGGCTCGATGCACTCCGACGAGCCCGCCCTGATCCCCGCCCCGGCCGGTGGCCCGGCCGCCGCCGAGCCGCCGGTGCTGCGCTGCCGCCGCTGCGGCCGGCCGCTGCACGACCCGGAGTCCCGCATCCTGCGCCTGGGCCCGGGCTGCCGGGGTCCCGAGGAGGGCACCAAGGTCGTGCCGGGGGAGCAGGACTCGCTCCCGGGGCTCTGAGGCGCGGCCGTGGTCAGAGCGAGGCGACCAGGGCCGGGAGGTCCCGCATGTCGGTGAAGACCGTGGTGCCCGGGCCCTCCAGCCGGTCGGCCGGGGTCAGGCCGCCCGCGTAGCCGAGCGAGCGCATGCCCGCCGCGCGGGCGGCCTGCACGCCGTAGCGGCTGTCCTCCACCACCAGGCAGGCGGCGGGGTCGACGCCCGAGCGCCGGGCCGCGTGCAGGAAGAGGTCGGGGGCGGGCTTGCCGTGGGGGACCTCGGTGGCGCTGAAGATACGGCCCTCGAAGTACGGGTACAGGCCGGTGCGGCCGAGCGTGTGCCGCATCTTGGCGTGCTCCCCGCTGGAGGCCACGCAGCTCGGCAGGGTGAGCCCGGCCAGCGCCTCGGCGATCCCGTCCACCGGGAGCAGCCCGGTGTCGACGGCCGCCGCGTGCCGTTCGGCGAACAGCTTCGTCCAGAGCGGCCCGGCCTCCGGCCCCAGCCGCTCGGCCCACTGCCCGGCGATCGAGGCGGAGGAGCGCCCGATGAACCGCTCGACCACCTCCTCCTCGGTGAGCGGCCAGCCCAGCTCGGCCCCGAGCCCGACGTTCACCCGGACGGCGATCCGCTCGCTGTCCACCAGGACGCCGTCGCAGTCGAAGATCACCAGTTCGATCGCTCTGTTCATCCGGGCAGGATAGGAGCCGCCGCCCGCCCCGGCTGACGGCGGGTCAGGGAATGCCGGATCGGGCCCCGGTTCGTGTACGGTTCGCGTCTGCCCCCGCATGCCCCGCCCCCGTGAACGATGGACCAGCCGTGAACCCGTACGACCAGCCCGCCGCGCCCCGCAGCACCACCGACCGACTGCTGCGCGCGGGCGCCCTGGTGTTCCTGCCGCCGGTCGCCGCGATCTGGCTCTGGGACTCGCGCCGCCTGCACGTGGCGGCCAAGCTGGCGCTCACCGTCTGGTGCGTGCTGGCCTCGCTGTTCTGGATCGACGTGATCATCGGCCCGAACGACAAGAAGCCGGCCGTCACGGCCGGGGCGTGGGTCTAGGAGCCGTCTCCTCGGGAGCCGTCTCCTCGGCGGGCCCGGATGTGGTGCCGGGAGAGCTTGGCCAGCAGGAAGACCAGGGCCGCCGCGCAGGCCACCGCCGCCCAGGCGGGCAGCAGGACGGACGCGGGGAGCAGCAGGCCGCCGGTGAGGACCAGGCAGGGCAGGTACCACGCCAGGACCCGGCGGACGCCGTCGCCGTAGCGCATCGAGATGGCGGCGTTGGCGGTGTAGAAGGCGAGCACCCCGCCGCAGAGCGCCCAGCGGGCGCCGGCCGGGAGGACGTGGTCGGGTTCGTCGACGGCGGTGCCGAGGGCGGCGGCGATCACGGTGATGCCGGAGACCAGGACGAACGGCAGGTACATCACGGTGTCCCGCATGGCCCGGGTTGCGTGGCCGCTCTGGGCCCGGGTCAGGCCCTGCGCGGCGTTCTCGGTGCCCCAGGTGAAGAAGATCATGGCCAGCTCGGCGACCACCACGAAGGCGAGCAGCGCCGTGAGCCCGGCCGCCGGGACGAAGTGCTCCTCCAGGGCCACCACCACGGTGAAGACGCTCTCGCCCAGCACGATCACCACGAACAGGCCGATCCGCTCCACCAGCAGCTCCACCGAGAGCCGGTCGTACGGCCCGGTGCCGAGGCCGGTCCGGACGGCCAGCAGCACCACCTCCAGCACGATCGCCACGCCCCAGAGCACGAACCGCGCGGTGGACGGCAGCGCCGCCGAGACCGCCCAGAGCGTGGCGGGCACCAGGCAGTAGAGGACCGGCCGCCAGAGCGGCAGCGGGTTGTCGGTGGCGCGGGCGTGCCCCCACCAGATCAGGAAGAGCACCAGCCGTACCCAGGCGGCGCCCAGCGCGTACGCCCAGGCCCGTTCGTGCAGGCCCTCGGGGGAGGCCGCCGCCATCAGCCCGAGCGCGGGCATCGCGGCCAGCAGCATGGCCTGGACGCGCGGGCGGCCGGAGCCGAACAGGTTGACGGTGACGGTCAGGTTGGCCCAGGCCCACCAGGCCGGGAAGAACAGCAGCAGGAACTCGGCGAAGTCCCCCGGCCCCGGGTCCCCGTGCAGTCCGTGGGCCAGCACGCTGACCGTCACCACGAAGACCAGGTCGAAGAACAGCTCGAACCAGCCCGCCCGGGGCTCGTCCGCCTCCGGCGCGGGGAGGTGGGTGCTCGCGTCGCTCACCGGGCCACTCTGCGGCAGCCTCCGGCGGTGGCGGGGAGGCCACGCCGAGGGGCGGGGAGCGGTTGCCTCCGGCGGTCGAACGGGGGTGTGGGCGGCCGGAGGTGAGGGGGTGTCAGGGAGCAGGGGGCGTCAGGGAGCGGGGGGCAGGACGACGATGGCGGTGAGGATGAGGCCGTCCTGGACCAGCCAGCGGCCGGTGAAGCCGGTCAGGGGAGCGCCGTGCACCTCGGGGCCGGGGACCAGGAGGCGGGCGGTGAAGGTGCCGTCGGCCGGGTCGGGGGTGACCAGGGCGTCCTCGAAGTCCAGCCAGGACTCGGCCAGCGGGAACCACGCCTTGTAGACCGACTCCTTGGCGCTGAACAGCAGTCTGTCCCAGCAGACTTCGGGCTGCGCCGCCCGGAGCTCACGGATCCGGGTCTCCTCGGCGGGCAGCGCCACGGACTCCAGCACGCCGGGGGAGAGTGGCTGGTTCGGCTCGGCGTCGATGCCGATCGAGGTGACCTCGCCGACCCGGCCGAGCACCGCGCCGCGGTAGCCGGTGCAGTGGGTGATGCTGCCGAGCACGCCGTCCGGCCACCGTGGTTCGCCGCGCAGACCGGAGCGGACCGGCGCCGGCGGGATGCCGAGCACGGCCATCGCCCGCCGGGCGCAGAGCCGGGCGGTGACGTATTCCAGGCGGCGTTTGGAAACCGCCTGGGATATCGCCTCCTCTTCGTCGGGGAAGAGGAAGGCATCCGGATCGTCCTCCCGGGTATCGGCGGAGAAAACGGAAGGACCGAGAATCTTCTCGATCATCAGGTGCCCCGTGCGGGGAATGCGGGGAATTCACGGTGGACGGCATTCACCCGGGTACCGTACCGCCCCGTCCGGAGCGGTGGAACGGCCCGCCGGAACGAGCCGGGTACCCCTTGTCGGGGCTGGGGCAGTAGGAGCGGGACAGGGGTTGAGGGGGCGTCGGGCCGTACCGAATGCTGGGAGGGTGGAGCGGGCGACCGGGAGGAGGGCGGCGATGGCGGCGGCGAGGCTGGGCGCTGCGGGGCCGCTGACCTCCCGGCTGGGCCTGGGCTGCCTGCCGCTCGGCGGCGCGTACGGGCCGGCCGATCCGGCCGGTGCGGTGCGGCTGATCCGGCTGGCGATGGACTCCGGTGTGGCGCTGCTGGACGCCGCCGACCTGACCCACCGCGGTGAGGTGCTGCGGCTGGTCGGCCGGGCGGTGGCGGACCGGCGGGACGAGGTGACCATCGCCGCGCACAGCAGGCCGGCCCGTGGACCGGCCCGGGCGGTGGGCGACCCGAGGGCGGTGGCGGCCGGGATCGAGGCCGCGCTGCGGCGGCTCGGCACCGACCACGTGGACCTCTACTACCTGCACCCGGGACGCTCGGCGGTCCCGATCGAGGACCAGATCGGCCTGCTGGCGGGCCAGGTGACGGCGGGAAAGGTGCGCCACCTGGGCCTGGGCGGCGGCACCGCCGAGCAGCTGGTCCGGGCGCACCGCACCCACCCGATCGCCGCCCTCGCGGTGGAGTACTCGCTCTGGCGGACGCGGGCCGAGCGCGAGCAGCTGCCGGCCGCCCGCCGGCTGGGCATCGGCGTGGTGGCGGTGCGGCCGCTCGGCCGCGGCCTGCTGACCGGCCGGCTCGCCGACCCCGCCCGGCTGGCCCCGGACGACCTGCGCCGGGCGGACCTGCGGTTCGCCCCCGGCCGGCTGGCCGCCGCCCGGGCCCGGCTGGCCGAACTGGAGCGCACCGCGGCCGGGTTGGACGTCGGGGCGGGTCGGCTGGCGCTGGCCTGGCTGCTCAGCCGGGGCGAGGACGTGGTGCCGGTGCCGGGCACCCGGGATCCGGTGCACCTGGAGATGAACCTGGCCGCGGCGGCGGTCCGGCTCCCCGAGGGGACCGGCGAGCGGCTGGCGGTGCTGTTCGAGGACCGCGCGGAGCGGGCCGGGCGGCGGGGCCGGGACGGCGCGGTCAGCCCGGGAAGCGGCGCACCTGCTGGTCCCGCTTCGGAGTGATCAGCGCGGCGGCGATCGCCTTGTTGACCGCGTCGATCCGGGAGACGGCGCCGAGCTTGACGAAGACGTTGCTCAGGTGGCGCTTGACGGTGGCCTCGGTGATCGCCAGCCGGGTGGAGATCTGACTGTTGCTCAGCGCGTCGGCGACCAGCTCCAGGATCTCCAGCTCGCGGGCCGAGAGCACCCCCTCGGAGGTCTGCTGCATCTGCGCCAGGCTGTCCCGGGAGACCGCCAGGACCATCCGGTCCGGCCCGCTGTGGACGCTGCGGATCGCGGAGAGCAGCTCCTGCCGGTCCACGCTCTTCAGCAGGTAGCCGCGGATGCCGGCGGCGATCAGGCGGCGCAGCAGCTGCGGCCCGTCGTACATGCTGAGCATGATGATCTGCGAGCGCGGGACGAGCGCGCGCAGCTGCTTCACGGTGTCGGTCGGCTCCCCGCCCGGGAGTTCGACGTCCAGCAGGATGATGTCGGGCAGGTGGCGGCGGGCCTCGGTGACCGCCTCGGTGCTGGTGGCGGCCTCGCTGACCACCACGATGTCGTCCTGCGACTCGAGGATCTCCCGCACCCCGGCCCGGACCAGGGTGTGGTCGTCCACCAGCAGGACGGTGATTCTGCCGTCGGGGGCGGTCCGGTCAGTTGGGGTCATGGCGGGCCCGTTCTGCGAGGCGGATGAAGACGTCGACCCGGGTGCCGGAGCCGGGGCGGCTGGTGATGGTGAGCCGGCCGCCGAGCAGTTCGGCGCGCTCCAGCATCGACGCGACGCCGACCCCGTCGGAGACCGGCGGGTCCAGCGGGTCGAAGCCCCGGCCGTCGTCCTCGACCGAGGCCCGGAGTTCGTGCGGGGTGATGTCGATGTTGATCAGCAGCATCGAGGCGGCGGCGTGCCGGACGGTGTTCCGGGCCGCCTCCCGGACCACCAGGAAGACCTCGTCGAGGGTGGCCGGCGCGGCCCAGCTCTCGTCGCCGTTGACCCGGAGCCGGACGGTCAACTGCTCGTCGGCCACCGTGCCGAGGTAGTTGTGCAGCGCCTCCTCCAGGTTCTGCAGCGGCTCCTGGGCGTGCAGGCCGGAGGTGACCGCGCGCAGCTGGTGCATCGACTCGCGGATCGCCTGCTGTGCGGTCTCCACCTTGGCGGTGGCCTTGGCCGGGTCGGTGTCCCGGTAGATGTCGTAGAGCTCCAGCTGGTGGTGGCTGACCGAGATGCCGTGGCCGATCCGGTCGTGCAGGTCCCGGGCGATCCGGCGGCGCTCCTCGACCTGGGCCTCGCGCACCCGGTTCAGCAGCACGCTGTTGTAGCTGGAGACCGACTCGCGCACCCGCAGCGCGATGCTCTGCTCCAGGGTGAGCGCCGCGACGGTCAGCGCGTTCAGCGACTCCGGTCTGGGGCCGACGAGTTCGGTCACTGCGGCGAGCGCCGTGCGGAAGAAGATGGAGGCGGCCTCCAGCGACTCCTGCGGGTGGATTCCGTCGGTGGCCCGGGTGGCGCCGATGTCCCAGGCGATCAGCTTGTATTTCTCGTTCACCTGGACGCGGTTGGCCCGTAGGGCGTTGGTCACGTCCTTGAGGATCTGCTCGGCGTTGGCGATCGCCTGGTCCAGCGAGTGCGGGTCACGGCTGATCAGACTTCCGGCCGCCCGGAGATTATCCGCGTATGAACGGAGTATTTCCGGACGCCTGGCTTCTAATTCCTCGGCGAGACCGTGAGCGTCGTCCCCCGATGCGCGCTCCGTGCATGACACCTGTTCAAGCTCCCTCGCCGGACGGATCACCGGGGCCCAAGCTAGCAGACCGGTCCTGGTAAGGCCCCGGACAATCAGGTCGTGGACCGGGCCGGAAGGGGGGCATATGCTCCGTTGACCGGTACGTGATATTCCGGTCCCGGCCCGGTCGGGGCGGCCGCGCTATCGCAGCAACGGCAGGCCGACCGTGCCGATCAGGGCGAGGTGGGCCAGGTGCTGGGTCCACATGAAGGCCTGGTACGGGCGCCGTTCGGCGGCCCGGTCGGCCGGGACGGGGGAGGTGACGCCCACGGCCGAGACCACCAGGGCACCGAGCAGGACGGTGAGGGCGGCGCCGAGCAGGGTGGTGTCGACCCGGGCGGCGGCGATCACGAAGCCGAGCCCGGCACCGGTGGCGACGCAGGCGAGCAGCAGGCGGGCCCGCCGCTCGCCGAGCACGATCGGCCAGGTGCGCCGGCCGGCCAGCCGGTCGCCCTGGACGTCCGAGAACTCCTTGGCGATGCCGCCGACCCCGCCCATCCAGAACGACATCGCCCCGGCGAACAGCAGCAGTGCCCGGCCGGCTCCGGCCCCGGCCGCGTCGGCCCCCGCGAGGTAGGTGAGCAGGCCGAGCCCGAGCCCGGCCCCGGTACAGGTGTAGAAGGTCCGTTTCAGCGGGAAGGGCCGGCCGGAGTAGGCGTAACCGAGCGTCAGGTAGCCGAGGCAGAGCAGCCCTTGGCGGGAGCCGAGCGACCAGGAGAGGGCGGTGCCGGCCAGGGCGAAGCCGCCGATCAGCGCGAGCGCGGCGCCGACCGGCAGCCGGCCGCTGGCGATCGGCCGGAGCGAGCCGTTCCGCCGGTCCTCGGCGCGGTCGGTCACCCCGTTGAAGGCGTAGACGGCGACCGTGGCGCAGAGCCAGCCGGCCGCGCCGGTGAGGATCCGCCCGGGCGCCGGCCCGGGGCCGGGCAGGCTGAGCACCGTGCCGGCCAAGTAGCGGAGGAACACCACCAGTTGGACGCTCGGCCGGGCCTCGCTGAGGCAGAGTCGGATGTACAGCAGCATGGTTGGCAACACGGCCCCCTTGAGTGTCCCCCGTCACTTCCGGCTCGAAGCCTATGAGGGTCGTCAAGAAGCGCCACCGGTACCGGAGACGGGTGAATGGGCCGGTCGGCGCCGCGCACTACAACTTTCGATGCAGGGCATGGCACCTTCGGCGGCCGGGGGCGCGACAACCCGGGGGTTGGCCTTGTCCCGGCCACGAACGGCTCCCTAGCGTGAGCTCAGGAATCCGGCACGAACTGTCGGGCCCCAGGGCGGTGGCCCGCGGGCCCCGGACCCCGAAAGGCCACGTCGAGATGGCATCCCGAACCCGGCGTTACCAGCCGTTCGCCCCGCTCTCCCTGTCGGACCGCAGTTGGCCGGACCGCGCCCTGGAGGCCGCGCCCCGCTGGCTCTCCACCGACCTGCGGGACGGTAACCAGGCGCTCGCCACCCCGATGACGCCCGAGCGCAAGCTCGCCATGTTCGACCTGCTGGTGGGCATAGGCTACAAGGAGATCGAGGTCGGATTCCCGACGGCGAGTCAGGACGACCACGACTTCGTCAGGTTGCTGATCGAGCGGGACCGGATCCCCGAGGACGTCCGGATCTCGGTCCTGGTCCCGGCCCGGGAGGAGCTGATCGAGCGCTCGGCCCGGTGCCTGGCCGGGGCGCGCAGCGCCACCCTGCACGTCTACAACGCCACCGCGCCGCTCTTCCGGGACGTGGTGTTCCGGATGGGCCGGGCGGAGTGCAAGGCGCTCGCGGTGCGCGGCACCGAGTGGATGATGAGACACGCCGAGCGGTACCTGGGCGACTGCGACCTGGGCTACCAGTACTCGCCGGAGCTGTTCAACGAGACCGAGCCGGAGTTCGCGGTCGAGGTCTGCGAGGCGGTGATGGACACCTGGGGGGTCGGCCCGGACCGGCCGATCGTGCTCAACTTCCCTTCCACCGTGGAGCGTTCGCTGCCGCACGTGTTCGCCGACCAGATCGAGTGGCTGGACCGCAACCTCTCCCGCCGGGAGCACCGATGTCTCTCCATCCACCCGCACAACGACCGTGGCACCGGGGTCGCCTCCGCCGAACTGGCGGTGCTGGCCGGGGCGCAGCGGATCGAGGGCTGCCTGTTCGGCGGCGGCGAACGGGCCGGCAACGTCTGCCTGGTGACGCTCGGGCTGAACCTCTACACCCAGGGCGTGGACCCGGGCATCGACTTCTCCGACATCGACCGGATCCGCCGCACGGTGGAGTACTGCACCGGCATGCCGGTCTCCGCGCGCCACCCGTACGGCGGTGCGCTGGTGTACACCGCCTTCTCCGGCTCGCACCAGGACGCGATCCGCAAGGGCTTCGACGCGCTGGCCGAGCAGGCCGCCGCCGAGGGCCGACCGGCGGACGAACTGCCGTGGCGCATGCCGTACTTGCCGATCGACCCGCAGGACGTGGGCCGGGACTACGAGGCGGTGGTGCGGATCAACAGCCAGTCCGGCAAGGGCGGGGTGGCGTACGTGCTGGAGGCCTGGCACGGGCTGCGGCTGCCGCGGGAGCTGCAGGCCGAGTTCGCCCGGGCGGTGCAGCTGGTCACCGACCGGACCGGGGCCGAGCTGGCCCCGGGGCCGGTGCGGTCGCTGTTCGAGCGGGAGTACCGGGTCGGCACCGAGCTCACCGGGCCGCTGGCGGTCCGCCGGGAGCCGGTCACCGCCGAACTGTTCGTCAACGGCACGGCCGGGCTGACGGAGGGTCAAGTGGACGAACTGACAGCGACGTTGGCACCCTGGGGGGTCGAGGTCCGGGCGGTGCACGGCACCGGGGCGGGCGCCGGGGCGCCCGGTGGTGAGGAGGTTGGGGAGGCGGCGGTGTACGCCCGGTGCACCTTCGACGCCGGCCCGGCCTGGGGCTTCGGACTGGCCCGGGACGTCCCGGCGGCGGCGTTCTCCGCCGTCCGGGCCGCCGCCGTCCGGGCCGGGGAGACCGTGGCTCCGGCGCTCTCGGGCCGGGACTGAACCGGCCGGCAATCGGGGAACTGCGCGCAGGGGAACGGCAGTACGTGCAACTGGCTGGCCTGCCCCGATCTGGCGCTGGTCCGCCTTCCGATTCGCGCCCACGCGGCGGAGCCGCACATCCGCAGAGCCTCGCGCCCCTGGGGCCTTCGGCCCCGGGTGACCGCCGCGCTGCCACATTGCAGGAGAGATGCCATGACACGGGGAGAGGACGGACGGGGATGATGCTGGTCGAGCGGGAGGCCGCGCTGTCGATGCTGGCCACCATGCTGGAGGACGCGCTGCGGGGCAGGGGCCGGATCGCCCTGGTCAGCGGCACCGTCGGAGTGGGCAAGACCGCACTGCTGGACGTCTTCACCGAGCGGGCCGCGGACCTGGGCGCGGTGGCGCTGACCGCGGTCGCCTCGGCCGCCGAGGGGGACGTCCCGTTCGGGGTGCTCGGCCAGCTGCTGCACTCCGCGCCGCTGACCGAGGCGGAGCGGGCCGAGGCGGAGCGGCTGCTCGCCCCGGCCGCCGCGGGGGAGCCGCTCGGCCACCCGACGGTGAACGGGCTCTGCCTGCTGCTGCTCGGCCTGGCGGAGCGTCAGCCGGTGGCGGTGGTGGTGGACGACGTGCACGAGGCCGACCAGGCCTCGCTGGCGGTGCTCGCCCACCTCTCCCGGCGGCTGCGCACCGCCCGGGTGATGGCGGTGCTGAGCCACGGTGACAAGCCGGCCCACCGGCACAGCGCGTTCCGGCTCGACCTGCTGCGCCGGCCGTACAGCCGGGGCGTGCCGTTGGCGCTGCTCGGCCCGGCCGGGGTGGCCGACCTGGCGGCCGAGCGGTTCGGTGCGGCGGCCGCCGCGGGGGTGGCCGCCGAGTACCACGCCGTCAGCGGCGGCAACCCGCTGCTGGTCGGCGCGCTGCTGGAGGACCACGCCACGGCGGTCCGGACCGGCGGGGCGCCGGACCTGCCCGCAGTGGGCGACGGCTACGGCCAGGCGCTGCTCTCCTGCCTGCACCAGGGCGGCCCGGCGCTGCTCCGGCTCGGCCACGGGCTGGCCGTGCTGGGCGCCCCGGACTCGCTGGACCGGCTGCTCGGGCTGGAGCGCGGGGTGGTGGCGCTGACGCTGTTCCGGCTGAACGCGGCCGGGCTGCTGGAGGCCGGCCACTACCGCCACCCGGTGGCCCGCTCGGCCGTGCTGATGTCGATGGAGCCGGCCGACCGGCTCGCGCTGCACCGCCGGGCGGCCGAACTCGCCCACCAGGACGGCGCGCCCGCGCCGGTGATCGCCGAGCACCTGGTCGCCGCCGACTGGGCGGAGCCGGACTGGGTGCTGCCGGTGCTGGAGGAGGCGGCCGGGCTGGCGCTCGGCGAGGGCCGGGTCGGCCCCGCGATCGACTACCTCAAGCTGGCCTGCCGGATCTGCGCCGACCAGCCCCGGCTGGCCAAGCTGCGGATGTCGCTGGTCCGGGCCGAGTGGCGGGTCAACCCCGGGGCACCGGCCCCGCACCTGGACGAGCTGACCGAGGCCCTGCGGGCCGGCCACCTGCCCGGCAGCGACGCCCTGGTGCTCGCCAAGGCCCTGCTCTGGCACGGCCGTTACCAGGACGCCAAGGACGTGCTGGCCACCGTGGCCGGCTCGGCCGCGGCCCAGGACCCGCAGACCGCGGCCGAACTGCGCACCACCCGGCCGTGGATGCGCTGCTCCTACGCCCCGTTCGCCGAGCTGGTGCCGGAGCCGGAGGAGGGCCGGCCGGGCGCCGCCGCGCCGAGCGTGAAGGTCAGTCACCGGCTGGACGCCGCCTCGGTGCTGGACACCGTGCTGAGCGAGGGGCCGTCCGAGCCGGTGGTGGCCGAGGCGGAGCGGATCCTGCGCAGCGCCCGGCTGGACGAGATGGGCATGGACACCGTGGAGTCGGCGCTGCTGGCGCTGACCTTCGCCGAGCGGGCCGACCGGGCCGCGCCCTGGTGCGACGGCCTGATCCAGGAGGCGGTGGACCGGCAGTCACCCGGCCGGCAGGCCCGGCTCTCCACCATCCGGGCCGAGATCAGCCTGCGCCAGGGCGAGTTGCCGCAGGCCGCCCGGTACGCCCGGCAGGCGCTGGAGATCGTGCCGCCGAGCAGCTGGGGCGTCGCGGTCGGCGCCTCGCTGGCCAGCCTGCTCACCGCGCTGACCGCGATGGGCCGGTACGACGAGGCGGTGGACCAGCTCACCCTGCCGGTGCCCGAGGCGATGCTGGAGAGCCGGTACGGGCTGCACTACCTGCGCGCCCGCGGCCGCCACCAGCTCTCGCTCGGCCGGTACGAGGCGGCGCTCGGCGACTTCCGGGCCTGCGGCGACCTGATGCACCGTTGGGGCCTGGACGTGCCGGGGCTGATCGCCTGGCGCAGCGACTGCGCCGAGACCCTGCTGCGGCTCGGCGAGCGGGACGACGCACGGCAGTTGGCGGAGGAGCAGCTCGGGCTCTGCACGCCCTCCTCGGTGCGCACCCGCGGGGTGGCGATGCGGCTGCTGGCCGGGACGTACGAGCTGCGCCAGCGGCCGGCCCTGCTGCGCAAGTCGGCCGACGTGCTGCGGGAGGCCGGGGACCGGTACGAGGAGGCGCTGGCGCTCACCGACCTCACCCGGGCCTACCAGGACCTGGGGGAGCTGCGCCGGGCCCGGCTGAGCGGCCGCCGCGCCTGGGAGTTGGCCCAGGAGTGCGAGGCCACGCCGCTCACCCGGATCCTCGGCGCCGAGCTCGGCCAGCGCGGCGACGGGCCGGACGGCGCCGAGGAGGCCGACCGCTCGACCGCCGAGCTGGTGCTCAGCGACGCCGAGCGCCGGGTCGCCGAGCTGGCGGTGCACGGGTACACCAACCGGGAGATCGCCAAGCGGCTCTACGTCACGGTCAGCACCGTGGAGCAGCACCTGACCCGGGCCTACCGCAAGCTCAACGTGGGCCGCCGCAGCGACCTGCCCTCGGCGCTCGGGTCGCGGTGAGCCAGCCGCTCGGTGATGGTCTCCAGCACCGCGGGCAGCTGCTCGGACAGGTAGAAGTGGCCGCCCGGGTAGACCCGGAGGTCGAACCCCTCGGTGGTGTGCTCGGACCAGCGGCACGCCTCCAGCGGGGTGACCTTCGGGTCCCGGTCGCCGGTGAGCACGGTGATCGGGCAGCCGAGCGGCGGGCCGATCCGGTGCCGGTGGGTCTCCACCGCCCGGTAGTCGGCCCGCAGCGTCGGCAGCAGCATCCTCATCAGCTCCTCGTCGCCCAGGAGTTGGGCCGATGTTCCGTCCAACGCCCTCAGGTCGTCGAGGAGTTGCTCGTCCGGCAGCAGGTGGGTGCGGCCCCACTCGGGCAGGCACGGCGGGCGCCGGCCGGAGACCATCAGCTGGACCAGCCGGACCCCGTGGGTCTCCAGCCGGCGGGCCACCTCGAAGGCCAGCAGGGCGCCCATGCTGTGGCCGAACAGCGCCAGCGGCAGGTCGGTGTACGGCAGCAGGGCGGCGCAGATCCGGCCGGCCAGGGTGTCCAGGTCGTCCACCGGCGGCTCGGTGTGCCGGTCCTGGCGGCCCGGGTACTGCACCGCGAGCACGTCCACCTGGGGGGCCAGCGCCCGGGAGGCCGGGAAGTAGAAGCTGGCCGAGCCGCCCGCGTGCGGCAGGCAGACCAGCCGGACGCGGGCGCCGGGGGCGGCGTGGAAACGCCTGATCCAGAGATCGGCGGCGGTCGGTTCCGTCATGTCCTTTTCCTTTCCTGGGGCCTGGTGGAAAAAATCTCGCAGCGCCCGGAAGGGAATGGCAACCCCTAGCGCGGCAGGCTCGGAAAGCCCCGGACCGTAGGGCCGGGAACGTGCCGCTAGGGGTTATCCGCCACCGGCCACCGGCCTACGGTCGATTTCCATGAAGGAAATCATCGAAACGATTCTCTCCGGTGGGGCGGTGGCCGCGGACTACGCCGCCCTGCCCGTGCCGGAGGCCTACCGCGGCTGTCTGGTCCGCAAGGAGGACGCCGGCATGTTCGCCGGGGCGGCCGGCCGGGACAAGGACCCGCGCAGGTCGCTGAGGGTCGAGGAGGTCCCCACCCCGGAGCTCGGCCCGGGCGAGGCGCTGGTCGCCGTGATGGCCAGCGCGGTCAACTACAACACGGTGTGGAGCTCGATCTTCGAGCCGGTCTCCACCTTCGGCTTCCTGGAGCGCTACGCCCGCTCCGGCGGCCCGGCCGCGGCCCAGCACGACCGGCCGTACCACGTGCTCGGCTCGGACCTGTCCGGCGTGGTGCTGCGCACCGGACCGGGCGTGCGCCGCTGGCGGCCGGGCGACGAGGTGGTGGCGCACTGCCTCTCGGTCGAGCTGGAGAGCCCGGACGGGCACGCCGACACCATGCTCGACCCGGAGCAGCGGATCTGGGGCTACGAGACCAACTTCGGCGGCCTGGCCGAGCTCGCCGTGGTCAAGGCCAACCAGCTGATGCCCAAGCCGGACCACCTGACCTGGGAGGAGTCGGCCTGCTCCGGGCTGGTCAACTCCACCGCCTACCGCCAGCTGGTCTCCCGCAACGGCGCGGGGATGAAGCAGGGCGACGTGGTGCTGGTCTGGGGCGCGGCCGGCGGGCTCGGCTCGTACGCCACCCAGCTGGCGCTGAACGGCGGCGCGCTGCCGGTCTGCGTGGTCTCCAGCCCGGAGAAGGCCGCACTGGTCCGCTCGATGGGCGCCGAGCTGGTGATCGACCGCTCGGCCGAGGACTACCGGTTCTGGAAGGACCCGCAGACCCAGGACCCGGGCGAGTGGCGCCGGTTCGGCGCCCGGATCCGCGAACTGACCGGCGGCGAGGACGTGGACGTGGTGCTGGAGCACCCGGGCCGGGAGACCTTCGGCGCCTCGGTGTACGTGACCCGCAAGGGCGGCACCGTGGTCACCTGCGCCTCCACCTCCGGCTTCATGCACCAGTACGACAACCGCTACCTGTGGATGCACCTCAAGCGGATCGTCGGCACGCACTTCGCCAACTACCGGGAGGCGTGGGAGGCCAACCGCCTGATCGCCCGCGGCATGGTCCACCCCACCCTGTCGGCCGTCTACCCGCTGGCCGAGGCCGGCCGGGCCACGGCCGACGTGCACGCCAACCGGCACAGCGGCAAGGTCGGCGTGCTCTGCCTGGCCCCCGAGGAGGGCCTGGGCGTCCGCGACCACGCACTGCGCGCGAAGCACCTGCCGGCCATCAACCGGTTCCGCAGCACCACCTGACGCCATGTCCGAGATGCAGGAGGCAGTGACGATGAGAGAGCTGACGACGGAGCAGACCCGGCGCACGATCGGGATCGTGGGCCTGGGCACGGTCGGGGAGGCGCTGCTCGGCCTGGCGGCCGCGGCCGGCCACCGGGTCATCGGCGTCGACCGCGACCCGGCGGTGCTGGAGCGGGTGGCCCGCCGGGCGGCCGCCGCCCGGGCCGCGGCGGACGGCACGGCGGACGGCGGGCCGGCCGGCACGGTGCTCGTCACCGGACGGGCCGTCAGCTTCGGCACCGACCCGGCCGAGCTGGCCGCCGCCGACCTGGTGGTCGAGGCGGTGCCGGACCACCGGAAGACCAAGATCGAGGTGCTCCGGATGCTGGACCGGGTGTGCGCGCCGGGCACCCCGCTGGTCACCACCGGCTCGGCCACCGCCGTCTCCTACCTGGCGATCGCGGCCGGCCGCCCCGGGCACACCGTGGAGCTGCGCTGCTTCCTGCCGCCGGGCGGCGCCGGCGGCGTCACGCTGACCGGCACGGCGACCACCGCGCCCGAGTGCCTGGCCGCCGTCCGCACCCTGGTGCAGGAGCTCGGCCTGACCGAGGCGGCCATCGGCGCCCGGACCGGCGACGCCGCGACGGCCCTGGTCTACGGCTACCTGAACCGGGCCGTGGACCTCTACGAGCAGGGCTACGCCCGGGCCGGCGACATCGACGCCGCCATGCGGCTCGGCTGCGGCCTGCCGTACGGGCCGCTGGAGCTGCTCGACCGGATCGGCCTGGACACCGCGCACGAGGTCCTGACGGGCCTTCACCAGTCCGTCGGCGCCGCCTCCTTCGCGCCCGCGCCGCTGCTCACCCGGATGGTCGAGGCGGGCCTGCTGGGCCGCAAGACCGAGAGCGGGTTCCACACCTACGACGGCCTGGGCGCCCGGATCGACCGGGCCGCGGCGGACGGCGCGGGCGCCCCGTGCGAGCTGCGCCGGGTCGGGGTGCTCGGCTCGGGCGCGATGGCCCGCGGCATCGCCGAGGTGGTGGCCGGCGCCGGGTACTCCACGGTGCTGGTGGCCCGCAGCCGGGAGAAGGCCGAGGCCGCGCTGGCCGCCGTCGGCGACTCCCTCCAGCGCGGGGTGCGGCGCGGCCGGATCGCCGCGGAGGCCAAGACCGCCACCCTGGGCCGGCTGACCGGCACCGAGGACCTGGCCGCGCTGGCCGGCTGCGACCTGGTGGTCGAGGCGGTGGCCGAGGACCTGGCGGTCAAGCAGGAGCTGTTCGCCCGGCTGGACGGGATCTGCCGCCCGGACGCGGTGCTGGCCACCACCACCTCCAGCCTCTCGGTGGCGGACTGCGCCCGGGCCACCACCCGGCCCGGCCGGGTGCTCGGGCTGCACTTCTTCAACCCGGCCCCGGTGATGCGGCTGGTCGAGGTGGTCCGCACCGAGCGGACCGACGAGGCGGTGCTGGCGCTGGGCCGGGCGTTCTGCGCCCGGCTCGGCAAGACCGGGGTGGACTGCCCGGACCGGGCCGGCTTCATCGTCAACTACCTGCTCTTCCCCTACCTGGGCAGCGCGGTGCGGATGCTGGACCGCCCCGACATCGGGGTGGAGGAGCTGGACGACGCGGTGACCCGGGGCTTCGGCCACCCGATGGGGCCGTTCGCCCTGCTGGACGCCGTCGGCCTGGACGTCTCGCTGGCCATCCTGCGGCAGCTGCACGAGGCGTTCCAGACCCCGGAGTTCGCCCCGGCCCCGCTGCTGGAGCAGTTGGTGCGCCTCGGCCACCTGGGCCGCAAGACCGGCCTCGGCTTCCGGGCGGTGCCCCGGCACAGCGCCGTCCTGGCGGGCTGACCGCGGGCCCGAGGAGACGGAACGCGAGGAGGCGGGCCCCGGATTCGTCCGGGGCCCGCCTCCTTCTGCCGGGTCTCACGCGCGGGCGGGTTCGCCCTCGGCCGGCTGCCCCGCGGCGGCCGCCGGGGCCGGGGCCGGGGCGGCCTTCGGAGCGCCGGGCAGCCAGCGGAACGCGATGAACGCCGCCAGCAGCGAGACGGCGGTCAGGGTGAGCATGGTGAGCTGCATGCCGTCCAGGTAGGCCCGGGTCGCCCGGTCGGCCAACGCGGCCGCCTGCCCCGGCTCCAGACCGGCCTGGGCGGCGGCCCGCAGGGTGCCGCCCAGCGAGGTCGCGGCCTGCTCACGGGCGCCCTCCGGGAGGACGTCCACCGCCGAGCCGATCGAGGAGCGGTAGCCGACCGCCAGCACGCTGCCGACCACCGCGACGCCCAGCGCGCCGGCCACCTGACGGACCGTCTGGGAGACGGCCTGGCCCGCCCCGGCCTTCACCGGCGGGACGTCGGACATCAGCGCGGCCGTCGCGGGGGCGACCATGCTGCCCCAGCCCAGGCCGAAGAGCAGCTGGGCCACCGCGATCAGGACCACGTTCGTCCGGCCGTCCATCAGGGCGAAGCCCAGGAAGGCCACCGCCAGCGCCAGCGCCCCGCCGCCGACCACCGGGCCGGCGCCGAAGCGGGCGGCCAGCTTGGCGGAGCGGAAGGACATCAGCCAGGAGCCGAGACCCATCGGCAGCATCAGCAGCCCGGCCTCGAACGGCGAGTAGCCGTGCACGCCCTGGAAGTACAGCGCGGTGATGAAGAAGGCGCCCAGCACCGCGAAGAAGCCGAGGCCGAGCGAGAAGGTGCCGGCCGAGTAGCGGGCGCCGCGCAGGAAGCTCAGGTCGAGCGCCGGGTGCGCCATCCGCCCCTCCACCTTGACCAGCAGCACGGTCAGCGCGATCCCGGCCAGCAGCGGGCCGGCGGTGTCCGGGGCCAGCCAGTCGCCCCCCTCGCCGCCCTGGACGATGCCGTAGACCAGCGCGGCGACGGCCAGGATCGAGATCAGCACGCCGAGCGGGTCGAAGCTGTTGTCGTTCGGGTTCCGGGACTCGGGCACCAGCCAGACGATCAGCGCGATCGCCAGCAGGATCACCGGCGCGTTGACCAGGAAGACCGAGCCCCACCAGAGCGCCTCCAGCAGCAGGCCGCCGACCAGCGGGCCGACCGCCAGCGCGATCCCGGCCGCCCCGGCCCACCAGCCGATCGCCCGGGGGCGCTCGGCGGGCGGGAAGACGTTGATCAGGATCGCCAGCGAGACCGGCGGCACCAGCGCGGCGCCGACGCCCATCAGGCTGCGCCACAGGATCAGTTCGCCGATCGAGCCCGAAGTGGCGGCCAGCGTCGAGGAGATGCCGAACAGGATCAGGCCGGCCAGCAGGGTCCTCTTCCGGCCGAACCGGTCGGCCGAGACGCCGCCGGTGAAGATGAAGGCCGCGAAGGTGATCAGGTAGGCGTCCAGCGACCACTGGAGCCCCGCACTGGAGGCGTGCAGATCGCGTTGGATCGTCTCCAGCGCGACGTTCTGGATCGTGAGGTCCATGACCACGACCAGACCGGTGAGGGCGAGCAGGACCAGGACCGCCTCGCGGCGCCCCCGGCCGATCTCCGTATGCATAACAACTCCCTGTCAGCGGAAGAGCAGAATGGGCCGGACATAATCCTGCTCCTTCCGGCGCGGCCGGAGCTCCGTTCACCACCCCAGGAAAGGCATTCTGGGGTACCCGCGCGACTGGGGTCGGACAGGGGTTGTCCGGAAGGACGGGGAAAGGGATTCTTTTCACTGCCGAGTTTTTCCAGTTGTTCTATTTCCGGGAGTTCCCCATGCACGTGATCAGGCAGACCGAGGAGCGGACCATCACCACCCCGGCCGCGGTGACCACCGCCCTGGCCGGCCCCAGCCAGGGCAGCCACGAGGTGTCCAGCTGGCGGGTCGAGATGACCGAGGGTGCCGAGTCGCCGGTGCACGTGATCACCCGCGACCAGGTGTGGATGGTCATCGGCGGCACCTTCGAGTTCAGCGTGGACGGCGAGGACGCCAAGGTCACCGACGGCGAGTGCCTGGTGCTCAAGGGCGAGACGGCCCGTCAGTTCCGGGTGCTCGAGGGCCCGGGCCGCGCGCTGGTCGCCATGCTGCCGGACGGCCAGGCCGGCGCGCCGGGCAACGACGCCCGGCAGCCGCTGCCCTGGGCCAAGTAGTCCCCTGGGCCCAGTAGTCCTTGGACCCAGCAGCCCCTGGGCCCCGTGGCCCCAGGGTCCGGCAGGCCCTGCCCCCGGGTGGCCGCCGACGCGCCTGCGCGCCGGCGGCCACCCGGCTGTTTTTCCCCAACAGCCCTCTTCACCACAGGAGTCCAGCATGACCGACACCGTGCTGCCCGAGGCCGGGAGCGACGTCCGGGCCTTCCCGACACCCCGCAGGTGTCCGTTCGACCCGGCCGCCGAGTACGCCGAGCTCCGCGAGCGGGCACCGGTCGCCAAGGTGACGCTGCCGACCGGCGGCACCGCCTGGCTGGTCACCGGCCACGCCCTGGTCCGGCAGATCCTGGCCGACCCGCGGGTCAGCTCGGACCGCACCCTGCCCGGCTGCCCCCGGCTGGTGCCGGTGCCGCCCGCCGCGCTGCGCCCCGCCACCACCCCGCTGATCGCGCTCGACCCGCCGGAGCACACCACCCACCGCCGGATGGTGACCAACGAGTTCACCGTCAAGCGGATCCAGGGCATGCGCGGGCGGATACAGGAGATCGTCGACGAGCGGATCGACGCGATGCTCGAACTGCCCGGCCGGGCCGACCTGATGGAGGCGCTGGCCGTCCCGGTGCCCGCGATGGTGATCTGCGAGCTGCTCGGGGTGGCCTACGAGCACCGGGAGACCTTCACCCGGATCACCGAGACCCTGGTCGGGGCCGGCAGCACCCCGGCCCAGGTCGGTGCCGCGATGGCCGAGACCCGGGTCTTCCTGGGCGAGTTGGTGGCCGCCAAGGAGAAGGCGCCCGAGCAGGACCTGATCAGCCGTCTGATCGTCCGCTACCGGGAGACCGGCGAGTACGACGCCGAACGGGTCATCAGCACCGCCATGGTGCTGCTGAACGCCGGCCACGAGACCGCGACCAGCATGATCGGCCTGGGCACCGTCGCGCTGCTGGAGCACCCGGAGCAGCTGGCCGCGCTGCGGGCCGACCCGGCGCTGCTGCCGCAGGCGGTCGAGGAGCTGCTGCGCTACTTCAGCGTCGCCGACCTGGCCACCTTCCGGACCGCCACCGAGGACATCGAGCTCGGCGGCGTGCTGATCCGGGCGGGCGAGGGCCTGATCGCGGCGGGCGGCGCGGCCAACCGCGACCCGCGGCAGTTCGAGGACCCGGAGGTGCTGGACATCCACCGCAGCTCCCGCCAGCACGTGGCCTTCGGCCACGGCATCCACCAGTGCATCGGCCAGAACCTGGCCCGGCTGGAGCTGGAGATCGCCTACGGCACGCTGCTGCGCCGGGTGCCGACCCTGCGGCTGGACGCGGCGGCGGCCGAACTCCCGTACAAGTACCAGGGCCTGCTGTACGGCGTGCGCTCCGTGCCGGTGGCGTGGTGACGGCCGGGGCGGCCGGCGCCCGGATGGTGCTGGACCGGGACCGGTGCACCGGGGCCGGGCAGTGCGTGCGCACCGACCCGGGTCTGTTCGAGCAGAGCGAGGAGGACGGCCTGGTGCTGGTCCTCGGCACCGCCACCGACCAGGAGCGGCTGGCGAGTTGGCGGGCCGCCACGGAGGTCTGCCCGAGCCGGGCGCTGCGGCTGGAGGAGGGCTGAGCGAGGTGCGGCACAACGGCTGCGGCCCCGGCGGATCGTCCGCCGGGGCCGCAGCCGTCTGCGGACGGGCCGTCAGCCGGTGGTGTGGAAGGCCCGCTGGTACCAGACCAGTGACCGGCCGGGCAGGCCGATCCGGGCCTCGGCCACCGTGCCGAGCAGCAGGTCGTGGTCGCCGGCCGGGGTGACCTGGGTGGTGCGGCAGCGCAGCACCACCCGGGCGTCCGGCAGACAGGGCAGGCCGTCCAGGGTGGTGAGGCCGCCGCCGGCGAACCGGTCCACGCCGTGGCGGGCGAACCGCCGGGCCATGTCCTGGTGCTGCTCGCCGAGCACGTTGACCACGAACTCCCGGGCGGTGACCAGCGCCCGGTGGCAGCTGGAGGTCCGGCCGACACCGACCAGCAGCAGCGGCGGGTCGAGCGAGACGGAGGTGACGGCGCTGGCGGTGAACCCCCAGGGCCGGCCGTCCTGGTCCAGGGTGGTGACGATGGTGGTCGGCGCGGCCAGCAGGGCCATCGCGTCCCGGAAGGTCTGTGCGTCGACGGTGGGCGGGGCGGGCTGTTCGGTCAGTGCGGGCATCTCCGACGCTCCATCAGGTCGAGGGGACAGGGGTGTTCCGGTGGCCGGTGCGGGAACGGGCGCGCGCCCGGGCGGCGGGGCCGCCGCGGGCGCGCGTCATGGGGAGGGGCCTGGTCAGGCCCCGGTGGTGGCGGCCGCCTTGGCCGCCGCGCCGCCCTCCAGGGCGAACCGGTCCCGGTTGGCGGCGACCCAGCGCTGCGAGGCGCGGATGCCGGCCAGCGAGCCGTTGAAGTGCGGGGCCACGTAGCGGGCGAGCAGCTCGAAGCTGTGCTTGACCTGCTCCCGGGTGGCCCAGTCGTGCGTGTTGACCAGCAGGGTGCCGAAGCCGCCGCTCTCCTGGAGCATCCGCTCGATCGACTCGATCGCGTCGTCCACCGAGCCGACGATCACCGTCCCGGCCTCCACCGCGGCGTCCACCTCGCGGCCGACCGGCAGGGTGGCCGGGGCGCCGAAGGTGTCCCGCACGCACTCCTTGAACCAGTGCGTCATGCCCGGGCGGACCTGGTTCAGCGCCTCCTCGCGGGTGTCCGCGATGTGCAGGCAGACGGCCACCCGCCACTTCGAACGGTCCACCGTGGTCCCGCACTTGGCGGCCTCGTCCTCGGCGGCCCGCCAGAGCGGGGCCAGCGGCAGGTCCCGCATGCCCGGGCGGCCGGCGAAGGTCAGCGAGCCCAGGCCGTGCCGGGCGGCCAGCCGCATCCCGCGCTCGGAACCGGCGCCGGCCACCGCGATGTCGAAGCCCTGCTCGGTGTACGGGCGCAACTGGAGCCGGGCCTCCCGGAGTTCGAACCAGTCGGTCTTCACGGTGACCGGCTCGGTGGAGTTCAGCAGCTGGACGACGACGTCCAGCGACTCGGCCATCCGGCGGCGCTGGTCGGCCGCCTCGATGCCCAGCATGTAGGCGTCGGCGGGGGAGACGCCGGCGCCGACGCCCATCATGATCCGACCGCGGCTCTGGTGGTCCAGCTGCACCAGGCGCCCGGCCACGGTGTACGGGTGGTGGTACGGCAGGCTCACCACGCCGGTGCCCAGCTTGATCCGCCGGGTGCGCTCGGCGGCGGCGGCCAGCAGCAGCTCGGGCGAGGCCACCGGGGAGAACCCGCCGGAGTGGTGCTCGCCGAGCCAGGCCTCCTCGATGCCGAGGGTGTCCAGCCACTCGATCAGCTCCAGGTGGCGCCAGAGCGCGGTGGTCGGGTCCTCGGTGAGGGAGTGGAACGGGGCCATGAACGCGCCGAATTTGAGGGACATGGTGATTCGCTTCCTGTGGGTCGGTTCTCGGTCGGTCGTGGGGCCGGGGAAGGCCGGTGGCCCTCCCCGGCGGAGTGCGGGGCCTGCGGAGGGGTCAGTCGGTGCGGAGCGGCGAGGCCAGCTCGGCCAGCCGGGGGTCGCGGACCACCGCGAAGTGGTCGCCGGGCAGTTCGACCAGCTCGCTGCCGGGGCCGCAGAGCGCCAGCCAGGCCTGCGAGGTCTCCCGGGTGGAGCCGTCCGCGCCCCGCACCACGGTCACCCGGCCGTCGTACGGACGGGCCTGGTGGGCCAGCAGGGCACGGGAGTTGACGGTGAAGCGGTCGACGATCCGGGCCAGTACGGGCAGGTCGATCCCGGGCGGCAGGGCGCCGGTGCGGGTGGCCTCGGCGTGCAGCACCTCCAGCGGGCTGCGGCCGTCGGCGGGCCGGAAGTCCTCCGGCACGGGCGTCCAGTCGCAGTCGCGCTGGCCGGCCAGGTCCCGGGCGAACCAGCAGAGCAGGTCGGCGTCGTCCACCGGGCCGGGGTCGGCCGGCCGCGGCTGCTCCAGCAGGTCGACCGCCAGCACCGACTCCACCTCCCGTCCGGCGGCGGTCAGCAGGCGGGCCAGCTCCAGGGCGATCACGCCGCCCATCGACCAGCCGCCGAGCCGCACCGGGCCCTCGGGGGCGGCCGCCGTGACCGCCGCCGCGTAGTGCTCGGCGAGCTCCGCGACGGTGGTCAACGGCTGGGTCAGGTCCGGCACTTGGAGCCCGATGAAGGGCTGCTCGGGGCCCAGTCGGGAGGCCAGTGCGGCGTAGCAGAGCACGTCGCCGCCGACCGGGTGGACGAAGAACAGCGGCGGCTCGGTGCCCCCGTCCCGGATCGGTACCAGGGCGGACCGCTCGGCGCCGGCGCCCTCGCGCAGCGCCTGGGCCAGCAGCTCGATCGTCGGCCGGGCGAACAGCGTGGCCAGCGGGACCTCCCGGCCCAGCCGGCGCCGGACCTCGGCCATCATCCGCACCGCGGTGAGCGAATCGCCGCCCAGCTCGAAGAAGTTGACGCCGACCCCGAGCCCCGGGCGGTCGAAGAACTCGCCCCAGACGTCGGCCAGCAGCTGCTCCACCGCGTCCCGCGGCCGCACCCGGCGGCCGTCGGCACCGCTGCCGTCCGGCGCGGGCAGCGCCGAGCGGTCCACCTTGCCGTTGGCGCTCAGCGGCAGTTCGTCCAGCACCAGCAGGCGCTGCGGGACGAGGTACTCGGGCAGCACCTTGTGCAGGGTGCCGAGCAGTTCGGCCTCGGTGAGCGCGGTCCCCGCCTCCGGCACCACGTAGCCGACCAGCCGCTTGGCGCCCTGCTCCGGGCCGACCGCGGCGGCCACCGCGGCCCGCACGCCCGGGCACTGGAGCAGCGCGGCCTCGACCTCGCCGAGCTCGATCCGGTACCCGCCGACCTTGACCTGGAAGTCCTCCCGGCCCAGGAACTCGATGGTGCCGTCCGGCAGGTAGCGGCCCAGGTCGCCGGTGCGGTAGAGCCGTTCGCCGGTGGAGGGGTGGCGGACGAAGGAGGCCCTGGTCTTCGCCTCGTCGCCCAGGTAGCCGCGGGCCAGGCCGGCCCCGGCGATGTGCAGCTGGCCGGGCACCCAGACCGGGCAGGGCTGCATCGCCGCGTTCAGCACGTGGAAGCGCTGGCCGCGCATCGGCGTGCCGTACGGGATGCTGGTCCACTCCGGCGGCACCTCGTCGACCGGGTGGCAGATCGACCAGATCGCCGCCTCGGTGGCGCCGCCCAGGCTCCAGACCTCGGCGCCGGGCGCGGCCGAGCGGATCCGGTCCGGCAGCGTGACCGGTATCCAGTCACCGCTCATCATGACCACCCGGAGCGGGAGTCCGGCCCCGTCCGGGGCGGACAGCTCGTGCTCGGCCAGCATCTCCATCAGGGTCGGCACGGTGTTCCACACCGTCACCCCGTGCTCGCGCACCAGCCCGGCCCAGCGGGCGGGCTCGCGCAGCGCGCCGGGCTCGGGCAGCACCACCGCACCGCCCGCCGCCAGCAGGCCGAAGACGTCGTAGACCGAGAGGTCGAAGTTGAGCGCGGAGAGCGCCAGCGTCCGGTCCGCGGCGGTGACGCCGAACCGCTCGTTGACGTCCAGCACGGTGTTGAGCGCAGCCTTGTGCTCGATCATCACCCCCTTGGGGACACCGGTGGAGCCCGAGGTGAAGATGACGTAGGCGAGGTCGGAGGGGTCGGTGTCGGGCGCCGGCAGCGGCGTGTCCGGCAGCTCCGCGACCTCCTCGCCGTCCACCGCGAGCACGGTGACCCCGGCGGGCCAGACCGTCCGCTCCGCGACCCGGCGCTGGGTCAGCACGGTGGAGACCCCCGCGGTGTCCAGCAGCACCCGCAGCCGCTCGGCCGGTACCCCGGCGTCGACCGGGACGTACGCGGCACCGGACTTGAGCACGCCCAGCACCGCCGGGACCTGCTCCCAGCCCTTCTCGGTGACCACGGCGACCAGCTCGCCGGGCGCCGCCCCGTGCTCCCGCAGCAGCCGGTCCAGGCGGTTGGCCAGGCCGTCCAGTTCGCGGTAGCTCAGGGTGCGGTCCGGGGCGATCACCGCGGGTGCGTCCGGGGTGGCCGCGGCCCGGGCCAGGAAGGGCCCGTGCAGCAGCCCGGCCGGCAGCGGGGCGGTGGTGGCGTTGCGCTCCTGACGGCGCGCCAGGTCGGCGTCCGGCACCAGCACCGGGGCCGGGCGCTGCCAGGCCGCGCGGTCGGCGCAGAGCTCGCGCAGCACGCCCAGGTAGGCGGCGAACATGGCGTCCACCATCCCGGCCGGGAAGAGCTCCTCCACCACGTCCCAGTTGACCACCAGCGCGCCGTCGTCCTCGATCGCCTGGTGGTCCAGCCAGACCTGCGGGGTGCGGATCGAGCTCCACACCTCCTCGCCGCGTTCGCCCATCGACATCAGGTGCTGGGCGAAGCCGTTGGTGGAGGCGTTCTCCTTGACCCCGAAGTTGACCGTGGAGGCGAACACCACCGGCATCGTCATCCGGCCCGATCCGCCGCGGGCCCTGGCCAGTTCGCGCAGCACCTGGACGCCGCTGACGTGGCTGTGCTCCAGGTCGCTCCAGAGCTGCTTCTGGATCCGGTCGGCCCGGACGGCGAAGGCGTCGGTGGCGGTGGAGTCGATCTCCAGCAGCGTGGTCGCGGTGAAGTTGCCGACCAGTTCGCCGACTTCGGGGTGCATCGGCAGCCGGTTGAAGAACAGCACGTTCAGGGTGAACCGGTCGGACTTGCTCCAGGCGGCCAGCACCTGGGAGTAGACCGTGCAGAGCGCGGAGGACGGGGTCACCCCGGAGGCGGTGGCGAAGGCCTTGAAGCGGCTCCAGTCCGCCTCCTCCAGCCGGCCGGTGCGGTGCGCGAACTCCGGCCGGTCCAGCTGGGCCGGGTCCATCGCCAGCGGCAGCTCGGGCGCGGCCGGCAGGGTGGCGATCCGGGCCCGCCAGTACTCCAGCGACTTGCCGTGCAGCTCGCCGCCCTCCATCGAGCGCTGGGCCAGCACGTAGTCCCGGAAGGTGACCCCGAGCTCCGGCAGCTCCTCGCCCCGGTAGAGCGCGGACCACTCGCGGAAGACCAGCGAGGTGGACCAGGCGTCCATGATCAGGGCGTCCAGGCCGACGTGCAGCCTGGTCCGCCGGTCGTCCAGCCGGGTGGCCCGGACGTCGAACATCGGCCAGCTCGCCGCGTCCAGCACCTGGCGCTTCATCTCCCGGTGGATCCCGGCCAGTTCCTCCGCCTGCCGCTCGGGGGAGGCACCGCGCAGGTCGGTGGTGCGGATGACGTACCGGGGCACCTCGGGCAGCACCCGCTGGTAGCCGTCCTCGGTCACCACCGCGCGCATCATGTCGTGCCGGGCGATCAGCCGCTGCCAGGCCTCGCCGAGCCGGTCCAGGTCGACGGTCTCCAGGTCCACCTCGATGAAGAAGTAGGTGGAGACGTTGCCGAGCGCGAAGGCGTTCGACCGGCCGACCAGGTAGGCCTGTTGGAGGTCGGTGAGCGCGAACGGCTCGTACCGGGCCGCCGGGTCGCCCTCGATGACCGGCAGGCCGGTGCGCCGCGGGCCCGCCGTGTCGGGGACGGCCGGGAGCCGCTCGGCGTCCGCCGGTGCCGGGGTGACCGCGGCGGACGCGGTGGCGGGCAGGTCGAGCAGGTCGAGCACCGTCCCGGCCAGCTCGGCGATGCCGTTGCCCTCCAGGAAGGCCACCAGCGGGAGGGCGACGCCCAGTTCGGCGGAGAGCGCGTCCTTCACCTCCAGGGCCATCAGCGAATCCAGGCCGAGGTTCTGCAGCGGCTCGTGCACGTTCAGCTCGGACGGCCGGGCGCGCAGCGAGCGGGCCACCGTGGTGGTGAGCAACTCCCGCATCAGCTCAGCCCGTTCGCCCGGTGCGGCGGCCCGCAGCCTGGCGAGCGAACCCTGCTCGACCTGGACCGGAACGGCGGCCGGCGACGCCACCGCGGCCGGGGCGGCGGCGGCCCCGGTGCGCAGCACCGTGCTCCGCTCGGCCCGCCGGGCCACCACGCCGGTGGCGGTCACCACCGGGCGGCCCTGCCCGTCCACCAGCCGGACCTCGGCCACCAGCAGCTTGCCCGGCTCGGTCGCCGGGAGCAGCACGGCGTGCGCGTACAGGACCTGTGCCGGGTCGAACTCGTGGAACTCCAGCCGGTCGATCCCGACCAGGGCGTAGACCGCGTCGGCCGGGCCGTCGGGGGAGAGGCAGGCGAACAGCGACTGGAAGGTGGCGTCGGTCAGCCCGGGGTGGAGCAGGTACCGGCCGGCCTCGTCCTCCTGCGGCAGGCGCATCCGGACCACCGCCTCGCCCTCGCGGCGCCAGACCCGGTCGATCCACTGCGCGGAGGGCCCGAGGTAGAGCTTGCGCTGCCACATCTGCCGGTAGAAGCCGTCGGAGGAGACCTCCTCGCCGATCGCCTCCCGGACGGCGGCCAGGTGCGCATCGGTGGTGCCGGCCGCCTCCGCCAGCTCCGGCGCGCGCCGGACCCGGCCCCGGGCGTGCGGCAGCCAGCGGGTGCCGCCCTGCCCGTCCGGGTGCCGGGCGTGGTACTGGAAGGCGCCGTCCGGGCCGAGCAGCAGCTGGGTGGGCGTGCCGCCGTCCTGGTCCAGCACCAGGCTCTGCAGCACCAGGCAGTCCTCGACCAGGAACGGGCCGGGGCCGTGCAGTTCGCGCACGGCGGTGAAGGCGCACTCCAGGTAGACACCGATGTTGACCACCGTCAGGCCGTCCATCACGCAGTCGCCCAGACAGCGGTGGACGGCCGGGTCGAGGTGGCCCGCGTACTGGGCCGTCTCCAGCGGGGAGGCGATCCGGCTGCCCAGCAGACCGGCCGGAACGACCGGCTGACCGGCCGTCAGGGCGCCGGCGGCCTGCGGGCGGCGCTCGCTCGGGGTGTACCAGTGCCGGCTGCGCTGGAACGGGTAGAGCGGCAGGTCGACCCGGCGGCGCGGGCGGTCCGCCTCGTACCGGGCCCAGTCCACCGGGAAGCCGAGGGCGTACAGCTCGCCCAGGCTCTCCAGCAGCACCCGCCAGTCGGCCTGCTTCGGCCGCAGCGAGGGCAGGAAGGCGCAGCCCTCGGGGGCGAAGCGCTTGGCCAGGCCGAGCAGCACGGGGGCCGGGCCGGTCTCCAGGAAGACCCGGTGGCCCTGCTCGAACAGGGTGGTCATGCCGGCCAGGAAGTCGACCGGCTGCCGGACGTGCTCGCGCAGGTAGCGGGCGCTGAACGCGTCCGCGCCGCGCAGGACCTCACCGGTGAGGTTGGAGACCACCGGGATCCGCGGGGCGGCGAAGGGGATCCGGGCCGCCTCCCGCTCGAAGGCGTCGAGCATCGGCTCGACCAGCGGGGAGTGGAAGGCCCGGGTGGCCGTCATCGGCCTGGAGCGGACGCCCCGGGCGGTGAGCTCCGCGAGCAGCTCCTCCAGTGCGGCCGGCTCGCCCGAGACCACCACGCTCTCCGGGCCGTTGACGGCCGCCAGGGCGAGCCGCCCGGTGTGGCCGGCCAGTGCCTCCCGGACGGTCTCCGGAGCGGCGAACACGGCGGCCATCGCGCCCGGCCCGCACAGCTCCTGCATCAGTTCGCCGCGCCGCACCGCCAGGGTCAGGCCGTCGGCGAGGGTGATCGAGCCGGCCACGCAGGCCGCCACCAACTCGCCCACGCTGTGGCCGAGCACGGCGGCCGGCCGGATGCCCCAGTGCTGCCAGAGCCGGGCCAGCGCGTACTCCACCGCGAACACCACGGGCTGGGTGTAGCGGGTCTGGTGGATCAGCTCCTCGTCCCCGGGCGCCGGGTCGAGCAGGGCGGCCAGCGGGCGGTCGAGCAGCGGCCGCAGGATCTCCGCGCACTCCTCCAGCACGGCCCGGAAGACCGGCTCGGTCTCGGTCAACTCCCGTGCCATGCCCGGGTACTGGGCGCCCTGGCCGGTGAAGAGGAAGACCACGCCCGGGCGGCTGCTCGGGAGCACCTCGCCGGTGGTGGCACCGCCGTCCCGCAGCCGCTCGGCCAGTTCGGCCGGGGTGGCGCCGACCACGGCCAGCCGGTGCGCGAAGTGCGCCCGGCCGACGGCGGCGGTGTAGCAGACGTCGGCCAGGCCCTCCGGTGCGGTCCGGTCCAGCAGGTCGAGGTGACGCGCGGTCAGCTCGGCCAGCGCGGCCGGGGTCTTGGCGGAGAGGGTGAGCAGCTGGGCCGAGCGCTCCGGCCGGGGTTCGGCGGCCGGCGGCTCGGGGGCCTCGGCGACCAGCAGGTGCGCGTTGGTGCCGCTGGCCCCGAACGAGCTGACGCCGGCCAGCCGGGGCCGCTCGCCGCGCGGCCAGGGGGTGGCCTCGGTCGGGATGGTGACGTTCAGTTCGTCGATCCCGATCTCCGGGTTGACCTCGGTCAGGTTGAGGTGCGGCGGCACCTCGCCGTGGCCGAGCGCCAGCACCGCCTTGATCAGCCCGGCCACCCCGGCGGCCGGCTCCAGGTGGCCGATGTTGGTCTTCACCGAGCCGACCATCAGCGGCTCGGCGCGCTCCGGGCCGCCGTAGACCGCGGCCAGCGCGCGCAGCTCGATCGGGTCCCCGAGCGGGGTGCCGGTGCCGTGCGCCTCGACGTAGCCGACCTCGGCCGCCTCGGCGCCGGCGTCCCGCAGCGCGCCCTTCAGCACCTCGCGCTGGGCGGCCGGGTTGGGCACCGTGATGCCGCTGCTGCGGCCGTCCTGGTTGACCGCGGAGCCGCGGATCACCGCGAGGACGCGGTCGTTGTGGGCGATCGCGTCGGAGAGCCGCTTGAGCACCACGATGCCGCAACCCTCGCCCCGGGCATAGCCGTTGGCGGCCGCGTCGAAGGTCTTGCAGCGGCCGTCGGCGGCCAGCGCCCGGGTCTTGCTGAGCACGATGAAGGACTCCGGGGCGAGCAGCACGTTCACCCCGCCGGCCAGCGCCATCGAGCACTCGTCCCGGCGCAGGCTCTGCACCGCCAGGTGCACGCCGACCAGCGAGGAGGAGCAGGCGGTGTCCACCGAGAGGCTGGGGCCGGTCAGGCCGAGCCAGTAGGACATCCGGCCGGCCGCGAAGGTGGAGGCGTTGCTCCAGGCGTAGTAGGCGTCCAGCTCGGCCGGGTCGACGTCCTGGATCACCCGCTGCGGGTAGTCCAGGTTGGTGACGCCCAGGTAGATCCCGGTGGTGGTCCCGGCCAGCTGGTCGGCACCCTGGCCGGCGTGCTCCAGGGCCTCCCAGCCGACCTCCATCAGCAGCCGCTGCTGCGGGTCGAGCACGGCCGCCTCGCGCGGGGAGACCCCGAAGAACGGCGCGTCGAAGCCGTCGACGCCGTCCAGGAAGCCGCCGCGCCGGGTGCGGGTGGTGCCCGGCCGCTCGCCGGTCGGGTCGTAGATCCGGTCCACGTCGAAGCGGTCGGCCGGGACGTCCCCGGTGCCGTCCCGGCCCTCCCGGAGCAACTCCCAGAAGCCCTCCGGGTCCTGGGCGCCGCCGGGCATCCGGCAGGCCATCCCGATCACCGCGACCGGCTCGGTCCTGGCCTGCTCGGCGGCGGCCAGTTCGCCGCGCAGCCGGCGGATCTCCTGCACGCTCCGCAGCAGCACCTGCTGCCGCTCGTCCTCGGTCGGTGCGGTCATCGGGTGCTCCCCACGGCGTGGTTCGGGACGGTCGGGTTCGAGGCGCTGATCTCCTCGGTGAGCAGGGTGAGCAGCTCGCCCTCGGAGAGGTCCGTGACGTCCTGCCCGGCGGCGGGTGCCGCGGCGGTGGCGGGGACGGCGGGGCGGGCGGTGAGCAGCTCCGCGAGGTGGCGCCCGAGGGCCTCCACCGACGGGTGCTCGAACATCACGGCGGTGGGCAGCTTCCGGTCGATCGCGGCGGAGAGCTTGGTGCGCACCTGGGCGGCCAGCACCGAGTCCATGCCGAGGTGGAAGAAGCCGCCCTGCGGGTCGATCCGGTCCGGGTCGAGCCGGAGCACCTCGGCCACCGTCAGCAGCACCGCCTCGGTGGCGATCCGCTCGCGGTCCTCCGGGGCGGCCGCGGCGATCCGGTCCGCCAACCCGTCACCGGGCCCGGCCTCGAAGGCGGCCGGCTCGGTGAGCGGCGAGGCCACCGGGACGGCGCCCGGGCCGAAGTGGGCCGGTGTCAGCGGCTCGTGGCGGCCGGTGTACCAGAACGACTCGCGCTGCCAGGCGTACCCGGGCAGCGGGACGGCCTGCGCCCCGGCGTCGAAGGCGGCCGGCAGGGCCACCGGCAGGCCGTGGCAGTGCATCGCGCCCAGGCTCGCGAGCATGGTGTCCGCCTCCGGCTCCTCGCGCCGCATCGAGGGCAGCGAGAGGCCCTCGCACTCCTCCTGGTCGAGGCAGTCGGCGATCGCCGAGCCGAGCACCGGGTGCGGGCCCAGCTCGACGAAGGTGCCGGCGTCGTGGCCGTGCACGGCGGCGCTGACGGTCTCCCAGAACCGCACCGGCTGACGGAGGTTGGCGTACCAGTACTCGGCGTCCAGCTCGGTGCCGGTGACCGGCGCGCAGGTGACGGTGGAGAGCATCGGCACCGTGCAGGCCTGCGGCGTGAACCCGGCCAGCCCGGCCAGCAGGTCCGCCCGCAGCTCGGCGACCTGCGGGCTGTGCCCGGCCACCGCGACCTTGATGGGGCGGCAGAAGACGTTCTTCCCGCGCAGCTCGGCGGCGAGCGCGGCCAGCGCGGCCGGGTCGCCCGAGAGCACGGTGGAGGCCGGGCCGTTGGCCACCGCCACCGAGACCCGGTCGGCGCAGCCGGCGACCAGCTCCTCGGCCTTGGCCAGGCTCAGCCCGGTGGCCAGCATGCCGCCCCGGCCGCGCAGCCGCTCCAGCAGGGTGGAGCGCAGGCAGACCAGCCGGGCCGCGTCGGCGAGCGGGAGCGCGCCGGCCACGTGCGCGGCGGCCACCTCGCCCATGCTGTGGCCGATCACCAGGTCCGGCACGATGCCGAAGGAGCGCCAGCGGGCGGCCAGCCCGATCGCGATCGCGAACAGCGCGGGCTGCACCAGGTCGAGCCGGTCCAGCGGCGCGTCCGGGTCGAGCTCCTGGAGCTCCTCGACCACCGAACGGCCGAGCCACTTCGCCAGCTCCCGGTCGCACTCCTCGACGGCGGCCCGGAAGACCGCGCAGTCCCGCATCAACTCCCGCCCCATGCCGGCCCACTGGGAGCCGTGCCCGGCGAAGACGAAGACGGTGCCGCGCGGCACCCCCGCGGTGGCGCGGCCGGAGACCACCGAGGCCGGAGCCTTGCCGTCCAGCCAGGAGGTGAGCCGGTCGGCGGCCTGCTCCGGCGAGTCGGCGACCACCGCGCAGCGGTACTCGTGCTGGGTGCGGCGGGCGGTCGCGGTGTACGCGAGGTCGCGCAGCCGGGCCGAGCGCCCGGCCGGGGTGCGCAGGTGGTCCCGGTAGGCCAGCACCAGCGGCTTGAGCGCCTCGGCGCTGCGGGCCGAGACCGGCAGCAGGTGGACGCCGGAGTCCGGGGCCGGCACCGGTTCGGCCGCCGGGGCCGGGCCGAGCACCACGTGCGCGTTGGTGCCGCCCGCGCCGAAGGAGCTGACCGCGGCGTGCCGGCAGTCGTCCGGCACGTCCCAGGCGCGCGGCGCGGTGGGCACCGTGAGCCGGCTGCCGTCGGCCAGCGCGATGTGCGGGTTGAGCTCCTCGAAGTGCAGGTTGGGCGCGATCTGCCGGCGCTCCATGCAGAGCGCCGCCTTGAGCAGCCCGGCCAGGCCCGAACCGGCCTCCAGGTGGCCGATGTTGGTCTTCACCGAGCCGATCGCGCAGGGCTCGCCGGCGGCCGCGCCGTACACCTCGTCCAGGGCCTCGACCTCGATCGGGTCGCCCAGCGCGGTGCCGGTGCCGTGCGCCTCGACCATGGTCACCTGGTGCGGCTCCAGCCGGGCGTTGCGCAGCGCCTGGACGATCACCGCGCGCTGGGCCAGGCCGTTCGGCGCGGTCAGGCCGTTGGTCAGCCCGTCCTGGTTGACCGCGGTGCCGCGGATCACCGCCCGGATCCGGTCGCCCGCGGCGACCGCGTCGGAGAGCCGCTTGAGCACCACGACCCCGATGCCCTCACCGCGCACGTAGCCGTCCGCCCGGGCGTCGAAGGTCTTGCAGCGGCCGTCCCCGGAGAGCGCGTGGATCTTGTCGAAGGTCATCGTCGGCACCGGCGAGAGGATCAGGTTGGTGCCGCCGACCACCGCCGCGTCGCACTCCCTGCCGCGCAGGCTCTGCACCGCCAGGTGGATCGCGACCAGCGAGGAGGAGCAGGCCGAGTCGACCGTGAGGCTCGGCCCGCGCAGGTCGAACAGGTAGGAGAGCCGGTTGGGGATCAGCGAGTTGGCGCTGCCGGCCGCGGTGAAGGTGTCGATGCCCATCGGGTCGCGCAGCTGGAGCTGCTGGTAGTCCGAGGAGTTGGTGGCGACGAACACGCCGGTGCCGCTGCCCTGGAGCGCCTCCCTGGTCAGCCCGGCGTCCTCCAGCGCCTCCCAGGCGACCTCCAGGAAGTGCCGCTGCTGCGGGTCCATCCGGGCCGCCTCGCGCGGCGAGATCCCGAAGAAGTACGGGTCGAACTCGTCCACCCGGTCGATGAACCCGCCGTGGCGGGCGGTCATCCGGCCGGGGGTGGCCGGGTCGGGGTCGTGGAAGCCGTCCACGTCCCACCGGGAGGCGGGCACCTCGGTCACGGCGTCCACCCGGTGGGTCATCAACTCCCAGAGGGCGTCCGGGGAGTCGGTGCCGCCGGGCAGCCGGCAGCCCAGGCCGACGATCGCGACCGGCTCCCGGGTGGCGTTCTCCAGCGACTCCAGCCGGCCGCGCAGCTGCCGGATGGCGGCCAGCGCGGTGGTCAGGCGGGCGTCCGCCGAACTGTCGGGGGTACTGGTGTCAGCCATCTCAGATGTTCTCCAACCACTGGGTCAATTCGGCGAGTTCACGGTCGATCAGGTCTTCGGTGCGTTCGGCGGCCGGCCCGGCGGCCGGGGCGGCGGGGACGGGAGCGGGGGCAGGGGCGGCGGGGGCGGGTACCGCCTCGTCCAGCGGGAGCCCGATCTTCCCGGCCAGGAACGGGGCCATCTCGCGGATGGTCGGGTAGTTCCAGATCAGCGTCGCGGAGAGCCGCACCCGCAGCCCGGCCTCCAGCCGGTTGCGCAGCTCCAGCGACATCACGGAGTCGATGCCGAGCCCGCGCAGCGGCAGGTCCGGGTCGATCCGCTCGGGGGAGAGCTTCACCACCTGGGCGACGGTCTCCCGCAGCACCGTCTCCAGCGCGGTCCGGCGCTCCGCCCCGGGCGCGGCCGCGAGCAGCAGCTCCCGGACGTCCGGTGCGGCGGCGGCCACCCGCTCCGGCGCGGCGGCGGGCGCCGCCACCGCGGCCGCCGGGCGGGCCTCCTGACGGACCATCCGGAGCGCGGCCACCTCCAGCACCACGGCCCCGTCCGGGTCGGTGACCAGTACGTCGGCCTCCGCCACCGGCTCGCCGGGCCCGCCGGTGCGCAGCACCGCGTGCACCCGCAGCTCGGCGCCCGGGCGGCGGTGGCAGCGGATCCGGCCGATGCCCTCGCTCAGGAAGCCGTGCCGCTCCTGCTCGCCCCAGCCGGGGCCGAGCACCGGGGCGACCGCCACCTGGAGCGCGGCGTCCAGCACCGCCGGGTGCACCTGGTACCCGGCCGCCCGGGCCCGTACCGGCTCCGGCACCCGCAGCTCGGCCAGCGCCTCGCCCGGCCCGCGCCGGATCCGGGTGACGCCCTGGTAGGCGGGCCCGTAGGCGACGCCCCGGGCGGCCAGCAGCCGGTAGAACTCCGGGCCGTCCAGCTCCTCGCCGAGCCGGGCCGCCACCAGGTCCGGGGCCTCGGCCTCCGGCGCCGGCCGCTCGGCCTGCGGGGTCAGGGTCGCCTCGGCGACCTTCACCATCTCGCCGGACTGCTGGGCGAAGACCTGCACGGTGGCCTCCGCGCCCAGCTCGGTGAGCACCGTCTGCACCCGGCGGGTGCCGCTGTCCGGCACCACCAGCGGCCGGTGGAAGACCAACTCGCAGGCGGCGTAACGGGTCTGCGGGTGCAGCTCGGCGGCGGCCGCCAGCGCCATCTCCGCGTACGCCGCGCCGGGGGCCAGCGCCGCGCCGCCGATCCGGTGGTCCTGCACCGCGACGGTGGTCAGGTCGAAGTCCCGCTGCCAGTAGTGCACATCGGGCTGGAGCGCGGAGTCCAGCCGCTCACCGAGCAGCGGGTGCCCGGTGCCGGCCGGGCGCTGTGCCGCCGGGGCGCGGTGCCAGAACCGCTCCCGCTGCCAGGCGTACCCGGGCAGCTTCACCCGGCGCCCGCCGGCCGGCAGGGCCGGGCTGCCGGCCACCGGCAGGCCCAGGGTGTACAGCCGGCCGAGCGAGCCCAGCAGGCTGCTCCGCTCGTCCTCCCGGCGGCGCAGCGAGGGCAGCACCGCGGCGGTGGCGCCGGAGTGCGCGGCCACCTGCTCGACGGCCGGCAGCAGGATCGGGTGCGGGCTCATCTCCATGAAGGCCCGGAAGCCGTCCCCGAGCAGCCGCTCGATCCGGTCCGAGAACAGCACCGGGCGGCGCAGGTTCTCCACCCAGTACCCGGCCGTCATCCCGGTGCCGTCCACCACCTCGCCGGTGACGGTCGAGTAGACCGGCACGGTGCCCCGGCGGGGCGTCACTCCGGCGAGCGCGGCCAGCAGCTCCTCGCGCAGCGGCTCCATCTGCGGGCTGTGCGAGGCGACGTCCACCTTCACCCAGCGGCAGAACACCTCGTCCGCCTCCAGCCCGGCGGCGATCCGCTCCAGCGCGGCCACGTCACCGGAGAGCACCGTCGAGCGGGGGCTGTTGTTCACCCCGATCGAGACCAGGTCCTCCTGGCCGGCGATCAGCTCGCGCGCCTCGTCCATGGTCAACTCGGCCGCCAGCATGGCGCCCTGGCCGCTGAGCCGGAGCATCAGCCGGCTGCGCAGGCAGACGATCCGGGCCGCCTCCTCCAGTGAGATGGCCCCGGCCACGCAGGCCGCCGCGATCTCGCCCATGCTGTGGCCGACCACCGCGTCCGGCTCGACGCCCCAGGACCGCCAGAGCGCGGCCAGCGCGATCTCCACCGCCAGCAGCACCGGCTGCACCACGTCGATCCGGGCCAGCTGCGAGCTCTCCTCGTCCGCGCCCAGCTCGGCCAGCACCGACCAGTCGGTGAACTGCCCGGCCGCCCGGTCGAAGGCCGCCACCGACTCGCGGAACACCGGCTCGGTGCGCAGCAGTTCGCGGCCCATGCCGATCCACTGCGAGCCCTGGCCGGGGAACACGAAGGCCACCTTCGGCGGGGTGTCGGCGGCCCGCTCGGCCACCGTCAGCCCGGCGGCCGACCCGCCGTCGGCGTGCGCGGCCAGCGCCGCGGCCAGCTCACCGGTGCTCCCGGCCACCACGGCCAGCCGGTGCGGCTGGGCCGAGCGGCGGGCCGCCGCGGCGCACACCTCGGCCGCGGTCGCCCCGGTGAAGGCGAGCACCGGGGCCGTCCGGCCCGCCAGCTCGCGGAGCGCCTCCGGGGTGCGCGCGGAGAGCGTGAACAGCTCGCTGCCCACCGGGAGTTGCTCGTGTTCCTCGGTCACCTGGGTCTCCTGCTCCGGCCGGTCCCCGGCCTGCCAGCCCTCCAGTACGGCGTGCACGTTGGTGCCGCCCCACCCGAAGGCGCTCACCCCCGCCAGCAGCGGACGGTCCTGCGGCCAGTCGGCCGGCTCGTCCGCCACCCGCAGGCGCAGCTCGTCGAAGGCGATGTGCGGATTGGGCGTCTCGAAGTGCAGACTGCGCGGGATGTGACGGTTCTTCAGCACCAGCGCGGTCTTGATGAACCCGGCGATCCCGGCGGCCGCCTCCAGGTGGCCGAGGTTGGTCTTCACCGAGCCGATCGGCAGCGGGTCCGCACCGTCCCGGCCCCTGGTCAGCGCCGCGCCCAGCGCGCTCGCCTCGATCGGGTCGCCCAGCATGGTGCCGGTGCCGTGGGTCTCCACGTAGCCGATCTCCTCCGGCCCCACCGCGGCGTTGCGGCAGGCGTCCCGGAGCACCGCCTCCTGGGCGGCGCTGCTGGGCGCCGTCAGGCCGTTGCTCGGGCCGTCGTTGTTGGCCGCCGAGCCGAGGATGGTGCACCAGATCTCGTCCCCGTCGGCCAGCGCCCGGGAGAGCGGCTTGAGCACCACCACCCCGCAGCCCTCGCCCCGGCCGAAGCCGTCGGCGCTCGCGTCGAAGGCCTTGCAGCGGCCGTCCGGGGAGAGCCCGCCGAACTGGGTGATCGAGACCATGTTGGCCGGGTTGAGCAGCAGGTTGACCCCGCCCGCGACGGCGGTGTCGGACTCGCCGGACCACAGGCTCTGGCAGGCCAGGTGCACCGCCAGCAGCGAGGAGGAGCAGGCGCTGTCCACCACGTAGCTCGGCCCGCGCAGGCCCAGCACGTAGGAGAGCCGGTTGGCCACCATGTTGAGCGCCCGTCCGGTCGCCGAGTGCGGCGACAGCCCGTCCACGTCGGCCGCGGCCAGCTCGGCGTAGTCGTGCCAGATCGCGCTGGCGAAGACGCCGGTCCGGCTGCCGGCCAGCTGCTCGTTGGCCATCCCGGCGTCCTCCAGCGCCTCCCAGGCGACTTCGAGGAAGAGCCGCTGCTGCGGGTCCATCTCCTGCGCCTCGCGCGGCGAGATGCCGAAGAACAGCGGGTCGAAGCCGTCCACCGGCCCGCGCAGGAAGCCGGCCTCGACCGGCATCCGCTCGGTCACCACCTCGGGGTGCGCGGCGGCGAAGGCCGCCTGGTCCCAGCGGTCCGCCGGGACGGGGCCGACGGCGTCGGTGCCGTCGAGCAGCAGCCGCCAGAACGCCTCCGGGTCGTCCGCCTGCGGGAAGCGGCAGCCGATGCCGACCACCGCGATCGGCTCCCGGACCGGCTCACCGGTGCGCCGCGGTGCGGGCTCCGGCTCGGGCGCCGGGGCGGCCGCGTCGTCCGGCAGCAGCAGTGCGCGCAGGGCCTTCGCCACCGCGTTCGGGGTCGGGGCGTCGAACAGCAGGGTGGCCGGGAGCCGCAGCCCCGTCGCCGCGCCGAGCCGGTTGCGCAGCTCCACCGAGGTCAGCGAGTCGAAGCCGAGCAGCTTGAAGGTCTGGCCGCTGCCGATCGCGCCCTCGGCCCGGTGGCCGAGCACCACGGCGGCGTTGGCCAGGACCAGATCGAGCAGCAGCCGGTGCTGCTCCGCCTCCGTCAGGCCGCGCAGCCGGACGGTCAGTTCGGAGCCGCCTGCCGCCGTCGCGGCCGTCGCGGCCGCCACCGCGCGGCGGGTGCGCCGGGCCGGGGCCGGGCCGGCCAGGCCGCGCAGCAGCGGCGGCACCGGGCCGGAGCGCAGCGCGGGCAGGTCGATCCTGGTCGGCAGCAGCACCGCCCGGTCACCGGCCAGCGCGGCGTCGAACAGCGCGAGCGCCTGCTCGGTGCCCAGCGGGGTGGAGCCGGAGCGGGCCAGCCGGGCCCGGTCGGCGTCGGTCAGGTGGGCGGACATCCCGCTGGACTGCTCCCAGTAGCCCCAGGCCAGGCTGTGCGCGGGCAGGCCGAGGCCGGTCCGGTGCTGGGCCAGCGCGTCCAGGAAGGCGTTGGCCGCCGCGTAGTTGGCCTGCCCGGCGTTGCCCAGGGTGCCGGCCACCGAGGAGAACAGCACGAAGGAGCTCAGGCCCAGGTCCGCGGTCTGCCGGTGCAGCTCCCAGGCGGCATCGGCCTTCGGCCGCAGCGCGGCGTGCAGCTGCTCCGCCGTCAGGTTGGGCACGGTGGCGTCGGCCAGCAGGCCGGCCGCGTGCACCACCGAGGTGAGCGGGTGCCCGGCCGGCACGGCGGCCAGCAGCGCGGCCACCTCGGCGGGCTCCGCCAGGTCGGCGGCGGCGATCGTCACGGTGGCGCCCAGCTCGGTCAGCTCGGTCCGCAACTCCTCCGCACCGGGCGCCAGTTCACCGCGCCGGCTGGTGAGCAGCAGGTGCCGCACGCCGTGCCGGGTGACCAGGTGCCGGGCCAGCAGCCCGCCCAGGGTGCCGGTGCCGCCGGTGACCAGCACGGTGCCCGCCGGATCGGGCGGTGCGGGCAGGGTGAGCACCACCTTGCCGACGTGCCGGGCCTGGCTCAGGTACCGGAAGGCCTCCGGCGCCCGCCGGACGTCCCAGCCGGTCAGCGGCAGCGGCTGCAGCACGCACTGCTCGAACAGCGCCATCAGCTCGGCCAGCATCCGCTGGACGTGCTCCGGCGGGAGCCGCAGCAGGTCGAACGCCCGGTAGTCGACGCCCGGGTGGGCGGTGGCGAGCTGCTCGCGGTCGCGCGGGTCGGTCTTGCCCATCTCCAGGAACCGTCCGCCGGGGCCGAGCAGCCGCAGCGAGGCGTCGGTGAACTCCCGGGCCAGCGAGTTGAGCACCACGTCCACGCCCCGGCCGCCGGTGGCGGCCCGGAAGGACTCCTCGAAGCCGAGGTCGCGGGAGGAGGCCAGGTGGTCCTCCTCCAGGCCGAGTGCGCGCAGGACGTCCCACTTCGCGGGGCTCGCGGTGGCGAACACCTCCGCGCCGCGGTGCCGGGCCAGCTGGAGCGCGGCCAGGCCGACCCCGCCGGTGGCGGAGTGCAGCAGCAGCCGCTCGCCGGCCTTCAGGTCGCCCAGCTCGGACAGCGCGTGATGGGCCGTCAGGAAGACCACCGGCACCCCCGCCGCCTGGGCGAAGCTCCAGGACCGGGGCATCCGGACCAGCAGCCGGTGGTCGGTGACCGCCACCGCGCCGATGCCGCCCGGGAAGAGGCCGGTCACCCGGTCCCCGACCACCAGGCCGGTCACCGCACTGCCGGTCTCCAGTACCGTCCCGGCGCCCTCGGTGCCGAGCAGGGCCGGCTCCGGGTACATGTCCAGGGCGATCAGCACGTCCCGGAAGTTCAGGCCGACGGCGCGCACCGCGACCCGGACTTCGTGCGGGGCCAACTCGCGTCCCTGCTCGGGGTGTTCGGCCAGGGCCAGGCCGTCGGGACGGCCCGGCTCGGCCACCTCCAGCCGCCAGTGGCCGTCGCCGGCCGGGACGACGAGCCGTCCCCCGTCCTCGGCGGCGGCCCCGGCGGTGGGTGCGACGGCCAGCCGGGCGGTCAGCAACCGGCCGCCGCGGACCGCGAGTTGCGGCTCGTCTAGGGCGAGCGCGGCGGGCAGCAGCGGCTCGCCGTCCTGCTCCCCGTCCAGGTCGAGCAGCAGGAAACGGCCCGGCTGCTCGGACTGCGCGGAGCGCACCAGGCCCCAGAGCGCGGCGCCCGGCAGGTCCCGGACGTCCTCCCCGGCCTCGGTGGCGACGGCGCCGCGGGTGAGCAGCACCAGCCGGCTGTCGGCGAACCGCTCCTCGGCCAGCCACTCCTGGAGGATCGCGAGCAGCTCGGCCGCGGCGCGGTGGGTCTCCGCCGCCGGATCGGCGCACGGCTCGGGCGTCCACCAGGGGAGCAGCACGGCGGTCGGCGCCTCGGCGAGCTCCGCCAGGGTGGTGACGGCGCGGGCGGCCGGGGCCACCCCGGCCGGTCCGTGGCCGGTCAGCAGGGCCCAACTCGCCCCGGTGGCAGCCTCGGTGGCAGTGGCGTCGGGCTCCGGCGCCGCCGTCCAGTCGAGCCGGTACAGGGCGCCGGCGGCCGCGGTGGCGGCCGGAGCCGGGGCGGGGCGCAGGACGAGCCCGTCGGCGTCGGCGACCGGTGCGCCGCTCGGGTCGGCGGCGGTCAGGGCGATCCGGTCCGGGCCCTCCACCGCCAGGTGCACCCGCAGGGCGGTCGCCCCGGTGGCGTGCAGCCGCAGGCCGCTCCAGCTGAACGGCAGCCGCAGCTCGCCCGGCAGCTCGCCCGCCTGGTCGCCGTCCAGCAGCGGCAGCAGGGCGGCCGGGTGCAGCGCGGCGTCCAGCAGGGCCGGGTGGATGCCGTACCCGGCGGTGGCCGCGGCGTGCTCGGACTCCGGCAGCGCCACCTCGGCGTACAGGTCGTCACCCCGGCGCCAGAGCGCGGTCAGGCCCTGGAACGCGGGGCCGTACTCGTAGCCGAGGGCGGCCAGCCGCCGGTAGGCGTCGGTGAGGTCGACCGGCTCGGCCTGGGCGGGCGGCCAGGCGCCGACCAGCGCCGCGTCCTCGCCGCTGCCCACCGAGGGGGAGACGGTGCCGCCGGCGTGGCAGGTCCAGCCGGCCCCGCCGTGCGGGCGGGCGTGCACCGTGACGGTGCGGCGGCCCTCGGCGTCCGGGCCGGTGAGCGCGGTCTGGAGCTGGACGGAGCCCTGCTCGGGCAGGAACAGCGGGACGTGCAGGGTGAGTTCGTCGAGCGTGCCGCAGTCGGCGGCCTCCGCGGCGGCGAGCGCCAGCTCGGCGAAGGCGGTGCCGGGCAGCAGGGCGGTGCCGTGCACCGCGTGGTCGGCCAGCCAGGGGTGCGCGTGCCGGGAGAGCTGTCCGGTCATCACCAGGCCGTCGCCGTCGGCGAGTTCGACCGCCGCGCCGAGCAGCGGGTGGCCCGGGTCGGTCAGGCCGGCCGCGGTGACGTCGGTGGTGGTCTCGGTGGTCAGCCAGTAGTGGTGGCGTTGGAAGGGGTAGGTGGGGAGGTTGGTGTGGGTGGTGGGGGTGTGGGTGTGGGGCCAGTTGATGGTGTGGCCGTGGGTCCAGAGGTGGGCGGCGTTGGTGAGCAGGCGGGTGGGGGTGCCGTCGTTGCGGTGGAGGGTGCCGAGGGTGTGGGTGGGGGTGTTGAGGGTGTGGGTGGTGTCGTGGATGTGGTTGGTGAGGATGGGGTGGGGGCTGATTTCGAGGTAGGTGTGGTGGCCGGTGGTGGTGAGGTTGTGGATGGTTTGGTGGAGGTTGACGGGTTGGCGGGCGTTTTGGAACCAGTAGTGGGGGGTGAGTTGGGTTCCGTCGAGGGGGGTGGTGGTGACGGTGGAGTGGAAGGGGGTGTGGGTGGGTTGGGGGGTGATGGGGGTGAGTTGGGTGGTGAGTTGGTGGTGGAGGGGTTGGACGTGGGGGCTGTGGCTGGCGACGGTGGAGGGGATGAGTTTGGCGTGGATGCCTTGGTTGGTGAGGGTGGTGGTGAGGGTGGTGAGGGTGGGGGTGTCGCCGGCGATGGTGATGTGGTGGGGGCTGTTGTGGCCGCTGATGGTGAGGGTGGGGTGGTGTTGGAGGTGGGGTTGGGCTTGTTGGGGGGTGAGGTTGACGGTGGCGACGGCGGTGTTGGTGAGGTGGTGGTGGAAGAGGCGGCTGCGGGTGGTGGTGATGAGGGCGGCGTCGTGGAGGGTGAGGGCGCCGGCGGTGTGGGCGGCGGCGATTTCGCCTTGGGAGTGTCCGGTGACGGCGTCGGGGGTGATGCCGAGGGCCTGCCAGAGGTCGGCGAGGCTGATCATGATGGCGAGGAGGACGGGTTGGAGGGTGTCGATGCGTTGGAGGTCGTGGGTGCCGGTGGTGTCGTGGAGGGCTTCGAGGATGGAGAAGCCGGTGTGTTGGGCGATGGCGTGGTCGCATTCGCGCATGCGGGTGGCGAAGCGGGGTGAGGTGTCGAGGAGTTCGAGGGCCATGCCGGTCCACTGGGAGCCCTGACCCGGGAACACGAACACCACACCACCGGTGTCACCGACCTCGCCGGTGACCACCGAGGCGTTCGGCACGCCCTCGGCCAGGTCGCGCAGACCGGCCAGCAGCTCGGCGCGGTCGGCGGCGAACACCGCGGCCCGGTGCGAGTGGGCCGCCTGCCGGACCAACGCGCCTGCCAGCGCCGCCGGTTCGAGCTCCGGATCGGCCTCGGCCAGCTCCAGCAGCTGGGCCGCGCGGGCCCGCAGGGCCGGCTCGCCGACGGCCGAGAGCAGCAGCGGCAGGACCGGATCGGTGAGCAACTCCTCGCCCTGGCCGCCCTCCTGGGCGACGGCCGGCTGCTCGCCCGGCTCCAGCGCCTGTTCCAGGATCGCGTGCGCGTTGGTCCCGCTGATCCCGAACGAGGAGACCGCGGCCCGGCGGGCCCGGCCGGTCTCCGGCCACGGCACCTGCTCGGTCAGCAGCGTGACCGCGCCGGACTCCCAGTCCACCTGCGGCGTCGGCCGGTCCAGGTGGAGGCTGCGGGGCAGCACGCCGTGCCGCAGCGCCATCACCATCTTGATCACGCCGCCCACGCCGGCCGCCGCCTGGGCGTGGCCGATGTTGGACTTGAGCGAGCCGAGCAGCAGCGGCTCGGTACGGTCCTGGCCGTAGGTGGCGAGCAGGGCGTGCGCCTCGATCGGGTCGCCCAGCCGGGTGCCGGTGCCGTGCGCCTCGACCGCGTCCACGTCCGCGGGGGCCAGGCCGGCGTTGGCCAACGCGTCCCGGATCACCCGCTGTTGGGCCAGCCCGTTCGGCGCGGTCAGGCCGTTGGAGGCACCGTCCTGGTTGATCGCGCTGCCGCGCAGCACGGCCAGCACCGGGTGCCCGTTGCGGCGCGCGTCGGAGAGCCGCTCCAGCACCAGCATGCCGACGCCCTCGCCCCAGCCGGTGCCGTCGGCCTCGGCGGAGAACGCCTTGCACCGCCCGTCCGGGGAGAGCGCCCGCTGCCGGCTGAGCTCGACGAACAGGCCGGGGGTCGGCATCACGGTCGCGCCGCCGGCCAGCGCCAGCGAGGACTCGCCGGTCCGCAGCGACTGGCAGGCCAGGTGGATCGCGACCAGCGAGGAGGAGCAGGCGGTGTCCACCGTGACGGCCGGGCCCTGCAGGCCGTAGGTGTACGCGAGCCGGCCGGAGATCACGCTGGTGGTGGTGCCGGTCAGCGCGTAGCCCTCGACCTCGGCGGTGCCCTCGTGCAGCCGGGGGCCGTAGTCCAGCGCCATGGCGCCGACGAAGACGCCGGTGCGGCTGCCGCGCAGCGCGGCCGGGTCGAGACCGGCCCGCTCCAGCGACTCCCAGGAGGTCTCCAGCAGCAGGCGCTGCTGCGGTTCCATGGCGAGCGCCTCGCGCGGCGAGATGCCGAAGAAGGCCGGGTCGAACTCGGCCGCGTCGTACAGGAATCCGCCCTCGCGGACGTACGTGGTGCCGGTGCGGGAGAGCTCCGGGTCGTACAGCTCGTCCAGCCGCCAGCCGCGGTCGGTGGGGAAGCCGGCGATCGCGTCCACACCGTCGGCCACCAGCCGCCAGAGGTCCTCCGGCGAACGCACCCCGCCCGGGTAGCGGCAGGCCATCGAGACGATCGCGATCGGCTCGTCGTGGAACGCCGCCTCGGGGCGGTTGGCGGTCACCGCGCGGGCCGAACCGCTGGAGCCGCCCAGCAGTTCGGTCAGCAGGTAGCTGGCCAGCGCGGCCGGTGACGGGTGGTCGAACATCGCGCTGTTCGGCAGCTCCAGGCCGGTGGCCTTGGCCAGCCGGTTGCGCAGCTCGACCGTCATCACCGAGTCGAAGCCCAGGTGCTTGAAGGGCTGCCCGGTCTGCTGGGCGTTCACCGAGGAGCGGCCGGAGACCGCGGCGACGTGGTCGCGGACCAGGTCCAGCAGCAGCCGCTCGGCCTCGGCGGCGCCGGTGCCGGCCAGCCGCTCGCGCAGCGGCGACCGCTTCGGCTTCGACTGCTTCGACGGTGCGGCCGGAGCCGCGACCGGGCTCGGGCTCGCCGCCTCGGGGGTCTGTGCCTCGGGAGCCTGCGGGCCGCCGTCGATCCAGTAGTGGTGGCGTTGGAAGGGGTAGGTGGGGAGGTTGGTGTGGGTGGTGGGGGTGTGGGTGTGGGGCCAGTTGATGGTGTGGCCGTGGGTCCAGAGGTGGGCGGCGTTGGTGAGCAGGCGGGTGGGGGTGCCGTCGTTGCGGTGGAGGGTGCCGAGGGTGTGGGTGGGGGTGTTGAGGGTGTGGGTGGTGTCGTGGATGTGGTTGGTGAGGATGGGGTGGGGGCTGATTTCGAGGTAGGTGTGGTGGCCGGTGGTGGTGAGGTTGTGGATGGTTTGGTGGAGGTTGACGGGTTGGCGGGCGTTTTGGAACCAGTAGTGGGGGGTGAGTTGGGTTCCGTCGAGGGGGGTGGTGGTGACGGTGGAGTGGAAGGGGGTGTGGGTGGGTTGGGGGGTGATGGGGGTGAGTTGGGTGGTGAGTTGGTGGTGGAGGGGTTGGACGTGGGGGCTGTGGCTGGCGACGGTGGAGGGGATGAGTTTGGCGTGGATGCCTTGGTTGGTGAGGGTGGTGGTGAGGGTGGTGAGGGTGGGGGTGTCGCCGGCGATGGTGATGTGGTGGGGGCTGTTGTGGCCGCTGATGGTGAGGGTGGGGTGGTGTTGGAGGTGGGGTTGGGCTTGTTGGGGGGTGAGGTTGACGGTGGCGACGGCGGTGTTGGTGAGGTGGTGGTGGAAGAGGCGGCTGCGGGTGGTGGTGATGAGGGCGGCGTCGTGGAGGGTGAGGGCGCCGGCGGTGTGGGCGGCGGCGATTTCGCCTTGGGAGTGTCCGGTGACGGCGTCGGGGGTGATGCCGAGGGCCTGCCAGAGGTCGGCGAGGCTGATCATGATGGCGAGGAGGACGGGTTGGAGGGTGTCGATGCGTTGGAGGTCGTGGGTGCCGGTGGTGTCGTGGAGGGCTTCGAGGATGGAGAAGCCGGTGTGTTGGGCGATGGCGTGGTCGCATTCGCGCATGCGGGTGGCGAAGCGGGGTGAGGTGTCGAGGAGTTCGAGGGCCATGCCGGTCCACTGGGAGCCCTGACCCGGGAACACGAACACCACACCGTCCGTGGGGACTTCACCCACCCGGCCCTCGACCAGCCGGGCATGCGGACGGCCCTCGGCCAGCGCCGCCAGCGCGTCCAGCAGCTCCTCGGTGCTCTCGCCCAGCACCACCGCACGGCACTCGAAGGCGGTGCGCTCGGTGGCCAGCGAGCGGGCGACCCGGTCCGGGTCGAGCTCCGGCTCGCGCCGGGCCCAGGCCAGCAGCCGGGCGGCCTGCTCGCGCAGCGCCTCCTCCGTCCGGGCGGAGAGCAGCCAGGGCGCGAGGCAGCCGGTCAGCAGCGCCGGCTCGTCCGTGCCGTCGGTGCCGTCCGCACCGGTCACCGCGGCCTGCTCCGGAGACGTTTCCCAACTCTCGATCACCACATGGCAGTTGGTGCCGCCGACGCCGAAGGACGAGACGCCCGCCAGCACCGGTGCGCCGTCCTCGCCCAGCGGGCGCAGCTCGGTGTTGACCCGCAGGTTGAGCTGCTCCAGCGGGATGCCCGGATTGGCCCGGTGGAAGTGCAGGCTGGCCGGCAGCGCGCGGTGGTGCACGCTGAGCACGGCCTTGAGCAGCCCGGCGATCCCGGCCGCGCCCTCCAGGTGGCCGATGTTGGTCTTCACCGAGCCGACCAGCAGCGGCGCACCCGCCGGGCGGACGGAGCCGACCGCGCTGCCCAGTGCGGCCGCCTCGACCGGGTCGCCGACCGGGGTGCCGGTGCCGTGCAGCTCGACGTACTCCACCTCGGCCGGGTCGGTGCCGGCCTGACGGTGCGCCAGCCGGATCACCTCGGCCTGCGCGGAGGCGCTCGGCACGGTCAGCCCGGCCCCCGCGCCGTCGTTGTTCACCGCGCTGCCGCGGATCACGCAGTACACCGGGTCGCCGTCGGCCAGCGCGTCCGCCAGCCGCTTGAGCACCAGCAGCCCGGCTCCCTCGCCGCGGACGTAGCCGTTGGCCCGCTCGTCGAAGGTGAAGCACCGCCCGTCCGGGGAGAGCCCGCCGAACCGCTCGGCCACCGTGAGGTTCTGCGGCGCGGTGTGCAGGTTGACGCCACCGGCCAGCGCGACCGAGGACTCGCCGCTGCGCAGGCTCTCGCAGGCCAGGTGGACGGCGACCAGCGAGGAGGACTGGCCGGTGTCCACGGTGAGGCTCGGCCCGTGCAGGCCCAGCGCGTAGGAGACCCGGTTGGCGATGACGCTGCGGTGCAGGCCGGTCAGGGTGTGCGGGCCGACGGCCGCGGGCCCGGCGCCCAGGGTCAGGGTGGTGTAGTCGCTGCCGAGCGAGCCGACGAAGACTCCGGCCCGGCTGCCGGTCAGCGCGCCGGGCAGGATGCCGGCGTCCTCCAGGGCCTCCCAGGCCAGCTCCAGCACCAGCCGCTGCTGCGGGTCCATCGCGGCCGCCTCGCGCGGCGAGATGCCGAAGAAGTCCGGGTCGAACTGCCCGATCCCGTCCAGGAAGGCGCCCCGGCCGAGGCCGGTGCGGCCGTCCGCCGGGCCGTCGGTGACGGCGTCGGTGGCGGTGCTCAGCAGCTGCCAGTAGGCCGCCGGGTCGGGCGCCTGGGGCAGGCGGCAGGCCATCCCGACGACCGCGATCACGTCGCCGGTCGCCTCGTCATCAGTGCAGAACATCGGCCAGCCCCTCGGTCAGTGCGGTCGCGGTGGTGTCGGAGTGGGTGCGGTCGGCAGTGGTGCGGCCGGCGGTGGTGCGGTCGGCCCCCTCGGTGCGGGAGGCCGGGCCGGTCTCGACGGTGACGCCGGCGAACAGGCAGTCCTCCGGCAGCTCGACCGGGACGGTCGAACGGGCCAGGTGGTAGTCCTCGGTGGGCCAGGCGGCCCGGAGCAGCTCCGGCGGGTGGACGAACCAGAAGCCCTCGGGGTCGATCTGCGTCTCGTGCGCCCGCAGGGCCCGGAACCGGGTCTCGAACCACTCGCCGCACGGCACCCGGGTGGTGATCGGCAGCAGCGTGGTGGCGTCGTGCTGCCAGAGCAGCGCGAGCTTGGCGGACAGCTCGGGGCAGGAGAAGTCGGTTCCACGGCCCAGGAGTTCGGCCCGCAGGGCGCTGATCCGCTCGGGGTGCGAGCCGCCCACGTGGTAGTAGAGCTTGGCCGGCTGCCAGGGCCGCCCGGCGCCGGGGTAGCGGGCCCCGTCCCCGGCGGCCTCGAAGGCAGCCGCCGAGATCCGGTGGCAGGCGATGTGGTCCGGGTGCGGGTAGCCGCCGTTCGGGTCGTAGGTGAGCATCACGTGCGGGCGGAACTCCCGTACCACCCGGACGAGTTCACCGGCCGTCTGGTCCAGCGGGCGGTCGGCGAAGCAGCCCTCGGGCAGCGGGGGCAGCGGGTGTCCGGCCGGCAGGCCGGAGTCCAGGTGGCCGAGCAGGTGGTGCCGCACGCCCAGGATCTCGCAGGCCCGGGCCAGTTCGGCCCGCCGGACCGCGCCGAGGTTCTCCCGTACCCCCGGTCGGTCGGCCGCCGGGTTCTGGATGTCCCCGCGCTCGCCGCCGGTGCAGGTGACGACCAGCACCTCGACGCCCTCGGCCGCGTACCGGGCCAGGGTGGCAGCACCCTTGCTGGACTCGTCGTCCGGATGCGCGTGCACGGACAGCAGGCGCAGGTTCATCCGCGCACCGCCCAGCGGAGCAGGCAGCAGCCGATCGCCATGCCACCGCCGAACCCGGCCAGCAGCACCAGGTCGCCCTCGCGGAGCTGCCCGGCCCGGTCGGCCGCGGCCAGCGCCACCGGCACCGAGGCGCTGCCCATGTTCCCGTACTCGACCAGCGTCTTGTGGGTCCGCGCCCCGGTCAGCCCGGCCGTCTCGGCCAGCTGGTCCAGCATCACGCCGTTGGCCTGGTGCGGCACGAAGTGGTCGACCTCGGCGAGCGGGTGGCCGGTCCGGGCGGCCAGCGAGGCCAGCGCGGGCGGCACGTTCTCCAGCACGAAGTCACGCACCCCGCGCCCGTCCATCCGGAACCAGTGCTCGCCGCCCGCGACCGTCTCGGCCGAGGCCGGCCGCCGGCTGCCGCCGGCCGCGACCCGGATCAGCCCGTGCGCGTCGCCCCGGCTGGCCAGCTCGAAGTCCACGATCCCGCCCGGCGCGGGCACCTCGCCCAGCACTGCGGCCCCGGCGCCGTCCGCGAACAGCACGGCGGTGCGGCGGTCGGTGAAGTCCAGGATCCGCGAGTAGACGTCGGCCGCCACCACCAGGGCGCGGGTGCCGGGGCGCCGGGCCAGCAGGCTCTCGGCCAGCGCCAGCGCGTAGACGAAGCCGCTGCAGACCACGTTGATGTCGAAGCAGACCGCGTTGTACGCCCCGAGCAGGTCCTGCACCAGGTGGGCGGTGGGCGGCTGCGGGGAGTCGCCGGTGGAGGTCGCGACGATCAGGTAGTCGACCCGCTCGGGCGGCAGTCCGGCCCGGGCGAGCGCGTCGGCGCCGGCCAGGGCGGCCAGGTCCGAGGTCGCCTCGCTCGGGGCCGCGTACCGGCGTGACCTGATCTGGGTCTTCCGTTCGATCCACTCGGCGGTGGCACCGACGCGCTCCGCCACCTCCTCGTTGGAGACCTCGTCCTTGGGGAGGTAGGAGCCGGTGGCCAGGATCCCGACCGATGTCCGTTCCACGGTGGTACGCCTTTCGACGAGACGGGGCTGCCGGGCTGTTTCCGGGCAGGCTGAAGTCCGGTGACGGTGCGTCAGTTCGCTTGAGGGGGACCGCGGACGGCACGCGGCGGTGCGTTCGAAGTGTTGGTTCGAAGAGGTGGTCCGAGAAGCACACTAGGAACGGCCCCGGTGATCGCCAACCCCTAACGGGGCCCCTACCGACCACGGTCCGGGACGGCCGGCGGGGGCACGGACCACCACCGTGCTCCTTCTCACACCCGGCCGGGCCCGGGCCCGGCCGCCACCCGGGGCGGAGCACGTCCGCGCAGGTCGGCGCCGGTGCGGGGCACGGCGGCCGGGGCGGTGCGGGACTGACGCCCGCTCAGCAGTCGGCCGGGGCGGCCGTCCGGTTCCCGGCACCCCGGGGTGACCCCGGTCACCCCGCCCGAACGGGTGGCCGGAAGGCCGGTACGGGCGGGAGGCGGCTCACCGGAGGGTGCGCAGGGTGCGACGATGAGTCGGTCATGGAGTCGGTCATCGAGTCGGGTCGGGTCGGGAGAGCGGGGCGGGCCGCGGTGTTCGCCGCCGCCTGCGTGCTGCTCGGCGCGGCCGGGCACGTGCTGATGTCCGGGGACACCGTGCCCGGACGGGTGCTCGCGGCCGCCTTCGGGGCGGTCGGGGCGCTCGGCTGGCTGACGGCCCGTCGGGAACGCGGGCCGCTGCTGGTCACCGGGCTGACCGTGGGCGTGCAGGCCGCACTGCACGCGCTCTTCTCGCTCGGCCAGGCCGCCTCCGGAGGGAACGCGGCCGCCGGGGCCGACGGGACGGCCGCCCAGTGGGTGCGGCTGCTGCTCTGCAACGGCCACCCGCTCCCGCCCGGTGAGGCGGCCCGGCTGGTCGCGGACGCCGGGCTGGACCTGGCCTCCCTCGGCCCGCCGGCCGACGCGGTCGCCGCCCTGGTGGTCCCGGCCGCGACGGCCGGCGCCCACGCGCACGCCCACGCGGGCGGGCACCTGCACGCCGCGATGGCGGGCGGCCCGTCCGCCCCGATGGGCGGCGGGGGCCTCGGCATGCTCGCCGCCCACCTGGTGGCCGCCCTGCTGCTCGGCCTCTGGCTGGCGGCGGGCGAACGGGCGGTGTTCCGTCTCGGCCGGACGGTCGCGGCCTGGCTGTTCGCGCCGGTGCTGCTCCTGCTCCGGGCCGCCGCCCCCGTTCCGCCGCTCCGCCCGCGCCGCCGCCCGGACCCGGCGCCGCGCCTGCGGCGGCTGCTGCTCGTCCACGCGATCACCTCTCGGGGCCCGCCGCTCGGGACCGCCGTCCTCTGACGGCCCGTCACCCCGGGGACGCCCCGGCCGACGCCGCGCCCGTACGGGCCGTGGCGCCGCTGCCGCGCGCCCGTGCGCTCCCGCGCCTGCGCTCCCGTGTGCCCCGGGCCGGTCCTGCGGCCGTCCGCGCCGCTCCCGACTCCGAGAAAGACCCACGGCGTTGAACCCTGCCCTGCCTGCTCCCGCCCCGGCGGGACGCGCTGCCCGCGGCCCCGCCGCCCGCCGCCCCGCCATCCGTCGTACCGGCCCCGACGACCCCACCGTCACCGCCTGGGCGCTGGCCGCCCGGGAGGGCGATCCGGCGGCCGTCGAACGGTTCGTCCGGGCGACCCGGATGGACGTCTGGCGGTACGTCGCCCACCTGAGCGGCGAGCCCCAGGCCGCCGACGACCTCACCCAGGAGACCTTCCTGCGGGCGCTGCGCAGCCTGCCCCGCTTCGAGGCCCGCTCCTCGGCCCGCACCTGGCTGCTCTCGATCGCCCGCCGGACGGTGGTCGACCGCTTCCGCTTCGCCGCCGCCCGCCCCCGGCTGCTGGACACCGACGACTGGCAGGGCGCCGCCGAACGGGCCCAGTCCTGCGACCTGCCCGGCTTCGAGGAGGGCGTGGCGCTCTCCGAACTGCTCGCCGCGCTCCCGGCCGAGCGGCGGGAGGCCTTCGTGCTCACCGCCGTGCGCGGCCTCCCGTACGAGGAGGCGGCCCGGCTGACCGGCTGCCCGATCGGCACCGTCCGCTCCCGGGTGAACCGGGCCCGGGCCGCGCTGATCCGCCAACTCGCGGAGGCGGAGCGGCAGTCCGGGGCGGCGGCCCCGGCGGTGGTGCCTGCGGTGGTCCCGGCTGCGGCCCCGGCCGTGGTGCCGGCCCCCACGGCGCTGCACGGCCGGGGTGCCGTTCCCTCCGCCGGCCTCGTCGGCTGTGCGGCCTGAGCGGTTCCCGGAACCACACGATGGGGGCACCGGACGGCGTGTCCCGGTGTCCCCGTCCCCGCACGTGCGTTGTCGTTGACGACCACCGGACCGGTTCACCGACCGGACCCGATCTCCCTGGAGGCCACCGCCATGTCCACCACCGCTGCCGCCGTCACCACCGTCCTCGCCGTCGGGGGCATGAGCTGCGGCCACTGCGAACGGACCGTCAGCGCCGCCCTCGCCGCCCTCCCGGGCGTCGCCGACGTCACCGCCGAGGCCAAGGCCGAGCGGGTCACCGTCGCCTCGGCGGCCGAGCTCGACGAGGCGGCGGTCCGGGCGGCCGTCGAGACGGCGGGCTTCGAGTACAGCGGCCGGATCTGACGACCGGTCCGGGCCGCCCGCTGCCCCGTTCCGGTGAACGGGCCCGGCGGCGCGGGAACCCGGCCGGGCCCGGCCCCGACTGCTCAGGTGTGAACGCAGAGAACGACGCCACCACCGCAGTCGGGCCCGGTGCCCGGCCCCTGTCCCTCCTGCTGGGCTTCGCCCTGCTGCTCGCCCTGGTCTTCGCGGGGGCCTTCGCCGGCGGCCACGCGGCGGGCCCGCTCGCCCCGGGACTCCGCCCCGCCGGCGGCGGCCCCGGACCGGCGGACGGCGGGATGGACGGCATGGACGGGATGCCCGGCATGGAAGGAATGGACCACATGCCGGGTACGGAGGGCATGACCGGCCACGGGGCGGGGGCGGCCAGGTGAGCGCGGTTCCTCCGGGCAGCCTCTCGTCCGACGCTCCGTCGGCTCCGCCCGTCGTTCCGTCGGGCGGTCCTCCGGCTGACGGTCCGCCGGCTCCGCCCGCCGGGCCCGAGGCGGTCACCGACCTGCTCGTGGGCGGGATGACCTGCGGGGCCTGCGTCGGGCGGGTGGAGAAGCGCCTGGCCCGCCTGCCGGGCGTGACCGCCGCCGTCAACCTCGCCACCGGCCGGGCCCGGGTCGGCCACCCTGCCGGCCTGCCCGCGGCCGAGCTGGTCGCCGCCGTCGAGGCCGGCGGGTACACCGCCTCCGTGGTGGAGCCCGACCGTCCGGCCGGCGATCCGTCGGCCGACGGGCGGGAGAGCCGGAGCGAACGGATCCGGCTCGCCGTCACGGCGGCCTTCGCGCTGCCCGTCCTGCTGCTGTCGATGGTGCCCTCCTGGCAGTTCCCGGCCTGGCAGTGGCTCTGCTCCGCGCTCGCCCTGCCGGTGGTCACCTGGAGCTCGGCCGGATTCCACCGGAGGGCCTGGCAGGGGCTGCGGCACGCCACCGCCACCATGGACACCCTGGTCAGCCTGGGCGTGGTCGCCTCCTTCGGCTGGTCCGCGTACGCGCTGCTGTGGGGCGGGGCGGGCGATCCCGCGATGCGGATGCCGTTCTCGCTGACCGCCGGAGGCGCCGGTGCCGCCCACGTCTACCTCGAAGCCGCCGTCGGCGTACCGCTGTTCGTGCTGGCCGGGCGGCTGCTGGAGGGGAGTGCCCGGCGCCGCGGCGGCGCCGCGCTGCGGGCCCTGGCGGTGCTGGGCACCCGGGAGGTCTGCCTGCGCGAGGGGGGCGGCGAGCGCACCGTTCCGGTCGAACTGCTGCTCCCCGGGCAGGAGTTCGTGGTCCGGCCGGGCGAACGGGTGGCCACCGACGGGGTGGTGGTCGAGGGCGGTTCGGCGCTCGACCTGAGTGTGCTGACCGGTGAGAGCGTCCCGGTCGAGGTCGGCCCCGGCGACCAGGTGCCCGGGGCGGCGCTGAACGTCGGCGGGGTGTTGGTGGTCCGGGCCACCGCCGTCGGGGCGGACACCCAACTGGCCCGGATCGCCGCCCTGGTGGCCGAGGCGCAGACCGGCAAGGCGAAGGCCCAGCGGGTGGCGGACGCGGTGGCCGAGGTGTTCGTGCCGGTCGTGCTGGGCATCGCCGTCGGCGTGCTCGGCTTCTGGCTCGGCGCCGGGGCCGACCCGCGGGCCGCGGTCACCGCCGCCGTCTCGGTGCTGGTGGTGGCCTGCCCGTGCGCCCTCGGCCTGGCCATCCCGACGGCGCTGCTGGCCGCCACCGGGCGCGGGGCCGAACTGGGCGTCCTGGTACGCGGGCCCGAGGCGCTGGAGAGCCTGCGCCGGGTGGACACCGTGGTCCTGGACAAGACCGGCACCCTGACCACCGGCCGGATGACCCTGACCGGGATCTCGGCGGCGGAGGGCGTGGACCCGGAGCGCGTGCTCCGGCTGGCCGGGGCGCTCGGGCACCGGTCCGAACACCCGGTGGCCCGGGCCGTGGCGGAGGCGGCCCGGCAGCGCTGCGGCGAACTCCCGCCGGTGGACGGCTTCTCCGCCACCGCCGGACTCGGCGTGCGGGGCACCGTGGAGGGGCGCGCGGTCCGACTGGGCAGGCCCGGGCCGGGAGTCGACGCACCCGTGCTGCCGGCGGCCCTGGCCGCGGCCGATGCCGAGGGCCGCACCTCGGTGCTGGTCGAGCTGGACGGGAGCCCGGTGGCGGTGCTCACGGTCGGGGACACCCTCCGGGCGGGCAGCTGGCGGGCGGTGCACCGGCTGCGCCGGCTGGGGCTGGAGGTGGTCCTGCTGACCGGCGACCGGCCGGGGCCGGCCCGTGCGGTGGCCGAGGAGCTGGGCATCCGCACCGTGCACGCCGCCGCCACCCCGGCCGGCAAGGCCGAGGTCGTCGGGCAGCTCCGCTCCGCCGGCCGGACGGTGGCGATGGTCGGCGACGGCGTCAACGACGCCGCCGCGCTGGCCACCGCCGACCTGGGCATCGCACTGGCCTCCGGTACGGACGCGGCGGTCGGAGCCGCCGGGCTGACCCTGGTCCGCGGCGACATCGAGACCCTGGTGACCGCCGTCCGACTGGCCCGCCGCACCCGCACCACGATCCGGGCCAACCTGCTCTGGGCCTTCGGCTACAACGCGGTGCTGCTGCCGCTCGCCGCCCTGGGCCTGCTCAACCCGATGGTGGCCGCCCTCGCGATGTCCGCCAGCTCGGTGCTGGTGGTCGCCAACAGCCTGCGCCTGCGCACCTGGCGCCCCGGGTCCGGCGGGAACTCCGGGCGGGCCCGGGCCGACCACTGATCCGGACCGTGCGGATCGGCCGGTCCGTGACCCCGCGTCAGGAGAACCATCCATGCGTACCCGTGTCCTGCCCGGCGTGGCCGCCGCCGCGGCCCTGCTCATATCCGGCTGCGCCGGAGGCGGCGCGCCCGCTCCGGCGCCTCCGGGGGCCGCGGCCGCGGCCGCCGCCGCCGGCTTCCCGGCCCGGGTCGCGGACTGCGCGGGCAGGGAGACGGCCTTCGACGGACCGGCCGCCAGGATCGTCACCAGCAACGCCGCGGCCCTGGAGATGCTGCTCGAACTCGGCGCGGGGGAGCGGCTGGTGGGCACCGGCTACCCGCCCGGCCGGGGGTACCTGCCCGGGGCGCTGGCCGAGCGGGGGGCGCGGGTGCCGGTCCTCGGGCAGCAGGGCATCGCCAAGGAGAAGCTGCTCGGCTCGGGCGCCGACCTGTACGTGGACACCTTCGGGGCGATGTCGATGGGCGGCGGGACGGGCGGCCAGCCCAGCGAGCAGGAGTTCGCCGCCGCCGGCATCAAGCACGTGTTCCTGCTCTCCACCGCCTGCGCGGCCCAGGGCAAGGCGCCCAGGACCGACCTGGCCGAGGTCCAGCGGGACGTCGAACGCCTCGGCGCCGTCACCGGCACCGGCGAGCGGGCCCGGCAGCTGACCGCCGCCATGGCCGGGAAGACCGGCCGGGTCGCCGCCGCGCTCGCCGCCCTGCCCGCCGAGCGCCGCCCCTCCTACTTCTTCTTCGACGTCGACGCCGGGACCAAGCAGCCGATGGCGGTCTGCAACCGGCAGGTGGCCAACGCGGTGATCACCCTGGCCGGCGCCCGCAACGTCTTCGCCGACTGCGACGCCTCGTTCCGCCCGGTCGGCTGGGAGGACGTGGTCGCCCGCGACCCCGACTGGATCCAACTGGGCATCCGCGACAAGGGCGGTGAGGAGGAGAACCGCCGCGCCTACGAGGAGGCCGAGCAGTTCCTGCGCACCTTCCCCGCCACCCGGGGCCTGACCGCCGTCCGCGAGGGCCGCTTCCTGCGGATCGGCTCCGAGGTCACCACCATCGCCGGTGTCCGCAACGCCGACACCGTCGAGCGGATCGCCCGCACCCTCCACCCCGACCTGGTCAAGGTCGGCCCGTAGATGGCGACTTCGGCTCCCGCCGGGCCCCGGGAGGGTCTCCGCCCGCGGCCCGCCGTGCTGGCCGCGGCACTGGCCCTCGCCCTGGTCGCGGTGCTCACCCTGGCGGTCTCGCTCGGCAGCGTGGACGTGCCGCCCGGCGAGGTCTGGTCGGTGGTGGGCCGCCGCCTCACCGGCCGGGCCCCGCTGCCCGGCTCCCGCGACCTGATCGTCTGGCACCTGCGCGTCCCGCGCGCGCTGTTGGCGGCCGTCGTGGGAGCCGGGCTCGGCCTGGTCGGCGCCGCCGTCCAGGCCCTGGTCCGCAACCCGCTGGCCGACCCCTACCTGCTGGGGATCTCCTCCGGGGCCTCGCTCGGTGCGGTCGGGGCGATCGTCCTGGGCCTCGGGACGGGCGGGGCGCTCGGCGCCCACGGGGTCTCGGCGGCCGCCTTCGCCGGTGCGCTCGGCGCCTTCCTGCTGGTCTGGCTGGCGGCCCGGCGGGGCGGCGGCTTCGCCCCGCTGCGGCTGGTGCTCTGCGGCATCGCCGTCGGCCAGTTCCTCGGCGGGCTCTGCAGCTACCTGGTGCTCCAGACCGGTGACGAGCAGCGGACCCGGGGCGTGCTGTTCTGGCTGATGGGCAGCCTCAGCGGGGCGAGCTGGGGCCAACTCCCGCTCCCCGCCCTGGCGGTGGCCCTGGGTGCGGTCCTGCTCCAGGGCCGGGCCCGGGCGCTCAACGCGCTCACCCTCGGCGACGAGACCGCTGCCGGGCTCGGGGTGGACGCCGACCGGGTGCGCCGCGAACTCTTCGTGACGGCGAGCCTGTTGACCGGGGTCCTGGTGGCGAGCGCCGGGGCGATCGGCTTCGTCGGGCTGCTGGTGCCCCACCTGGTCCGGCTGGTGGTCGGCGGCGAGCACCGCCGCCTGCTGCCGCTCTCCGCCCTCACCGGCGCCGTCCTGCTGACCGCCGTGGACACCGCCGCCCGGACGGCCCTGGACGCGCAGGAGTTGCCCATCGGCGTGGTGACCGCACTGCTCGGGGCGCCCGTCCTGCTCTACCTGCTGGACCGACAGTCGGAGGCCCGATGAGACTCGCCGTCGAAGACCTGCACCTCACCCTGGCCGGCCGCGCCGTGCTGGCCGGGGTCCACCTGATCGCCGAGTCGGGCCGGGTCACCGGGCTGGTCGGCCCGAACGGCAGCGGCAAGTCGACGCTGCTGCGGGCCGTCTACCGCCACCTCGCCCCGAGCGCCGGACGGGTCCTGCTGGACGGCCGTGACCTGGCCGCCGTCACCCGCCCGGAGGCCGCCCGCCACCTCGCCGCGCTGCCCCAGGAGCGGGGCGAGGGCTTCGAGTTGACGGTCCGGCAGATCGTCGCCACCGGCCGCATCCCCTACCAGCGGGCCTTCGCCGCCGACAGCGCCGAGGACCGGGCGGTGGTCGCCCGCGCGCTGGAGCAGGTCGGCATGGCCCCGTACGCGGGGCGGCGGTTCGCCGAGCTCTCCGGCGGCGAGCGCCAACGCGTGCTGCTGGCCCGGGCCCTGGCGCAGCAGCCGGACGTCCTGGTGCTCGACGAGCCGACCAACCACCTGGACATCCGCCACCAGGTCGAACTCCTCGCCCTGCTCCGTGCCCAGCGCACCACCTCCCTGGTCGCCCTGCACGACCTCAACGCGGCCGCCTCCGTCTGCGACCGCCTGCACGTGCTCGCGGGCGGAGCGGTGGTGGCCTCCGGCCCGCCGCGCGAGGTGCTCACCCCGGAGCTGCTGGCCGAGGTCTTCGGCGTCCGCGCCGCCGTCACCGAACACCCCCTCACCGGCGACCCGTTGATCGCCTTCGACCACCGCCACCCGGCGGCGGCCCCGGCCGGTCCCTGACCGGCAGGACGCACCGGGGGCCCGGTACCCGCTGGCGTCGGGTACCGGGCCCCCGGTGCCGACCGGCTACGCGGCGGTGTAGTGGCTCGGGCGGCCGTCGCGCAGGACCAGGCGGCCGCGGCGCTCCGCCTCCGCGCGGCGGACCAACTCCCAGCGGCCGTCGGCACGGTGGAGCGGGGTGGCGTGCCAGGGGGTGGCCCAGCTGTCCGCCGCCGTCAGCAGCCGGATGCCGAACTTGGCCGAGCCCGGCGGCTGCGGGTGGATCGAGAGCCGGACGGCGCGCGGGTGCTGCTCGGCTATCAGCCCGCCCCAGGCCCGGCTGCGCTGGATCACCCCGTACGCGCGGCGGCGGCACTCGCGCTGGAGGGCGGAGCGGGTGCCGGTGAAGCGGCCGGCCGCGTCCTCCACCAGGAAGCGGGTGATGCCCCGGTAGAGCGCCAACGCGCCCTCGTCCCGGCGGAGTTCCTCGCGCAGCCGGGCGAGGTCGGGGGCGTGGCGCCCGTGCACCAGGGCGCGCTTCTCGTCGTGGCTGCGCTCGCCGTACACGTCCCGCAGGTCGAAGACCGAGAGGCGGTGCAGGCCCTCCCGGCGGATCATCGCGGCCAGCTCGTCCGCGTAGGCGTCCACGTGGGCGTCCGGCACCCCGATCAGGTCGCCGAAGACGTGCCCGTCGGAACAGACCACCATCCGGGCGCCGGGCGGATGGAGCTCCGTGACCTGCTCGCAGAGCCCGTGGAGGAAGGCCAGCGCCCGGCGTTCACCCTCGTCCGGCAGGTGGCCGAGCACCTTCTCCGGGCTGGGCGACTTGCAGGGGAAGCCCGGGAGGGTGAAGACGATCTCCTCCCCGGCGGCCACGAAGGACTCCACCTGGCGTATCTGCTCGGGGAAGTCGTCCGGGGAGAGCGGCCTTCGCGGGCCGGTGGCGCGGCAGTGGGGGAGCAGCAGGGCGAGGACGTTGGTGGTGCGTGACAAGGGGGTTCTCCGGTGGCGGGGTACGTGGTGCGGGGTCAGCGGCGGCGGTCGTACGCCACCGGCAGGCGGTCCACGCCCCGGGCGAGGACGGCGGGGGTCCAGTCCAGGGCGTCGAGGTCGGCGGCCGGGCGGAGTCCGTCGAGCCGGGCGGTCAAGGTGCCGAGGGCGATCCGGAGTTCGGCCCGGGCGAGAGCGGCGCCGGGGCAGAAGTGGATGCCGTGGCCGAAGGCCAGGTGCGGGTTGGGCGTCCGGCCGAGGTCGAGCCGGTCCGGGTCCGGGAAGCGTTCCGGGTCGCGGTTGGCGGCGCAGAGCGAGACGATCACCGAGTCCCCGGCCGGGACCGGGGTGCCGTGCAGGTCGTCGGCGGCGGCGAGGAAGCGCCAGGTGGTCAGCTCGAACGCGCTGTCGTAGCGCAGCAGTTCCTCCACCGCCCGGGGCAGCAGGGCCGGTTCGGCGCGCAGCCGGGCCAGCTCCTCGGGGTGACGCAGCAGGGCCACCAGCGCCGTGCTGATCTGGTTGGTGACCGGCTCCTGGCCGGCCACCAGCAGCTGGAACACCATCGAGTCCAGCTCGGCCCGGGTCAGTTCACCCGCGTCGTGTGCGGCCACCAGTCGGTGCAGCAGCCCGTCCGGCTCGGCTCGGCAGCGCTCCACCACCCGCGCGATGTACCCCTCCAGCTCCCGCAGCCGCCGCTCGTACGCCGCCCGTCGCGGGTCCTGCGGCCCGACCGGCTGCACCACCTTCCCCCAGTCCCGGTCGAAGTCGTTCGCCAACTCCGTCGGCAGCCCGATCACTTCGGCCAGCACCCGGAACGGGAACAGCGCCGCGAAGCCGGCCACCAGATCGGCCCCGCCGCGCTCCGGCAGCGCGTCCACCAGTCCGTCCGCGATCCGCTGGAACCCCGGCCGCAGGGCGGCCACCCGGCGGGGCGCGAAGGCCTCCGTCAGCAGCCCGCGCATCGCGGTGTGGCGGGGCGGGTCCTGGTGCAGCAGGTGCACCTGGAGCCGCGAGTGCTGCGGCTCCGGCATGATCGACGCCAGCCGCCGCCAACCCTCGTTCCCCCGCCGGTGGTCCTTCCCCAGCCTGCCGTCCGCCAAGGTCTCCACCGCCGCCCGGTACCCGGTCACCAACCAGGCCGCCACCCCGGACGGGAACCGCACCGGGTGCACCGGCCCGGCCTCCCGCAGCTCCCGGTACAGCGGGTACGGATCCCGCTTGAACCCCTCCCCGTACAGCGGCACCCGCTGCACCGGGCACCCCGACGCGGACCCCGCTGGACGCTCTCCACCCGACACGGCACACAGACCCTTCCCGACGACGACGGCGGCCGACCGGCCGCCCGCCACAGCAGTCGGACGCCGGACCGGGGGAGTTCCCGTCCGTGGTCCGGGACACGGCGAGCGGCCCCCACCGGACATCCGGTGGGGGCCGCTCTTCGGTACGGGGTCAGGCGCGGGGGTGGTCGGTGGTCTCGGTGGTGAGGTGGTGGTGCCAGGGGGTGGGGGTGTCGGGGGTCGGCAGGAAGGTGGTGAGGAGTTGGTCGAGCTTGCCCTGGCGCCAGTCGCGGTCCTTGACGGGGGTGGCGGCGTTGAGGGCGTCGAGGCGTTCCGCCGCGAGGGTGCCGGCGGTGCGGCGGGTGGCGGCGACGGCCTGGGCGACCTGGTTGAGGGTGGCGAAGGTGAGGGTGTCGGGGGCCGGGGTCCCCAGGGGAACGGCGGCGGGGTTGGTGCCGCTGAAGGGGACCCGGGGGTCGAGGTGGCCCTGCTCGCGGAGGTTGATGAGGTCGACCAGGAGGGTGCTGCGCAGGCGCTGGAGCTCCTGGGCGACCTCGGCCTGCTTGGAGCCCCAGTTCTGGTTGAGGATGCCGGCCACGTCGGTGTCGAAGCGCTTGAGTTCGGCCTCGGCCATGCCCGTGTAGATCCGGGCGAGGTGGACCGCCTCCTGGGAGGGGGTGGGCGGGGTCAGGTCGAGGGGGCGCAGGCGGACGGCGGTGACGGTGGAGGCGGCCTCGTCGGTGGGGTCGACACTGGTCTCCTGGCTGACGATCTGCCAGTCGCCGGCGGGGTCCTTCCAGAGGAAGTTGGTGACCTCGTAGAAGGCGGACTGGGTGCCGCTCTCGTACTCCTCCGAGCCGAACCAGTCGGTGGGCCGCTGGGTGCGGCGGAAGTCCAGGGCACTGGAGTTGTTGGTGGTGCTGGACTGGTAGTGCCAGGCCGTGAAGGTGCCCGGGGTGGCACCCGGGGTGACGGCGAGGGCGCAGCCGTTCATCACGGCGGTGAAGACGAACTCCGAGCCGGGGACGGCCGGGTCCGGGTTCAGGGGCACGGGCGTCGAGCCGACGGTGTGCAGCTGTCCGCCCGGGGCGCCGGCCAGGTAGGGGATGTAGGAGGAGGTCAGGTACTGCTGGCCGGCCGGCGGGTTGGCGAAGCGCTCGGCGAAGCGGGAGACGAACGGGTCGTCCGGGTGGGCTTCGACGTACTTCTCGACCGCCGGGGTGAGGATCAGCGCGTTGTTGCGGCGCGGGTCCGGGACCAGGGTGAACCAGTTGTCGGGCTGGGTGTTGGCCCAGGCCATGAACTGGCGCGCCTCCTGCTGGTTGAGCCTCGGTTGCCTGAGTTCCATCCCGAGTGCACCGTCGTAGGACAGGATGGTGTCCCGGAGGAAGTCGGCCGGGGCGTCCGTGAGTCGAGCGGTCGCCTCGACCGGGTCGGGAAGGTCGAGCTGCTGCGGCGCGGCCACCGGGGGCGCGGTCTGGGAGGTCGGGGCCGGGGTGGGATTGCCGAACAGCGAGCTCAGGAACGGCGCGCCGAAGTCGGCCTGGAAGTTCCGGTCCGGGGTGAGGCCGGGGAGGGTGGACTCGTCGGGTCCGGCGGCGGAGGCCCACACCTTCCAGCCGGTGGCGCGCGGGTCCGGCAGCGAGCCGGGAGTGGCCTCCCAGGACCGGCGGGTACTCGGATCGACCCAACGGAGCGTCCCGTCGGCGCCGTTGACCAGCGCGACGGTGTGGCCGACCTCGCCCTCGCGGCCGACCAGCACGGTGGCGAAGGAGCCCGGGCCGCCGCGGCCGACGTGGTCGATGAGGGAGTCCACGGCGGGCTGCCCCTCGCCGAACAGGTGCGGCAGGTCGTGGCGGCGGTTGAGCACCTGGGCGGCGTGCTGCTCCACCGCGCCGGTGTGCGACTGGCCGGACGGACGGGGACGGCCGTAGTGGGTGTCGCGGTAGGCCTCGACGGCCTCGAGGCAGCTCTGCAGGTCGTCGCCGAGACGGAACTCCGGCCCGGGGGACACGGGTTGCCGGTGCGGGGTGACGAGCCCGAGCAGCTCGGGGGTCGGCTCCGGGAAGCGGCGGCCCTCGGTGAAGTCGCGCAGTGCGGCGTGCTGTTCGGAGTCGGCCGGACGGTAGCCGCGGTCGTGGAGGACGGCGTCGGTGTTCTCGTACGCGGGCGTGCGGCGGCGCTTGGCGGGCGGCTCGCCCCGGTCCTGGGCCGGCCGGGAACGGTGGTCGGTGGCGGACGTCGGCGGGGGCGGGACCGAGACGCGGCCGGGCGCCGGCTGACGGTTCGTCGAACCGAAGCCGGAGGACGGGCCCTCGGACGAGGGGCTGCGGACCGGGCCGAGCTGGAACGGTGCGGCGGGCGGCGGAGGGGAGGGCTGGTGGTTCCCGGTCTCGCCGTCGCTGTCGTCGTTCAGGGTGAAGTCGTCGTCGAAGATGCTGGGACCGGCCTCGGCGTCGCTGTCGTCGTTGAGGACGAAGTCGTCGTCGAAGATGCTCGGGCCGCCGTGGTCGGCGGTGGTGACCGGGCCGTGCAGCGGGCTGTCACCGAGGGGCGACTCGGGGGCGGTCACCCAGGAGGCGTCCGTGTCCGAGTCGCTGTCGTGGGCCTCGGCCCGGGGGGCGGGCGCGGCCTCACCGTCCTCGTCGCTGTCGTCGTTGAGGGTGAAGTCCTCATCGAAGACGCTGGGTCCGTCGGTGGACGGGTGCAGCTGGAACGGCCGCTCCGGGCTCGGGGGTTGCGGCGTGACGGCGCGCGGCGGTTCGGGGGTGGGCGGGGCCGACTCCTGGCGGGGCGCCGGGATCGGGGCCGGCTCCGCGACGGGGGCGGGCTCGGGGTCGACGGACGGCGGCGGGGAGGTGCGGAGGGTCTCGGTCGGCTGGTCGTTCAGGTGGAACAGGGCCACCAGCAGCTGGTTCTGCTGCCAGTCGTTGGCCCGGCCGGTGAGCTCGGAGGTGTACTGCTGGTACGCGGAACCGGGCTCGGCGAAGCCGTTGAGGACGTCGGCGATCACCTGGGCCTGGTCGCGGTCCGGGGCGGTGGACTCGTCCTTGAGGTCCTCGGAGTCCTTGAGCTCCTGGACGAAGCCGGCCTCCCGCTCGCGGATGGCGGCGGCCACGTCCGCGAGCCGCTGCCGCGCCTCGGGGACGGTGCCGAGCGGGATCTCGGAGAGCTTGTCGCCCATCATGGTGACGCGCTCCTCGGCCCTGCGTCCCTGCGGGGAGAGGAAGTGGTCGAGGGTGTCCCGCTGTTCGGGGGTCATGTCCTTGCCGAGGATCTCCGCGAGCCGGTCGTAGTCGTGCCCGAGGCCCTCCGCGAAGCCGTACAGCTGGTCGCTCTTGAGATCGAACGGGCGGCCCGAAGTGTCGTCGGCGGGCAGGGTGTTGAGCCAGCCCTCGGCGATCTCACGGTTGTAGGCGGCCTGGCGCAGGCTGCTGTACGCCGCCTCGTTCTCGATGGCGGCGGTCCAGTCGTTTCCGGAGGCGAGCGCGTCGGTGACCTTCTCGAGCTGCTCGCGGACGGCGACCGCCGCGTGCGAGCGCTGCAGCGCGTCGGCGCTCTTGGTGCCTCCCTCGGCCAGCTCGCGCAGGGCGCGCTGCTCGGCCGGATCGGTCAGGCCGTCCGCCCGGTCCGCCAACAGGTCTGCTGCGGCGCGGAGCTCGCGCACGGCGGTGTCGACCTCGGACTCGGTGGCCCCGGGCTCGAGGGCAGCATCCCAGGATTCGGCGAGCCGGTCCTTGGCGTCGGCGGGCAGGTGGTCGCCGGCCCGGGAGGTGAGGTCCTGGGCGGCGCTGGAGGAGACCGCCTCGGGGTAGGGGGTGGTGCCGGTGACGGGGGAGAAGTAGGGGCGACCGGTGAGCTGGCTGGTGCCGGTGGTGTTGGCGCCCTCCTGGACGGCGGGCAGGCTGCCGAGCTGGAAGACCTTCTCGAAGGAGTCCTGGCTGAGCGGGCCGGAGCGCAGCACCAGCACGTCGTCCGGGCCGAGGGTGTCCAGCAGTTGGTTCATGCCGTCGGCGTCGAGGGTCGCGAGGTCGGCGCGCTTGAGCCAGGGGGCCTGGTACGGCGGGGCGTACGGGACGTCGTGGTTGCCGACCTGGAGCAGGACGGCCGGCTTGCCGAGCCCGGCCTGGTGGATGCCCGCCGCGAGGTTGTCGGGGGCTGCCGCCTGGCGGTCCGGGGTGAGCCGGGCCAGGCCGTAGAGCGGCATCAGGTCGAGGGAGCCGGAGTCGATCCGGCCCGCCATCGCCTGCAGTCCGGGGTTGTCGGGGAAGGAGTGCGGGTCGGGGGCCGGGACGTGCTGCTGGAACAGCGCGTTCTTCTTGTCGACCGTGCCCTCCAGCGGCAGCACGCCGAAGCCGCCGTCCTCGGTGCGGGAGAAGACCGCACGGGTGGACATGCCCCAGGCGTACGGCGCCAGCACCACGGCCTTGTCGGCGCCGGTGTAGTCGAGCAGTGCCTTGGAGTTCTCCCCGTCCGCGCCGATCTCGTCGCTGGCCGCGACCAGGGTCAGCCCGCCCTGGCCGACCGGAGCCGGCCGGTTCTCCCCGTGCGGGTCGAACTCGTCCGGTGCGTAGTGGACTTGGCCGCCACCGAGGAGTCCGGCGTCGAGCATCCGGTCGAGGCGGGAGCGGACGTTGGTCGGGGCGACCAGGTCGATCTGCCCGTCGTAGCCGAGTTCGCGCAACGAGCGGATCATGTTGACCGCCGCCGCCTGGTGGCCGGAGCCGGGGCCGGAGGCGACCACGACGGTCACCGAGGGCTGGTCGGCCAGCGTCCTCGCCACCTCCCGCCGGGCCTCGACCTCCAGGTCGGTGGGCGGCACGCCACCGCGTCGGTGGGTGATGATCTCCTTCAACTGCTCGGCGCTGCCCGGGTCCTGGGAGCCGAGCCGCCAGAGGGTGTGTTCGGGCACCTCCCGGCCGAGGTCCTTGAGCAGCTCCGGGCCGTGCTCGCCGTTCAGCAGGTCGCGGACGGCGGCGAGGTCGCCCGTGCGGACGTCCCGGATGCTCTGCTCGAGCGCGCCGGGGTCGGCGACGCCGTGGCGCGCGGCCAGCTCGGCCGCCCGGTCCGCCGGATCGGGCAGGGTGCGGCCGGTGGAGGGCCAGGTGTGCTGCGGGGCGTCGCCCGCGCTGCGGTCCGGATCGGCGCGCGGCGGCGGGGCCGGGAGCTCGGTGTCCGGGTCCGCGGGAACGCCGCGGTCGGTCGGCCCGTGGTGGCCGGAGTCGGCCGCCTGCGGCGGGAGTTCACCGCCCTCGACCTGGGCGGTGAACTCCCGCAGGCCCTGGTACACGTCGTTCTCGGCGTCCGTGGCGCGCACCGGGTTGGCGGGCGCGTCGTGGACGGCGGACGGGTCGGCGCCGTACAACCGCTCCAGCAGCGGCAGGAGTTCGGGCTCGTTGGCCCGCACCCAGTCCGCGCCGTTGTTGCGCGGCTGGCCGGTGTAGGGGTCGATGCCGTGGTTGGTGCCGAGGTAGGCGTTGCTGACCTGGGCGAAGTACTCGTACTCGTCCCGGGCGGCGTAGTTCTCCGCCTCGCTGCCGTCGACGTGGCGGCGCGCGCCGTCGGACCACGCGGAGGGGCCGTCCTCGCCGAACAGGCGGGGGATCGCCTCGTTGTCCAGCTTCTCGCCGAAGGTGTCGCGGATCAGCTGCCGGTCGGCGTCGGTCAGCCCGAACTTGTGGATGGTGTGCGCGAGTTCGTGGGTGGTGGTGGAGTAGCCGTCGGCGTAGTGCCGGTCCGGCCCGACGCTGGTGCGCTCACCGAGCAGGTTCTCCTCGGTGACGGCGGCCCACTTGCCGCCGGCGCCGCGCACGTCGTCCCAGCCGCGGCCGCCGCCCGCCTCGCTGTCGGCGGTGCGGCCGCCGAGGTGGGCGAACGGGGCCAGGTCGGTCATCGGCACGTCCTTGGGCACCACGACGACACGGCTGCCCTCGGTGAGCAACCGGGCGGCGGTGTCCGGGTCCTGGAGCATCCGGGCCAGCTGGTCGGTCACCTCGGCACGGGCGGAGGCCGGGCGGTCGGCACCGCCGTCGACGTCCACCATCAGCTGGGCGGCGGTCCGGGCGAAGTCGCCGGGCGGCAGGGTGTCGCGCAGGGCGGAGACGAAGGCCGGGTCCCGGGCGAGGCCGCGCCGGTCCGAGGCGGGGAGCGCGGCGATCGCCGCCTCCCGGTCGCGGGGCGGGAGTTGGGGCAGGTCACGGGTCAGGCCGGCGACGTCGGCGGGGCGGGTGACGGCGTAGTCGTCCCGGGGCGGGACGGAGCGCGGGCCCTCCGGGGCGGGGGAGTCGACCGAGCGGTCGGTGGCGGCCGGCGGCGGCGGGGAGGCGTCCGGCATGCTGGCGTCGGACTTCTGGGTGGCGGGGGGCTCCGGCGTGGTCCGCATCCGGTCGTCGGAGGCCTGGCTCTCCGGGCCGTCGGACGTCTCGTCGTCGGACGGCCGGTCGGCGGCGGGGGTGTCGGTCTGCGGGTCGTCCTCCCGGAGGCGGGAGTCGATGAACTGCACGCCGTCCTTGCCGGAGGTCTTCCCCGAGGTGTAGCCGTAGTCGGTCAGGGTGGACGTCGTGACGCCGGCCTCCTGCAGCGCCTTCAGCACGTTGCGGGCGTCGGTGGGCTTCAGCTTCTCGCCGCCGTTGAGCAGCTCGCCGAGGCTCTCCTCGATCGCCTTGCGCCGGTCCGCCTTGTTGTTGCTGTCGATCGGCGCGGGGACCTCGTCCCCGAAGTCCTTCACCACCTGCTGGATCCGCTGCGCCTCGGCCGCCTGGCTCTCGACCAACGCCTGGACCAGCGCCTGCTGCCGGGGCGATCCGCCCTTGCCCAGCTCGCCCAGCGCCAGGGACGGGTACAGCGTCTCGGCCACGTACGGACGCGTCTTCCAGAGCGAGCTCTGCTTGTCGCCGATGTGGCCCTCGGACTTGTCGGCGGTGATGTCCAGCCAGCCGAGGTCGGAGGTCTTGCCCTCGGAGTCGGTCTTGGTGATCACCAGGTCGGGGCGGGTGGAGCCGTTGGTCACCTGGGTGTCGATGTCGTAGCCCGGCGGCGGGGCGACGTTGTCGCGGATCATCTGGTTCGCCATCGACTCGACCACGTAGCCGAACTGACGGGGCAGCTTCTTCTGGATCTCCGCCCGCCGGTCCGGCGGGGTCTGCGGGTCGGCCCACTCGGTGTAGCTCTTGGTCCACTGCTTGGTGTAGCCGTTGAGGTCGGGCACCGACTCCGGGTTGGCCAGGGCGAGCTTGGCCGCCTGCTCCACCTGGTCGTCGATGTCCTGGGCCAACCGGCGCACCACGTCGCGGTCGGCGGCGTCGAGCTTGCTGCCGTCGACGGTGACGGCGAGCACGCCGAAGCTCGGCGCGTCGCCGTCGAAGACCGAGGGGTCGGCGCGCGGGGTGACCGAGTCGCCGTCGGTGTCCGAGGTGGCGGCCCAGACGTTCTTGTCGCCGTCCGCCCAGTCGCCGGGCAGGGAGCCCGGCCGGGCCTCGCGGACCTCACCGGTGCTCGGGTCGGCCCAGTGCAGGGTGCCGTCCGGGCCGTGCACCAGGGCCACCACGTGGCCGGTGGTGCCGGGGCCGTCGGAGAACAGGACGGTGGAGAAGCTGCCGGGCCCGGCGTCGCGGACCTGGTCGATCACCGCGTCCACCCCGTGCTGCCCGGTGCCGAGCGGCACGGGGGTGCCGTGACGCTTGGTCAGCGTCCAGGCGGAGTTGTTCTCCGGGACGGAGGCGTGCGGCAGGCCGGAGGGGCGCGGGTTGCCGTAGTGGGTGTCGCGCAGCGCCTCGACCGCCTCCAGGCAGCTGTAGAGGTCGCCGCCGTCCATGGTGGCGGTGTGCGGGTTGACGTGCCCGAGCAGCTCGGGCGTCAGCTCCGGGTGCGGGGTGGAGCCGTGCTGGGCCAGGTGGTCCGCGAGGGCCTGGTACTGCTCGCGGGTGGCCGGTTCGTAGCCGCGGTCGCGGAGCGGGCCGGCGGTGTTCTCGTACGCGGGCGTGCGCTGCCGCTTCGGGCCCTCGGGACGGCCCTGGGGGAGGGTGTCGTCCTCGCGGCCGCGCTTGGTCCCGCGCGGCTCGGGAGTGGGGGTGGGGCCGGTGTCGGTGGTGGGGCGCGGGGTGAACCGCAGGGCGGGGGCGGGATTGTGGGGCTGGGCGGCGGGCGGACGCACCGGCCCGAGGCCGTTGCCGCTCCGGTCGGCGGCCGGGGTGCGGGTCGGGGCGGCTGCCGGGGGCGGCGGGGAGACGTGGGAGACCGGCGGGGCCTGGGTGGGCGGCGCCTGGGCGGGGGTCTGGTCCGGGGCAGGCGGGAGGGGCGAGTCCGAGCGGTGGTCCGAGGTCGGGGTCGCCGACGGGCGCGGGGCGGTGATCGGGCCGCCCGCGATGCGGGTGCCCTCGGGCGCGGGGGTGTGCGGGTCCGTGCGGTCGGGGGCCGAGTCGGCGCGGGCGGGAGCGACGGGCGCGGGGGTCGCGACCGGTTCCGGGCGGGACTGGGGCTGGGGCTGCGGCGTCGGCTGGGTCTCCGGCTGGGGCTGGGCCTGCTGCTGACGCGGCGTCGGCTCGGGGGCCTCGGTGGCGTGCGGTTGGGGCTGCGGCTGACGGTCGGGCTGCGGCTGCTGGTCGTTGCGGGTCTGCGGGGCCTCGGTGGCGTGCGGCTGGGCCTCCGGCCGGGGTGCCTGCTCCGCAGCCGCGGGGTGCGGCTGTGGATGCGCGTCGGGCTGCGCCTGGGGCTGCTGCTGACGCGGCGTCGGGTCGGACTCCGGGCGCGGCTGCGGGACGGCGTTCGGCTCGGTGTCGGCCCGGGCGGGGGCCGGGCGGGGCTCGGCCTCGGGACGGGCCGGCGGCGCCTCGTGGGGAGCGGGCTGCTGACGGACCGGGTCGGTCGGGTCGGCCTGCTGGTGCGGGACGGTCGGCTCGGTCCGGAAGGCGGCCGGGGTCTCAGCCGGGGTCTCGGTCGGCCGGGGCTGAGCGACCGGAGTGTCCTGGGTGTGGTCGGCGGGCGGGGCCTGGTGCGGGAGGGGGCTCTCCGGGCGGGCCGCCGCAGGGGTCTCCTGCTGGGGGCGGACCGGGTCGGCGGCGGGCTGGGTGTCGGCCTGCGGACGGACGGTCGGCTCCGGGCGGGCGGAGGTGGCCTCGGGCTCGGGGCGCACCGTCGGTGCGGGCGCGTCGGCCTGACGCGGGGTCGGCGAGGTGTCGCCCTGCGGGGTGCGGTCGGGGGTGGGCGCGGCGGTGTGCGGCGCGGGGTCGGCGGCACGCGGGGCCGGGTCGGTCTGACGGGGCGTCGCGTCCGGGTGGGCGGTGGCCGACGGGGCGTCCGACCGGGACGGGGTCTCGGTGTGGGCGGTGGCGGGCTGCGGGCGCGCGGCGCTGCCGCTGTCGGGGGCCGGGGTGTGGGCGGCCGTGCTGGACGGCGTACCGCTGGACGGAGTGGAGTCGCCGCCGCGCGAGCCTCCGGCCGATCCGCCGATGCTCGAACTGCCGTTGCTGCTGGTGGTGTTGGTGTCGTGACTGCCGGAGCCGGTCCGGTCCGAACCGAACGGCGAGAGGGTGCGGCCGCCGCCCGTGGACGGGTTCGTGGTGCTGCCGCTGTCCGTGGTGCCACCGCTCGGGCCCCGGTACGCCTCGGCGCCGCCGGTCGAGCCGGTGCCGTCCGCGCCGTGCGTCCCCGAGGAGCCGGACGAGCCGGAGGAGCCGCCGCCGGGCCGTCCGCCGAAGGTCGGCGGGGCGTCGGCGCCGGGCAGGGTGCCGCCGGTCGGGACGTTCGGGATGTCGCCGCCGCCGAACTTGCCCTTCAGCGCCGAAGCGCCGTGCTGGAGACCGACGTTGGAGCCGCCGCTCAGACCGGAGCCGAGCAGGCTTCCGCCGTCCACCGTGCCGGTGGTGGCCAGCTGGGCCGCGACGTCCCCGCCGATGCCGGAGACCGCGCCGCTCGCCATCTTGCCGCCGACGCTGTTCGCCGCGTTGCCGAACCCGGCCTTGCCGGCGCCCGCGCCGATGCCCTTGCCGATCATGCCGCCGGCGGCACCACCGACCGCGCCGCCGATGGCGCTCTGGCCGAGCTCCTTGGTGTCCAGGCCCTTGCGGTTGCCCTCGGCGATCTGGATGGTCTGCGCGAGCAGGTTGATGGCGACTTCCTGGGCGGCCTCCTTGGCCGCGAACTCCAGCGCCTCCTTGAGCAGCTTCTTGAGGATCTGCTGCACCACGACGCGGCTGACCGCGACCGCCGCCGGGATGGTGGCCAGTGAGGCCCCGGCGGTGAACGGGGCGGAGGCCTCGGCCGTCGCGATCTCGAACGCCAGGATGCCGAGCTGCGCCACGATCTGGATCTTGGCGCTCTCGGTCGAGTTGGCCATGTTGTCGAGCATCTCGGCCATGCCCTCGCAGGACTTGACCATGCTGGGGAAGAACCCGGGGTCCTCCTCCGTGCCCTTGCCCACCGAGAACTTGGCCCAGTGCGTGGACAGGCCCTCGGCCGCCTTGCCCTGCTGGCCATCGAGCGCCCGCTTGATGGTCGAGTCGACCGACGTGCCGACGTCGGCCAGGGTCTGCCCGGCCTCCCGCCAGCGGTCGGCCATCTCGCGCATCAAGTCCTCCTCGCCTTCCGGCCAGCGGGTGCCGGCCAGCAGGAGAAGGACCCACTGAAGGGGTTCGGGCAGCTCAACCGCCATGTTCGATCAGGGCCTTCCGGTGTGGTGGGGACGTCCCTTGGCGATGTCCCGCATGGCGAGGTCAGGGTGGAAGAGGGCGGTCTCGGGCAGCTCGGCCTCCATGGAGGTGAGGCCGGTGGAGAGGCCCTCCTCGGTGTTGTCGTAGCTCTGGGCCATGACCTTCAGGCCGTCCGCGATGTACTTGAGGGCGGTGGGCAGGTTGCCGATGCCCTCCAACACCTTGCCGCTGTAGGTGAGATAGCCCTTCTCACCGTTGGCGAACTTCTCGCCGGAGTCGTCGTTGCCCCACGGGGCACGGCCGCTCATCCCCGACATGTAGGCCTGCAACCCACGGGCCATATCGGCGAGTTGATCCGAGGCCGCGAGGACCGGACCGGCCGCCGCACGGTACCTCTCCGGATCGGCGGTGAAGCCCGGACCGGAGTCCGGCCCCCCGGCGGGAGCGGAGGGCCGCACGGCCCGCTCGGTGCTCTCCACCGGCCGGGCGGCCACCCGCGCCCGCAGCGGCGCGGTCGGCTCCACCGCATCGGCCGCCACCCGCGCGGCCGTGGGTGCGTCGACCTGCATCGGCTCCAGGGGTGCCATCCGGTCGCGGACCTGCATGGGTTCCAACGGTGCCATCCGGTCGGTGGCGTGCAAGGGCTCCGTCGGGGCCATCCGGTCGGTGACCTGCATGGGTTCCAGCGGGGCCATCCGGTCGGTGACCTGCATGGGTTCCAGCGGGGCCATCCGGTCGGTGACCTGCATCGGCTCCAACGGGGCCAGCCGCTCGGTCGTCTGCACGGGCTGGAGGCGGGCCGTGGGCTCGTCGGCCTGGACCGGCACCGACTCGGCCCGCCTCAGCTCCTGTTGCTCTTCCATCGCTCTCCTCAGCGTCCCTGGCCGGCAGCCGCACCCGGCGTACCGGTCCCGGCGGCGGGGGCCTCACCGCTGCCCTCGGGGAAGCCCCCCGAGGTGGCCAGCCGCGCCAGCGCCGCCCGCATGAACGGCGAAGGCACCTGGAAGCCCTCCTCCTCACGGAGCGGCGGCGGACCGTCAACCGGCGTGGCGGGCGCGGTCGTTGCCGTGGCGGGTTCGAGGGTGGGCGCGTCCTCGTCCGTGCGGCCGCGCCGCTCGGCCACCGAGCGGGCACGTTCCAGGTAGGCGTCCTCGGAGGTGGAGGACGACCCCGAGCCGCCGGAAGTGGTCCCGGCCGCAGCGGCCGTGGCCGTGGCGTCGCCGCCCGACCCCGAATCACCCGACGCTGCGGGCGCGTTGAGCGCACTCGCGCCCTCCGGGCCCAGCACGGCCGCCGCGAACTGGCTCATCAGATCGCCGCCGCCCGCCGGGGCCTCCTGTCCGACGCCGGCCACGGCGGTGTGCACGGGCTCGGCGGCCGGGGCCATGCCCGACTCCTCGACCCAGCGCTGCCGCATCCGCTGCCAGTGCCGGTCCTGCGGATCGTGGTGGACGGCCTGGCCGAGGATGCCGGCGTCGCGCAGCGCCACCGTCTCCTCCTCGTCCTCCTCCACGCCGAAGCGGGTGGGCCGGACGAACCGCGAGCCGGACTTGGCCGCCCCGGCCCCCGCGCCGGCACCCATGCCGGGCATCCCGGGCATGCCGCCGGCGGCCGCACCGCGCGCGGACGCCGCGCCCGCGCCGGAGGCGCCGACGCCTCCGCCCGCACCGTGACCGCTGCCGCCCGCCCCGCCGACGCCGCGTCCGCCGACACCACCGGCGGTGGTCGGCGTGCCGAGCGGGTGGGCGCCGCCCGCCCCGCCGAGGCCGCCTGCGGACCGTCCGCCGCCGGGGTTGTAGCCGCCGAGCGCGGAAGCACCGCCGCCGGCGCCGCCCACCCGGGCGCCGCCGCCGAGACCGGAACCGCCGAGACCCGATCCGCCGCGGCTGCCGCCGGGGCCGCCGGAACCGGTGATCGAGCCGGGCGCCCGCCCGCCGGGGCTGAACGGCGAGGTGGTGCCACGGCCCGGCAGGGTGCCGCCGGGCAGGCCGCCGGGGCGGCCGGTCAGCGGGCTGAGCGGGGTGCTGCCGGTGCCGCCGCGGCTCCCGAGCGGGAAGCCGCCGATGCCGCCGATGCCGCCCGGCTCGGAACCGCCCGGGGTGAACGGGCGCAGCGACGTCATCGGCCGCAGCTGCCCGGTGGGGGTGCCGTCGGTGTTCGGCGGCTGGTGCCCGGCCAGGGTGAGACCGCCGGGCGCGCCGACCGACGGCAGCTTGAACGAGGGCTTGCCGTCCGGGCCGAGCGAGGACCCGCCGGTGCCACCACCGCCGAAACCGCCGCCCGGGCCACCGGTGTTGAGCCCACGGCCACCGGCACCGAGGGTGCTGCTGAACGGCGTCGGCGCCTGCGCGGTCGGCATCTTGAACGGCTGGAGCGCGGGCGCGCCACCGGGGCCACCGCCCGGTCCGCCCGCCGAGCCGCCGGGCATGCCGGGAACACCGCCCCCGGGCAGTCCGCCGGGTACCGTGCCACCCGGGTTGAAGCCCTGGATGTCCACCGGCGCGGGCGCCTGCGCACCGGGCATGGTGATGCCGGTCTGCAGGGTGTTGGGCGCGTTGACGCCGGTGACGCCGTCCAGCCCGGTCCGCGGCGGCCCGGACGGCCCGCCCTGGCCACCGCCGCCGCCCGAACCACCGGTGAGCGAGGCGACCTCGGCGGCCGCCGTCATCGCCTGGAAGTGGCCCGAGCCCTGACGGAGCATCGAGTCCACGTTGGTGCCGACCTGGCCGACGTACGTGTTGTACGTGGCCACGGCCTCCTTGATGCCCTCGGACTTGGCGATGTCGTCGTTCTTGCCGGCCGGGTTGTCCTCGATGTACTCCTTCGTGTACTGGAGCTCGCGGATCATCTCGTTCTTGGTCTGGGTGACCGCCTCGATCGCGCCGCGCAGCGACTGCGCGATGGCGTTCGCGGCCGTGACGGTGGTGGAGACGTGCGAGCCGTCACCTTCGCAGAACTTGCGCAGGTAGCCCGCGAAGCTCTCGGCGGCCTCGCCCTCCATGGCCTCCATCGCCAGCTTGGCGTTGGCCACGATGGCGCCGACCCGGGTCTCGGCGAAGGTGTTCCACTTCTCCCAGGCGAGGGCCAGGTCGCCGATCAGGTCCTCGTTGGCGTCCGGGAAGACGATGGCCTTCCCGTCTTCGTTGCTCTGGATGACCTTGAGCACTTCTGCCAGGTCGGGGGGCAGCTGGATCACGGTGTTGTCCGTCCTTCAGCGAGGGTCGACTCGGGCAGGGGTCAGGCGACCTTGGGGCCGCTACCACCGGAGGGGTGCGGCGGCGGGGGCTCCGGGTCCTCCCAGGAGTTGTAGTCGAGCGTGGGCGCGGCGGCCGAGTCGAAGCTGGAGTCGGCCGTGACCGGGCCGCCGGTCTCGCCCGCGACCACCACCGTGACCGGCTTGTCCCGGGGATCCGGCTTGACCGGGGCGATGGGCGCGTCCGCGCCCTCGATGGCCCGCAGCGAGAGCGCGTTGGACTCGTCCGTGCTGCGGTAGTTGGCGACCACGGTGCGCAGGTTGGCCGCCACCTGGGCGCTGTTGGCGAGGAACTTCTGGATGCCGTCCAGCACCTGCTTCTGGTGGTCGGCCAGACCACCGACCGAACCCGTGGCCCCGGTCAGCGACTTGGCGAGCCGGTCGGTCCCGTAGACCGTCGGCTTGATCTGGTCGACCGCCGCCTTCAGCTGGGCGGTCGGCCCCTCCAGGTCGTCCAGCATCGTCTGGATCATCTTCGCCGCCGCTTCGACCTGTTCCAGGTCGACCCGGAATTTCTTCCCCTCTGCCATCTCCACCCCTCGCTCGTTGCCCCACCGATGGCCGGCGGCCCAGTCCGCCGGCCATCAACTTCCCACTGCACCACTGCGTCTGACCAGGCGTCAGAGCGTGACAGCGCCGCCCGGCCCGACCACGTACAGGCCGGTCTCGGTGAACGAGATCGCCAGCGGCGCGCGGTCCAGCGGCGCCTCGTTCAGCAGCGTGCCGCTGCCCAGGTGCCAGAGCCGTACGGTGTCCCGCTCGTCCCCGGCGGCGACCAGCGCCTCGCCGTCCATCTCCTGGCAGACCAGCGTGCGCACCCGCGCCGCACCCCCGGTCAGCTCCGTGACGGCCTGCCCGCTCTCCGCGTCGAAGGCCCGGACGGCGCCGTCGGCGGTCCCGGCCAGCACCACCGGACGCCCGGCGTGGGTGGCGAAGGCCAGCGCCGCGACCGGTGCGGCCAGCCCGCCCACCACCGGGCCCGGTGCGCCGGTGGCGGCGTCCCAGATCCGTACGGTGCGGTCGCCGCCCGCGGTGGCGAGCAGCGGCCGGGGCTGCCGGCCGATCGCCAGCGCGGTGACGCCCTGCTGATGGGCCGCCAGCCGCAGCAGCGGCGCGCCGTCCAGCGCACCGCGCACCCGGACCACGCCGTCCGCGCCGCCGGAGACCAGGGTGGTCTCCCCGATCGCCAGGCAGGTCACCGGGCCGGTGTGCGGGGTGGGCACCGAGAGCGGAGCGCCGTCGGACAGCCGGTGGCAGCGCACCGCCCCGGTGACGGTGCCGCAGACCAGCAGGCCCTCGGTCACCGCGACGGAGCTCACCGAGCCGCCGTCCTCGGCGAGTTGGAGCCGCTCGACGCCGCCGTCCCAGAGCCGTACGGTGCCGTCGCCGTACCCGGCGGCCAGCACCTGGCTGCCGTCCGCGAGCGCTGCGGCGGCCAGGGTGTTCAGCGGGCGGGGGCCGGTGGCGGGGCCGGTCGGCTCCCAGGTCGCCAGTGCGGTGCCGTCCGCCGGGTCGAAGAGCCGGATCCGGCCGCGCTCGTCGCCCACCGCGAGGGCCGCGCCGGCGCTGCCCCCGTCGTCGCTCCCGCCGCGGCCCCCGCTCCCGCGGACCACCGCGAGCGCGGTCAGCCAGACGCCGCCGGTCGCCCAGCCGTTCAGGCCGGTGCCGCGGTAGACGTCCCAGGTGCGCACGGTGCCGTCCAACGCGCAGGAGGCGAGCACGGGTTCACCCGCCAGCTCGGTGAAGGCCAGGCCGGTGACGGTGGCCGAGTGGCCGACCAGCACGGCCAGCGGCTCGCCGGTGGCCAGGTCCCAGAGACGGATCTCCCGGTCCACGCCGCCGGAGGCCAGCACCGCCTGGTCGCCCAGCGAGAGCACGGCGAGCGAGGTGACCCGCTCGGTGTGGCCCACCAGCAGGTGCAGCCGGGCGCCGGCCGCCGCGTCCCAGACCCGGATGGTGCCGTCGCCACCGGCGGCGGCCACCAGGTCGAGCCCGGCGCAGTGCGCGTGCACCAGGGCGGTGGCGCCCCGGCCGTTCACCGCGAGCAGGCCGAGGCCCTTGCCGTCCCCGGCCCGCCAGGCCCGGACCTCGCCCTCCCGGCCGCCGGAGAAGGCCAGCGGCACGCCCTCGACCACCGCGGCGGCCACCACCTGGGCGCCCTCGCCGCCCGAAGTCCCGTGCAGCAGTGCGCCGGTGGTCGCGTCCCAGACCTGGACGGCACCGTCCTGCGCACCGACCGCGAAGAGGTCGCGCTCGTCGACCCGGCCCAGTGCGACGGCGGTGGGCAGCAGCCCGGCCTCCTCGTCCGAGTCGCCCAGGGAGCCGCCGCCGTCGGCCAGTTCGGCCAGTCCGAAGCCCCGGCCGGCCACGGCCAGCGCGAAGGCCGGGCGGCCCGCGACGGTGCCGATGGCGGCCGTCGGGGGAGCCTCGGCCGGGTCGACGGCAGCCAACTGAACGAGATTGCCCGGCAGTTGGGCCGGGGCCTCCGGGCGGATCAGCTGGCCGGCCAGGGCCTCCAGCAGCCGGGCGATGCCGGGCACCGGGGTGTCGGTCCCGTCCGCCCAGGCCAGCTCGCCGACCACCAGCCGCCGGGCCTCGGCGGCACCGCCGCCGGCCCCGGGCGCGGTGCCGCGCAGCGCGTTCAGCACCCGGGCGGGCACCGCCGGGTCCACCGTCGCGGTGCGCACCACCTCGGTGCCGCCGTTGTGGTGGCGCACCCGCAGCGCGCCCGCCTGATCGAGGGTCAGTTCGAGCCTGCCTCCCGGCAGTTGCTCCCCGCCGACCGAGAACTCCACCGGTGCCGACATCTTCCGAACCCCCAGCCCTGGTACATGGACAAACCAGCCGCGCGATGCGCGTAGATCAAGTGTGCGTAGAGCAAGTGTGCGTGGACCAAACGTGCGTGGAGCGAACGTGCGCCGAACGGACCGCGCACTTATCGGTGCACTTCTCGTTGCGCTTCCCGGTGCCCGGGTCGGTGTGCTTTGACCGGTGCACCTCGCGGTGCGAGCGGCCCGTGCCGGAGACCTGCTGCTCTGCTCAGCAGAGGTCTTCGGGCACCAGGGTCGCGTAGACGGCGTCGTGCAGTTCCTGGGTGCGGGAGCTGCGGAACAGCGCGGGGCGGAAACCGGTCCGCCGGAAGCCGATGGAGGCCCCGACGACCTGGACCCCCATGTTCTCGGCGGCGGCGTAGGCGTCGATCCGCCGCAGCCCCAGCTCCTCGAAGCCGAAGCGGCAGACCAGCCGCATCGCGGAGGCCGCGGTGCGCATCCGCCGGTGCTCGGGGAGCAGCCAGATCGAGACCTCGGCCGCGCCCTCCTCGGGTCTCAGGTCCACCAGTTCGGCGAACCCGACCGCGGGCCCGCCCTCCTGGGTCGGGCCGTCCACGTCCGCCGGGCCGTCCGCGTCCTCCGGGGCGTCACCGTCGTCGCCCCCGTCCTCCGGGCCGCCCTCGGCCACCAGGGTCACCGCGAAGTACGCGGCCCGGTCGGCGTCCCAGAGCCGGGGCGCCACCTCGGTGATCCAGCGGACGGCGGACTCGCGGTCGGTGTGGGTCAGGATGCCCTGCATGAACTCGCGCACCAGCGGGTCACGCGATCCGGCCAGCAGTGTGTCGGCGTCCCGCTCCTGCGGTCTGCGGATCAGCACCTGGCCGTCGCGCGCATCTGAGAGCGCTTTCACCGTGCTCAGCGAGCAGATGGCGCCTCGATTCCTCCCCATGGGCCGTATCGAATCACCTTGAAGCCGGTCAATCAACCCGGGCCGACCCGCCCTTACTCGTGGGTAAGGTCAACTCGGTGCCCGGTGAACCGATTTGTCGACATCGCCTGACCGCTCGTCAGCACACGGAACGGCCCGCATCCCCGGCGCGCACGGCTCCGACCGGCGTGGAAACGCTCTCGGGCGCCGATGTGGAGGTTTCGGTCGGGTCTGCCGGCGGGCCCCCGCGGCGGTGACGGTGGTCACTCCCGGGCCGCGTGATGGAATGCCCGCATGCCGACACTCCTCGAGAAGGCCCGGGCCTTCCGCTCCCTGCACGTGCCCGGCCGTCCGCTGGTCCTGCCGAACGCCTGGGACGTCGCCTCCGCGCTCCTGGTCGCGCGCGCCGGAGCGCGGGCCGTCGCCACCACCAGCGCGGGCGTGGCCTGGTCCCTGGGTGCCGCCGACGGCGGACGGCTGGACCGCGAACGGGGGTTGGCCGCCGTCGCCCGGATCGCCTCCGCCGTCGACCTGCCGGTGACCGCCGACATCGAACGCGGCTTCGCGGAGGAACCCGAAGGGGTCCACCGCACCGTCACCGGCGTCCTGGAGGCCGGCGCCGTCGGGGTCAACCTGGAGGACGGCCTGCGTCCCGTCGCCGAACAGGCCGAGCGGATCGCCGCCGCCCGCGCGGCCGCCGACGCGGCCGGGATCCCGCTCTACCTCAACGCCCGCATCGACACCCACCGCCTGCCGCCCGGCGGCGACCGCCTCGACGAGACCGTCCGGCGCGCGCACGCCTACGCCGCCGCCGGTGCCGACGGCGTCTTCGTCCTGAGCGCCCTCGACGCGGCCGAACTCCGCTCCCTGGTCGCCGCGTCGGACGTCCCCGTGAACGTGCTGATCGGCCCCGGCACGCTCACCGTCCCCGAGTACGCCGCCGCCGGGGCGGCCCGGGTCAGCGCCGGCTCCTCGATCGCCGAAGCGGCGTACTCCCTCGCCGAGCGCGCCGCCCGCGAACTGCTGGACGCGGGCACGGTCGGCGAACTGGACGGCCAACTCGACTGGGCCGCCCTGAACGCGGTCCTGCTCGGCGAGCAGCCCGCCGCCTGAACCGCCCCCGCCGCCAGGGGAGTCAGGGCTGACCGAGCGCGGCCCGCAGCCTCCCCCGGGTGACGGCGGCGGCCTCCCGGGTGACGGGGTCCTCGCTCCGCAGCGCGTCGTCCAACAGCAGGTCGGCGGCGGCGACCACGGCGGCCGGCAGGGCCACCTCGCGCAGCCCGAGCAGCTGGGCCGCGGCCCGGTGACCGGTCGTCAGGGAGGCCTCGGAGTGCTCCGAGGGCTCACCGGGCCGGTGGGCGGGGTGGGTCGAGGAGTGCGCCGAGGAGTGCGCCGAGGGGTGCGCCAACTCGCCCCGGGGGCGGCGAGGTTCGTTGATCAGGGGCATGTCCGGTCCGTCGGTCGAGGTGGGGGTGCGGTCGGTCAGGAGGCCTGCAGGTCGCGGACGACGGGGGGCGCCGCGCCGAGCGCGGGCCGCTCGGCGCGGGGGGCGATGCTCCGCAGTACCGGGGCGGACGGCAGCGGCGCGGGGGCGGCCCCCGTCGCCGCCCCCGCGTGGGCGTCCCGGATCCACCGGGCGAGGACCCGGGCGAACTCGGGGCCGATCACCGCCGCGCGTCTCAGCTGTTCCAGGTCGCCGGTCCGCAGCGGGACCCCGGCCGCCGTCAACGCGGCGAGCAGGGGCTGGACCGCCGTCCACGGGAGGGGGGCCACGGGCAGGGGGCCGGTATGCGCAGGCTCTGTCACGCCGGGTCCAACTACCGCCCGCCGACCGGGGTCACGGGTCCGGGGCTCCGTTCCACCCAGCGATGTAGGCCGGACGGGCCGGGGCGTGGAGGCCGGGGCGGGGCGGGTACGGAGCGCGGGGGGCGTGCGCCTGTCCCCGCGGCGGGCTCACCGGAAGGTGTCGGCCGGGCCGTCGCCGACCCCGCCGCCAACCCCGTCGCCGACCGCGTCGGCGGCGACGAGCAGGGCGCGCAGGTGGTCGGTCTCCGGGAGGAGCATGGCCACGATCTCCTCGTCGGCGCGCCCGGCCAGGGTGAGCTCCTGGATGCGGTGGAACACCAGCCGGTCCGCCGCCGCGATCAGCGCCGCGGCGGCCCGTGGAACGATCGGCGGAGTGCCCTGCGGAACGGCGTCGGCGAGGGCACCGGCGAGGGCCTCCTCGCGCAGGTCGTGCAGTTCACGGATCCGGGCGGTGAGGGTCGGGCTGTCGGCGATCATCCGGGCGAACGCGGGCCCGGTGAAGCCGACCGCGGGGTCGTGCGCCATCAGGGCGGCCCGGAAGGCCCGGCTGACGGCGTCGAGCGGCACCTCCGCCGGTCCGCGCCCGGCGACCGCGCGGGCCAGGCCCTGGGTGAACTCCTCGTAGCGGTCGAGGGCCAGGTCCTCCTTGCGGGCGAAGTAGTTGGTGACCGTCTTCTTGGCCACCCGGGCGGCGGCGGCGATCTCGGCGATGGTGGTCCGCTCGAAGCCCTGCTCGATGAAGAGCCTGGTCGCGCAGTCGGAGATCAGCTGCCTGGTCTCCCGCTTCTTGGACTCGCGGAGTCCCGTCTCGGTCGTCACGGAGCAAATCTTACCCCCGGCGCAAAATTATGCTTGCCCTACTCCGTGCGCCCGTTCTAAAGTTACGCCCGTCGCAAAGTTAGCCCGAGTAGACCTAGATCAGGAGCACCCCTGAACGTCACCACCACCACCGTGTCCCTCACCGTCGACGACGTGGACGCCTCCCGCGACTTCCTCTGCACCCACCTCGGGTACCGGGTCGCCGTCGCCGCCGAGGGCTTCGTCTCGCTCAACCGTGAGGACGCCGCCGCCGACGTCGTCCTGCTGCGCACCGGCACCGAGGTGCTCCCACCCGAGCAGCGCCACCGGCGGGCCACCGGGCTGATCCTCGCGCTCACCGTCACCGGCCTCGACGAGGAGGAACGGCGACTGCGCGAGGCCGGCGCCCCGATCACCCTCCCGCTGCACGAAGAGCCCTGGGGCGAACGGCTCTTCCAGCTCACCGACCCCAACGGCGTCGTCGTCCAGCTGGTCGAGTGGGTCACCCCCACGGCGGACGCCGCCGAGCCGGCCCGGCCCACGGCCCACGTGATCGCCCCCGCCGCCGAGCACGTCACCGAAACACCGAACGCCCGGATGGCCGGCCTCGCCGCCCCCAGCCGCGGCAGCGCCGAACTCAGCACCTGGACCGTCACCATGACGGCCGGTCAGACCAGCCCCGAGCACACCGTCAGCCGCGAGCAGGTCTGGACGGTCACCGCCGGCGCACTGGAGATCACCCACTCCGACCGCACCGAGACCCTCCCGACCGGCCACACCCTCGTCCTACCGCCCGGCCTCCTCCGCCGGGTCCACGCCCCGCAGGACGCCCGGGCCCACGTCGCCATGCGCGCGGACGGCGTCGCCACCGTCCCCGGCACCGAGGGCACCCGAGTCCTGCCGTGGGCCCAGTGACCCACCGTCAGCACCCTTCCTGAGCAAGTCCTCCGTACGCAACGTGCGGGCCGCCTCCGTGCGAGCGGTGCACGTCAGCCCGGTCGGCCGGGTCCTGGCCGACACCCGGGCAGGTGGGAGCCGATCACGTGTCCTCGGCGAAGGCCTTGTTGACGGCGGCGCGGAGCTGCAGCCAGGTGGGGTCCGTCGAGTCGGCTTCGGTCACCGCTTCGAGGTCATCGGCTTCCCAGCTGCGGGTTCCGTCGGTGACGACGAGGCCGGACTCCAGGTCGGCGTCGGCGGACAGCTCGGAGGTGGCGGCCAGGAACGCGGCTACTGCCGCCCCGGCGAGCTCGTGGTTGTCCGGGGCGTCGCCGGTCGTCGCGGTGGGGTCGGCGAGCACGGAGAGGAGCAGCAACCGGCCGTCGTCGGTGGCGCCGAGGAGTTCACCGGGCGGAGTCACCGTGAGCGTGGTCAGGCAGGACCCGGGCGGGCCGCTGTGGTCGGTCGTGTCACCGGTTTCGACGTCCACTTCGAGAAGGGCGCCGCCGGGCGCCGCGATCCAGAGCCTGCCCGGGCGCGTGGCGAAGGCGAGATTGTGCCTCGACCAGGACGCCATCTGATCGAGCCACTCCTGCGGATAGGGGTAGCCGGGGTTCGGGTCGCCCAGGGCCGCGGACAGAACACGCCGGAGCGAGGGGAACTCGAAGACCTCCACATAGTTGCCGTACGCGTTGCCCCGGATCGCGAAATGGCGCCCGTCCGGACTGAAGACGGGAGTCTCGTAGCCGTCGCAGTCCAGGATCAACGCGTGCCGCAGCCGCCGCATCGCGGTAGGAGCGACGCCGTCGCCGTTGCCGACGCGGGCGAAGAGGCAGTAGGTGGCTCCCTGGTCGCTGACCAGGGTGGCCACGAGCCCGCCTCCGGGATGCGCCGCAACTCCGGTGTCCCATCCCGGCCCCGTGCTGACGGCCCCGGAGCCGAGGTCGATCACGTCCGAGCTCTCCCAGTCCTCGCTCCCTTCGCGCCACGACGGTGAGGCCCACAGAGCGCGGCCGTCGGGACTGAATGCCAGGCAGCGGTAGGAGGCGCCGTCGCCCACGGCAGACGCCCCGTCAGGAGTCCACCTCCACAACCCCTCCGCCGTAGCCACGACCAGCAGCGCCTGCTCCGGATGCCACGCCGCAGCCGGCGTCAGCTCCATCCGGTCCCACCCGACGGCCTCGCCGTACCCCTCCGCCTCGGCCCCCACGACCCCGATTTCCCGCAACTGTTGCCCGCCGCAGTCCCAGAGGCGTACCGCCGGGCGCTCCGAGTCCCAACAGGCCACCAATGGCAGCCGCGGATGACACACCAGCCGCTCCACCGAGCACCCGCCCTCGACCAACGACCGTGCCACAACCTTGAGTTCAGTCACGTCGGCACGGTAGCCACCGGCACCGACAGCAGTAAGGTCCCGGATGGCGCTGGGGGTCTCGCGAGCCGTGGTCATGGCATGCAGGAGATTTCTGTGGAGTGGCGCTTTCAGGTCAGGTTGATTAATGGTGAATCTGCTCGGCAGCTCATCCGCGCAGGTCAGCGAGCACCCCATGAGCGCAGACGAGTTGACGCCAAGCCGACTGACTCCGCCAGGCAATGACGATCAGGTCGCTGGCCTGCGGGAACCCACTCACGAAGGACATCACGGCTGTTTCGTAATGGTTGGGCCGAAACGCAGCTGCCCGGGGCCTGGTGGGCGTAGCCTCGCGCCTGAAGTGTTCGAAGTGCGGTTCGACCTTTCACCGGGACGTGATCGTCGGCAGCTGACGGACGATCCACCGCAGAGCCGGGCGGTGCAGGGAGGGCTTCGGAGCGGGGCGGTCGGTGGTGAGCCCGAGACCTGCCACCCCCAAGTCTGCCGTCGCCCGACTTGCCTTCCCGCTGAACGAAGCTCTGACGCATGCTGGTTGCGGCGGGAAGGAGGCGGTGGCCATGGCGGTAGGGACCTTGAAGGCGCTGTGCGCCGCGATGGACGACATCGCGTTGGACACGTGGGGCAGGTTCGAATCCGGTCGGCTTCCAGGGCACCGCTACGACGAGACGAGCGCCTCGGACAACAACCTGGCCGCGTTGCGGGACAGGGTGCCCGGTCTGCTGATCTGGCAGAGCTCGGTCTCGGAGGAGGCGAAGACCGGTGCCGACTGGGAGTGGTGGATCGGCGACGACGAGGTGGGATGGCTCTGCGTCCGGATGCAGGCCAAGCGCGCCTACGCCGACGACACGTACGACCAACTACGGCACGGCGATGCTGGAAACAGGCAGTACGACAAGCTGATCCGCGGCTGTGATCCGGCTGAGGGCAGGTTCCCGTTCCACGTGTTCTACAACGGCTGGCCGGAAGGAACCTTCCACGAGGGAACCCACTGGGCGGTGCCGGCGCATTGGAACGCCTGCCCCAATCGGAAGGAGTACGACGAGTGTGGTCATGTCGAGCCCAGGCACTACGGCTGCGCCATCGCCCCGAGCGGTGAAGTCAAACAGATCAGCGATGCCGGAGGAAGATCCAGGTATTCGATCGTGGAGCACCTGTCCAAGGCCGTCCCTTGGTCGTACGCATTCGGCTTCCCGCAGGGCAAGCCCGGCAGCGAGGAGCGCTGGCAGGCCGGGATCGAGCGTCGCCCACCCGGGGGCACTTGGCTCGACCGGATCCACGGCACGCTGGTGGTCCTCACCGAACGGGGCGGAGCGAGCGTCGCACGCGACATCACGGGGCACTTGAAGGAAATCCCGGGAGCCGACCGCAGCACGCGGATCTTCGACCTGCCGGACTACGTGCGGACGATGCGCGGAACCGTCCCGGGGCTCTTTGAGCCCGAGGCCGAGGAGGAGGTTCCCGCCGCTCCCCGCACCGTGATCCTGGAACGTAAGGGAAAGCAGCGCTGAGCCCGCTCGCGCTGACGAGGGTGCCGCCCTTCCGGGCGGCACCCTCGTTTCCCGCGTGGCGTCGATCGCCATCGTCCTACAGGTCGTAGTAGAGCTCGAACTCGTGCGGGTGCGGGCGCAGCGCGATCGGGGCGATCTCGTGGGTGCGCTTGTAGTCGATCCAGGTCTCGATCAGGTCGGGGGTGAAGACGCCGCCGGCCAGGAGGTACTCGTGGTCGGCCTCCAGGGCGTCGAGGACGGCGCCGAGGGAGTTGGGGACCTGGGGGACGGAGGCGTGCTCGTCGGGGGCCAGCTCGTAGAGGTCCTTGTCGACGGGCTCGAGGGGCTCGATCTTGTTCTTGATGCCGTCGAGGCCGGCCATCAGCATGGCGGAGAAGGCCAGGTAGGGGTTGGAGGCCGGGTCGGGCGCGCGGAACTCGATGCGCTTGGCCTTGGCGTTGGAGCCGGTGATCGGGATGCGGATCGCGGCGGAGCGGTTGCGCTGGGAGTAGACCAGGTTGACCGGGGCCTCGAAGCCGGGGACCAGGCGGTGGTAGGAGTTCACCGAGGGGTTGGTGAAGGCGAGCAGCGAGGCGGCGTGTTTGAGGATGCCGCCGATGTAGTAGCGGGCGGTGTCGGAGAGGCCCGCGTAGCCCTGCTCGTCGTAGAAGAGCGGGGAGCCGTCGCTCCACAGGGACTGGTGGACGTGCATGCCGGAGCCGTTGTCGCCGAAGATCGGCTTGGGCATGAAGGTGGCGGTCTTGCCGTTCCGCCAGGCCACGTTCTTGATGATGTACTTGAACAGCATCAGGTCGTCGGCGGAGTGCAGCAGGGTGTTGAACTTGTAGTTGATCTCGGCCTGGCCGGCGGTGCCCACCTCGTGGTGCTGGCGCTCCACCTCCAGCCCGGCGGCGGCGAGTTCGAGCGACATCTCGGCGCGCAGGTCGGCGAAGTGGTCGACCGGCGGGGTGGGGAAGTAGCCGCCCTTGTACTTGACCTTGTAGCCGCGCACGTCACCGGTCTCGGAGCCGGAGTTCCAGGCGCCGGCCTCGGAGTCGATGTGGTAGTACGAGGCGTTCGCGCTGGTCTCGAAGCGGACCGAGTCGAAGACGTAGAACTCGGCCTCGGGCCCGAAGTAGGCGGTGTCGGCGATGCCGGAGGAGGCCAGGTAGGCCTCGGCCTTGCGGGCGACGTTGCGCGGGTCGCGGCTGTAGGCCTCGCCGGTGATCGGGTCCTGGATGAAGAAGTTGATGTTGAGGTGCTTGTCCTTGCGGAACGGGTCCAGCCGGGCGGTGGCCAGGTCGGGGACGAGCGCCATGTCGGACTCGTGGATGGCCTGGAAGCCGCGGATCGACGAGCCGTCGAACATCAGGGTCTCGGACGGGTCGAAGGTCGCCGCTGGCACGGAGAAGTGCTGCATGACGCCCGGCAGGTCGCAGAACCTCACGTCGACGAACTTGATGTCGTTGTCCGCGATGTACTGCTTGACCTCGGCGGCGTTGTTGAACATCCATCCTCCTCAGCGAGCGCGTTTTGGAGTCAACCGTAGGAATCGGGCGTTTCCGGTTGGTGACCCTTTCGTTTCCTGAATGTTAACCGGCCTGCTCAAGTGGGAGTCAAAGGCGTACGGTTCCGGGCAAAACGCCACCGGCGAACGGCGCCTGCCCGACAAGTGGTCCAGACCACTCACGGAAGGCCGCCGACGGCGATTCACCCGCTCGGGGGGAGGGGCCCGAAGATCGCCGGGACTGCCCGGATAGTGTGGATTCGTGGACACCAGAGAAGCGTTGGGATCGTGGATCGACGGACCGAAGGCCGCCGCCGAGAAGATGGGCGCCGACTTCGGGTACCGGGGTGAGCGCCTCGGGCTGCCTCAGGAGGGCCCCGGCTCGCTGGCCGGCCCCGGTCGGCGACTCGGCGCGCTGTTCGTGGACAGCGGGCTGTGCAGCCTGGTCGCGTTCGGGCTGATCGCCAAGGGCGACGCGGGATCGGCCAACATGTGGACGACGCCGCTGCTCTTCGTCGTCACCGTGCTCTTCCTGAGCACCACCGGGACGACGGTCGGCAAGCGGCTGTTCGGCCTGCGGATCGTCCGGCTGGACGGTGGGCGGGTGACCATTCCGCAGGTGCTGCTGCGCACCGTGCTGCTCTTCCTGGTGATCCCGGCGGCGGTCTGGGACCGCGACACCCGCGGGCTGCACGACAAGGCCGTGCGCACCGTCGAGGTCCGGATCTGAGCCCCACGGCGCCAAGAGAACGGCCCCGCCGCGAGAGTCTCGCGGCGGGGCCGTGGCGTTGACGGGGGGAGCGGTCAGCGGACCTGGCCGCCCTTGGGCATCCGTGCGCCCTTGGGCATCGGGCCCTTGGGGATCGGCGCCTTGGAGAGCAGGTCGCCCAGCGCGCGCAGGCGGTCGTTGGTCTCGGTGACCTGGCTCGGGGTGATGGCGCGCGGCAGGCGCATCAGGTGCACCTGGAGCTTCTTCAGCGGGATCTCGCCCTCGCCGGTGCCCACCACGATGTCGTGCACCGGGATGTCGCCGACCACGCGGGACATCTTCTTCTTCTCCGCCGCCAGCAGGGCGCGCACCCGGTTCGGGTTGCCCTCGCCGATCAGCGCGATGCCGGGGCGGCCGATCGCCCGGTAGACCGCGTCCTGGTTGCGGGTGACCGCGACCGGGGTGGGGTTGGCGTTCCAGCCGCGGCGGATGTTGTTCAGCACGGCCGCGACGGCGCCCGGCTGACCCTCCATCTGGCCGAAGGCCGCCCGCTCGGCGCGACGCCCGAAGACGATCGCCATGGCCAGGAAGGCCACGATGAAGCCGAGGATGCCCAGGTAGATCGGGTGGTCGATCGCAAAGCCGATGGCGAGGAACACGCCGAAGGTGAGCAGACCGACGGCCGCGATGATCAGGCCGATCTTGGTGTCGACCTTCTTGGTCATGATGTACGCCTGGCGGATCTGCTTGAGCCGCCCAGGGGTTTCGGATGTTTGCCTCGCCATACCGCTCATGGTACGTGGCGGGAGCTCGGGATATCCAAGGGCGCCCCCAAACTGCAACCCGGACGCGCCCCCCGCGGGTGCTCGGGGTGTGCTCGGCGCGCGCTCGGGAGGTGCCCCACGACCGCCCAGGTCAGGCGTGGCGGCGCTGCCCGTCGGCCTCGGCGGGGAAGAGCCCGGCCACCTCGGCGCGGTCCGCGGCGTGCTGCCGGTTCTCCACGACGGCCGACCAGGCGTTGCGGCGGGCCCTCAGCTGGCCGCCGGCCAGCAGCACCCGCTCGGTGCGACGCAGTGCGTAAACCAGGACTCCGGTCTTCTTCTGCATGCTCCCAGCCTCCCCCTCCTGTGTTGCCGGGCGGTGACCGAACGGTCAAAGCCCGATGAAAAGGCCGGAGGCCGGGGCGCTCGCCCCGGCCTCCCGCCGTCCGTCCGATCAGACCGCCGCGCGCTCGCGGTGCTCCAGCGCCTGCCGGTACAGCCGCCCGGCGCGGTACGAGGAGCGGACCAGCGGGCCCGACATGACGCCGGCGAAGCCCAGCTCCTCGGCCTCCTCCTGGAGCTCGACGAACTCCTGCGGCTTGACCCAGCGCTCGACGGGGTGGTGCCGCACCGAGGGGCGCAGGTACTGGGTGATGGTGATCAGCTCGCAGCCGGCCCCGACCAGGTCGGCCAGCGCCTGGCTGACCTCCTCGCGGGTCTCGCCCATGCCCAGGATCAGGTTGGACTTGGTGACCAGCCCGGCCGCGCGGGCCTGGGTGATGACGTCCAGCGAACGCTCGTAGCGGAAGGCCGGGCGGATCCGCTTGAAGATCCGGGGCACGGTCTCGACGTTGTGCGCGAGCACCTCGGGGCGGGAGGAGAAGACCTCGGCCAGCTGCTCGGGCACGGCGTTGAAGTCCGGGATCAGCAGCTCGACGCCGGTACGGCCGGCCTCGCGGCCGGCGGTCATCGCGTGCACCTGGCGGACGGTCTCGGCGTACAGCCAGGCGCCGCCGTCCTCCAGGTCGTCACGGGCGACACCGGTGATGGTGGCGTAGTTGAGGTCCATCGTGACGATGGACTCGGCGACCCGGCGCGGCTCGTCGCGGTCGAAGTCGGCGGGCTTGCCGGTGTCGATCTGGCAGAAGTCGCAGCGGCGGGTGCACTGGTCGCCGCCGATGAGGAAGGTGGCCTCGCGGTCCTCCCAGCACTCGAAGATGTTGGGGCAGCCGGCCTCCTGGCAGACCGTGTGCAGCCCCTCCTTCTTCACCAGCGAGTGGAGGGCGTTGTACTCCGGCCCCATCTTCGCTCGGGTCTTGATCCACTCGGGCTTCCGCTCGATGGGGGTCTCGCTGTTGCGGACCTCCAGGCGGAGGAGCTTCCTGCCGTCGGGCGCGACAGCGGACACGTGCGACTCCTAGAACTAGACGGGGTACCCCTAGGGTACGCCTGTGCTTGTGCGGCTTTCACCGGGCTCGGGCCCTGTATTCGCAGGGACGACAGCGCGTGACGGCCGGGTGGCATTCCCGCGCGGGAGGGGGTGGCGACGGCCTCAGCGGGCCAGCGCGGGCTCGGGGAGCTCGGCCAGCACCTCGCGCAGGTGCCGCTCCACCACCGGCAGGGCTGCGGCGACGCCGAAGTCGCGGCCCAGTTCGGAACTGATCGATCCGACCCCGGCGTCCCGGATCCCGCAGGGCACGATCCGGTCGAACCATGTCATGTCGGGGTCGCAGTTGAGCGCGAAGCCGTGCATCGTGACGCCCCGGGCGACCCGGACGCCGATCGCCGCCAGCTTGCGGTCGTCGCCGCGCTGGCCCGCGTTGGAGGGCGCGTACTCGGGGCCGGCCAGGCGCGGGTCGATGCCGAGCGGCAGGCCCATCCGCAGGGTCAGCTTGCCGATCTCGACCACCTCGGACGGGTCCACGACCGCGCCCGGGATCTCCTCGCCGAGCTTCCAGACGCCGCTGCGGCCCTCGACCCGGGTGGTGGCGATGCCGACCTCGCCGCAGGCGCGGATCAGCGCCTCCTCCAGCCGGCGCACGTACGCGACCACGTCGATCGGGTCCGGCAGCTTCACGATCGGGTAGCCGACCAGCTGGCCGGGGCCGTGCCAGGTGATCTCGCCGCCCCGGTTGACCTGCACCACGGGGGTGCCGTCGAGGGGGTAGTCCTCGGGGTTGGTGCGCTTGCCCGCGGTGTACACCGGCTGGTGCTCCAGCAGCAGCACGGTGTCGGGGATCTCGTCGGCCACCCGGAGCTCGTGCAGCCGCTGCTGCTCGGCCCAGGCTTCCTCGTAGGGGACCGAGCGCTCGCCTATGCCCATGTGCACGAACCGTACGTGCTCGCTCACCGCTGCTCCTTGCCAGGCGTCAAAACCGACCACGCCACTGTACGCCGGTGGTGGCTGGTGACCGGCGCCCGGCAGGGCAGCGACCCAGGGGCGCGAGGAACTGCGCGAAGCGGAAGGCGGACCAGCGTGAGATCGGGGCACGAGAGCCAGTTGCAGGTGGTGCCGTTCCCCCGAGCGCAGTTCCTCGCGCCCCTGAGCGGCTAATCCCGTGCCAAGAGTTGCAGGCGGAGCGCGAGTTGGAGCTCCAGGCTGCGTTCGGGGTGGTTCCAGTCCGGGCCGAGGAGGACCTCGACGCGGTCGAGGCGTTGGACGACGGTGTTGACGTGGACGTGGAGTTCGTCCTTGGCGCGGGTGAGGCTGCCGCCGCAGTCGAAGTAGGAGCGCAGGGTGCGGACCAGCTCCGTGCCGCGCCGGGCGTCGTAGTCGAGCAGCGGCCCGAGCGTGGCCCGGACGAAGGCGGCCACGTCGTGCCCGTCGCCGAGCAGGACGCCCAGGAAGCCGAGGTCGGCCGCGGAGGCGCCGTCCCCCTCGCGGCCGAGCACCCGCAGGGCGCGGACGCAGCGCAGCCCCTCCCCGTACGCGGCGGCCAGTTCGACCGGACCGGCGGCGACCCGGCCGGCGCCGACCGTGACGGGGGTGCCGGTGAGCCGGGCCAGGCGTTCGGCGGCCTGGGCGGCGGCCTCGCCGGCGCTCGGTGAGCCCTCGTCGGGGAGCAGCAGCACCACGGCCTCGCCGTGCTCCGCGCTGAGGCCGCGCGCGCCGAACAGGTAGCGGGAGGCGGCCCCGGCCAGCCGGGCCCGGTCGGCGGGCGGGGAGGCGGGCGGGACGGCGGCGACCAGGACCAGGTGCGGACGGGCCAGGTCGACGCCGAGGCGGCGGCCGCGGGCGACCAGGCCGGCCGGGTCGCGGCCGGGGGCGGTGAGCAGGTCGGCGACCAGTTCGCCGCGCACCCGGTTCTCGGCCTCGGCGACGGAGCGGCGCAGGAGCAGCAGCAGGGCGGTGACCACCCCGGCCCGTTCGAACAGGCGGCGGTCGGCGTCGTCCAGGCCGGGGCGGCCGAGCAGCACGATGGCGCCGAGCGGCTCCTGGCCGGCCAGCACGGCGCAGATCCAGGCGTCGCCGTGCCGGACGGCGCGTCCCTCGGCGCGCGAGGCGGCGGCGAGCTCCGACAGTCCGTCAGGTCCCGGCGCACGCCCCGCCAGGACGAGCCCCTCGGCGTCGTACACGCCGACCTCGCCGCCGAGCAGGGTGGCCACGGCGGCCGCCACGTCCGGGACCTCGGCGCCGCGCAGCACCAGGTCGGTGAGCCGGTCGTGGGCCCGTTCGGCGCGCTGGACGGCCTCGGAGTGGGCCTGGATGACGGCGTTGGCGGCGTTCAGCTCGGCCAGTGCGGCCCGGGTCTCGGCCAGGGAGTTGGCGGTGTCCAGGGCGATGGCGGCGTGCGCGGCCAGGGTGCAGAGCAGGGCCACCTCGTCGGGGGAGAAGGCCCGGGCCGAGCGGTCGGCGGCGAACAGCACGCCGATCACCTGGCCGCCGAGCAGCAGCGGCACGCCGATGATGGCGACCAGGCCCTCGTCCAGCACGCCCGCGTCGATGGTGCCGGTGTGGTGGAAGCGCTCGTCGGTCCGGTAGTCCGGGGTGGCGTACGGGCGGGCGGTCTGCGCGACCAGGCCGCCGAGGCCGTCGCCGAGGCTGAGGCGCAGGTTCTGGAAGAGCGCGGAGACGGAGCCGTCGGTGACCCGCATGTAGGTGTCCCCGGCGGCCGGGTCCGGCAGGGTCAGGTAGGCGGTGTCGGTGCCGAGCAGCATCCGGGCCCGGCGGACGATCGCCTGCAGCACGGAGTCCAGGTCGCGGGAGGCGGCCAGGTCGCCCGCGGTGTCGAAGAGGGCCGTCAGTTCGGCCTCCCGGCGCCGGTGCTGACGGAGCGTCCGGTGCACCCGCAGGGCCAGCCAGGTGGCGTCGTCGATCTCGGCCAGCACCGCCGCCGGGGCACCGCGGCGGCGGGCCTCGGCGAGCACCTCGCCGAAGTCCTCGGTGGCGGCGCCGGAGGCGAGCAGGTCGAGCAGCCGCCGGAGGGCGGCGGCGCTGGTGGGGAGGGGCGGGTCGTCCATGGTGCGGGCCATCGTGCCAGTTCTCTGCCGGGTGCGGAACGGCCGGTACCGAAGCGGTACCGGCCGTCCTGAGGGCGGATCAGACCTTCGCGAGCGTCGGGGTCTCGGCGGTGCCGACCTCGGCCAGGTCGCGGCCGCGGGTCTCCTTGGCGCAGAGCACCGCGATCACGGTGATCACCGCGGCGATCGCCACGTAGACCGAGATCGGGGTGGAGCTGCCGTGGTCCTTGAGCAGGGCGGTGGCGATCAGCGGGGCCGGGGCGCCGGCCGCCACCGAGGCGAACTGGGCGCCGATGGAGGCGCCGGAGTACCGCATCCGGGTGGCGAACAGCTCGGAGAAGAAGGCCGCCTGCGGGGCGTACATCGCCGAGTGGAAGACCAGCCCGATGGTGACCGCCAGCAGCAGCGAGCCGAAGCTCTTGGTGTCCACCAGGCCGAAGAAGACGAAGGCCCAGACGCCGACCCCGACCGCGCCGACCAGGTAGACCGGCTTGCGCCCGACCCGGTCGGAGAGCGCCCCGAAGAGCGGGATCAGCGCGAACTGGATCGCCGAGGCGATCAGCACCGCGTTGAGCGCGGTCTGCTTGGGCAGGTGCACGTGGCCGACGGCGTAGGCCAGCACGAAGGTGGTCATCACGTAGTAGGAGATGTTCTCCGCCATCCGCGCGCCCACCGCGGTGAGCACCTCGCGCCAGTGGTGGCGCAGCACCGCGACCAGCGGCGGCTGCTCGGGGGCCTGCGCCTTGCGGGCCTCGGCGGCGGCCAGCGCCTGCTGGAACAGCGGGGACTCGTCCACCGCCAGCCGGATCCACAGGCCGACCATCACCAGCAGCGCGGAGAGCAGGAACGGCACCCGCCAGCCCCAGGAGACGAAGGCCTCGTCCGGGAGCACGGCGGTCATCAGCGAGAGCACGCCGGCCGCCAGCAGGTTCCCCGCCGGGGCGCCGCCCTGCGGCCAGGAGGCCCAGAAACCGCGGCGTTGCGCGTCCCCGTGCTCGGAGACCAGCAGCACCGCGCCGCCCCACTCGCCACCGAGCGCGAAGCCCTGCACCAGGCGCAGCGCGGTGAGCAGCAGCGGTGCGGCCACGCCGATCTGGTGGTACGTCGGCAGCACGCCGATCAGGGTGGTGGAGCCGCCCATCAGCAGCAGGCTCAGCACCAGCAGCTTCTTGCGGCCGATCCGGTCGCCGTAGTGGCCGAAGACCAGCGCGCCGAGCGGGCGGGCGGCGAAGCCGATGGCGTAGGTGAGGAAGGAGAGCAGGGTGCCGGTCAGCGGGTCGCTGTTCGGGAAGAAGACCTTGTTGAAGACCAGCGCGGCGGCCGTTCCGTACAAGAAGTAGTCGTACCACTCGATGGTGGTGCCTATCAGGCTGGCGCCGACGACCTTCTTGAGCGAGGCGCCGGTCGTTCTCGCGGCGTCGGGAGAACTGGGCATGCGTCACCTTGTCCGGGGGAGGGGGAGGGAAGTGAAGAGGGGCGGGTGCTGACGGGGGATCAGTGTGCGGTCCAGCCACCGTCCACCGGGAGGGAGGCCCCGGTGATGTAGGAGGCGGTCGGGGAGCAGAGCCAGACGGCGAGCTGGGCCACCTCGTCGGGCTCGATCAGGCGCTTGACGGCGGTGCGTTCGAGCATGATCCGCTCCACCACCTCGTCCTCGTGGATGCCGTGGGCCAGCGCTTGGGCGGCGATCTGCTTCTCCACCAGGGCGGTGCGGACGTAGGCGGGGTTGATGCAGTTGCTGGTGACGCCGTACGGGGCGCCCTCCAGAGCGACGGTCTTGCTCAGGCCCTCCAGGCCGTGCTTGGCCGTCACGTAGGCGGACTTGAAGGGGCTGGCCCGCAGGCCGTGCACCGAGGAGATGTTGACGACCCGTCCCCACTCCCGCTCGTACATGTGCGGCAGGGTGCGGCGCAGGATGCGGAACGGCGCCTCCACCATCACCCGCTGGATCAGGGCGAAGCGGTCCGGCGGGAACTCGTGCACCGGCGCGACGTGCTGCAGGCCCGCGTTGTTGACGACGATGTCGGCGTCGTCCGGCAGCGTGTCCGCCGCCGCCGGGTCGCCCAGGTCGGCGACCACCGGGACGCCGCCGATCCGCGCGGCGAGCTCCTCGGCCGGGGCGGCGGCCAGGTCGACGACGTAGACCCGGGCGCCGGCCGCCGCGAAGGCCTCGGCGCAGGCCCGGCCGATGCCCGAGGCGGCGCCGGTGACCAGTGCCGTGCGGCCGTCCAGCGGCCGGGCTGAAGTGGTGTCCATGGCCGAGAACGGTAGGAAGTGGCGGCCCTCGCTCCTATGTGCCGGGGTCACACAGGACAGTGGGGTCGGATGGTGGGCGAAACCATGTGGTCCACGCGGCGACAGGCTCGGTCCAAGCCAAACACCGACCGGTGCACCTTCCCTACAACGGGCGCCATTGCATCACCCGTTCGGAGGATTGCCCGCCCAGATCCACCCATAGCGGCGAAATGCTCGCTACATTCGCGCCGATTCCCGACAGGGGGCGCACCTCCAGACAGGTGGGGGCTGGTGGGGCGCTCGAGAGGTGTGACAGATATGCCCCAACGGCCTGCAACCGACAGCCCGGCGTACGGACAGCTGGACCCGCACGATCCGCACGACCCGCACCACGACGATCCGCACGAGCGGGCCGCCGGGGACGAGGCGCTGCCCGGGGACCGGGCCCGCGCCGCTGACACCGCCTCAGGGGACCGGACCCAGAACCCACGTCTCGCCGCACTGATCGAGGAGGCCGGCTTCTCGCACGCCGGTCTGGCCCGCCGGGTCGACCAACTCGGCCTGGAGCACGGCCTCGACCTCCGTTACGACAAGACCTCGGTCACCCGCTGGCTGCGCGGCCAGCAGCCGCGCGGCGCCACCCCCGCGCTGATCGCCGAGGTCTTCACCCGCCGCCTGGGCCGTCGGCTCACCGCCCAGGACATCGGCCTGGACGCCTGCGCCCCGGTCTACGCCGGGCTGGAGTTCGCCGAGTCGCCGCAGGAGGCGGTGGACATCGTCGCCTCCATGTGGCGCAAGGACACCGGCCTCCAGTCCGAGCTGCGCCGGATCGCCTTCACCCCGGCCGGCCTGGTGGTGCCCAGCCGGGACTGGCTGATCGGCCGCACCGACGAGCGGGTGGCCCGTGACGGTTCGGTGCCCGGCCTGCCCGACGCACCGTCAGCGGCCCGCCCGCCCGCGGGCGGTGCCCCGGTGGCCGGGGCGCGCGGCGTGGTCCCGCCCGCCCGGGGCGCGGCCGTCCCCCGGGTGCCCGGCCGGGTGCCCGCCCAGAGCCGCGGCGGGCTGCCGCCCCTCACCGAGCAGGAGGCCCGCGAGCAGCGCCCGCCGCTGCGGGTCGGCCGGGGCGACATCGCCGCCATCCGCGCCGTCGGCGACCTCTTCCGCGCCCTGGACCACGCCTACGGCGGCGGCCACGCCCGGCAGGCCCTGGTGCGCTACCTGGAGAGCGAGGCCGAGCCGATGCTGCGCGGCCGCTACGGCGAGCAGATCGGCCGCGCCCTGTTCGGCGCCGTCGCCGACCTGACCAGGCTGGCCGGCTGGACCTCCTTCGACATCGCCGCCCACGGCCTGGCCCAGCGCTACTTCGTCCAGTCGCTGCGGCTCTCCCAGGCGGCGGGGGACCGCGTGCTCGGCGGCTACGTGCTCACCACCATGAGCCAGCAGGCCGTCCACCTCGGCCACGGCCGGGAGGCGATCCAGCTGGCCCGGGTCGCCCAGCAGGGCGTCGGCACCGCCGCCGCGCCCACCGTGCAGGCCCTGATGCACGCCGCCGAGGCCCGCGGCCACGCCCTGCTCGGCGACGTCCGGGCCTGCACCACCGCCCTGGTGCGCTGCGAACGGGCCCTGGGCATCGCCCGCCCCAGCGACGAACTCCCCTCCTGGGCACGGTACTTCGACGAGGCCCAGCTGGCCGACGAGTTCGCCCACTGCTACCGCGACCTCCAGCAGTGGCGGCCCGCGGCCCAGCACGCCGAGAAGTCCCTGCGGCTGCGCACCCCCGCCTTCGCCCGCAGCCGCATCCTCTGCCGCCTGGTGCTGGCGAGCTCCCGGCTGGGCCTCGGCGAGGTGGACGAGGCCTGCGGCCTGGCCACCGAGGCCCTGCGCGCGGCCGGCGAGATGCGCTCCGCCCGCACCGTCGAGTACCTCCGCGACTTCCACCGCCGCCTCACCCCGTACCGGGCCGGCCAGGCCGCCCGCGCCTTCGACGAGGCCGCCCGCCAGGCGGGGGTGATCTGACCGGGCGTCACGCCGCCGCATGCCGCAGGCCCCGACCGGGGGGAGGGTCGGGGCCTGCGGTGTTGGGAAGGGCGAGCCTGACCGGTGTGGGGGAGTCCTGGTGGTCTCGCCGTGGACGGTGGGGCCGGGGGAAGGGGGAGGTGCGCCCGTGCGGACGGGCCGGTGCGGTGTGCTGCCGTACCGCGCGCTGCCGTGCGGACGGGTCGGCGTGCGGGTGGGCTGCCGTGCGGACGGGCTGGCGTGCGGCGGGGTCTGTGCGGCAGTGCTTCCGTGCGGTGGGGCCGGGTGGCGCTGGACGTCAGGCCGGGTCGCGCGGGAGGCCGGACTCACGGGGGAGCCGGTCCGGTGCCGCGTGCCAGAGCGGAACCACGGGTATCGGGTGCGCGGGCGGAGCGGGGACGTGTGCGACGGCGGGAGACACCGCCTCGGTGCTGGGGGTGGCGAGGGTCGCCAGGCCGTCGGTTGCCATGCACCGACGGTAGGCCCGCGCGCCGGGGCGCCGCCCGGTAGTGTCCGGCACTCTGTCAACTCCGTTCGCGCACCTCACCAACTCTCGGCCCGCACCCGCGGACCTTCCGCCGGCCGGGGCGGCGCGCCCTGCCCCCGCAGCCGCTGCGCGAGCAGCGGGAAGAGCAGCACCGAGAGCATCCCGGCCCCCACCAGGGCCGCCGCGGTGGAGGAGGGCAGCCGCTCGGCGTCCACCTCGATGGTGGTGATCACCACGACCAGCGGCAGCGCGGTGGCGCCGAACAGGCCGAGCGCGGCGCGCTCCCGCCGTTCCAGCCCGGGTGGGGCGAGCAGGGCGGCCGGCACCCCGCGCAGGGCCAGCAGCAGGAGCAGGAAGACCGGCACCAGCAGCAGCGTCCCCGGGTCGTCCAGCAGCGCCCGCAGGTCGAAGTTCATACCGCTCACCACGAAGAACACCGGCACCAGGAACCCGAAGCCGATGCTCTCCAACTTGGCCTCGATCAACTCCTCCTCGGCCTCCGGCACTTCGGACAGCAGCAACTTGGAGACGATCCCGGCCGTGAACGCGCCCAGCAGCATGTCCAGGCTCAACCAGATCGCCGCCCCCACCATCGCGGCCAGCACCAGCATCACCAGCCGGATCGCGAACTGCCCCGAAGTCCGCATGGTCCGCCGGATCAGCCTGGTCGCCCAGTCCGGGCGGGGCCGGCGCGCGTACAGCACCGACACCACCGTGATCAGCGCGAACGCACCCAGGATCACCGCCGATTTGGCCGGCGTGTTCCCGCTCAGCAGCACCGCGATCGCCACGATCGGCCCGAACTCGCCGACCGCGCCGGTGGCCATCGTCATCGACCCGAACGGCGTCGGCAGCGCCCCCGAGTCACGGAGGATCGGCAGGATCGTGCCGAGCGCGGTGGTGGTCAACGCGAGGCCGGCGAAGGCGCCGTTCAGCGGGTTCGGATTGACCAGCGCCCCGCAGCCGAGCGCCAGCACGACGGTGACCAGCCAGGCGGCGACCGCCCGCTTGAGCGGGCCGCCGCGCAGCCGGCCGAAGTCGATCTCGTACCCGGCGAGGAACATCAGCATCGCCAGGCCGAACTGCGACAGCGCGTCCACCAGGTCCCCGACCTGCGCCCAGTCCAGCACGTCGGGGCCGATCAGCACGCCGAGCACGATCTCGAACACCACGGTCGGGACGGCGAGCCACCGTTGCAGGCGGTCCGCGAGCAGCGGCGCGGCGACGGCACAGGCCGGGATCAGCACCAGTGCGACGGCGTCGGCGTCCTCGGCCGTCATGAGCGATATGCCCGACTCTGCGTCATATCGTCATCCTGGCACGACCCCTGACGAAAACCGGTGATCCCAGGCCTGAGGAGCGTACGTGGTCACGCCTGTGGGGGCGCGAGGAACTGCGCGAGTCGGAAGGCGGCTCACCTGCAACTCAGGCACCGTCAGCCAGTTGCACGTGCTGCCTTTCCACAGCGCGCAGTTCCCCGCGCCCCCGGGGTGACCACTTTCGCCGGCCACGTGGTGCCGTTCCCCTGCGCTACGCCGCCTCCGCCGCCCGGGCGGTGGCCGGGATGCCGAGGTCACGGAGGACGGCGTGGGTGGCCCGCCGGGCGGAGACGAGGGCGCCCTGGACGGTGCTGGTGTCGCGGTGGTCGCCGCAGACGTAGAGGCCGGCGAGGACCCGGACCGGCCGTCGGAGGTTGTGCGGCGGCGGCATCGCCGGTACCGCGTCCGGAAGGTGCCGCACCGTCAGGAACTCCCACCCCGAGGCCTCCGCACCGTACAGCTCGGCGAGCCGCCGCCGCACCACCGGCTCGTAGCCGCCCGCCCCGCCGTGGTCGAAGTGCCGGGCGCCGAGCACGGTGGTGGCGATCAGCGCGCGCCCGGCCGGGGCGTACCCCTCGGAGACGTCGCTGAGCACCAGCGAGTGCGAGAGCACGGCCCGCCCGCCCGGCCGGTCCCCGTCGAGGAGCAGGACCGGTTCGCCGAGCGGGGAGCGGTCGGCCACGTGGTAGTAGGTGGTGACGGGGTGGAAGACGGGCAGCCGCAGGCCCGGGAGGAGGTCGGCGGCGGAGCGGGCGTCGGTGGCGAGTACCACCGCGCGGGCGGCGATCCGGCCGTGGGCGGCGGTCTCGACGCCGTCGGCGGAGACCGAGGTGACCCGGACGCCGAGCCGGAGGGTCCCGGCGGGGAGGGACTCGGCGAGCTGCTCGGGGACGGCGGCCAGCCCGGCCGCCGGGAGACAGAGGCGGCCGCGTGCGTAGGAGCGCAGCACGAGGTCGGCGACCCGGCTGCTGGTGCCCAGCTCCGGGTCGCTGAGCAGGGCGCCGAGCAGCGGCCGCAGCAGGCCGTCCACGGTCCGCGGGGAGTGGCCGCGGTCGGCCAGGGCGCGGGCGGCGGTGGTCTCCGGGCGGGCCAGCAGGCGGCCGGCCGGGGTGGCGGCGAGGCGCCCGAGGGCGGAGGAGAGCCGGGCCCGGTCCAGCGGACTGCCGAACGGGCCGCGCACGCTCGCCGTCCTGGCGGCGCCCTGCGGGTCCCCGAACCGGTGCCGTCGGCCGGCGCTGTGCACCAGGACGCCGGGCGCGAGCGGTCGCAGCTCCAGCCGGTCCAGGTCGAGCCGCCGTCCGGGCTCCGGGAAGTCGGTGTTGAGCAGTTGGCCGCCGTGGTCGAGCCGGAAGCCGTCCAGCTCGTGGGCGGCCAGCCGGCCGCCGAGCCGTTCGGTGGCCTCCAGGACCTGGACGGTGAGGCCGTGGCCGGTCAGCGTCCGGGCGGTGGCCAGTCCGGCGAGTCCGGCGCCGACCACGATCACGTCCGGGTCGGTCCGGCGGCGGGTGCGGCGGTTGAAGTCGTGTGCGGGCACGGGTGTGCTCCCTCCCCTGGTCCCGGGGCTGCGGCCGGGCAGGCCGCAGGGTGCCGGGACACGGTCCGGGGAGGTGATGCCCCGTCAGTCGACGGATCAGGCCGCGACTTCGGTTCGAATCCGGGGGAGTGGGGACAGTGTGCGGGGCACGGTCACGGAGCGTGCGCCGGAAGGGCGCATCGGACGGGTTCGCGGGCGCGTTCCGTCACCGGGGGCGCGCAATGCGCTGCACCGGTGCTGCCATGCGCCCCCTGCGACCACCCTCCCGCGACCTCCCCGTGCCACCCGGAACCACCACGACCGGAGCCCCGCCCGCCGCAAGCGCAAGCCCCCCACGGGGTACTAGGCGACCGCCGCCCGGACCACCGCCTCCGCGGTCGGCTGCCGGAACCGGAAGCCGGCCTCCAGGAGCCGTTCGGGGACGACCCGGTGACTGCCCGTCACCTCCACCGCCATCTCGCCCAGCGCGGCCTTGAGCGCGAACTGCGGTACCGGGAAGGGCGTCGGCCGCCCCAGCGCCGCGCCGAGCAGCTCCGTCATCGCCCCGTTGGTCACCGGCTCCGGGCCGGCCAGGTTGAAGGCGCCGGAGAGCCCGGGCGTGTCGACCAGGTACCGCAGCGCCGCCACCTCGTCCTCCAGCGAGATCAGGCTCCAGTACTGGTGCCCGTCGCCCAGCCGCCCGCCGAGGCCGAGCCTGAACAGCGGCAGCAGCCGTCCGCCCGCGCCGCCGCCCGGCGCCAGCACCAGCCCGGTCCGGGCGTGCGCGACCCGGATCCCGGCCCGCTCGGCCGGAGCGGTGGCCGCCTCCCACTCGACGCAGATCCGGGCCAGGAAGTCGTCCCCGGCCGGGGCCCGTTCGTCGATCACCTGGTCGCCGGTCTGCCCGTAGTAGCCGACCGCCGAGCCGCTGACCAGTACCCGGGGCGGTTCCTTCAAGTCGGTCAGCGCGGCGGCCAGGGTCTCGGTGCCGAGCACCCGGCTGTCCCGGATCTCCCGCTTGTACGCCTCGGTCCACCGCCGGTCGCCGACCCCCGCGCCGGCCAGGTGCACCACCGCCTCGACCCCGGCCAGCCCGGCCCGGTCGATCTCCAGCCGGGCCGGGTTCCAGCCGACGCCCACCGTCCCGTCCGGCTGCACGCCGGTCCGGGACCGCTGCCGCACCAGCCGCACCACCTCGTGGCCGTCCGTCAGAAGCGAGCGGACGAGCGCCGAACCGATCAGTCCCGTGGAACCAGTCACCGCGATACGCATGGCCCCATCCTGGCAGGTCGCCCCGGACGCTCCGCACCGGCACGGCCGTGGCCGCCCCGCCCGTACCCCGTTCCCGGGCGGGCCGCGGGAATTCCCGGCCGGAACCGGACCCCCGTCGTTACGATGACGACCATGGGAGCCGACGACCTTGTGATACGCACCGCCAGGGACGAGGACGAGGAGGTGATCGCCCGGATCGACCGCGACGCCTGGTCCTGGATCAGCGACGTCGTCCCGCGGCCGGAGGAGAACGCCGAGATCTTCGACGACCGCCGGCTGCCCGAGCAGTTCCTGGTCGCCGAGCTCGACGGCGAGGTGGTCGGCCACATCCGTCAGGCCCCGGCCACCCCACTGGTCAGCAACCGCCACGTGCGGCAGATCCAGGGCCTCGCGGTCTCGCCGGACGCCCGGGGCCGCGGCGTCGGCCAGGCCCTGGTCGAGGCGGCCTGCGCGGTGGCCCGGGCCGACGGCATCCGCAAGATGACCCTCCGGGTGCTGGGCCACAACGCCCCGGCCCGCCGCCTGTACGAGCGCTGCGGCTTCGTGGTGGACGGCGTGCTGCCCGAGGAGTTCCTGATCGACGGCCGCTACGTGGACGACATCTGGATGGGCCGCCCGCTCACCTCCTGAGCCCGCCACGCCCGTCCTGACGCTTCGTCAACTGCCCTGACAGTTCGAACAGCAGAGCGCTACCGTACCGGGATGAGCTACTCGACGCCGCCCGGCTGGTACCCCGTGCTCGAACCGGGGCCGGACGGCCTGCCCCGCGAGCGCCGGTGGGACGGCACGGCCTGGACGGACGAGTACCGCCTCCCCGACCAGGGCGCCGCCCCCGGCCCGCAGGACGCGCTCCCGCCGCACCCGGCGCGGCCCCGGCGCACCCGTACCGTGCTGGTGGCCGCGCTGGTGGTGCTGGCCCTGGCGGCGGGCACCGCCTTCTGGCTCGGCCGGGACGACGACAACACCCAGGCCCAACTCCCGCCCCCGGCCACCACGGTGAGCCCCTCCACCACGCCGTCGCCGACCCCCTCGCCGTCACCGTCGCCGACCCCCAGCCCGTCGCCGACCCCCACCCCCAGCCCCTCCCCGGCGCTGCCTAGCAGCACGCCACTGCAGTCCTTCGGCTCCCTGCCGGACACCACCCACGGCTGGCGGGTGCCGCTCCCGGCCGGCTGGAAGAGCAACACGCCCAACGGCGACGCCGTACTGCTCAACTTCACCACCCGCCCCTACGACTGCTCGATCGGCGACGGCTCCTGTGCGCGCGGCATCTTCGAGGTGATCGCCGACGCGTTCAGCGGGCACAGCGCCCAGGCCGTGGCCGAGGAGCGGATGGAGGAGTACGCCCCGGTGATGTACGGCAAGCTCACCGCCCACCGCCGCCTCGCCTCCGGCCCGGTCACCGTGGCCGGCGTCCCCGGCTACGCCGAACGCTGGCAGGTCGACCCGGTCACCGGGGTCAACGGCCAGGCCCTGGTCGTCGCGGTCCCCTCCGTGGGCGGCGGGTACGCCGTCCTGGTCGGCTCGGTCGACGAACACCCGGACGCCCCACCCGCCGAGCTCCTCGACCAACTGGTCGCCGCCATCCGCCCGTTGTCCGGAGCAGGCACAGGCGCAGGCATCGGCAGCGCCTGACCCGCCTCCGCCCGCCGCTGCGCGCGACGTCCGCCCCTCGTTCCTGCGGGGCTCCGTCCGACCTGCCGTCGCCGACTCGGTCGCTGCCATCCGCCGGGTGCTCCCGGAGCGCCTGTCGTGCCCGCCATCGCCCACACCGGGCACGCGGCTGCACCCGTTGTGTCTGCAGGTCCGGCCCGCCACCGTCGGCCTCGCGCCACCCGGAGCCGTCCTGTCCACCACCGCCCACGCCGCGCGCACCGCGTCTGCCCGTCGCCCCTGTGACAGACTGACCGCCAGTCCGCCGGGGGAGCGCAAAAAAAAGGGGGTGTCGGCCATGGCCTGGCACCTGTCCGTCGAGGTCGACCGCACCTCGGCCACGTCACTGGCCGGGCAGCTCCAGGACGCCCTGCGCCACCGGATCGCCGACGGCGTCCTGCGCCCCGGCACCCGCCTGCCCTCCACCCGCCGGCTCGCCGAGGACCTGGGCGTCTCCCGCAGCGTCGCCGTCGAGGCGTACGAACAGCTGGCCGCCGAGGGGTGGTTGACCTGCCGTCACGGCTCCGGCACCCGCGTCGCCGACCGGGCCGCCGGTGCCCACACCCCCGCCCCGCCGCCCGCCGTCGCCCTCCGCGAGCCGGAACCGGCCGCCCCGGTCCGCTGGGACCTGCGCACCGGCCGCGCCGACTCCGGTACCTTCCCCCGCCAGGAGTGGCTCGCCAGTTACCGCGCCGTACTCGCCACCGCCGGACGGGAGGAGCTGGACTACCCGCCGGTGGCCGGGCACCCGCTGCTGCGCCGTGCCCTCGCGGACTACCTCGGCCGGGTCCGCGGCGTCCGCACCGAGGCCGGGTCGGTCATGGTGACGGCCGGCTTCGCCCAGGGGCTGTCGCTGCTCTGCGAGGCGTTGCCCCGGCTCGGCATCCGCACCCTCGCGGTGGAGGACCCGGGGCACCGGAGCCAGCGGCGGTTCATCGAGGAGTGCGGGATGCGGGTGGTCCCGGTCCGGGTGGACCACGAGGGCATCGACGTACGGGAGTTGGCCGCCGGCGGGGCCCGCGCCGTGCTCGTCACGCCCGCCCACCAGTACCCGACCGGCGTGGTGCTCTCACCCGCCCGGCGCCGGGCCCTGGCCCGCTGGGCCCGGGAGAACGACGGCCTGGTGGTCGAGGACGACTACGACGGCGAGTTCTGGTTCGACCGCGAGGCCCGCCCGGCCGCCCTCCAGGAACTCGCGCCCGGGCACGTGGTCTACGCGGGCACCGCCAGCAAGGCCCTGGTGCCGGGGCTCCGGCTCGGCTGGCTCGCCGCCCCGCCGCCGCTGGCCGCCGCGCTCGACCGGGTCCGCGCCCGGCGCGACCTCGGCACCGACGGCCTCACCCAGTGCGCCTTCGCCGAACTGATCACCAGCGGCCTGCTCGACCGCCACCTCCGCCGGGTCCGGGCCCGCTACCGCCGCCGCCGCGAGGCCTTCACCCGGGCCGCCGCCGAACACCTCCCCGAGGCCACCCTGCTCGGCGTCTCCGCCGGACTGCACGGCTACCTCCAACTCCCGCCCACCACCGACGAGTCGGCCCTCGTCACGGCAGCCCTCGCCCGCTCCGTCCTGGTCCACGGCGGCGCCCACCACCAGGTCCTCCCGGGCCGCCGTCCCCCCGCCCTGGTGATCGGCTACGCCCACCTCCCGCTCGCCGGGATCACCGACTCGCTGGCCGCGATCCGCGACGCCCTCGCCGAACAGCATCTGGTGGCCACTCCGGGGGCGCGAGGAACTGCGCGAGTGCGGAAGGCGGACCAGTGTTAGATCGGGGCAGGTGAGCCAGTTGCACGTGCTGCCGTTCCCCAACGCGCAGTTCCTCGCGCCCCCGGGGTCGCCGCCCTGCCGAGCGTCAGCCCGTCAGCCCGCCTTCGCCGCCCGGACGAACCCGGTGATCAGCGCCGGGTCCTTCACCCCGCGCCGCACCTCCACCCCGCTCGACACGTCCACCCCCCACGGACGGGCCGCCGCGATCGCGTCCCGTACGTTGCCCGGCGTCAGCCCGCCCGCCAGCAGCCACCTCCCGCCCGGCGGCTTCGCCCCCAACTCGGCCCAGTCCCAAGCCTCTCCGGACCCCGGCACCGGCGAGTCGAGCAGCAGCAGGTCCTCGCCGAAGTCCCCGCAGGAGGCCCCCGCCGCAGCCGCCGCCGAGGTCGCCCGGATCAGCGGCACCCCCAGATCGGCCAACTCCGCGAAGGCGGCGGGCGGATGGTTCCCGTGCAGCTGCGCGGCCCCGACCCCGGAAGCCCGCACCATCTCCCGCACGTACGCGGCCGGCTCCTCCCGGAACACCGCCACCGTCAGCACCCTCTCGGGTACCCCGGCCACCAACTCCCGCACCAGCTCCGGCGTCACCCGCCGCGGGCTCTCGGTCAGCACGAACCCGACCGCGTCGGCCCCGGCAGCGACGGCCGCCGCGACATCCGGCGCGGTGCTCAGACCACAGATCTTGACGAACACGTACCCGCTCACTCCCTGCTCGACGGCCTTGCCAGCCTAGTGCTTGCCCCGCCCGCCAACCGGGCGCTGCCACCCCGAGTGGTCCGCTGCCGCCACCCCGAAGTGGTCGGGCGCACCGGACCACTCTCCCCGCAGGCTGCTCCCCGTGCCCACCCACTCCACCACCCTGCGCGGCAGCCTCGCCGCCGCCACCGCCATGACCGCCGTCGGCAGCTCCGCGGCCGTCAGCCCGCTGCTCACCGCCTACCCGCTGTTCGCCGGCCAGAGTTGGCGCTACCTCGCCGCCGGGCTGATCCTCCTCCTCCCCGGCCGCCGCCTCCCGCCCCCACCCCGCCTGACCATCCGTCAGCGGGTCCGCGTCCTGGTCCTCGCGGCCACCGGCATGGCCGGCTTCAACGTCTTCCTGCTCAACGCCGTCGCCCACGCCGACGCCGCCACCGTCGGAGCCGTGGTCGGCGCCACCCCGGTCGTCCTCGCCGTCGCCGGGCCGCTCCTCGACGGCCGCCGCCCCTCCGCCCGGGTCGCGTTCGGCGCCCTGCTCACCGTGCTCGGCGTCCTGCTGATCCAGAGCCACGGCTCCGCCACCCCCACCGGACTCCTCCACGCGGCCGGGGCCCTCGCCTGCGAGTGCTGCTTCTCCCTGATCGCGGTCCCGCTCCTCCCCGTCCTCGGCCCGCGCCGCCTCTCCGCCCTCGCCTGCCTGACGGCCGTCCCCCTCCTCGCCGCGACCTCCGCCCTCCTCGAAGGCCCCCGCGCCCTCCGCCTCCCGACCCCCACCGAGGCCCTCGCCCTCTCCTACCTCACCCTGGTCGTCACTGCCCTCGCCTTCTTCCTCTGGTACGCGGGCGTCGCGCGCCTGGGCGTCGACCGGGCAGGCCTGTTCGCCGGCCTGATCCCGATCGCCGCCGCCCTGCTCGGCGCCCTGCTCGGCACCGCCCCCCTCACCCCGCCCGTCCTCCTCGGCGCCGCCCTGGTCGGCGCGGCGGTCGGGTACGGCGTCACGACCCCACCGCGGCGCCGCCCCGACGACACCAGCTGGGCCCGCCGCGCCCTCCTGAGCAGCCGTCAGTCCCCGAACCGCGCCCACAACAGGGGGTAGCGCTTCGCCATCTCCGTCGCGTCCTCGAAGTCGAAGGAGTCACCCTCCGGCCGCCGCGGCTGCTGCACCCCCAGGTCCGGCAGCGGAAGCCCCGTCAGCTGCTCGTGCGCCTCGTCCGCCGCGTAGCCGACGTCCTCCGCCTCACCGTCCTCCTCCTCGTCGAAGTCCGGCACCAGCTCCGCCAACGCGTCCGGCTCGTGCAGCGCCCCCTCGAACACCTCCCGCCCCTGCGCGATCAGCCAGCAGCGGAAGTAGTCGAAGCTGTCCTCCGACGCCCCGTCCAGCAACAGGTACGCCGCCCCCCACAGGTCGTACCGGTACGCCCGCTGGAACCGCGCCTCGAACAGCCGGGCGAAGTCCACCACGTCATCCGGCGTCAGCTGCGCCAGCCGTTCGACCAGCGCCTCCGCCTGCTCGTCCGGATCACCCTCGGCCGTGTCCCGGCTCTCGTCGATCAACTGCCAGAAGTCCGTCTCGTACATCACCGCTCCAGCATCGTCGCTCCCCGCCCCGCACGCTAACGCGGCCGTCCGACCGGTGGACGGGGAACGAAAGGAAACGGCGGTGCCCCACCGGTCCGAGGACCGGTGGGGCACCGCCGTTCACAGCAGCCGGAGCTGACGCCCTTACAGGCCGAGCTCGACCTCGAACTCGCCCGCCTCGAGGATCTCCTTGACCGCGACCAGGTAGCGGGCGGCGTCGGCGCCGTCCACCAGGCGGTGGTCGTAGGAGAGCGAGAGGTAGGTCATGTCACGGATGCCGATGGCCGCGGAGCCGTCGGACTCGATGACGACCGGGCGCTTGACGGTGGCGCCGATGCCGAGGATGGCGGCCTGGTTCGGCGGCACGACCACGGTGTCGAACAGCGCACCGCGCGAGCCGGTGTTGCTGATGGTGAAGGTCGCACCGGAGAGCTCGTCCGGGCTGATCTTGTTGCCGCGGACCTTGCCGGCCAGCTCGGCGGTCTTCTTGGAGATGCCGGCGATGTTGAGGTCGCCCGCGTCCTTGATGACCGGGGTCATCAGACCCTTCTCCGAGTCCACCGCGATACCGATGTTCTCGGTGTCGAAGTAGGTGATGGTGCCCTCGGCCTCGTTGATGCGGGCGTTGATGACCGGGTTGGTCTTCAGCGCCTGGGCCGCGGCCTTCACGAAGAACGGCATCGGGGAGAGCTTGACGCCCTCGCGGGCCAGGAAGGACTCCTTGGCCTTGCCGCGCAGGCTCATGATCTTGGTGACGTCCACCTCGACCACGGTGGTCAGCTGGGCCTGCTCGTGCAGGGCCTTCAGCATGTTGTCGCCGATGACCTTGCGCATGCGGGTCATCTTGACCGTCTGGCCGCGCAGCGGGGACGGGGCGGCGGCGGCCTTCGGCGCGGCGGCCGGGGCAGCGGCGGCGACCGGCGCCGGAGCGGCGGCAGCGGCCTTGGCGGCCTCGGCGGCGGCCAGGACGTCCTGCTTGCGGATGCGACCGCCGACACCGGTGCCGGTGACGGCGGAGAGCGCGACGCCCTGCTCGGCCGCGAGCTTGCGGACCAGCGGGGTCACGTACGCGTCCGAGCTGTCGGCGACCGGAGCGGCAACCGGAGCGGCGACCGGGGCAGCGGGGGCGGCAACGGGCGCAGCCGGGGCGACCGGGGCCGGGGCGGCAACGGGGGCCGGAGCGGCGGCGACCGGAGCCGGAGCGGCGACCGGGGCGGCCGGAGCGACCGGAGCCGGAGCGGCAACCGGAGCAACCGGAGCAGCCGGGGCGGCCACGGGGGCCGGGGCAGCGGCCGGAGCGGCGGCGGCCGGAGCCGCACCCGCCGCGCCGATCAGCGCGAGCTGGGCGCCGACCTCGGCGGTCTCGTCCTCGCCGACCAGGATCTTGACCAGGACGCCGGCGACCGGCGACGGGATCTCGGTGTCGACCTTGTCGGTCGAGACCTCGAGCAGCGGCTCGTCGACCTCGACGGTGTCGCCCTCGGCCTTGAGCCAGCGGGTGACGGTGCCCTCGGCGACCGACTCGCCGAGCGCCGGCAGCAGCACTGGGGTGGCGTCGCCGGCCGGAGCGGCGGCGGCCGGGGCAGCGGCCTCGACCGGGGCCGGAGCGGCGGCGGGGGCCTCGGCCACGGGGGCCGGAGCGGCGGCCGGGGCAGCCGGAGCGGCCTCGGCGACGGGGGCGGCAGCGGCGACCGGGGCGCCGGAGCCGTCGTCGATGATGGCCAGCTCGGCGCCGACCTCGACCGTCTCGTCCTCGGCGACCTTGATGGAGGCCAGGATGCCGGAGACGGGGGCCGGGATCTCGGTGTCGACCTTGTCGGTCGACACCTCGAGCAGCGGCTCGTCGGCCTCCACGCGCTCGCCCTCGGCCTTCAGCCAACGGGTCACGGTGCCTTCGGAAACGCTCTCGCCCAGCGCGGGCAGTGTTACTGAGACCGCCATGGTTTCAGCGACTCCTATCAAGTCTTGCGAACAGGTATGGGGATACTGCCGGGGTGGGCGCGATCAGTCGTGCGCGTGCAGCGGCTTGCCGGCCAGCGCCAGGTGCGCCTCGCCGAGGGCCTCGGACTGCGACGGGTGCGCGTGGATGAGCTGGGCGACCTCGGCCGGCAGCGCCTCCCAGTTGTAGATGAGCTGGGCTTCGCCGACCTGCTCGCCCATGCGGGCGCCGACCATGTGCACACCGACCACGGCGCCGTCCTTGACCTGGACGAGCTTGATCTCGCCGGCGGTCTTCAGGATCTTGCTCTTGCCGTTGCCGGCCAGGTTGTACTTGAGGGTGACGACCTTGTCCTTGCCGTACAGCTCGACGGCCTTGGCCTCGGTCAGACCCACGGAGGCGACCTCCGGGTTGGAGTACGTCACGCGCGGGACGCCGTCGTAGTCGATCGGCACGGCCTTCAGGCCGGCCAGGCGCTCGGCGACCAGGATGCCCTCGGCGAAGCCGACGTGGGCGAGCTGCAGGGTCGGGACGAGGTCACCGACGGCCGAGATGGTCGGCACGTTGGTGCGCATGTACTCGTCGACCAGGACGTAGCCGCGGTCCATCGCGACGCCCTGCTCCTCGTAGCCGAGGCCGGCCGAGACCGGGCCGCGGCCGATGGCGACCAGCAGCAGGTCGGCGTCGATGGTCTTGCCGTTCTCGGTGGAGACGCGGACACCGGTCTCGGTGTACTCGACGCCGGAGAAGCGGGCCTTGAGCTCGAACTTGATGCCACGCTTGCGGAAGGCCCGCTCCAGCAGCTTGGAGGAGTTCTCGTCCTCCAGCGGCGCCAGGTGCGGCAGGGCCTCGACGATGGTGACGTCGACGCCGAACGACTTCCAGACCGAGGCGAACTCGACGCCGATCACGCCACCGCCGAGGATGACGGCGGACTGCGGGATGCGGTCGAGCTTGAGCGCGTGGTCCGAGGAGATCACGCGGTCGCCGTCGATGTTCAGGCCGGGGATCGACTTCGGCACCGAGCCGGTGGCCAGCACGATGTGCTTGCCCTGGACCCGCTGGCCGTTGACGTCCACCGAGGTCGGGGAGGAGAGCTTGCCCTCGCCCTGGATGAAGGTGACCTTGCGGGAGGCGACCAGGCCCTGCAGGCCCTTGTACAGGCCGGCGATGACGTCGTCCTTGTACTTGTGGACGCCGTTGATGTCGATGCCCTGGAAGGTGGCCAGCACGCCGAACTCGGCGGCCTCCTTCGTCTCGTCCGCGATCTCGGCCGCGTGCAGCAGGGCCTTGGTCGGGATGCAGCCACGGTGCAGGCAGGTGCCGCCCAGCTCACCCTTCTCGATCAGCGCCACGCTCTGACCGAGCTGCGCGGCACGGAGCGCCGCGGCGTAGCCGCCGCTTCCGCCTCCGAGAATGACTACGTCGAAAACGGTGCTGGCGTCGTTCGCCACGTCACGTCCTCCATGCAAAGGGGTGCGGTTCGCCGGGCCGGTCGCGGTCCGGTGAGCGTGCGCCCTCGTAAGGCGCCCACGTCTTCCGGAGAAACATCTTCGCACTTGTTCGCGGCGGCTGGTGGCCGGGGCCACCGAGGTGACACCGGCGGACCGCGGCGAGCGGCGCCCGATGTCCCCTGTGTGAGGGTATCTCCGCAGCTCACAGATGGGTAACAGCGGGGGAGAAGGGGGTGCGCGGACCCCCGGTGCCGTGGTTGTTCCGCTCTACGGAACAAAGTTTCGCCTATGGCGAACAGACGTTGTCAGAAACGGGCCCGGCGTATTACCAGCAGGTAACTGGCAATACGCCGGGCCCGTCAGCGCGTGAGGTGGTGCGCTACCGCGGGGTTCAGCCCTTGGCGTTCGCGGTGTCCTCGGCGAAGCGCAGCAGGGTGCGGACGGCCGAGCCGGTGCCGCCCTTCGGGGTGTAGCCGTACGGCGCGCCCTCGTGGAAGGCCGGACCGGCGATGTCCAGGTGCGCCCAGTCGATGCCCTCGGCGACGAACTCCTTCAGGAACAGACCGGCCACCAGGCCGCCGCCCATCCGCTCGCCCATGTTCGCCAGGTCGGCCACGGTGGTCTCCACCATGCCCTTGCGCAGCTCCACCGGCAGCGGCATCGGCCAGGACTGCTCGCCGGCCGCCTCGGCGGTGGCGTGCAGGCGGTCGCGCAGCTCGTCGCTGTTGGCCATCACGCCGAACATGCGGGTGCCCAGGGCCAGCACCATGGCGCCGGTCAGGGTGGCCACGTCGACGATGACGTCCGGGTTCTCCTCGCCGGCCTTCACGATCGCGTCGGCCAGCACCAGGCGGCCCTCGGCGTCCGTGTTCAGCACCTCGACGGTCTTGCCGCCGTACATCCGCAGCACGTCACCCGGGCGGGTGGCGGTGCCGGACGGCATGTTCTCCGCCAGGGCGAGCCAGGCGGTGACGTTGACCTGCAGGCCCAGGCGCTTGGCCGCGACCACGGTGGCGAACACGGCGGCGGCGCCGGACATGTCGCACTTCATGGTCTCGTTGTGGCCGGCCGGCTTCAGCGAGATGCCGCCCGAGTCGTAGGTGATGCCCTTGCCGATGAAGGCGAGGGTGGCCTTGGCCTTCGGGTGGGTGTAGGCCACCTTCACCAGGCGGGGCGGGTTGGCCGAGCCGTTGCCGACGCCCAGCAGGCCGCCGAAGCCGCCCTTGGTCAGCGCCTTCTCGTCCAGCACCTCGACCTTGAGGCCGTGCTCCTTGCCGGCCGCCTGGGCGATCGCGGCGAAGGACTTCGGGGTGAGGTCGTTCGGGGCGGTGTTGATCAGGTCGCGGGCGCGGTTGATCTCCTCGCCGACCGCGGTGGCGCGCTCGACGGCCGCCTTGGCGTCCTTGCTGCCCTTGCGGTCGGTCAGCACGACCAGCTCGCCGACCGGAGCCTTGGCGTCGCTCTTGTACGAGCCGAAGGAGTACGAGCCGAGCAGACCGCCCAGCGCGACCGCCTCGATCTCCTCGGCGGAGGCGGCCGGCAGCGCCAGCGCCGCCTTCTTGGCGCCGGCCAGCGTGCGGGCGGCCACACCGGCGGCCTTGCGCAGCGCCTCCAGCCCGAAGGCCTCGCCCTCGCCGAGGCCGACCGCGAGCACGAGCGCGGCCTTCAGCCCGGCCGGGGCGGCGAGCTTGACCGCCTCGCCCTCGGCACCCGTCGCCCCCAGGGTGGCGAGGACCTCGGCCAGCTTGCCGTCGAACGCCTCGGCCACGGCCTCCGAGCCGGCGGCGGGAACCGGGCCCTTGGGGCCCTTGGCCACGCCGATCACCAGGGCGTCCGCGCGCAGCGATGCGGCGGAGGAGGTGCTCACAGACAGTGCAGTCACGTAAACGAGTCCTGTTCTTCATCGGGTTCACGGCCGGTACGGGAGCCGCACCCGGCGCAGTGCTCACCGCATGGTAGTCCGCATGCTGGAATGCTGCCCCGTCCGGTCCTCCGAATCGGTCAGGACCGCCGTACCGCCCGCCACCCCGTCCTGGTGAACGGAAACCGACGGCCCGTCAGGAAATCCGTGGGTTATCGTTCTCGGCCGGGGAGAGGGGGGCCGGTGGCGAACGCCGGACTGACGCACCAACTTCGTATGCAGTACGCCGGAGTGGGTGATCCACAACTGGTGCTGGCGGAATTCCGGGCCGCCCTGGTGCTGGTGCCGCAGACCGGTCCGGGCGGGCCGGTCTGGACGGGGGACCAGGGCGGGATCCGCTGGATCCACGCGTTCACCGACGAGTCCGAGCTGGTCGCCTTCGCCAGGGCCAGGGGTCAGCAGAGCGGTGCGGTGGACTACCTGACGGTCCGTGGGTCGCGCCTGCTGGACGTCGGGGTGGCGGCGGTCGGGGTGCCCGCCGGGGTGGCGCTGAACGCGGCGGGGAGCATGCCGATGCTCTTCCCGCCGGTCCGCGGGATCGTGCCGGACACGGTCGCGCTGGACGGGGCGGGCGCCCGGTGAGCTCCTACCAGGTGGACCCGCAGGCGCTCAAGCTCGCCGCGGACGGGATCGACCACGCGATCGAGGAGCTGCGCTCGCTCGGCATCGAGGAGGCCGCCCTGGTCGGCCGGGGCTTCGGCGACATCAGCCTGACCGGGCTGGAGATCGGCCACCCCCAGCTGCAGTCCGTCTTCGAGGAGTTCTGCGACCGCTGGTCCTGGGGCGTGCGGGCGCTGATCCAGGACGGCAACGAGATCGCCCGCCGGCTCAACCTCTCGGCCGGCCTGTACGCCGAGCAGGAGGAGTACGTCACCGGGGTGGCGAAGGAGCTGACCAACGCGGCGCTCGGCAATCCGAACCTGACCGGCGAGGACCTGGAGAAGATGTCCTACCGGGAGGTGCTCGCCGACAACCCGTTCACCCAGGTCCGCGACGCGGACTTCTCCGCCGAGTCCCTCGCGCAGTCCTCGCTGCGCAGCCAGGCGGCCGTGCAGGCCACCAAGGCCGACCTGCTGGAGAACCCGTTCCTGCGCGGTCACGCGGCCGCCGCCGGCTTCGGCGGTGAACTCGCCGAGGAGACCGCCGAGTCGAAGCAACGGGCCGAGCAACTCACCCGGCAGGCCGAGCAGTTCGGCGACCGCCGATGACCAACCTGTTCGAGCGGGCCCTCGACGGCGGCAAGCGCGCCCTCGGCGAGACCGTCAACGCCGGCGCCCACCTGGTCGGCGACGGCCTCGACCTGGTCGGCCTGGACAGCGCCGCGCACGCCGTCGACAGGTGGGGCGACAACGTCGCCGACAGCCTCGGCGCGCTGGTCGGCGAACTGAACCTCGGTCAGACCGACGACCCGAAGGAGCTGGTGCACGGCGACGTGGGGGCCGTCACCACGGCCGCCCGGCACCTGCACAAGTTCCAGGCCGCCTTCGACGAGACCGGCTCCGGGCTGACCAGGCTGGACGCCGAGCACTGGAAGGGCGCGGCCGGCGACGCCTTCCGGGCCAGGTTCAGCCCCCAGCCCGCCCTCTGGGTGCTCGCCGCCGAGGCGTGCGGTTCCGCGGCCGAGGCCCTCGACACCTACGCCCGCACCGTCGAGTGGGCCCAGGGCCGGGCCCGGCAGGCGATCGACGCGTACGAAGCGGCCCGCAAGGCGTCCGAGCGGGCCCGGGACGCCTACAACGACCAGGTCGACCGGTACAACGACGCCGTCAAGCAGTACAACAGCGCCGCCGCGGCCGGGGGCACCGACCTCACCCGCCCGACCGACCCGGGCACCTTCCACGACCCAGGCCAGGACGGCCTGAAACAGGCTCAGGACCTGCTCCGCGAGGCCCGCCGCCAACGCGACGCCGCCGCCCTCGCCGCCGCCGACGCGGTGTCGGCCGCCACCGGCTCCGCCCCGCGCGAGCCCAGCTTCCTCCAGCAGGTCGCCGCCGCCCAGACCGACCTGGTGCAGGGCGCGGCGGTGGGCAGCCTCCACCTGCTGGGCGGCGTCGCCAAGGGCGGCGCCGACGCGGTCAAGTTCGTCCGCTCCCTCAACCCGCAGGACCCCTACAACCTCACCCACCCCGCCCAGTACCAGGAGCACGTCCTCAGCACCTCGCTCGGCCTGCTGCGCACCGCCAACCACCCCACCGAGCTGGTCAAGTCCCTGGCCGGCTCCGGCTGGCGCTCCGACCCCTTCGAGGCCACCGGCCGGGTCATCTTCGACGTCGCCTCCGGCGCGGCCACCGGAGGCGGCAGCACGGCGGGCATCGCGGCCAAGCGCGCCGCCGCCAACGCCCTGAAGAACTCCGCAGAACGCACCGCCCTGCGCGGAGCCGACGACCTCGCCGAACGCGCCGCCACCAACGCCGCCCGCCACACCGACGTCTCCGTACCCGCCCAAGCAGCCCCGCCCACCCGGTTGGAGGGTTTCCCGGAGGCGGCGTACCAGCACTCCCCGCCCGCCCGGCCGGACGGCTTCCCGGAAGCCGCCCACCACCGGTCACCCCCGGCCCGGGTGGAGGGCTTCCCCGACGCGGCGTACCAGCACGCGCCCGAACCGGCTCCCGCGCACGTCCCGGAACCGTCCGCCCCGGAGCCCCCGCACGTCCCGGAGCCCGAGGCATCCGCGCACGTTCCCGAGCCCGAGGCACCCGCGCACGTCCCCGAGCCCGAGGCTCCGTCACATGCGCCCGAGCCGGAGGCTCCTGTGCACGAGCCGGAGGTGCAGGCCGCGGAGAGTGCAAAGCCCGTCGAGAACGAGTTCGACCGCGCGCTCAGGACCCAACAGGAGCAGGCGGCGATCCGGGACGCTGTCCAAGCCCAGGCCCGGACCGCCAAGCTCTACGACGACGACGCCGCCCAGTCCTACGCCCAGCAGACCTGGAACCGGACCGCCGACGGGCTCCGCGAGCCCGAGAAGGTCGCGTTCGACAGCTACTCGCGCGGTCAGGGGAACCGGGGCACGGGACCGACGTACGACGAGGTCAACGGTGCGCTCCGCACTGCGGACGGACGGATCGACGGCGTGACCGATGCCGGCGTCAGGCGGAGTGTCGAGCTGATGGACCAGGCGCTCCGACGACAGCCGGTACCGCAGGACATCATCGTCACCCGTGGAACCGACATCGAACACCTCGTCGGTGCAGGCGGCGACCCGCACAGCCTGAAGGGCCTGACCTTCACCGAGCGGGGCTACCTGTCCACGGGCTTCGGCGACCTCCCGGCGATGTGGCAGGGCAAACAAGCGGTCATGCACATCAAGGTCCCCGCGGGGACACCCGCGATGTGGATGGAGAAGCCCGGGGCGGTCGCCAGCACCGAGCGGGAGCTGCTCCTCGGCCGCGACCTCAAGTGGCGCGCCACCGAGGTGCTCGACGACGGCAACAGAGTCCACATCTTCGCGGAGATCCTGCCATGACGGAAAAGAGTGAACCAGTGAGCGCCACGGGAGTGCCCCATTACGCAGGCACCACCGAGAAGCCGGTCGAGTACCTCGAGGTGCGCACCGACTGGGACGAGCTGGTGGGCTACCTGTGGATCTGTGACGAGGACGGCGCGGCCGGCATCGCGCGGTACCTCATCGCCGACAACTTCGACGGCGCCATGCACTGGTTCTCCAAGCTGCTCGACGCCAGAGCCCGGGAGCTGTCCCCGTCGGAGGCACTCCAGGAGCTGATCGCCGATCCGGGCAACCGGCGGTCCGGCCGACTCGTCCCCGGGAGCAGGGCGGTCTCCGGTCTCGCGGAGTTGGAGGCCCGCGCGGCCGAGGGGTACCAGCCGCCGAAGGAGCCGTACGAGCCGCCCGGCCGGCGCCCCGACCCCAAGTTCGACCAGCCCTGGACAGAACCCTCCCTGCCTCCCGGCAGTTGGGTGTACCGGTACAAGGTGGACGAGGGCCACGACCCGGCCGGCCGGGTCCCCTCGCACGCCGTCGCCGGTGCCTGGAAGCTCACCTACTGGGGCGGCACCCGGGCCTTCTGGCACAACCCGGCGTACGGCACCGTCCCGGAAGCGGTTGCCCCGTCGGGCGAGGCGTCCCCCGTGCCGCCGCTGCGGGCCGGGCGGCGGCCGGCCGGGCGGGCGCTGCTCGACTGGCTGGAGGACGAGCGCGCGCCCCGCTTCTGCCGGATCACCGGCTCCTCGGGCAGCGGGCGCACCCACCTGCTCGCCTGGCTCGCCGCCTCCTGCCCGCCGGACAACCCCCGGACCGGCCGCCGGGTCCATGTGGTGCTCTCCGCAGAGGGACTGACGGTCCGTAGCGCGACCTGGCTGCTGGCCGAGCGGCTCGGCGTGGTCGCCCGTACCCCCGATGACCTGATGGAGGCCGTCCAGGACGGCGTCCCCCGCACCCTGGTCGTCACCGACCTGGACCGGGCCGGCGGCGACCTGCTGCCGGACATGCCCGAGCAGATCGCCACCGAGCTGCTCACACCGCTGCTCCAAGTCCCTTGGCTGCGCGTACTGGTGGAGGCCTCCGGCGCGGCCGCCGCAGCCGCACTGAGCGCCGCCGCCCCCGCCGGTGCCGTACTCGACCTGGACGACCCGCGCTGGACGGAGCCCGACCGCTTCGCCGCCTGGTGCGCCGGGTTGGCCGGTCACCCGGTGGCCGCCGACCAGGTCCACCCGAGCCCCGGGCTGGCCCTGCTCGCCTCCCGCACCCCGCCCGGCACCCCGCTCGACCCGGCGGCCCCGCCCGTCGAGCGGGCCGCCGCGCTGGCCGAGGCTTGGTGGGCGGCGCTGCCCGAGGGGCCCCGCCGGGCCGTGGGCGCGCTCGCCGCCGCCGGCCGTCCGGTCACCGACGCGGTGTGGGCCGCGCTGCCGGGAGCCGGTGGGGCCGAGGCCGTCCGCCTGGCCTCCGCGTACCTGCCCCCGGCCGACGGTCCGTACCGGCGGCTCCAGCCGGACCTGCTGGAGCGTCAGGTGGTGTCCGGCTGCCCACCGGTGGACCACGCGGCCCTGCAGGCGGGCATCGAAGGGGGCCTTCCCCGGGGCGCCGACGGCCGCCCGCTGCTGTCGGGCATCGACCCGCAGTGGCTGGGCCTGCTGCTGCGGCACGCGGTGCACGCGGGCGTCGGCGGGCGGCTGCTCGCCGATCCCGACGTCCTGATCCACGCCGACCTCGCCACGATCACCGCCGCCTTCGAACACCTCCAGCCGGCCCCGCCCTACTTCAACCCGCTGTTCGACGAATCGGCCCCGCCCGCGAGCCCGCCGCCCCCGGGGGCCGAGTACCTGAACACCGCGCTCGCCGAAGCCTGGGAGCTCGCCGGTCCGGTCCGCCCCGCCGGCTCCACCCCGGCCGACCGGGCGGCCGCCCTGCACGCCTGGCTGGCCGGCCGCGACCAGCCGGCCGCCGACCACTGCGCGGCCGTCTCAGGGCAACGGTGGCGGGCTGCCTGGTCGGGCCCGTTCAAGGGCTGGGTCCCCGCCCACGACCCGCGGGGCGAAGCGCTCGTGCTGCGGATCGCGCCGGGGCGCGGCCCGCTCCGGCAGTATCTGCTGGCGGCCGTCAACGGGATCCTCCGCTTCCTCGACCCCACGACCGGACTGGACGTCAGGGAGGTCGACCCGAGCCGGCTGTTCGGCAACGGAGAAGCAGGCATGGTCTGCGGTGACGAGGGCTCGCAGTTCTTCCTCCAGCAGGACGGCACCGTCGTCACCTACCCGTACCCCGAGAAGAAGGGCGGCCGGCCGACCCCGGCCGTCAAGTGGGCCACCTGGAACTTCACCTCCGGGGTCACCGCGCTGGCCACCCTGGTCGGTGCCGACGGCCCGCTGCTCGCCGTCGGCGACGGCGGTGGCGGGCTCGGCCTGATCCGGACGGCCGCCTGGGAGAAGACGGCGACCGACCGGCCGCTCCACCGGGGCAGGGTCACCGACGTCGACCTCACCGAGGCGGACGGCGGCGTCCTGCTGGTCAGCGGCGGCACCGACGGCACGGTACGGACCTGGATGGACGGGCGGGGCCCGGCCCCGGAGCCGATCGACGCCCGCGAGCACCCGGTCACCGCCGTGGCCGTCCAGGACACCCCCCACGGCATGATGCTCGCCGCCGCCTGGTCCGACGGCCTGGTCCGCCTGTACCGCTGGGGCACCGACCCCGTCGCGCTCGACATCCGGCTCGGCCTGCCCGCCCGCTCCGCGGTCATCGACCCGGACGGCCGGGTGTTCCTCGCCCTCCCGGAAGGCATCGTCGCGCTGACCCTGGACTGACGGCCGGTCAGCCGCCGAAGCCGCCCGCCAGGGCGGCGATCACGGTCCGGCCCTCGACCTGGGCCGGCCACTCCGCCGGCAGGGCACCCGCGCCGTACCGGGCGCCGAGCAGGTTGCCGCAGATCGCGCCGGTGGAGTCGCTGTCCCCGGAGTGGTTGACGGCCAGCAGCAGGGCCGGGCCGACGTCGCCCGGCCCGGGCGCGGCCAGGGCCGCGTACACGGCGACGGCCAGGGCTTCCTCGGCGATCCAGCCGGGACCGAGGTCCTCCAGCCGGTCCGGACCGGCCTCGGCCAGGGTGAGGGCCAGCGACAGGGCGGCGCTGGTCTCCTGGTGCCCGGGGTACCGGGCGAGCAGGGCCAGCGTGCGCCGGACGGCCTGCTCCAGCGGCTGACCGGTCATCAGCTCGCCGACGACGGCGGCGAACGCACCGGCGGCGTACGCGGCCGTCGGATGCCCGTGGGTGATCAGGGCGCAGCGCGCGGCGAGTTCGAAGGAGTCGGGGACGAACCCGAACGGCGCCGACCGCATCACCGTGCCGCACCCCTTGGAGTCCGGGTTCACCGGGCCCGGGGTGCCGTCCAACGGGCGGCGCGGGTCGGGGAGGTACCCCTGCCCCAGGCCGTGCAGACAGGCCCGGCCGGGGCCGCGCCGGGCGTACAGCCAGCGCTCCTCGCGCAGCCGTCCGGTCCGGTGCGGGGCGGAGCCGGCGGGCGGCGGTGCCGGGTGCTCCTGGGTGTCCAGCCAGCGCAGGTACGCCTGCCGCACCCCGGGGACGGACGGGTCCCGCAGCAGGGCCTCGGCGGTGAACAGCGTCATCTGGGTGTCGTCGCTGATCCGCCCGACCACCCCCTCGCGGTCCGGGACGAGCCCGGTGACCCCGGCCGGGCCGTGCCGGTCCCGGATCGTGTACAGCGACGCGCCCTCGACCGGGAAGCCGAGCGCGTCCCCGAGCGCCCCGCCGAGCAGACAGCCGTGCACCCGGTCCTGATACGTCGTCAAGACATCCCCCGGACTCAGTGGAGCGCGAGCGCCACCAGCGCCCCGGTCGCGGCCGTCTCGACCGTCGCCCCCAGCACGTCGCCGGTGGTGCCGCCCAGCCGTCGCACACAGCGCCGCACCAGCAGCCACCCGCACGCCAGCCCCACCACCAGCGCCACTCCGTACCGAGGCGCGTACAGCCCCACCCCCACAGCGGCCAGAGCCGACCCGCCGAGCGCCGCCGGCAGCGGTACGGAGGCCGCGACCATCGCCCCCAGCCCGCCCGGCCGTGCCGCCGGCACCGACCGCAGACAGGCCCACCCCAGCATGCACCGCCCGGCCAGCGCCGCGGTCAGCACCGCGACCGCCCCGCCCACCGTCGAGCGCCCGAACTCCTCCGCCAGCGCGGCGATCTGAGCCAGCATCACCAGCAGCAGCGTCAGCACCCCGAACGGCCCGATGTCCGACTGCTTCATGATCCGCAGCGCGTCCTCGGCGGGCTTGCCGCTCCCCAGCCCGTCCGCCACGTCGGCCAGCCCGTCCAGGTGCAGCCCCCGGGTCAGCGCGGCCAGCACACCCACGGCTGCGACGGCCCCGAGCAGCGGCCCGCCGCGCCAGCACACCAGCGCACCGACGCCGGCCGCCAGGCCGCCGAGCACCAGCCCGACGACCGACGCCAGCGCCATCGCGCGCCCGCCGCTCTCACGGTCCCACCGCTCCACCCGGACCGGAAGGACCGTCAGCGTCCCGAAGGCGAACCGGAGTCCGTCCAGCAAAGGGTTCAGCCCCGGCCGAGCAGTTCGGCGGCGGTGGGCAGCGGCCGCGGCGCGGGCGGCTCGAAGCTCACGGACGTACCGGCCGGGACGTCCCCGGGGTCGGCCAGGGTGTCGGTCGCGGCCTGGAGCAGCGGCAGTGCCAGCAGCGCGCCGACGCCCTCGCCCATGGAGACCCCGAGGGTCTGGACGGGCGTCAGCGTCAGCCGGTCGTACGCCTTGGCCTGGGCCGGCTCGCCGGTGGACTGCCCGGCGCGCCACCACTCGGGGGCGCGGAAGGCGATCCGCTGGGCGACCAGCGCGCAGGCGGCGGAGACCACGCCGTCCAGCACCACCGGGAGCTTGCGCGCGGCGGCCTGGAGCAGGAAGCCGGTGATCGCGGCGAAGTCCGCGCCACCGACGGTGGAGAGCAGCGCCAACTGGTCGCCGAGCACGGGGCGGGCCCGGCGCAGCGAGTCGCGGACGGCGGCGCACTTGACCATCCAGGTGCGGTCGTCGATGCCCGAGCCGCGCCCGGTGACGGCGGCGGCGTCGGTGCCGCAGAGCGCGCCGACCAGGACGGCGGCCACGGTGGTGGAGCCCACCCCGAGGTCGCCCAGCACCACCAGGTCGGTCCCGGCGTCGGCCTCCTCGTCGGCGACGGCCATGCCGGCCCGGAAGGCCTCGGCGGCCTGGGCGGCCGTCAGGGCGTCCTCCAGGTCGATCCGGCCGGAGCCCCGGCGGACCTTGAAGCGGCTGACCTCCTCCGGGAACTCGCCCGGCCCGGCGTCCACGCCGACGTCGACCACGCGCACGGCCGCACCGTAGCGGCGGGCCAGCACGGCGACGGGGGCGGAGCCGTCCAGCACCGCGTGCACCCGGCGGGCGGTGCCGCCGGTCAGCTTCGAGACCCCGGCCGAGGCCACGCCGTGGTCGGCGGCGAACAGCACCACCTTGGCGGCGGTCAGCGGGCGCACGGGCGAGCGGCCCTGCACCCCGGCCAGCCAGGCACCCAGCTCCTCCAGCTGCCCGAGGCCGCCGCGCGGCCGGTCGAGCTGCTGCCAGCGCTCCTCGCCGGCCCGGCGGGCGCTCTCGTCGGGGCGCTCCACCAGGGAGGAGAAAACGTCGAGATCCACGGTCGTGTCCATCGTCGGGAAGGCTACACGCCAGCGGGTTTGACGGTCAGCACCTGCCCGGCGACCACCAGCAGGACGCGCTCCGAGGCGTCGGCCACCGCCATGTTGAGGCGGCCCAGGGTGTCGCGGAAGCGCCGCCCCGAGGCGGTGGCCGGGACGACGCCCATGCCGACCTCGTTGCTGACGGCGATCACCTGACGTTCCGTCACCTTCCACGCCCCGGCCAGCTGCGCGCAGCGGGCCAGCACGGCCTCCTCGGCCCCGCCCTCCCGCCAGGCGCCGTCCTCCCAGGCCCCGCACTCGTCCATCACGGCGGTGAGCCAGAGCGCCAGGCAGTCGATCAGCACCGGCGCCGGGTCGGCGGCGTCCGCCAGCACGGCCGGCAGGTCGCAGGTCTCGGCCGTCCGCCAGCTCCCCGGCCGCCGCTCCCGGTGCAGCCGCACCCGGTCCGCCCAGTCCGCGTCCCCGTCCCGGGTGCCGCTGGTGGCCACGTACAGGACGTCCTCGTACCCGGCGAGCAACTGCTCGGCCCGGGTGGACTTGCCCGAACGGGCGCCGCCGAGGATCAGGGTGCGGGGCATCGACATGGTCACCATCCTCCCGCACCAGGCATGGGGCCCCGCCGGGCGGGCACGCTAACCTGCGCGCAGCGCAAACCGAGCGAAGGAGACGGGCGTGGTCTGGACGTGGCGGTACGAGAAGGCCGACGGCACCGTGGTGACCCTGCCGGGCGAGCAGGAGGAGTTCACCAGTCAGGGCGACGCGGAGTCCTGGGTGGGGGAGACGTACAAGGACCTGCTGGACCAGGGGGTGGACCGGGTCGTGCTGCTGGACGACGCCGCGGTGATCTACACCATGAGCCTGCAGGAGGGCTGAGCCCCCGTCAGGCCCCGGGCGACCCGGGGCGGGTCAGGGCTTCGCGCCGACCACGTGCAGCAGCGCCGCCACCCGGCGGTACGGGTCCTGCTGCCCGGCCCGCTCCTCGGCGTCCAGCAGCTGGGCCAGCTGCCGCCCGTCCACCGGGGCCTGGTGGTCGGGCGTGGTGTCGGTGAAGACCCGCACCCCGTACCAGTGCCGGACCGGCACGGCGATGTCCCGCAGCGTGGTGGAGAGGTCGGCGAGCCGGTCGGCCCGGGCCGGCAGGCCGAGGCGGTTGGTGAAGCGGGTGGAGTCGAAGGACTCCAGCGCGGTGCGCCAGTCCCCGGTCAGCCCGGGCCGCATGGCCAGCGCCTCGGCGTTGCGGACCACCAGCGAGAGCACCCCGCCGGGGGCGAGCAGCCGGGCCAGCGAGGCCAGCATCGGGTCCGGGTCGGAGAGGTACGGCAGCACCCCGTGGCAGAGCACCACGTCGAAGCTGCGCGGGCCGAACCAGCGGCCGACCTGGTAGCAGTCGCCGCCGAGCAGCTGGACCCGCACCCGCACCTCCTCGGGCTCGGCCGCCAGCGCGGCCTGGGCCGCGCCGAGGGTGACCGGGTCCGGGTCGAGGCCGGTGACCAGGTGGCCGGCGCGGGCCAGCCGGAGCGCCTGGGTGCCCTGGCCGCAGCCGACGTCCAGCACCCGCAGGCCGTCCAGCCCGGCCAGCTGGGCGCCCAGCTGACGGGCCACCAGCTCTTGGCGGACCAGGGTCCGCAGGCCGCCCTGGCGCTCCAGCCAGGTGGCGGCGGTGGGCAGGGCGCCGCGGGTGGGCAGCCGGTCGTGCGCCCCCAGGCCCTGCCCGGGCAGGCCGCCCGGGGCCGACCACGCGTCAGCCGTCCAGGGCTGGGCCCAGGACGGCTGTTGCACGTGGTCCGCGGTCAGGGCTTCTCGCCCCGCTTGACCTTCGGCTTGGGCAGCCGGAGGCGGCGCATCTGCAGGGTGCGCATCAGCCCGTAGGGGACGGAGCCGCGGGTGTTGGTGCCGGGGAACTCGGTGGCCAGCGCCTTGCGCAGGCCGAAGCCGAGCCGCAGGAAGTCCGCGATCACCAGCACGAAGAAGACCATGAAGAGCAGCGTCGAGGCGAACTTCAGCAGGTTGTTCGGCACCACGCTGAGGACCAGCACGACCACCGCGTACGGCAGGAAGAACTCGGCCAGCGACCACCGGGCGTCGATGTAGTCGCGGACGTACTTCCGCACCGGGCCCTTGTCACGGGCGGGGAGGTAGCGCTCGTCGCCCTCGAGCAGCGCGGTGCGCTGCTTCTCCCGCTCGGCCCGCATGCGGTCGCGCGACTGCCGCGCGGCCTCCTTGCGGTCCTTGGGGACCGTCACCCGGGTGCGGCGGTTGGCCTCGGCCTCGCTGCGCTTGGGGGTCGGCCGGCCCTTGGGGGCCTGCGGGTCACGGGGCTGGGTGTCGTCCTGCTCGGCCAGCGCGGTGGCGGAGGAGGCTTCTTCTGAACGGCGTCGGAACACACCACAAGCGTACGTGCTGGGTATCGGCAAATCGTGGTGCCCTCGGACCCAAACAGATATCGAATGCCCCCGGAGTGTCCCCTAGGACTCCGGGCCCCCGTCTCCGATCATGGTCAGGGGTCGTCTCCACCCAGGGGATGAGGCCGGAGCCGGAAGGCTGTAGCACGCTTGTTGCAGGCAGGAGCACTGCGGCCGGACGGCCGCCGCGCATAGACTCGTTCCTGTCAGCCGAGACGGAACCGCAGGCCCGAGAAGGGGGCACCCGAGGCCCATGAGCGACGGAATCATGAAGCGTATGGGGCTGATCTTCCGCTCCAAGGCGAACAAGGCCCTGGACCGTGCGGAGGACCCGCGAGAGACGCTCGACTACTCCTACCAGAAGCAGCTGGAACTGCTGCAGAAGGTGCGCAGGGGCGTCGCCGACGTGGCCACCTCCCGCAAGCGCCTGGAGCTCCAGCTGACCCAGCTGCAGCAGCAGTCGGCCAAGTACGAGGACCAGGGCCGCAAGGCGCTCTCGCTCGGCCGCGAGGACCTGGCCCGCGAGGCGCTGACCCGCAAGGCCAACCTGCAGTCCCAGATCACCGACCTGGAGACGCAGTACCAGGCCCTCCAGGCCGAGGAGGAGAAGCTCACGCTCGCCTCCCAGCGCCTGCAGGCCAAGGTGGACGCCTTCCGCACCAAGAAGGAGACCATCAAGGCCACCTACACCGCCGCCCAGGCGCAGACCCGGATCGCCGAGTCCTTCTCGGGGATCTCGGAGGAGATGGGCGACGTCGGCCTGGCCATCCAGCGGGCCGAGGACAAGACCGCGCAGATGCAGGCCCGGGCCGGCGCGATCGACGAGCTGCTGGCCTCCGGCGCGCTCGACGACGCCAGCGGGCTGGGCCGCAAGGACGACATCGAGGCCGAGCTGGAGCGGGTGGCCGGCGGCAGCGACGTCGAGCTGGAGCTGGCCCGGATGAAGGCCGAGCTGACCGGCGGCACCCCGGGCGGCGCCCCGCAGGCCATCGAGCAGGGCAAGCAGGACACCCCTCCCACGATCAACTACAACAAGTAGCCTCCTACGCAGGGAGAACACCGGCATGATCATGCGGGTCATGGGCGAGGGCCAGTTCCAGGTCGCCGAAGGGCACCTGAACCGGCTGAACGAGCTCGACGAGGAGCTCCTCGTCGCGCTCGAATCGGGGGACGAGCAGCACTTCCGGGCCGCGCTCGGCAGTCTGCTGGACGCGGTGAAGGAGTACGGCACGCCGCTGCCGGACGACTCGCTGGAGCCCTCGGACCTGATCCTGCCGGACCCGGAGGCCTCCCTGGACGAGGTGCGCGAGCTGCTCCGCGCCGAGGGCGACGGCCTGATCCCCGGCATCCCGGAGTAGTACCCGGCACGTGAAAGGGCGGGCCCCCTCGGGGGCCCGCCCTTCGTGTGTCCCGCGGCGAATCGTTACGGCAGGGCCAGCATCCGGTCCAGTGCGGCCTTGGCGTACTTCTCGGTCTCCGGGTCCACCGTGATCACGTTCGGCACCCGGCCGTCGACCAGCGACTCCAGTGCCCAGACCAGGTGCGGCAGGTCGATCCGGTTCATGGTGGAGCAGAAGCAGACCGCCCGGTCGAGGAAGACGATCTCCTTGTCCGGGTGCGCCTTGGCCAGGCGGCGGACCAGGTTGAGCTCGGTGCCGATGGCCCACTTGGAGCCGGGCTCGGCCGCGTCCAGCGCCTTGATGATGTACTCGGTCGAGCCCACCATGTCGGCGGCCGCGACCACCTCGTGCTTGCACTCGGGGTGGACCAGGACGGTGACGCCCGGGATGCGCTCGCGCACGTCGTTGACCGAGTCCAGCGAGAACCGGCCGTGCACTGAGCAGTGGCCGCGCCAGAGGATCATCTTGGCGTTCCGCAGCTGCTCGACGGTCAGGCCGCCGTTCGGCTTGTGCGGGTTGTAGAGCACGCAGTCGTCCAGCGAGAAGCCCAGGTCGCGGACGGCGGTGTTGCGGCCCAGGTGCTGGTCCGGCAGGAAGAGCACCTTCTCGCCCTGCTCGTACGCCCAGGTCAGGGCGCGCTCGGCGTTGGAGGAGGTGCAGATGGTGCCGCCGTGCTTGCCGGTGAAGGCCTTGATGTCGGCGGAGGAGTTCATGTACGAGACCGGTACGGTCACGTCGGCGATGCCCGCCTCGGTGAGCACGTCCCAGCACTCGGCGACCTGCTCGGCGGTGGCCATGTCGGCCATCGAGCAGCCGGCCGCCAGGTCGGGGAGGATCACCTGCTGGGCGCTGCTGGTGAGGATGTCGGCCGACTCGGCCATGAAGTGCACGCCGCAGAAGACGATGTACTCCGCCTCCGGCTTGTTGGCGGCGTCCCGGGCGAGCTTGAAGGAGTCGCCGGTGACGTCGGCGAACTCGATGACCTCGTCGCGCTGGTAGTGGTGGCCGAGGATGAACACCCGGTCGCCCAGTGCGGCCTTGGCGGCGCGGGCCCGGGCCACCAGGTCCGGGTCGGAGGCGGGCGGGAGGTCGCCGGGGCACTCGACGCCGCGCTCGCTGTTCGGGTCGGCCTCGCGGCCGAGCAGCAGCAGTGCGAGCGGCGTCGGAGTGGGGTCGACGCCGTAGGTCTCGGTGGTGGTGGTCACGGGCGGGTGCCCTCCTGTGCGGCGGAACTCTGTGATGCCTTGGCCGTTATCGTCTATCTGACGCTATCTATGATAACCCGTTAGCGTCACTCTGACGATGGCCGAAGTGTCGATGTGACGAGAACCGCGTGCCGTTGCGTCGCGTTCACCGCCGCGTCCGGTTGGCTTGGCAGGCATGAAGGCAATCGCGATCAGGCGTTACGGCGGCCCCGACGTGGTCGAGTACACCGAGCTCCCCGACCCCAAGGTCGGCCCCGACTCGGTGCTGGTCCGGGTGAAGGCCGCCGGGGTCAACCCGGTGGACTGGAAGATCCGGGAAGGGTACCTGGACGGCAGCACCGACGCGCACTTCCCGCTGGTCATGGGCTGGGACGCGGCCGGGGTGGTCCAGGCGGTCGGCGGCGGGGTCACCGAGTTCGCCCCCGGCGACGAGGTCTACGGCTACGTCCGCAAGGACGCCGTCCAGCACGGCACCTACGCCGAGCTGGTCTCCGCCCCCGTGCGGACGCTGGCCCGCAAGCCGGCCTCGCTGAGCTGGGCCGAGGCGGGCGGGCTGCCGCTGGCCGGGCTGACGGCCCATCAGTGCCTGGTCCGGGCGCTCAGGGTGACGGCGGGGCAGACCGTGCTGGTGCACGCGGCCGCCGGGGGAGTCGGGGTCTTCGTGGTGCAGATCGCCAGGGCGCTCGGCCTGCGGGTGATCGGCACCGCGAGCGAGCGCAACCACGAGTTCCTCCGCTCCCTCGGGGCGGAGCCCGTCACGTACGGGGCGGGGCTGGCCGACCGGGTCCGCGGGCTCGCCCCCGACGGGGTGGACGTGGCGGTCGACCTGATCGGCGGCGACGCGGTGGAGGTCTCGGCCACGCTGGTGCCGGACGGCTCCCGGATCGCCTCCGTCACCGACTACGGGGTCAAGGCCCTCGGCGGCCACTACGTCTGGGTCCGCCCCGACGCCGACGGCCTCGCCGACCTGGCCCGCCTCGCCGACGAGGGGAAGCTCCGCGTCCCGATCGCCTCCACCTTCCCGCTCGCCCAGGCCGCCAGCGCCCAGGCCCTCAACGCGGAGGGCCGCACCCGCGGCAAGATCGTCCTCCTGGTGGACTAGGCGTCCGTCCAGCGGGCGGAGAGGTCCGCCACCTCGCTCTCGGTCAGGGTGATCCGGGCGGCCGCCAGGTTCTGTTCCAGGTGGGCCGTCCGGGAGGTGCCCGGGATCGGGAGGGTGGTGGGGGAGAGGTGGAGCAGCCAGGCGAGGGCGAGTTGGGCCGGAGTGGCGTCGTGGGCGGCGGCGAGGGCGGCGAGGCCCGGGGTGGGGCCGTCCGGGCGGGCCAGGCCGCCGCGGCCGAGGGGGAAGAAGGGGACGAAGCCGATGCCCTCCCGGGTGCAGTGGTCCAGGGTGGCCCGCAGGCGCTGCCGGGTGAGGTTGAAGACGTTCTGCACGGTGGCGACCGGCACCACCGCCCGGGCCCGCTCGATCTCCTCGACCTCCACCTCGGAGAGGCCGATGTGCCCGATCTTGCCCTCCGCCCGCAGCTCGGCCAGCACCCCGAGCTGGTCCTCCAGCGGCACTGCCGGGTCGATCCGGTGCAGGTGGTAGAGGTCGATCCGCTCCAGCCGGAGCCGCCGCAGGCTGAGCTCCACGCACTGCCGCAGGTACTCGGGCCGCCCCACCGCCGCCCAGGCGTCCGGCCCCTGCCGGGTCAGCCCGCCCTTGGTGGAGATCACCAGGCCCGCGGGGTAGGGGTGCAGCGCCTCGGCGATCAGCTCCTCGCTGACGTGCGGCCCGTACGAGTCGGCGGTGTCGACCAGGTCCACCCCCAGCTCCACCGCGCGGCGCAGCAGCCGCACCGCCTCGGCCCGGTCGGTCGGCGGCCCCCAGACGCCGGGGCCGGGCAGCCGCATGGTGCCGAGCCCGAGCCGGGCCACCGGTAGTTCGCCGCCGATCAGATGGGTGCCGCCGAGAGGAGTCATGCGCACCAGGGCAGCACGGGGAGCGCGCCCGTGTCGAAGGATTTCTGACCCCCCGTCACATCTCCCTTGTGATAATCCCCGTCATCAATGAGGATCTTGGTCGGATCGAGGAAGATCCACTGGACCTCACGGGGGGAGTACGCATGTCCGCGAACGAACGAGGGACGCTCGGCCGCCGCTCACTGCTGGCCGGCCTGACCGGAGTGGGCGCCGCCGGGGCGCTGGCGCTCGGCGCCGGGACGGCGGAGGCGGCGGAGGCGGCGGCCGGCACGTACGTGGTCGACGTGCTGGCCAAGAACGCCGACCCGACCGGGCAGACGCCCAGCGACCAGGCCTTCAAGGACGCGGCCACCGAGCTGCTGGCGTCGTTCCAGCCCGACCCGGTCTCCGGCGCCATCCCCAAGAAGGTGCTGCTGATCCCGCCGGGCAACTACCTGATCACCCAGCCCGACGCGCTCCTGCCCGGCATCGCCGGCCCGGGCAACGGCGGCATCGTGGACGGCATCGCGATCGTCGGCCACGGCAAGCGGCTGAGCCGGATCACCTACGCGCCGACCGCCCGGGACACCACCTTCTGGACCAACCGGGACCGCTACAAGAACATCCGGATCAGCGGCCTGACCTTCGAGAGCAAGGACGCCACCGCCACCTTCAACTACGCCTACTCCTCGGACGCGGGCGGCGTGCAGGACACCTGGTACACCGACGTCGAGTGGCGCGGCGACTGGAAGGCGGGCATCGTCCTGGACGGCGCCCCGGACCGGGTGGCCGGGGACACCACCAGCCCGCAGTCCGACCTGAACAGCGAGATGGGCTGGGACCACTGCCAGGTGGCCGGCAGCTACGCCGACGCCTTCCTGGTGATGGGCGCGACCCCGGCCGCCACCCAGCAGGACCAGTTCCTCAACATGTGGTTCCGGGACTGCAAGGTCGAGTTCAGGTCCGGGGTCTTCGTGCGCAACGAGCGCGGCGGCTCGATGAACTTCACCGGCGGCTCGTACATCCTCACCGACCCGGCGGCCAACGGGACCTTCTTCAAGCTGGGCGGCACCACCGGCCGGGCCGACTCGGTCAACCGGCTCTACGCCCAGGGCATCCGGTTCGAGGTCCGCAGCGCCAAGCACAAGGTCATCGACTCGGCCTGGTACAAGGGCACCATCACCTTCGTGTCCTGCGACGACACCGCCCTCTCCTTCCAGTCCTGGGCCACCACCGCCCAGCCGCACGTCTACCGCTTCGACGCGGTCAGCCCCAACCGGGCCCCGATGATCCGCTACCAGGACTGCGCCCTGATGGGCTCGCACCAGGTCACCACCACCAGCGCCACCACCGCGGGCAAGCTGCTCTACGACGGCTGCCGCTTCATCGACGCGACCGCCGGCACCGGCACCACCGGCGGCTTCCTGCGCTGGACCGGGAACTCGCCCTGGTACGAGTTCCGCGACTGCCTGACCGGCTCCACCCGACTGGCCGACGCCAAGGGCCAGTAATCCGCCACGGGGGACGCGCCCGGCACCGGGTGCGTCCCTCGGTGCAGAATGGTTCGGCGTTTCGTTTCTTCCCAGGAGCCCCGTACCGATGAGCACCAACAGACCGTCAGATCCCGGCGGGGCCTCCCTGGACGAGACCGACCGGCTGCTGCTCACCCACCTGAGCCGGGACGGCCGCGCCTCCTACGCCGAGATCGGCCTGCTGGCCAACCTCTCCGCCACCGCCGTCCGCCGCCGGATCGACCGGCTCCGGGCCCGCGGCGTGGTCCGCGGCTTCACCGTGGTGGTCGACCCGGACGTGCTGGGCTGGCAGACCGAGGCCTTCGTCGAGGTCTACTGCCGCGAGCGGACCGCCCCCGAGGAGATCCTGGCCAGCCTCCGCCAGTTCCCCGAGGTGGTCGCCGCCTGGACGGTCACCGGCGACCCGGACGCCCTGGTCCACCTGCGGGCCTCGGACACCCGCCACCTGGAGGCCGTGATCGAACGCATCCGCAAGGAGCCCGGCGTCCAGCGCAGCCGCAGCTCGGTGGTGCTCTCCCGGCTGATCGGCTGACCCGGGCCCGGCGACGCAGGAATCCTGCGCGGACCCCCTCGAACACGCCCGATTCCGGCCCGGACCGCCGCGTTCCGACGCGCGCCGGGCGCACACCGCTGCCTACGCTGATCATGTCCGGCGCGCCCCCTCCGCCCCGGTCCTCCCACCCTCACCGCAGCGAGAGGCACCACCATGTCCGCAGCCCCCGACCGCATGCACCGGCCCGACAACGAGCTGGTGGACCTGGTGTTCGACTACATGCGCGAGCGGCTGCAGTACGACCCGGTGCCGCTCGACCACCCCGGCGACGGCGAGCACCTCAAGGCCCAGCTGGCCGGCCTGCTCAACCCGAGCGGCAACAACCCGGCCGACGTGCTGAAGCTCTACGACCACGAGCTCTCCCGGGCCGTGATCTCCGCCGACAGCCCGCGCTACCTCTCCTTCATCCCGTGCGCCCCCACCAAGGCCGCGCTGCTCTTCGACATGGTGGTCTCCTGCGCCTCGCTCCAGGGCATCTCCTGGCTGGAGGCGGCCGGCGCCATCGCCGCCGAGAACCAGGTGCTGCGCCTGATAGCGGACCGGGCCGGGCTGCCCGAGACGGCCGGCGGCACCTTCGTCTCCGGCGGCTCGGCCGGCAACCTGTCCGCCCTGGTGGTCGCCCGCGACACCGCCCGCCGCCGCCTCGGCGAGGGCGTCAAGCTGCGGGTGGCCGTCGCCGACCAGGTGCACTCCTCGGTGAAGAACACCTTCAACATCATCGGCGTCGAGGCCTTCAAGGTCCCGACCGTCGACCGCCGCTTCACCGGCGAGGCCCTGCGCGCCGCGCTGGCCGCCGACCCGAACCCCGAGACGGTCATCGCCGTGGTCGGCACCGCCGGCACCACCAACGAGGGCATCGTCGACGACCTCCAGGGCCTGTCCGAGGTCACCCGCGAGCGCGGCATGTGGTTCCACGTGGACGGCGCATACGGCGGCGCCGGCCTGTTCGCCCCCTCCGTCCGGGAGCGCTACAACGGCATCGAGCACGCGGACTCCTTCGTGGTGGACCCGCACAAGTGGCTGTTCGCCCCGTTCGACTGCGCCGCGCTGATCTACCGCAACCCGCAGCTGGCCCGCGCCGTGCACACCCAGGACGCCTCCTACCTGGACGTGCTGCACACCGAGGGCGACGAGTGGAACCCCACCGACTACGCCTACCACCTGACCCGCCGGGCCCGCGGCCTGCCGCTCTGGTTCTCGCTGGCGGTGCACGGCACCCAGGCCTACACCGACGCGATCGAGGCCGGCCTCACCCTGGCCCGGGAGACCGCCGCCCTGATCGAGCGCACCGAGCACCTGGAGCTCCTGATGGACCCCCAGCTCTCCTCGGTCTGCTTCCGCCGCACCGGCTGGACCCACGAGGACTACTACCGCTGGTCCCAGCAGCTGCTGGCCGACCAGATCGGCTTCGTCACCCCGACCGGCTGGGACGGCGAGACCGTCGCCCGGTTCGCCTTCCTGCACCCGGGCACCACCATGGAGATGGTCGAGGAGATCCTCGCCACCATGGCCTGATCCACCGTCAGCGCCCGGGCGGCCTGTCGAAGACGCAGTCCCCGCACAGGCCCGCCCCCGGCGCCCGGTAGTACAGGCAGCAGCTCGTCCGCCGGCCGTCGGCCCGCAGCGCACCGCGCAGCGGGCCGACGGTCAGCAGTTCGGCCGCCAGCTCCCGGCCCGCGCCCAGCACCTTCACCGCCCCGGCCAGCGCCGAGGCCGCGTTCCCCCAGAGCAGCCCCTCGGCCACCGGGGTGACCCGGCGCACCGCCTCACCGAACGGGCGCAGCTGACCCTCCACCACCTCCAGGTACAGCTCCGCCGCGAGGCCGGCCGGGCCGGGCTCCCGGACCCCGGGCACCCAGAGCTCCAGCATCCCGCCGGGCACCAGCCGCCAGGACGCGCCCGCCAGGTCCGGTACCACCCCGCCGACGGCCGCCGTGCCCAGCGCCACCGACCAGAACCGGGCCGCCGCGCCCAGCTGCGCCGCCGAGGCGGCCACCCGGAGTTCCGCCGTCCCCATCCGCCGTGCCACGTCGGCGATCCGCTCCCGCAGGAACGCCGCCGAGCGCAGGTCGGCCACCGGCCGGAACCCCTCCGGCGGCCGCGGCCCCGGCGTGACGGCGAAGAACCCGCCGATGCCCGCCACCTTCCGCAGCACGTCCTGACCGTCCGTCAGGCCGCCCCCGCTCACAGGAACGCCGGGTTCGGCACGTACGTGGCCGGCGGTCGCATCCCCCGCACCGCCAGGTACCCCTCGGTGGAGAGCGAGAGGCCGAGCTCCAGACCGACGTCCACCGCCCACTCCTGCTCCGCCGTCAGCCCCTCGACCACCACCTCCGCCCCGTCCGGGGTGCGGGCCAGCGCCTCGCGCAGCAGCCGGGTGGCGATCCGCTTGGAGGTGGCGGCCAGCAGCTTCACCGCCCCGCCGTTGCGGTAGCAGTAGCCGCTCCCGGCCAGGGTGTCGGCGATCAGCAGCTCGTCGTAGTGCGCCAGCATGAACGCGTGGTCCACCCCGTGCGCCGAGCCGCGGGCCCGGCGGTCCACCGAGTCCAGCAGGTGCAGGTGGGTGCGGTTGCCCGGGTGCACCGGGATGTCGCCCGGGTCGAGCAGGCCCGTCCGGTCCACCGTGCCGGTCAGCCGCATCGCCGGGTGCAGGGTGAACCCGGCCCGCCGGTAGCGCCGGGCGGCGGCCGGGGAGGCCGAGGCGTAGAGCATCCCGCGCAGGCAGCCCCGTCCGTACGTGCCCGCCTGCTCCAGCAGCAGCCGGCCGAGCCCCTGCCCCTGGGCCTTCGGGACCACCGCGAACAGGGAGAGCAGCCAGAGGCCCTCCCGGCGCAGCGAGAGCGCCACCCCGAGGGGCTCCCCGCCGTCCTCGGCGACCCAGCAGCCGGGCTGGTCGTGCCGGATCGCGTGCACCGTCCTGGCGAGCTCGCGGGTGACCTGGTCCGGGTCCGGCGGCGGGCCGTCCGCGGGCCCGGCCGGATCGCGGAAGGCGGCCCGGCCCACCGCCTCGACGGCCGCCGCGTCGGCGGAGGTGTCCTGGAGCTGACGAATGATCACCCGTTCATCCTGCCGTGACGGCGTGACCCGGGCGGGGGCTTTGTCAGGATCGGCCGGTGACCAGGCCCCGGCGGTGTGCGAGCATGGGGGCGTGGAGGGTGGACACGCACCACCTCCACCACTCGAGAACCACCGCCCGGGGAAATGAATCCGGGAGGCCGCTGGTTGGCACTGGCGGCAGTTCGTCGTCACATACCGGGAGTAACCAGATGAGCGTCCAGGACGAGACCACCGTCGAGAGTGGTCTGCTCCTCACCGATTCCGCCGCGGAGAAGGTCAAGGGTCTGCTGGACCAGGAGGGCCGCGACGACCTGGCGCTCCGTGTCGCCGTGCAGCCCGGCGGCTGCTCCGGCCTGCGCTACCAGCTCTTCTTCGACGAGCGCTCGCTCGACGGCGACGTCGTGAAGGACTTCAACGGCGTCAAGGTCGTCACCGACCGCATGAGCGCCCCGTACCTCGGCGGCGCCACCGTCGACTTCGTCGACACCATCGAGAAGCAGGGCTTCACGATCGACAACCCGAACGCCACCGGCTCCTGCGCCTGCGGCGACTCGTTCAGCTAGTCGTACCGCGAAGGCCCCCACCCGCTCCGGGTGGGGGCCTTCGTCGTCCCTCAGTGCTGCGGGCCGCCGACCTGGTCCGGGCCCTGGTTGCGCGGCAGCTCCTGACCGGTGTTCTGGTCGAAGACCGTCCGGCCCTCCAGCTGTGCCTTGAGGTCGGCCGAGACCTCCTGCAGCTTGGCGATCGCCGCGCAGGCCTGCCCGGCCGGCTGCGGCTCCCGGACCACGACCTTCGCCTGCACGGTGCCGGGCTTGGACTCGTCCAGCTTCAGCCCGTACTTCTCACAGACCCCGCCGTAGAAGGTGACGGTCAGCCGGAGCCCGTCCACCCGGTACGAGACCCCGGGAGCCTTGCCGCTCGGGTCGGGCTCGCCCACCGCGATGCCGGGGGTGGTCGTGGTGGGCGTGGGGGTGGGGGAGGGCTTCACCGGCGGGGGAGTGGACGGCCGGGGCTCGGGGTTGGACGGGTTCGCGGAGGCCGAGGCGGAGGCAGCGGCCGACGGGGTGCCCGCCGGGACGTCGCCGGGCGAGGTCGAACCGGAGGTGGTGGCCGAGCCGCAGGCCGTCGCGGTGCCCAGCGCGAGCAGCAGGCCGGCGACGGCGACGGTCCGGCGGAGCCGGGTCTTCTGGTCCATGGTGCGTCTTCCTCCCGAGGGTGCAGCGTCGTGCTGTGCGGCTTTGACGTGACCCGGCGGAATCCGGTTCCCCCGTGCCCCGCACGGGTGGTAGATCACTGCGGTGAACACACTCATCCGTTCCGGCTACCGGGCACCCCTGTTGATCGCCGCGGCGGCGGCCCTCGCCGTCGCCACCGCCGGATCGTCCTGGATCCTCGCCGTCGCCCTGCTCGGGACACTCGCGCTGGTCCTCCTGCTGGTGCCCGCCGTCGTGGTCGTGCTGAGCAGCGCCCTGGGGCCGAGGCGGAGCCGGCTGCGGCGGCCGGGGAACTCCGCACTGCTCTGCACGGCGCTGCTGGCCGCGGTCGGCGCGCTGGCGTACAGCGGGCCCGCTCCGGACGGGCCGCTGCTGCTGGCGGCGGGTTCGACGGGCGGCCTGCTGGTGCTGGGCCGGGCGGTGTGGCAGGTGATACCGGGGACGGAGACCGCCGCCCCGGCCGGGAACTGGCGCTGGGCGGTGCCCCCGCTGCTGCTGGTGGCGGCCGTCGGGATGGTCCGGCTGGACCTGCCGGAGCGGGCCCGGTTCGGGCTCGGGCGGGCCGCGCTGACCGACTTCGCCCGCTCGGACTCCACCGGGCCCGGGTGGGTCGGGACGTACCGGATCGGCGACGCGGTGCGCACGGGCACGGGGGTGCTGTTGATCGTGGACGGCACCGGCGGCGTCTCGGGGCCCGCGGGGTACGGCTACTTCCCGGACGGGCGCCTGCCCGAGGACTACGGGACCTACACGCACCTGTCCGGGCCCTGGTACCGCTGGGTCCAGGACCCGGTCTGACCGACGGTCCGTCAGCTCCCGTACTCGGACATGCCGGCCACCAGCCGGCGGGTGCCCGGCGGCACCGAGAGGGCGCCGGCAGCGGGGCGGGCGGGCTCGGGCTGGAGGGCGGTGGTGGGCCAGAACAGGCCCATCCGGCGGGAGGAGCTGACCAGGGCGTCGAGGGTGTCGAGGTCCGCGTCACCCCGGAGGGCGGCGGGCACGCGCAGGGTGGTCGGCCGGTTCGGCATCATCGGTAGGGGCTCCGATCGGCGGGCCGCGAGGGTGGGTCGCGGGCCTGGAGGGGCCGGGCGGTCGGGCCCCGGCAGATCCGACCCTAGATCGGTGGGCCGGGCCGGGCCAGGCTTACCGCGCGGTAGTACCCGTGGGTGTCGCGATCGAGCGGCGCTGGAGGCGTGGTGGGCGCCCGGGCGGCGGGCCGGTAACGTGTGGGGGTCAATTCCATCGCTTGACCCGGCCGTCCCCGGCCACCTGAGGAGTCCACCGTGCGCATCGCCGTCGCCGGCTCGATCGCCACCGACCACCTGACCACCTTCCCCGGCCGCTTCGCCGACCAGCTGGTCGCCGAGCAGCTGCACACGGTGTCGCTCTCGTTCCTGGTGGACACCCTGGACATCCGCCGGGGCGGGGTCGCGCCGAACATCGCCTTCGGCATGGGCGTGCTGGGCCTGCGCCCGGTGCTGGTCGGTGCGGCCGGCGCGGACTTCGAGGAGTACCGCAGCTGGCTGCAGCGCAACAACGTGGACACCGACTCGGTGCACATCTCCGAGACCCGGCACACCGCGCGCTTCATGTGCACCACCGACCAGGACCACAACCAGATCGCGTCCTTCTACACCGGCGCGATGGCCGAGGCCCGCAACATCGAGCTCAAGCCGATCGCCGACCGGGTCGGCGGCCTGGACCTGGTGCTGATCGGGGCCGACGACCCGGCCGCGATGGTCCGCCACAGCCAGGAGTGCCGCACCCGCGGCTACGCCTTCGCGGCCGACCCCTCGCAGCAGCTGGCCCGGCTGGACGGCGACGACATCCGGACCATCGTCGACGGCGCCACGTACCTGTTCACCAACGAGTACGAGGCCGCGCTGATCGAGACCAAGACCGGCTGGGACGCGGAGGAGATCCTGCGCCGGGTCGGCACCCGGATCACCACCCTGGGCTCCAAGGGCGTGCGCATCCAGCGGGCCGGCGAGCCGGACGTCACGGTGGGCTGCCCGGTCGAGGAGCGCAAGGTCGACCCGACCGGCGTGGGCGACGGCTTCCGGGCCGGCTTCCTGGCCGGTCTCTCCTGGGACCTCGGCCTGGAGCGCTCGGCCCAGCTCGGCTGCATGCTGGCCACGCTGGTGATCGAGACCGTCGGCACCCAGGAGTACGAGCTCAAGCACGGCGCCTTCCTGGACCGCTTCGCCGCCGCCTACGGCGACGAGGCCGCGGCCGAGGTGCGCGCGAAGCTCGCGCGCTGACGCACCGTCACCCGCTGGAAGGGGCTCCGGGAGACCGGGGCCCCTACCGTCACGCCGTCCGCTCCACCAGGTAGGCGGTGCCCCGCTCCACCCCGTAGTGCTCGGCGGGGGCGGTGCCGCGGTAGGCCTGGCCGCGCATCTCGCACCAGGCCGGCACGTCCAGGCGGGCCGCCTCGTCGTCGGCCAGCACCACCACGCTGCCGCCGACCGGCACCTCGCCGATCCGCTTGGCCAGCTCGATGACCGGCAGCGGGCAGCGCTTGCCCAGCATGTCCAGGACCAGCTCGGCGGAGCCGTCCGCCGCGGCCGGGGCCGGGAGATCGAGGCCGAGCGGGGCGCGGACCCCGGCGACCAGGCCGGGCAGCAGCTCCAGGAAGCGGCCGACGGCGTCCTCGGGGGTGCCGTACGGGAGCGAGACCCGGACGTTGCCCTCCGTCAGCACGCCCATGGCGGCCAGCACGTGGCTGGGGGTCAGGGTGGAGGAGGTGCAGGAGGAGCCGGAGGAGACCGCGAAGCCGGCCCGGTCCAGCTCGGACAGCAGCACCTCGCCGTCCACGTAGAGGCAGGAGAAGGTGACGATGTGGGGCAGCCGGTGCACCGGGTCGCCGACCACCTCCACCTCGGGGACCAGGCGCGGGACCTGACGGCGGATCCGTTCGACCAGGGCGTGCAGCCGGACGTTCTCGGCCTCGGCCTCCGCCCGGACGGCGCGCAGCGAGGCGGCGGCCGCGACGATCGCCGGGACGTTGACGTAGCCGGGCACCCGGCCGCGCTCGCGCTCGTCGGCGGGCAGCGGGGAGACGTAGCGGACGCCCTTGCGGACCGCGAGCACGCCGACCCCGGCGGGGCCGCCCCACTTGTGGGCGCTGGCGGCCAGCAGGGACCAGCCGCCGGGCAGCGCCACCCGCCCGGCCGACTGGGCGGCGTCCACCAGCAGCGGGACCTCGCCGAGCAGGGCGGCCGTCTCCTCGACCGGCTGGACGGTGCCGGTCTCGTGGTTGGCGGACTGCAGCACGGCGAGCGCGGTGTCCGGGCGGGCCAGCGCGGCGAAGGCCTCGGGGGAGACCCGGCCGAGGCGGTCCACCGGGGCGGTGGTGACCTCGCCGCCCTCGGCCTCGAAGCGTTCGGCCGAGTGCAGCACGCTGGAGTGCTCGACCGCGGAGTGCAGCAGGTGACGGCCCGTCCGCCGACGGCCGGTCAGGGCGCCCAGCACGCCGAGCTGGACGGCCTGGGTGCCGCTGGCGGTGAAGGAGACCTCGTCGGCCCGGCACCCCAGCACCTCGGCCACCGTCTCCCGGGCGGCGTCCAGCAGCATCCGGGCCTGCCGCCCGGAGCGGTACAGCCGGGCCGGGTCGGCCCACCCCTCGTCCAGCGCGGCGGTCAGCGCCTGGCGGGCGACGGGGTGCAGCGGAGCGGTGGACGCCACGTCGAAGTACATGGCGCCATCTAACCCGATTCGGGTCGCGGTCAAACGAGTTGGCGGCGAAACGATCACGTGTGGGAGCATGATCGCCGCCATGGCTGCGGGGGAAGTCGTGCGCGCGTCCATCTCCCCTGCGATTTTCGTCCGCTCGGAGAAATGGATTTCTCGTGGAGAAGAAGACCGTCGTGCGTCTCGGCCGCACCGCCGCCCTCGTCTCGGCCTCGGTGGGCCTCGTCGTCACCATGTCGGTGCCGGCCTCGGCGCAGCCGACCGACACGATCACCAGCAAGAACACCGGCTTCTGCCTGGAGATCGGCGGCTGGAACACGGCGAACGGCGCCAAGGCGGACCAGTGGCCCTGCGGCGCGGGTGGCCAGGCCAACCAGCAGTGGCTGAGCAACGGCAACTGGGGCTGGGGCTGGGCTCCGCTCATCAACAAGCACAGCGGCAAGTGCCTCGAGGTCGGCGGTTGGAGCACCCAGTGGGGCGCCGCCGTCAACCAGTGGGACTGCGGCAGGGACGAGGCCGGCCGCTACGTCCAGGACAACCAGCTGTGGAAGAAGGTCTGGGGCAGCGACCCGAACTACAGCTACATCGTGAACAAGCACAGCGGCCAGTGCCTGGAGGTCGGCGGTTGGAGCACCCAGTGGGGCGCCGCCGTCAACCAGTGGCCCTGCGGGACCGACCAGGCCAACCAGCTCTGGTTCTGATGTCCCGATGAGCGGGGCCGTCGGTCAGCCGGCGGCCCCGTCGGCGTGTCCGGGGCACCTCCGGACGGCCGGTCCGGCTCACCCGTACGGTGGGCGGACAGTTGACCGAGTGTCAGACGTACGTGCGGAGCGGGATCATCCAGTTGGCCCCTCAGGCCTGGTTCCTGACGGTTTGCCCGGTCCGTCGGAGCGTGGCGCCGAGGCGTCGGGGCGCGGGCGTGAGAGCCTTGATCGGCCGCTCTGACCTGCTGCTCCACTCTTTTGAGGGCTGATCGGGTAGCCGGACGGCGCGTTAGCGGGGGCTGCTCGTGAGTGCCGCATAAGGATGGAGTAGCGTTTGGCCCGCATAAGCATTCAAACCGTGCCCGTGGCCGGGTCGCCGGGGAGGCGCACAGCGACTCCCGGGGGCGACGCGATCCCGGGCGAGACTTCGGGAAGGCGCTACGTGAGTCCCAACGGCTCCGACCGCTCGCCGCGGCGCACGATGCGGCGGAAGCTGCCTCAGGCGCTGGCACTGGGCCTCGTCATCGCGACCGCCACCGGCTGCTCGGCCAACGACCTCCCCAGGCTTGGCCTTCCGACCCCCGTCACCGCAGAGGGCCCGCTGGTCCTCCGCATGTGGCAGGGCTCCTGGATCGCGGCTCTGGTGGTCGGCGCACTGATGTGGGGTCTGATCATCTGGAGCGTGATCTTCCACCGCCGCAGCCGCACCAAGGTGGAGGTCCCCCCGCAGACCCGGTACAACCTGCCCATCGAGGCGTTGTACACCGCGGTCCCCCTCGTCATCGTCTCGGTCCTGTTCTACTTCGTCGCCCGCGACGAGGCTCGGCTGACCCAGACCTCCGCCAAGCCGGACCACATGATCAACGTGGTCGGCTTCCAGTGGAGCTGGGCGTTCAACTACGAGAACACCGAGAACCCGGACCCGGCCAACACCCAGGCCGCGTACGAGGTCGGCACCACGGGCGAGCCTCCGACGCTCTACCTGCCGATCAACGAGACGGTGCAGTTCCGCCTCACCTCGCGGGACGTCATCCACGACTTCTGGCCCGTCAACTTCCTGATGAAGCAGGACGTGGTCCCGGGCGTGGTGAACAAGTTCGAGGTCACGCCGACCTCGTACGGCACCTTCCGCGGCAAGTGCGCCGAGCTCTGTGGCAACGACCACTCCCGGATGCTGTTCAACGTCAAGGTCGTCGACCGGGCGGAGTACGACAAGCACCTGGCCGAGCTGCGCGCTAAGGGCCAGAAGGGCGCGGTGCCCTCCGGCATCTTCAGCAGCCAGGGAAGTGAGAAGTGACTATCCTCAACGAGCCCGCAGCCGCGGGCGGGGCCGCCGGGGCTTCGGTCACGGCCGGCGCCCAGCGGACCCGCAAGCCCGGGTCCACCATCATCAAGTGGATGACCACCACCGACCACAAGACGATCGGCACGCTGTACCTGGCGACGTCGTTCGCGTTCTTCCTGATCGGTGGTGTGCTGGCGCTCGTCATGCGCGCCGAGCTCGCTCGTCCGGGGACCCAGATCCTCTCCAACGAGCAGTTCAACCAGGCGTTCACCATGCACGGCACGATCATGCTGCTGATGTTCGCCACCCCGCTCTTCGCGGGCTTCGCGAACTGGATCATGCCGCTCCAGATCGGCGCCCCCGACGTCGCCTTCCCGCGGCTGAACATGTTCGCCTACTGGCTCTACCTGTTCGGCTCGATCATCGCGGTGGCGGGCTTCCTCACCCCGCAGGGTGCCGCCGACTTCGGCTGGTTCGCCTACTCGCCGCTCTCCGACGCCGTGCGTTCGCCCGGCATCGGCGCCGACATGTGGATCATGGGTCTGGCCTTCTCCGGCTTCGGCACCATCCTCGGCTCGGTCAACTTCATCACCACCATCATCTGCATGCGCGCGCCCGGCATGACGATGTTCCGGATGTCGATCTTCGTCTGGAACGTCCTGCTGACCGCCGTGCTGGTGCTGCTGGCCTTCCCGGTCCTCGCGGCCGCGCTGTTCGCCCTGGAGGCGGACCGGAAGTTCGGGGCCCACGTCTTCGACCCGGCCAACGGTGGCGCCATCCTGTGGCAGCACCTGTTCTGGTTCTTCGGCCACCCCGAGGTGTACATCATCGCGCTGCCGTTCTTCGGCATCGTCTCGGAGATCATCCCGGTCTTCAGCCGCAAGCCGATGTTCGGTTACCAGGGCCTGATCGCGGCCACCATCGCGATCGCCGGCCTCTCGGTCACCGTGTGGGCGCACCACATGTACGTGACCGGACAGGTACTCCTGCCGTTCTTCTCGTTCATGACCTTCCTGATCGCGGTCCCGACCGGTGTGAAGTTCTTCAACTGGGTCGGCACCATGTGGAAGGGCTCGCTGAGCTTCGAGACCCCGATGCTCTGGACGGTCGGCTTCCTGGTCACCTTCCTCTTCGGTGGTCTGACGGGTGTTCTGCTCGCCTCCCCGCCGATCGACTTCCACGTCTCGGACTCCTACTTCGTGGTGGCGCACTTCCACTACGTGGTGTTCGGCACCGTGGTGTTCGCGATGTTCGCCGGCTTCCACTTCTGGTGGCCGAAGATGACCGGCAAGATGCTCGACGAGCGTCTGGGCAAGATCACCTTCTGGACGCTGTTCATCGGCTTCCACGGCACCTTCCTGGTCCAGCACTGGCTCGGCGCGGAGGGCATGCCCCGCCGCTACGCCGACTACCTGGCCGCGGACGGCTTCACCACGCTGAACACCATCTCGACCATCGCGTCGTTCCTGCTCGGTCTGTCGATCCTGCCGTTCCTCTACAACGTCTGGAAGACCGCGAAGTACGGCGAGAAGATCGAGGTCGACGACCCGTGGGGCTACGGCCGCTCGCTCGAGTGGGCGACCGCCTGCCCGCCGCCGCGTCACAACTTCCTGACGCTGCCGCGCATCCGCTCGGAATCCCCGGCGTTCGACCTGCACCACCCGGACATCGCCGCGCTCGACTACCTCGAGTACCACGGTGAGCCGGCCAAGCACTTCGAGGGCGTCACCCCCGCGAAGTACGACGCTCCGCAGCTGGGCAAGGGCCTGAAGAAGGACGGGGACGCCTGATGAAGGAACAGGGCAAGATCTTCTTCGGCTTCGCCGCGTTCATCCTGATCATGGCCGTGGTCTACGGCCTCTGGTCGAAGGAGCCGGCCGGCACCACCGCGCTGTTCCTCTCCTTCGGTCTGTGCGCCATGGTCGGCTACTACCTGGCGTTCACCGCGAAGCGCGTGGACACCGGCGCGGGCGACAACCCCGAGGCCGAGGTCGCGGACGACTCCGGCGAGCTGGGCTTCTTCGCCCCGCACAGCTGGCAGCCGCTCTCGCTGGCCATCGGTGGCGCGCTCTCCTTCCTGGGCGTCGTCTTCGGCTGGTGGCTGCTGTACTGGTCGATCCCGATCGTCCTGATCGGCCTCTACGGCTGGGTCTTCGAGTTCTACCGGGGCGAGAACCAGAACCAGTAAGGTTCCGGCACCCGCACCGACCGGACGGCCGGACATCCCTGACGGGGTGTCCGGCCGTCCGGCGTTCCCGCACCCCGCTGCGGCTCACCGGGTGGTGCGTTCACCCGCCCGGGCGCACGCCGGTGGTGTTGGAGGTGCCCGCTCCGGTCGGCTGTTCCTACGATCTGATACGTCGTCGGATCACCCACCAGGAGGCAGCCGTGAAGACCAAGCACGGACTCGCGGCGGCAGCGGCGCTGGCCCTCCTGGCCGGATGCTCCGGAGGGGGAGGGGGCGGAGGCCCGGCCGAGACCGCCGTGGGGCCCGCCGAGCCGGTGGACATCACCTCCCTGGTGCGCCTCTCCGCCACCGGCGAGACCGACCCCGGCCAGCCCGTCACCGTCTCCGCCGAACAGGGCGGCCTGCTCACCGACGTGACGGTGATCGGCGCCGACGGACGGCTGCTCCCCGGCGAACTGACGGCCGACCAGCGCAGCTGGCGCTCGACCGGCCCGCTGCGGGCCGGCAGCACGTACCGCGTCCTGGTCCTCGCCGACGACGGCAAGGGCGGCCGCGGCGGCACCACCCGGCAGTTCACCACCGCCCCCGCCACCCACCTGCTCACCGCCGAGCTCGGCCCCGACTCCTCCGGCAGCGGGATCTACGGCGTCGGCCAGCCGCTCACCGTGAAGCTCTCCGAGAAGGTCGAGGACCCGGCGGCCCGTCAGGAGGTCGAGCGCGGCCTCCGGGTGGTCTCCGAGCCCGCCACCACCGGCGCCTGGTACTGGGTCGACTCCAGGACCCTGCACTTCCGCCCCAAGGAGTACTGGCCCGCCAACGCCACCGTCCGCCTCACCTACGACAACCAGGGCCGACACGTCGCCGGCGACCTGTACGGCGGCGAGACGGTCACCAGGACGCTGCGGACGGGGGACCGGGTGGAGGTCACCGTGGACGCGGGCACGCACTATCTGACGTACCGGCGCAACGGCGTCGAGGAGCGGTCCATCCCGATCACCACCGGCAAGCCCGGCTTCTCCACCCGCAACGGCGTCAAGGTGGTGCTCGGCCAGGAGTCACTGGTGCGGATGAACGGCGAGTCGATCGGCATCCGCGAGGGCAGCAGCGAGGCCTACGACCTCCAGGTGAAGTGGGCCACCCGGGTCACCTGGAGCGGCGAGTACGTGCACGCCGCCCCGTGGTCGGTCGGCTCCCAGGGCCGCGAGAACGTCAGCCACGGCTGCACCGGCATGAGCACCGAGAACGCCAAGTGGTTCTACGAGCAGACCCGGATCGGCGACGTCGTCCAGGTCGTCAACAGCCGAGGCGACGACATGGAGCCCTTCGGCAACGGCTTCGGCGACTGGAACGTCCACTGGGACCAGTACGTCCAGCACTCCGCCCTCGGCAAGCCCGTCTCCACGGCGGCCCCGACGACGCAGGTCGCCGGCGCAGCGCCGCAGATCGGCTGACCCGGGTAGCGCCCCGCAGGGGCGCGGGGAACTGCGCGCTGGGGAACGGCAGCACGTGCAACTGGCTGACGGTGCTTCAGTTGCCGGTGGGCCGCCTTCCGGTTCGCGCAGTTCCCCGCGCCCCCAAAGGTGTGACCACTTCCGTCAGTAGGCCACGTCGAGTGCGTTGGTGACCGCGGCGAGGGCCTCTGCCTGGGTGAGCCCCAGCCGGGAGACCCGCTGGGCGTAGTCCGCGGCGGCCGCCGCGGCGAGTTTGTGGGCGGTGTCGCCGGTGGCGGCGATGAGGGTGCCGCGTCGTCCGTGGGTCTCGACCACCCCGTCCGCCTCCAGTTCGCGGTAGGCCCGGGCCACCGTGTTGGCGGCGAGGCCGAGCTCCTCGGCCAGGGCCCGGACGGTGGGGAGCTTCAGGCCGGCCGCCAGGGCCCCGCTGCGGGCCTGTTCGGCGATCTGGAGGCGTACCTGCTCGTAGGGGGGAGTGGCCGACTGGTGGTCGACGGACAGCTGCACGTGGTCTCCTGACGGTTCGTTGGCCCCATTCTGCCGGAAAGGCCGATGGCCCCCACCGCGGAAGCGGTGGGGGCCATCGGCTGTGGCGTTGCTACGGGTGAGATCAGTGGTGGCCGTGGCCGCTGGTGATCTCGTGGTGCTCCTCGGCGGTGGGCTTGGGGATCTGGCTGCCCTCGCCGTAGAAGCCCTTGGAGAGCTTCGAGCGGGTCTTGGCGAGGACGCCGACCTTGCGCTTGACGCCGTTTTCGTCCACCTCGGCCGGCAGCTCGATCGGCTGCGGCTGCTCGTGCGCGGTGATCTTGTGCAGCTCGCCCTGCGGGAGCTGCGCGTGGACCTCGACGAACTCACCGTGCGGCAGGCGCTTGATGATGCCGGTCTCGCGACCGTGCAGCACCTTCTCCTTGTCGCGGCGCTGGAGGCCGAGGCACCAGCGCTTGGTGACGATGAACGTGATCACCGGGACGACGAAGAAGCCCACCCGGACGAAGTACGTGATGTCGTTGATCGAGAGGTGGAAGTGCGTGGCGAACAGGTCGTTGCCACCACCGATCAGCAGCACCAGGTAGAGGCTGATCCAGGCCGCGCCGAAGGCGGTGCGGACGGGAGCGTTGCGCGGGCGGTCCAGGATGTGGTGCTCGCGCTTGTCACCGGTGACCCAGCTCTCGATGAACGGGTAGACGGCGATGGCGACCAGGACCAGCGGGAAGATCATCAGCGGGATGAACACGCCGAGGTTCAGCGTGTGGCCCCACAGGCCGATCTCCCAGCCCGGCATGACGCGGATCAGGCCCTCGGAGAAGCCCATGTACCAGTCGGGCTGGGCGTCGGTCGACACCTGGTCCGGACGGTACGGGCCGTACGCCCAGATCGGGTTGATCGTGGCGATCGCCGAGATGGCGGAGATGATGCCGAAGACCAGGAAGAAGAAACCACCGGCCTTGGCCATGTAGACCGGCATCAGCGGCATGCCGACGACGTTCTGCTCGGTCTTGCCCGGGCCCGCCCACTGGGTGTGCTTGTGGTAGAAGACCAGGATCAGGTGCGCGACCAGCAGGCCGAGCATGATGCCCGGCAGCAGCAGGACGTGGATGGTGAAGAACCGCGGCACGATGTCGGTGCCGGGGAACTCGCCGCCGAACAGGAACATCTGGATGTAGGTGCCGACCAGCGGCACCGCCAGGACGGCGCCCTCCATGAACCGGATACCGGTGCCCGAGAGCAGGTCGTCGGGGAGCGAGTAGCCCATGAACCCGTCGAACATGCCCAGGAACAGGAGGAGGAAGCCGAAGACCCAGTTGACCTCGCGCGGCTTGCGGAACGCGCCGGTGAAGAAGACGCGCATCATGTGCACGAGCATCGCGGCGACGAACACCAGCGCGGCCCAGTGGTGGATCTGACGGATCAGCAGACCACCGCGGACCTCGAAGGAGATGTCCAGGGTCGAGGCGTAGGCCTCGGACATCCTGATCCCCTGCAGCGGGGCGTAGGAGCCGTGGTACACGGTCTCGCCCATGCTCGGGGTGAAGAACAGGGTGAGGTAGACACCCGTCAGGATGATGATGATGAAGGTGTAGAGGCAGATCTCGCCCAGCATGAAGGACCAGTGGTCCGGGAAGATCTTCCGCAGGTTGGCCTTGGCCAGGCTGTAGATGCCCAGCCGGCCGTCGGCCCAGTCCGCCGCCGCCTCGTACTTGTTGGCGGGCTTGGCACGGGTGCTGGCCGGCTTGGCGGCACCCGAGGTGCTGCTCGTGCTCATCGGCTGCGCTCCCAGTAGCTCGGGCCGACGGGCTCGTCGAAGTCGCCGGTGGCGACCAGGTAGCCCGCTTCGTCAACGGTGATCTTCAGCTGCGGCAGGGGGTGGCCGGCCGGGCCGAAGATGACGCGCGCGCCGTCCGCCAGGTCGAAGGTCGACTGGTGGCAGGGGCAGAGCGCGTGGTGGGTCTGCTGCTCGTACAGGCTGATCGGGCAGCCGACGTGGGTGCAGATCTTCGAGTAGGCGAGGATGCCCTCGAAGCCCTTCTCCTTCGACTTCTCGTCCTTGAGGTCGCCGGGGGCGATCCGGACGAGCATCAGCGCGTCCTTGGCGATCTGGACCTGGAAGTCGTGGTCGTCCTCCTCGAGGCCTTCCGGCTTCGCGAAGGTGAGCGAGCCGACGATGACGTCCTCGGGCTTCATCGGCTCGTTGGTGTTCATGTTGATCAGCTGGAGCGGCTTGGCCTTGGTGGCCTCGCGCCAGCCGGTGTGCTCCAGCTTGTCCTCGGGCAGCGGCCCGAGGTCGCGCAGCAGCACCACGCCGGAGAGCGGCACCAGGGCCATCGAACCGATCAGGGTGTTGCGGAGCAGCTTGCGACGGCCGAAGCCGGACTCGGCGGCACCCGTCTTGAACTGCTCGATGACGTCGGCGCGGACCTCGTCGGAGGCCTCGATCGGGTGGCGCTCGGCCGGGATCTCGTGGTCCGACATCAGGGTGCGGGCCCAGTGGACCGCACCCGCACCGATGCAGAACAGCGCGACGCCGAGGGTCAGGCCGAGCGCGAAGTTCAGCGCGCTGACGTGACCGATCGGGAAGATGTAGACGATCTTGTCGATCGGGAAGATCACGAAGGACGCGATGAACCCGATGGTCGACAGCATCGACAGGATGAACAGCATCGCGACCTGGCGCTCGGCCCGCTTGGCGGCCCGCTCGTCGATGTCGGTGCGACGCGGCTCGTGGGCCGGCAGGCCCGGGTCGGCGAACGGGTCGCCGTGCGTGGCGACCGCGGTGCCGTGGGAGTCGTGCGACTCCGGCAGGTTGTCCTTGGACATGTCGTGGCTCATGACTTCTTGGCCTTGGTGGTGTGGGCGGCGACCCAGATCGCGACCGCGATGAGCGTGCCGAGGCCGAAGATCCAGCCGAACAGGCCCTCGGTCACCGGACCGAGGCTGCCCAGGGTCAGGCCGCCGGGGTTGGGCTCGTCGTTGGTGGTGTGGCGGACGAAGGCCACGATCTGCTTCTTCTGCTCCTCGGGCATGGTGCTGTCCGGGAAGGAGGGCATGTTCTGCGGGCCGGTCTGCATGGCCTCGTAGATGTGCTTGGCCTCCACGCCTTCGAGCGACGGGGCGTACTTACCCCGCGTCAGGGCACCACCCTGGCCGGCGAAGTTGTGGCACTGGGCGCAGTTGGTCCGGAACAGCTCGCCGCCCTTGGCGACGTCGTCCGGGTTGGTGGAGGTGTACTGCTCCTCGACCGGGGTGACCGGGCCGGGGCCGAGCGAGGCCACGAAGGCGGCCATCCGGTCGATCTCGGGCTGGGTGTAGATGACCTTCTTCTTCGGCACCTGCGCACCGGGCTGCTGGGCCGGCATGCGGCCGGTGCCCACCTGGAAGTCGACCGCGGCGGCGCCGACGCCGACCAGGCTCGGACCGTCCGAGGTGCCCTCGCCGTTGAGGCCGTGGCAGGAGGAGCAGCCGACGGCGAAGAGCTTCTTGCCCTCATCGATCGCGAGCGACTGCGCCGAGGTGTCGGCCTGCGCCTTCTCGGCGGGCGCGAACGCGGCGTACAGTCCCCCGGTTGCCGCCAGGGCGAAGATTAGGACGAGCAGCGCCGCCAGTGGGTGGCGCCGTCGTGCTGAGAGCTTTTTCACGGATTTAACCCCGGGGTCAGGATCTGGTCGGCTGGATGGGCGTGCCCCGCGCGGCCCGTTCTGCTCGGGTGCTGCGGGGCCGCGCGCGGTCGGTCGGTGCGGTCAGTCGGCTCCGGCCGGCGGCCAGCGACCTGATCTAGCTGGTTACTTGATCAGGTAGATGGTCGCGAACAGGCCGATCCACACGACGTCGACGAAGTGCCAGTAGTACGACACCACGATCGCGGCGGTGGCCTGCTCGTGCGTGAACCGCTTGGCTGCGTACGTCCGTGCCAGGACCAGCAGGAACGCGATCAGACCACCCGTCACGTGAAGGCCGTGGAAGCCGGTGGTCAGGTAGAACACCGTGCCGTACGGGTCCGAGGACAGCGAGAGGCCGTCCTTCTTGACCAGCTCGGTGTACTCGAAGATCTGACCGCCGATGAAGATCGCGCCCATCACGAAGGTGATGACGAACCACGAGCGGAGCTTCTTCACGTCACCGCGCTCGGCGGCGAAGACGCCGAGCTGGCAGGTGAGGGAGGAGAGCACCAGGATCGTGGTGTTCACCGAGGAGAAGGGCACGTTCAGTGCGTGAGCCTTCTCGCTCCAGAACTCTGCGCCCTTGACCGAGCGGAGGGTGAAGTACATCGCGAACAGGGCCGCGAAGAACATCAGCTCCGAGCTCAGCCAGACGATGGTTCCGACGCTGACGAGGTTCGGCCTGTTGACCGCTCCGTGCGCGTGTCCGGTTTCTGTTGCTGTTGCTGTCGCCACGACGGACATTATGTCGGTCCCTTATTCCGTCTTCACGCCGGGGGGTCCACCTCGGAGTGTCCGGTGCGTGCGGTATGCCCCGATGGCAGCCGACGGGGCGTCGGAGAGCCCCTCCACCGGCCCGGTGTCCGTTTTCTGATGGTTCATCGGAAGGCGCCGACACCCGTTCGCCCCGCGTGTCGCTCCCGGCCTCCTGACGGTCCGTCGGCTAGGGGCGCCCGCTCCCTCCGCCGTCCGGGTGGACTCGGCCCACCGGGTGACGTTCCGTCGCCCGAGCGGGTGAGCCGTCGGGAGGCTCGTCCCGGCGAGATCGTGCGAGGGGCTCACCACGGACGGTGCGCCGGAGTAGCATCCGGAAGTGAACGTGGTCCGGATCACATCCGGGCCCGGTCGAGCCGACGCGCGCGTACCACCCATATAAGAGGACGAGCACCGGGAGCAGGGCCCATGGCGCACACGACGGACGAGACGCTCACCGTGCTCGTCTACAGCGACGATCGCAACACCCGCGAGCAGGTCACCCTTGCCCTCGGCCGCCGCCCCGCCGCCGACCTCCCCGAGGTCGAGGTCCACGAGTGCGCGACGGTGCCGGCCGTCCTGCGCGCCCTGGAGAAGGGCGGCATCGACCTCTGCGTCCTCGACGGCGAGGCCGTCCCGGCCGGCGGCCTCGGCGTGGCCCGCCAGATCAAGGACGAGATCTACGGCTGCCCGCCGGTCCTCGTCCTCATCGGCCGCCCCCAGGACTCCTGGCTCGCCGCCTGGTCCCGCGCCGACGCCGCCATCGCCCACCCCGTCGACCCGGTCCCCTTCGCCGAGTCCGCCGCCACCCTGCTGCGGGCCCGGGTCGCCCGGCGCACCCCCGCGTAGCCCGCGCAGCGGGCTAGCAGGGGCGCGGGGAACTGCGCGACCAACCACTCGCGACGCCCGCTCCGGCACTGACGTCCCGTCAACCCCACGGCGGCCGTCTCACAGGGAAGAACAACACCGCATCAGCGGTCGGCACCTCGCTAGGCTGGCTCCAGTCCACGTCACGTACGAAGAACTGGAGCAAGCCATGGCCCGCACCTGGCCCGACCTGTTGAGCGCACTGCTCGCCGGTGAGAACCTCACCCAGGCCGACGCCGCCTGGGCCATGGACCGGATCATGAGCGGCGAGGCCACCCCGGTCCAGGTGGCCGGCTTCGTGGTGGCGCTCCGCGCCAAGGGCGAGACCGTCGACGAGATCGCCGGCCTGGTCGACTCGATGTACGCCCACGCCGTCCAACTCACGATCCCCGGACCGGCGGTGGACATCGTCGGCACCGGCGGCGACCGCGCCAAGACGGTGAACATCTCCACCATGTCGGCCATCGTGGCCGCGGCCGCCGGCGCCAAGGTGGTGAAGCACGGCAACCGCGCCGCCTCCTCCGCGAGCGGCGCCACCGACGTGCTGGAGCAGCTCGGCGTCAGCCCGGAGGTCCCGCCGTACCGGGTGGCCGAGATCGCCGAGGAGGTCGGCCTGACCTTCTGCCCGGCCCCGGTCTTCCACCCCGCGATGCGGCACGCGGCCCCGGCCCGCCGTGACCTCGGGGTGCCGACCGCCTTCAACATCCTCGGCCCGCTGACCAACCCGGCCCGGGTGACCGCTCACGCGATCGGCTGCTTCGACACCCGCCTCGCCGGGCTGATCGCCGGCGTGCTGGCCCGCCGCGGCGCCAGCGCGCTGGTCTTCCGGGGTGACGACGGCCTGGACGAGCTGACCATCTCCACCACCTCGCACGTCTGGACGGTGAAGGACGGTCAGGTCACCGAGACCACCTTCGACCCGCGCGAGGTCGGCATCGAGCTGGTCGGCATCGAGGCGCTGCGCGGTGGCGACCCGGCCTTCAATGCGGCGGTGGTCCGCCGCCTGCTGGCGGGCGAGCACGGCCCGGTCCGGGACGCGGTGCTGCTCAACTCCGCCGCCGCCCTGACCGCCCTGGACCTCACCGACGCCCCGCTCGCGGAGCAGCTGAAGGCCGGGATGGCCCGGGCCGCCGAGGCCATCGACTCGGGTGCCGCGGAGACCCTGCTGAAGAACTGGGCGGACGCCACCGTCCGTTCCTGACGGGTGAGTTGGAGGCCCGGGCCACGGCCCGGGCCTTCCGCACGTCCGGGTGCGTCCAGATAGTGGAAGCCTGTTTGACCACTCCTCGGAAGCCGCTCTAGAGTTCACGACAGGTCATGAGTGACAGCGACAAGCCCCAGCTTGCTGTCCGGCAACCCTCCGTCCGTGGCGGGGTGCCCTGGGTGAGGACCGGGCACTGCGGCGATCCGTCCGCAGCGCAAGCGCGGACGTCGGCGGCACAGCTGCACCCCGAGGTCCCGGACCTTCAGAGGAGTGCACCCCCATGTCCGTCGCCACCTTCACCTGCGCCCCGCTCCCCGTCCTCGGCCACGACGTCCAGGTCCCGCTGGCCTCCGGCGAGAAGGTCACCTACGCCGCCCTCGACTACGCGGCCAGCTCCCCGGCCCTCCAGCGGGTCTGGGACGACGTCGCCGCCTACGCCCCGTACTACGGCTCGGTGCACCGCGGCGCCGGCTACCTCTCCCAGCTCTCCACCGACCTGTTCGAGCAGAGCCGCCGCACCGTCGAGGAGTTCCTCGACCTGCGCGAGGGCGACCAGGTGGTCTTCACCCGCGCCACCACCGACTCGCTCAACCTGCTGGCCTCCGCCGTCCCGGCCGGCACCGAGGTCTTCGCCTTCGAGACCGAGCACCACGCCTCGCTGCTGCCCTGGGCGCACAACGGCCTGAAGGTCACCTACCTGCGCGCCCCCGGCTCGCACGCCGAGGCGGTCGAGGCCTTCGAACTGGCCCTCCGCCGGCAGCCCGCCGAGCACCGCCTGCTCTGCGTCACCGGCGCCTCCAACGTCACCGGCGAGCTCTGGCCGATCGCCGAACTCACCGAGGTCGCCCACCGCCACGGCGCCCGGGTAGTCCTGGACGCCGCCCAGCTGGCCCCGCACCACCGGGTCTCGGTCCGCGAGCTGGACGTCGACTGGATCGCCTTCTCCGGCCACAAGCTCTACGCCCCCTTCGGCGCCGGCGTCCTGGCCGGGCGCGCCGACTGGCTGGACGCGGCCGAGCCGTACCTGGCCGGCGGCGGCGCCAGCCGCACCGTCGCCCGCGAGGCGGACGGCTCCGTCGCCGTCGAGTGGCAGACCGGCCCGGCCCGCCACGAGGCCGGCTCCCCGAACGTGATCGGCGCCTACGCCATCGCCTCCGCCTGCCGGGCCCTGACCGAGGCCGGCTTCGACGCGCTGGAGGCCCGCGAGCAGGAGCTGATCGCCCGTCTGAAGGCCGGTCTGGCCGGGATCCCCGAGGTCCGGGTGCTCAGCCTGTTCGGCGAGGACGCCGCGCGGGTGGGCGTGCTCTCCTTCGTGGTGCAGGGCTGGAACAGCTCGCACTTCTCCGCCGCGCTGTCCGCGGAGTACGGCATCGGCGTCCGCGACGGCCTGTTCTGCGCGCACCCGCTGGTGCGGACCCTGCTCGGCGGCGAGGAGGCCGCGCCCTCCGAGTGCGGCGCCCCCGAGCCGTCGCTGCCGGGCGAGCGCAGCCTCAACGCCATCCGCGTCTCCTTCGGCGCCGGCACCCCGGACGAGCACCTGGACCGCTTCCTGGCGGCCGTCCGGGAGCTCGTCTCCGACGGGGCGGCCTGGACCTACCGCAACGAGGGCGGCCGCTGCGTCGCCGACTCCCGTCGCGGCTGAGGCAGGACGCCCGGCAGGGCAGCACCCCAGGGGCGCGGGGAACTGCGCGCGGGGGAACGGCAGCACGTGCAACCGGCTGACGTGCCCTCAGTTGCAGGTGGGCCGCCTTCCGATTCGCGCAGTTCCTCGCGCCCCTGGGGCCTACGGCCCCGAGGGCGCGCCCTAGTCGAGGCCGAGGGCGAAGGCGGCTTCGAGGTCGTGCTTGGAGTAGGTGCGGAAGGCGATCTGGGTCTCGGTGTGCTCGACGCCGGGGATCTTGTTGACGCGGGCCGGGATGACGGCGGCGAGGTCGTCGTGGTGGCGGACCCGGACCATGGCGACGAGGTCGTAGCCGCCGGTCACGGAGTAGACCTCGCTGACGCCCTCGATGGCCGCGATCTCCTCGGCGATCTCGGGGATCCGGTCGACGCTGGTCCTGATGAGCACGATCGCGGTGATCACTCTGAAGCTCCTGTCCGTTGGTTCCGGGCCAGCGTAACGGCCGCCCAGGTGCCCAGGTACCCGGCGGCGAAACCGATGACGTGGACCGCGTAGGCGACCCCCGTCCCCTCCTGGCGGACCGAGAGCCACTGGAGCAGGAACCAGAGCCCGAGCACCAGCCAGGCCGGGAACCGCAGCGGCAGGAAGAGCAGCGCCGGCACCAGCGTGGTGACCCGGGCCCTCGGGTACAGCCGCAGGTAGGCGCCGAGCACCCCGGCGATCGCCCCCGAGGCCCCGACCAGGGCCCGCACCGACTCGGGGCCGCCGGCCTGGGCGAGTGCCCAGCCGTAGGTGGCGAGGTGACCGACCGTCAGGTACCCCAGCAGGAAGCGGACCCGCCCGAACCGCTGCTCCACCCCCGGACCGAAGACGAAGAGGAAGAGCAGGTTGCCCAGCAGGTGCGCCCACCCGGCGTGCACGAAGAGCGCGGTCAGGGCCGAGAGCAGCGGCAGCTTGTGCGGCGTCGGCACCAGCGGCGGACAGTCCGCCAGGGCGGGTGGCAGCCGCCGGAGCTGGTCCTGCGTCAGCGGACGGTTCGCCAGCAGCTCGGCGGGGACGGCACCCCAGCGCTGCTCGTAGCGCTGTTCGGCGCAGACCCGGGCCGGGCCGCTGCCGTAGCGGGGGTTGAGGCCGGAGCTGGGGGAGACCAGCAGGACCAGCAGGCTGAGCCCGATCAGCGTCCAGGTGACCACGGGGGGCCGTTCCGGCGGCCGGAGGTCGCGGGTGCCGGGCGGGTCCAGGACGGGGGTGGCCATGGGTGCAGGCATTCCTCCGTACCCCGCCGGGCACACCCGGGCCTGCTGCATGTGGGGGACCCGGAAGCCGTCCGACCGGATCGCGGACGGGCGGTCCGCCGGCACCCTGCCAGGCAATAGGCTTGGCCCCCCGGACCCTGGGTGACCGCCGATCGTGCGGCACCAACGAGAGGACTTGGCACATGACCATCGCGCTCCCCACCGCCGAGACCCGCTGGCGCTGCACGCTCTGCGGCAACCTGACCCGCTTCGACGTGACCCGCTCCGCCCGCACGGTGGAGTTCCTCCACTTCGACCTGGCCGGCGAGTCCAAGGTGGAGGAGACCGAGGTGCTCGCCGAGACCGTGGAGTCGGTCCGCTGCCGCTGGTGCAACGCGGTCGACCAGGTCGAACTGGTGGCCCGTCCGGGTGCGGAGGACGCCGCCGCGGAGCAGCAGGACTCCTGAGTCGCGGGGTGCCCCGGCCGGCCCGGAGTGTGGCGCGGTTCGGGCCGGGGCACGGTACCCGCGACAATTGCAGAGAGCGGTGTGTTTGAGGGCAGCGGCAACCGGCCGTGCGGACCCCGCGCAGCAGGATCGGAGCCGAGGACGTGGTGGACGCAGCCAGGGGGACAGCCGAACCGCAGGGGCAGCGACCCCCGGCGGAGCCGGCCCCTGCGGCCGCCGCGCCCCGGAACACCGTGAGCGGGCACCCCAGCACCGAGGACCCCGCCGCCGAAGCACCTGCCCACGAGCAGCCCGCCGCCGAGGAGTCCGCCGACGAGCAGCCGGCCGAGCAGCTCGGCCGCCCGCTCCCGGAGGGCGTCCGCCACCGCGTGGTGGGCATCGCCGCCGACGCCCTCGGCGGTCTCCCGGCCGGTGAACTCCCGTCCTCGCTGCGGCAGTACGCCAAGTTCACCCCCGCCCGCCGGGCCAAGTACGCGGGCACCGCGCTGGCCGCCGCGCTGGAGGCGGAGCCCGCCTTCCGGCAGCGGATAGCCGATCGTCTGCGGCTGGGGCAGCCGGATCTGGTGAAGGCCCTGGAGTCCGGCAGCGTGCCGGGCGCGGCCGATCCGATGGACGTGGCGGCCGCCGCCTACCTGGTCCGCCCGGCCGGCTGGGCCGCGTTGGTGGCGGAGGCCGGGGAGCAGGCCGAGCGGGCCGGTGCCGAGGGCGCGGCCGCGGAGGCCGGGCGGCTGGTGGAGAAGCTCCAGGAGGAGTTGGCCGAGGCGCGCGCGCAGGGCCGGGCCGAGCTGGACCGGCAGCGGGCCGAGGGCGAGGGCGTCCGGCGCGAGGCGGAGTCGCTGCGCAAGAAGGTGCGGAGCCTGGAGAGCGACACCCGGCGGGCCCAGGCCGAGGTGCGCAAGGCCCAGGCGGAGCTGGCCGAGGCGAAGGCCGCCGCGGCCACCGAGCTGAGTACGGCCGAGGCGGAGGCCCGGCGGCTGCGCCACCGGATCACCGAGCTGGAGGGCGCGCTGGAGACCGGCCGCCGGTCGGCCCGGGAGGGCCGCAGCGTGGAGGACATGCGGCTGCGGCTGCTGCTGGACACGGTGCTGCAGTCGGCGCAGGGGCTCCAGCGCGAACTGGCGCTGCCGGTGACCGGCCTGCACCCGGCCGACCTGGTGGACGCGGTGGTGCCGGGCTCGGCCTCGCCGCACGACGTGGCCCGGCGGGCGCTGGCCGAGGACGATCCGGCGCTGCTGGACCAGCTGCTGGCGATCCCTCAGGTCCACCTGGTGGTGGACGGCTACAACGTGACGAAGACCGGGTACCCGACGCTGCCGCTGGAGCAGCAGCGGATGCGGCTGCTGGGCGGGCTGGCGATGCTGGCCCAGCGCAGCCAGGCCGAGGTGACCTGCGTCTTCGACGGCCAGGACTTGGACGCACCGGTCATCATGGCCCCGCCGCGCGGGGTGCGGGTGCGGTTCAGCCGGACCGGCGAGACGGCGGACGAGCTGATCCGCCGTCTGGTGCGGGCGGAGCCGCAGGGGCGTGCGGTGGTGGTGGTCTCCACCGACAAGGAAGTGGCGGACGGCGTGAAGAAGGCGGGGGCGCGCCCGGTCTCCTCGATGCTGCTGCTCCGGCGGCTGTCCAGGCCGTGAACTCTTCTGACCCCAGGTCAGGGGAGAGTGGCGCGTTTGTGTCCGTACCGTGAAAGCCGCCGTGCGTAGGGAAGTTCGTCCCGGTAGGGGAGTGGCGCGACGAGCCCTGACTCACTAGGGTCAGGCGTCAAACCTATTTTCTGGACTACCGCCCGAACGGGTGAGCGTCCAGGAGTGCTGAAGGAGTTCGTCACCTTGGCTTCCCACCGCCGTCCCAAGCAGCCGAGCCGCGCACGGGTCTCCGTGCTCACCGCCGCCGCTGCGACCGCGGTCGCGCTCTCCGCGCAGGCCGGTGCCTACGCGGCCCCCGCGAAGCCGACCAAGGACGAGGTCAAGGCGCAGGTCGACAAGCTCTACGAAGAGGGCGAGCAGGCCGCCGAGCGCTACAACGGCGCCAAGGAGCGGGCCGACCAGCTGCACAAGCAGGCCGACCAGCTGCAGGACCAGGTGGCCCGCGGCCAGGAGCAGATGACCCAGCTGCAGACCGGCCTGGCCGCCGTGGCGGCGGAGGAGTACCGCAACGGCGGCGTCGACCCGTCGGTGGCGCTGATGCTCGCCTCCGACCCGGACGGCTACCTGAGCAAGGCGTCCAGCGCCGACCAGGTCAACCAGACCCAGGCGCAGACCCTGCGCTCGCTCCAGGAGCAGCAGCGTCGGCTGGACCAGCAGAAGGCCGAGGCCGCCTCGGTGCTGGCCGAGCTGGACCGCAACACCAAGGCGCTGAACGACTCCAAGGTCGAGGTCCAGCGCAAGCTGCAGGAGGCCAAGGACCTCCTCAACCAGCTGAGCGCCGCCGACCGCGCCGCCATCACCACCGGCGACCGCTCCTCCCGCGGCGCCACCCGGGTGGACCCGAGCACCCTGCCGCAGGCCGCCGGCTACGCGGGCGTGGCGATGAACGCCGCGCTCAGCAAGCAGGGCCGCGCGTACGTCTGGGGCGCCACCGGCCCGAACAACTTCGACTGCTCCGGCCTGATGGTCTGGGCCTACGCGCAGGCCGGCGTCTCGCTGCCGCGCACCTCGCAGTCGCAGGCCACCGTCGGCACCAACGTCGGCAAGGACGTCGCCAACGCGCAGCCGGGCGACCTGATCATCTATCACAGCGACGCCCACCACGTCGGCATGTACATCGGCAACGGCATGATGGTGCACGCGCCGCGCACCGGTGACGTGGTCAAGGTGGCCCGCGCCGACGTGATGCCGATCAAGACCATCCGCCGCGTCTGACGCTCGCTCAGCCGAGCACGGCATAACGGACATCTGGTGCGCCACGGGGCAACTGACGCCGCGTGACACGCCCGGGCCCGCCGGAATCCCGCTGTGATGTGGGACACCTCCGGCGGGCCCTCCGTCGTCCCGGGGCGGCCAAATGTCGGCGCACCGTGCATTCGTGATCACGCTCGGTCGCAATCACAAATGCACTTGGACTTTCTTCCGCCTTTTTTCTTACAAGGATTTGAACCGATCACGGTTGGGTTACTAGGGTCCTTGTCGAACCACCGCACTGTCGATCGTCCAGCCTGGACGGCGGCGGTGGTTACCGCCGAGTTCGAGACGCAGCGGGGCAGGGACAGTTGACTGCCCGACAGGGGAACCCCGAGGGGTGGCTGCCGATCGGAGCCGGGGAACCACGTTCCTCGGGGTGAATCGGCGTCAGGCCGGCCGGGCCGTCGCGAGACGGTGCGGGGGTGAGACGTCGTAGGGCTACCTTCCAGCCCGAACCCGTCAGCTCACCCGGTAGGCGGACGTAGGAAGAAGGAGTCCGCCTTCGTGGCGTCCCATCGTCGTCCCAAGCCTGCCAGTCGTACCCGCGTCTCGATCATGACGGCCGCCGCGGCCGCCGCCGTGGTCCTCTCCAGCCAGACCGGAGCGCACGCCGACCCGCAGCCCTCCAAGGACGAGGTCAAGAGCCAGATCGACCAGCTCAACGAGCAGGCCGAGGTCACGACCGAGCAGTACAACGCGAACACCGAGAAGCAGCAGGCCCTGCAGACCCAGGTCGGCCACCTCCAGGACGAGGTGGCGCGCGGCCAGGAGCAGGTGAACGCGCTCCAGGCGAGCCTCGGTGAGATCGCCGCCGAGCAGTACCGCAGCGGTGGGATATCGCCGACCGTGCAGCTGATGCTCTCCAGCAGCCCGGACGCCTTCCTCGGCCAGGCCGGCGCCATCAACCAGGTCGGCGTCTCGCAGGCCGACGCGCTGAAGCAGCTGAAGACCGAGCAGGACAAGCTCGACCGTCAGAAGGCCGAGACCGAGGGCAAGCTGGCCGATCTGGAGAAGACCAGCCAGCAGCTGAAGGCCCAGAAGGAAGACGTCCAAGGCAAGCTGGCGAAGGCCCAGGCCCTCTTCGACTCGCTGGACGCGGCCGAGAAGCAGAAGATCCGCGAGGCCGAGGAGAAGGCCGCCGCCGAGGCGACCGCCAAGGCCGCCGCCGCGAAGGCCTCCAAGCCGCAGTCCTCCGCCCCCGCCGGTGGCGGCGACGCGCGGGCCTCCCGCTCGGAGAGCCGCACCGACCTCAGCAGCGTCCCGGCCGGCTCCTACGCCGCGACCGTGATCGCCGCCGCCGAGGCGCAGATCGGCAAGCCCTACGGCTGGGGCGCCACCGGCCCGAGCGCCTTCGACTGCTCCGGCCTGATGGTCTGGGCGTTCAACAAGGCCGGCATCTCGCTGCCGCGCACCTCGCAGTCGCAGGCCGGCGCCGGCACCAACATCGGCACCAACATCGCCGACGCCAAGCCCGGCGACCTGATCATCTACTACGGCGACCGCCACCACGTCGGTCTCTACGTCGGCGGCGGCCAGATCGTGCACGCCCCGCGCACCGGCACCCTGGTCCGGCACGAGTCCGCCACGGTGATGCCGATCAACGCGATCGTCCGGGTCTGACCCACCCGAACGTCCTACACGCCGCAGGCCCGGCCCCGTGCCGGGCCTGCGGCGTTTCCCGACGGTGGATCAGCTGTCCGATTAGTGGTCAAATATTCGTCCCTGTAGGGGTTTGGACTAGATCGCCGCGACTCGCTAACGTCTGCCCCCGGACCTCCGTCAGGACGCCCGCCCGTCCGGGCGGCGGCGGTGGCCCGGCCGCAGCCCTTAGGAGCCGCCGCCGTGTCTCGTTCCCCCCTGCCGGCCGCCCGCCGGCTGACCCGGGCGCTGGTGCTGACCGCCGCCGCCACCACGGTGCTCGGCGTCGCGGCGGCCGGGGGCGCGGCCGCCGCCCCCGGTGCCCCGGCCGAGCCGACCTCCCGCAAGGACGTCAAGGCCCAGGTCGACCAGATCTACCAGGAGACCGAGCAGGCCTCCGAGCGCGCCAACGCCGCCCAGGAGCAGCAGCGCGTCCTCCAGGCCGAGACCGGCGCCCTCCAGGACCAGGTGGCCGCCGCCCAGGAGGAGCTCAACCGGCTGCGCTCCGACCTCGGTTCGGTGGCCGCCGCCCAGTACCGGGCCGGGGGCATCGACCCGGCGGTCCAGCTGATGCTGGACTCCGACCCGGCCGGCTACCTCTACCGGGCCCGCACCCTGGACCAGGTGAGCGAACGGCAGAACGACACCCTGCGCCAGGTGATCGACCGTCAGCGCCGCCTGGACCAGCGCCGCGCCGAGACCTCCGCCAAGCTGGCCGAGCTGGAGTCGGTGCGGCGCACCCTGGCGGAGAGCAAGCAGGAGATCCGCCAGCGCCTGGCCAAGGCCCAGCGGCTGCTCAACAGCCTGGGCACGGCCGAACGGGCCCGGCTCCAGGCCGACGACGCCCGGGACGCCGAGCGCCGCGCCGCCCGCGGCGGCGAGCGGGTCGACCTCGGCAACCTCCCGGCCGCCTCCGACCGGGCCGCCGCCGCGCTGGCCGCCGCCGCGAGCAAGATCGGCTCGCCCTACGTCTACGGATCGACCGGCCCCCGCACCTTCGACTGCTCGGGTCTGATGTACTGGAGCTGGCGGCAGGCCGGAGTGACCCTGCCGCGGACCTCGCAGCAGCAAGCCAACGCGGGCCGGCGGATCAGCCTGGCCGACGCCCGCCCGGGAGACCTGGTGATCTTCTACAGGGACATGCACCACGTCGGCATGTACGCCGGCGGCGGTGTCGTGGTGCACGCGCCCTACCCCGGCGCCCGGGTGCGCTACGAGAGCGTCAACGCGATGCCCGTCACCGGAGTCGTCCGGGTATGAGACCGACCGGTGGCCGGAGCGCGTCCGGCTCCGCCCCGCCGCTCTCCCGCCGTGCCGCGCTGCTGCTGGCCGCCGCCGGTCTGGTGCAGCTCTCCCCGCCCCGGGGCCGGACGGGCGTCCCGGTGCTCACCGGGCCGACGGCCGCCGCCACCGTGCCCGCCGTCCGGCCGGAGCTGGAGGAGCTGCTGGCCGGCCGTGCCCGGGCACTGCTGCGCCGGGACGCCGCCGCGCTGCCCGCGGGGGAGGCCGGGCAGGCCCCGCTGCGCCGGCTCGCCGACCTGCCGCTGGCCGAACTCTCCTACCGCGTCACCGAGTTCACCGAGCCCGCGGGCACCAGCGTGACGCTCGCGGCCGAGCTCGGCTGGCGGGTCGCCGAGTACGACGAGTACCCGGCGGTGCTGCGGCGCCGGCTCTCCTTCGAACGGGCCGCCGAGGGCTGGCACCTGACGCAGGAGCAGCCCGAGGGCCCCGTCGCGCCCTGGGACCTCGGCCCGGTCTCCGTGGTGCGCGGGAAGCACTGCCTGGTCCTCGGCCAGGCCGCCCCCGCCGAGCTGGCCCGGACGGCGGCCGCCGCCGACCAGGCGGTGCCGCTGGTCGGGGAGGTCTGGGGCGCGGGCTGGCCGGGGAAGCTGCTGATCGGACACCCGGCCACCGCCGAGCAGTTCGACCGGCTGCTCGGCACGCCCGCCGGCCAGTACGCCGGGATAGCCGCCGTCACCACCGCGGCCGCCGGGGCCCCGGTGCGGACCCCGGCCGACCGGATCCTGATCAACCCCCAGGCCTACGCCGGGCTGAGCGACCTCGGCCGCCGGGTGGTCACCGTGCACGAGGCCACCCACGTGGCGACCCGGGCCGACACCAAGCCGTGGACCCCGCTCTGGCTCTCCGAGGGCGTGGCCGACCACACCGGCTACCGGGGCACCAACCGCACCCCGCAGCAGATCGCCCCCGAACTGGCCAGGGCGGCCGCGGCCCCGGGCTTCTCCCCGAGGCTGCCCGCCGACACCGACTTCACGGCCGGCGCGGCCGGGATCGCGCTGGCCTACGAACTCGCCTGGTCCGCCTGCGACCTGATGGCCCGCCGCTTCGGCGAGCGCCGCCTGGTCGCCTTCTACCGCGCCACCGCGGCGGCCGGCCCGGTCACCACCCGCGAGGAGTGGCTGGACGGCCTGCTGCGGAGCACCTACGGCCTCGGCCTGGACGAGTTCACCCGCCTGTGGGCCGACGACCTGCACCAGCGCTTCGCGCACTGACCGGCCGCCCCGGCGGCCCGCCCCGGGCGTTCACCCGGGCGAGTAACGCTCAGCGCGGGACGACCGGGTTGTTGAAGCCGTCCAGCAGGTCCTGCTCGTAGGCGATGCCCGGCCGCACCGGATAGCCGACCGGGGTGGCGGGGGCGGCCGGCTCCAGGGCGCGGGGCGGTAGCACCAGGGTCCTGGTCTGCCCCGGGGTTCGGGTGGAGAGCCAGAGGCGGCGGCAGGAGAGCAGGGTGGCGGCCAGCAGCGTCAGGTTGCGCGCCGTCAGGACGGCCACGCCCCAGGGCTCGCTGTTGACGATCTGGCCGAACAGGATCGGGAACTCCAGCATGGTGAGCAGCGTGGCCACCAGGACCAGCACCGCCACCGGCCGCTGGCTGGTGCCGCGCACCGTCAGGCAGACGGCCGCGACGCCGACGATCCAGACCAGGTACTGCGGGCTGATCACCCGGCTGGTGACGGTGAAGACCAGCAGCGCCGCGAGCGCCGCGTCGTAGGTGGTGGCCGAGGTCCAGCGGCGGGCCCGCAGCCGCCAGAACAGCAGCCAGCCGAAGCCGCCCACCGAGGCGGCCAGCGCCAGCTTGGTGATCACGGTGACCCACGGCCCCAGCATCTCCACCGAGCCGTAGTTCATCTTCACCTCGCCCTGCCAGCCGCCGAACATCCGGGCGAAGTGCACCGGCAGCGCACCGAGCGACTCCACCTCGATGCCCCGGTCGCGCTGGAACTTGAGGAACTCGAAGGCGCCGTTCATCCCGGCCGTGAGCAGGAAGCCGAGCGCGCTGAACGAGGCGATCGCCGCCGTCCAGGAGCGCCGGGTGCGGCGGCCCTTCGGGGTGCCGAGCAGGGCCAGCACCGGCCAGACCTTCACCAGCCCGCCGAGGCCGAGCAGCACCCCGCCCAGGCCCGGGCGGCGCAGCAGCACCAGCAGCCCGGCCACCGCCAGCGCGGTCACCAGGATGTCGTAGCGGCAGTAGACCGTCGGCCCCAGCAGCGGCACCCCGGCCACCCAGACCCAGGCGCCGGAGAAGCTCCGGCCCCGCCGGGTGCCGGCCCGCATCAGCAGCACCATGGTGACGGCGTCGAAGATCCCGCAGAGCACCCAGAAGGAGACCAGGTAGGACCAGGGCAGCAGCCCCGGCAGCAGGATCACCAGGGCGGCGCCGGGCGGGTACTGCCAGGTCACGTCGTCCAGCGGGAAGGTGCCGGTCTGCAGGACCTGGTACCAGCCGTGGTAGATCACCGAGACGTCGGCGGTGACGTCGGTGGCGGCGATCCGGAGCACCCCGGTGACGATCAGGACGAGCAGCGTCCGGGTGGCCAGCCAGCCGCCGGCCAGCGCCCACAGCGCGCCTCCGGCCGGGCTCGGGGGGCTTCCGGGTACGGGGGCGCGCTCGACCGCGCTCAGACCGGTGTTCCCGGCCGGGACCAACTCCACCGCACTCCCTCGTCCACCCGTGCGCGTACCGCGCCGATCCACCCCGGGCCCCCGTCCGCCCTCCTGGCCTGCGGCTCTCCGCCGGGCACGCACTCCGTCAGGTCCGACCGGCCAACGGTTGTGCGGCCGGTCGCGTTCCCGGCACGCCGGGGTGTTGACCTATCGTACGGACCACCGACCGGTACACCGAGCACCCCCCGACCGAGCGAGCCGTGACATGCAGAAGACCCTGATCGTCACCAACGACTTCCCGCCCCGCCCGGGCGGGATCCAGGCGTTCGTGCACAACATGGCCGTCCGGCAGCCCCCGGGCAGCGTGGTGGTCTACGCGTCGACCTGGCGGGACGGCACCGAGGTGGCCCGGTTCGACGCCGAGCAGCCGTTCCCGGTGGTCCGGGACCGCACCAAGATGATGGTGCCGACGCCCCGGGTCACCCGGCGGGCCGCCGAGATCCTGCGCGCCGAGGGCTGCGACTCGGTCTGGTTCGGCGCGGCCGCCCCGCTCGGCCTGATGGCCCCGCGGCTGCGCCGGGCCGGGGCCGGACGACTGCTCGGCATGACGCACGGTCACGAGGCCGCCTGGGCCCAGCTGCCGGCCTCCCGGCAGCTGCTGCGCCGGATCGGCGAGGGCACCGACGTGCTCACCTACCTCGGCGAGTACACCCGCTCCCGGATCGCCTCGGCGGTCGGCCCGGCCGCCGCCGCCCGGATGGTGCAGCTGCCGCCCGGCGTGGACGAGCGGACCTTCCGGCCGGACTCCGGCGGCGACGCCGTCCGGGCCGCGCTCGGCCTGACGGACCGTCCGGTGGTGGTCTGCGTCTCCCGGCTGGTGCCGCGCAAGGGCCAGGACACGCTGATCGCCGCACTGCCGCAGATCCTGCGCGACGTGCCGGACGCGGTGCTGCTGATCGTCGGCGACGGCCCGTACCGGGGCGAGCTGGAGAAGCTCGCCGAGCGCACCGGGGTCGCGGAGTCGGTCCGCTTCACCGGCGCGGTGCCGTGGTCCGAGCTGCCCGCGCACTACGGGGCCGGGGACGTCTTCGCCATGCCCTGCCGCACCCGGCGCGGCGGGCTGGACGTGGAGGGCCTGGGCATCGTCTACCTGGAGGCCAGCGCCACCGGCCTGCCGGTGGTCGCGGGCGACTCCGGCGGGGCCCCGGACGCGGTGCTGGAAGGCGAGACCGGCTACGTGGTGCCCGGCGGCTCCCCGTCGGCCGCCGCCGAACGGATCGTCAGGCTGCTGAGGGACCCTCAGCTGCGCGCCACCATGGGCGAGGCCGGGCGCCGCTGGGTGGAGCGCTCCTGGCGCTGGGACCTGCTGGCCGGGAGGCTCACCTCGCTGCTCGCGCAGCAGTAGACGGAACACGGCTGCGCCCCGCAGGGGCGCGAGGAACTGCGCGCTGGGGAACGGCAGTACGTGCAACTGGCTGACGTGCCCCGATCTCACACCGGGCCGCCTTCCGATTCGCGCCCACGCGGCGGAGCCGCAAATCAGCAGAGCCTCGCGCCCCTGACGGGGCGTCGCTCGTGACGGGGTGTCAGCGCCGGTAGAGGCCCTCGACCTCGTCGGCGAAGTCCTTCATCACCACGTTGCGCTTCAGCTTGAGCGAGGGCGTCAGGTGGCCGCTCTCCTCGGAGAAGACGGTGGCGAGGATGCGGAACTTCTTGACCGCCTCGGCCTGGGAGACGGCCTGGTTGCCGTCGTCCACGGCGGACTGGATGGTGGCCAGCAGGTCGGCGTCCTCCCGCAGTTCGGCCACGGTGGCGCCGGCGGGCTTGCCGTTGGCCTCCTTCCAGCGCGGGAAGAAGTCCTCGTCGATGGTGACCAGGCAGGCGATGAACGGCTTGCGGTCGCCGACCACCATGACCTCGCCGACCAGCGCGTGCGCCCGGATCCGGTCCTCGATCACGGCCGGGGCGACGTTCTTGCCGCCCGCGGTGACCAGGATCTCCTTCTTCCGGCCGGTGATGGTCAGGTAGCCGTCGGCGTCCAGGGTGCCCAGGTCGCCGGTGGCGAACCAGCCGTCGCGCAGCGCCTCGGCGGTGGCCTCGGGGTTGTTCCAGTAGCCGGTGAAGACCTGAGGGCCCTTCAGCAGCACCTCGCCGTCCTCGGCGATCCGGGCCGAGGAGCCGGGCAGCGGCTGGCCGACGGTGCCGATCTTCGGCTTGTCGTGCGGGTTGAAGGAGGTGGCGGCGCAGGTCTCGGTGAGGCCGTAGCCCTCCAGGACGGTGAAGCCGACGCCCCGGTAGAAGTGGCCCAGGCGCTCGCCCAGCGGGGCACCGCCGGAGATGGCGTGGGTGGCCCGGCCGCCGAGCGCGGCGCGCAGCTTGCGGTAGACGAGGCGGTCGAAGACCGCGTGCTTGAGCCGCAGGCCCAGGGAGGCGCCGCCGTGGTCCAGCGCGCGGCTGTAGGCGATGGCGGTGTCGGCGGCCTTGTCGAAGATCTTGCCCTTGCCGTCGGCCTGCGCCTTGGCCCGGGCGGTGTTGTAGACCTTCTCGAAGACCCGGGGCACGCCCAGGATCAACGTCGGCCGGAAGGAGGCCAGTTCGGCGGTGACGTCCTTGATGTCGGAGACGTGGCCGAGCTTGATCGGGGCGATCGCGGCGGCGATCTCGGCGATCCGGCCGAGCACGTGGGCCAGCGGCAGGAAGAGCAGCACCGAGGCCTCGCCGGTGCGGAACAGCGGCTCCATCCGGGCCGTCACGTTCCCCAGCTCGGCCAGGAAGTTGCCGTGGGTGAGCTGACAGCCCTTCGGGCGGCCGGTGGTGCCCGAGGTGTAGACGATGGTGGCGATCGAGTCGGCGGTGGCGGTGGAGCGGCGCTCGGTCACCGTGGTGTCGGCGACGCCCTGGCCGGCCTCGGCCAGCGCGGCCAGCGCGCCGTCCTCGATCTGCCAGGTGTGCTTCAGCTCCGGCAGCCGCTCGCGCAGCCCCTCCACCAGCGCGGCGTGCCCGGCGTTCTCGGTCACCACGGCGACGGCGCCGGAGTCGCCGAGGATCCAGGCCACCTGCTCCTCGGAGGAGGTCTCGTACACCGGCACGGTGATGGCGCCCGCGCACCAGATCGCGAAGTCCAGCACGGTCCACTCGTAGCGGGTGCGCGACATCACGCCGACCCGGTCGCCCGGCACGACGCCGGCGGCGATCAGGCCCTTGGCGGCGGAGTGCACCTCGGCCAGGAACTGAGTGGCGGTCAGATCGGTCCACTGCCCGTCCAGCTTGCGGCTGACGACCGCGACGCCCGGGTGCCGCTCCGCGTTCTGGTGGACCAGGTCGGAGAGGTTGCCCCCGCTGGGTACCTGGTAGCGGGCCGGATTGCTGAACTCGAGCAAGACTGCTCCTCGTCTGCGACGCTGCGGGACGGCAGGACGTTACTGCCCGGTAGGACGAATGGCCAGACCTGCCCGGTGAGGTGTTCGAAGCGTCACATCGTCCGGGTGCTTCCGGTTCCGCCCGACTCGTACCTTACGACAGCGTAGGAATACCGACTGGTAGCCCCTACTCGCTTGACCTGCGGCGACGCCCCGGCTGCCGGTGGGCCCCCGGCGGCGCGATAGCCTTCCCTGGGCGCACACCTGAATGAGGACAGCGGAGGCCGTGTCATGGCGGAACACACCAGGTCGAGCATCACCATCGACGCGAGCCCGGCCGAGGTCATGGCCGTGATCGCGGACTTCGCCGCGTACCCCGCCTGGACCGGCGAGGTGAAGGAGGTGGAGGTCCTCTCCACCGTCGAGGGCGGCCGCGCCGCCGAGGTCCGCCTGGTGCTGGACGCCGGCGCGATCCGCGACGAGCACGTGCTCGCCTACACCTGGGACGGCGACCGCGAGGTCAGCTGGACGCTGGTCAAGAGCCAGATGCTCCGCTCCCTGGACGGCTCCTACACCCTGGCCCCGGCCGACAAGGGCACCGCCGTCACCTACCAGCTCGCGGTGGACGTCAAGATCCCGATGCTCGGCATGATCAAGCGCAAGGCCGAGAAGGTCATCATCGACCGGGCCCTGGCCGGCCTGAAGAAGCGCGTCGAAGGCTGACGCCGCCCGGCAGGGCAGCGACCCCAGGGGCGCGAGGCTCTGCTGATCTGCGGCTCCGCCGCGCGGGCGCGAGTCCGGAAGACGGCCCAGCACTTGGCGGAAGTGGTCACCCCGGGGGCGCGAGGAACTGCGCGAAGCGGAAGGCGGCCCAGTGTGAGATCGGGGCATGTGAGCCAGTTGCACGTGCTGCCGTTCCCCTGCGCGCCCCGCGGCGGAGCCGCAGATCAGCAGAGCCTCGCGCCCCTGGTGCAGCCACCTTCGCCCGACCCCGGTGCAAGAGAGGACCCCGATGCGGACGATCCTGGTCAGTGGTGACGGCGCCGAGCTGGTGGCCGCCGCGACCGCGCTGCACCACGCCGGGCGGGGGCGGCGCACCCACCTGCTGGCCGCGGACGACCCGCACCGGGCGGTGGACGCCCTGCTCGGGGTGCGCCTCACCGCCGAACCCGCCCGGTACGCCGACGCCCTGACGGTCTCCCGGACCGATCCGCAGGCCGCCTTCCAGGGCGCGGTGCACGGGATCCAGGACGCCCTCGGCCCCGCGCTGGACCTGCTCGGCGCCACCCCGCTGGAGCGCGAGGAGCTCACCGCGCTCCCCGGCACCGCCCAGCTCGCCCTGCTCGGGGCGCTGCGCCGGGCCGAGGCCGCCGTCCTGGTGGTGGCCGCGCCCCGCCCCGCCGAACTGATCGCCGCCCTCGCGCTCCCCGAGCAGCTGGACCGCCACCTGGCCCGGCTGCTGCCGGAGCAGCGCCAGGCCGCCCGCGCGCTGCGCCCGCTGCTGGCCGCCGTCGCCGGGGTGCCGATGCCTGCGGACTGGCTGTTCGAGGCCCGCACCCGGGCCGCCGCCGCACTGGCGGGTGCCCGGGCGGTGATCGAGGCCCCGACCACCACCGTCCGCCTGGTGGTCGACGCCGCCGCGCCCCGCCCGCAGGAGCTGCGCCGGGCCCGGGCCGGCCTCGCCCTGCACCGGCTGCGGCTGGACGCGGTGGTCGCCCACCGCGCGCTGCCCGCCGCCGCGGTGGACTCCGCCGACCCCTGGCTGGCCAACCGTGCCGCCCGCGAGCGGGACGAACTGGCCGCCCTGGCGGAGGAGTTGGACGTCCCCCTGCTGATCAGCCGTCAGCCCGAGCCTGCCCTGGAGGCGGTGGCCGCCCAGCTGTACGACGAGGGCGCCGCGCCCGCGGTGGCCGAGCACCCCTGGTGGGTGGAGGACCGGCTGGCCGAGGACGGCCTGTTGGTCTGGCACCTGACGCTTCCCGGCGCCGACCGCACGGAGCTCGACCTGGTCCGCCGGGGCGACGAGCTGGTGCTGGGCCTCGGCGACCACCGCCGGATCCTGACGCTGCCCTCGGCGCTGCGCCGGTGCACCGTCAGCGGGGCGGCGCTCACCGACGGGGTGCTCTCCGTCCGCTTCGCCCCGGACCACGATCTCTGGCCGCGCGGGTAGTGTCGGCCGCCAACCACCAGTGAGGGAGGGCCCGATGGCCGAGGAGCAGTCAGACCGCGAGGCCGGCGCCGACCTGGTGGAGGAGGTCCGGAAGATCGCCGCCGCGGTGGGGGAGAAGGCCCAGGAGGCGGTGGGCCGCTGGCGCGAGCAGAACCCCGAGGTCTACGGCCACCTGGCCGCCGCCGGGGGCGAGCTGCTGGCCGCCTACCGGGCCGCGGTGAGCGGCCACGAGCGCCGCTGGTCGGCACCCGGACGCGCCGAGGCCGAGCACATCGACCTTGACGGACCGTCGGACAAGTAGTGAACCAACCAATCCGGGCCGGTGAGGCCGCGGCTCCGTAACGTCACCGGATGGGGCAAAACGTACGACTCCTGAATGCTCATGGCCACGCGAGTGGGAATTGTCTTCGAATAATGTATGAATCGCTGTGTACGGGAGCCCCCTTCTCCGGGTACCGTTCCGCTCAGCGGGAACGAGTGAATAGCTGAGGGAGACATGGCTCTGACCATCGGCGTCGATGTCGGCGGCACGAAGATCGCGGCCGGCGTGGTCGACGAGAACGGCGAGATCCTCGCCCGGACCAGGGTCCCCACCCCGGCCGACCCCCAGTGGGCGGTGGACGCCATCGCCCAGGCGGTGCGCGAGCTCAAGGAGCAGTACCCCGGCGTGGCCGGCGTGGGCGTCGGCGCCCCCGGCTTCGTGGACCGCGAGCGCGCCACGGTGATCTTCGCGCCCAACATCGACTGGGAGAACGAGCCGCTCAAGACCCGGGTCGAGGAGCTCACCGGCCTCAGCACCGTGGTGGAGAACGACGCCAACTGCGCGGCCTGGGCCGAGTTCCGGTTCGGCGCCGCGGCCGAGCACTCCGACATGGTGCTGATCACCGTCGGCACCGGCATCGGCGGCGGCATCGTCCTCGACGGCCGCCTGCACCGCGGCCGCTTCGGCGTGGCCGGCGAGATCGGCCACCTCAACATGGTCCCGGACGGCGTGCTCTGCGGCTGCGGCGGCCACGGCTGCTGGGAGCAGTACGGCTCCGGCCGGGCCCTGCGCCGCTACGGCCGGGAGAAGGCCGCCGCCGACCCGGTGGCCGGCCGCCGGATGCTGGAGCTCAACGACGGCGTCGCCGAGACCATCCGCGGCATCCACATCACCGAGGCCGCGGCCGAGGGCGACCCGCTGGCCCTGGAGTGCTACGCCGAGCTGGCCGACTGGCTGGGCCGCGGCATGGCCGACCTGGCCGCCCTCTTCGACCCGGCCGTCTTCGTGCTCGGCGGCGGCGTCTCCGACTCCGGCGACCTGCTGCTCGACCCGGTGGCCAAGGCCTTCCAGCAGTACCTGACCGGTGGCGTCCACCGCCCCCGCGCCGAGGTGGTGCTCGCCTCCATGGGCTCCGCCGCCGGCATCGTCGGCGCGGCCGACCTGGCCCGGATCTGACCCGTCGTCAAGGCCGGGATCCCGTAGGGGATCCCGGCCTTCGGCATCCCCCTAGACTGAGGTCCGTCGTCCACGGGGGAGGGACCGTCATGACCCGTACCGTCGCAGCCCTCACGGCCGCCGCGGCCGCGCTGCTGCTCACCGCCTGCACCGCCGACCCGCCGGAGGGCGACCCCGGCCGGGCCTCGGCGCCGGTCCGGATGCCCGCCGAAGGGCAGGACGTGGCGGCCGAGTTCACCGCGCACGTGGCGCGCAGCGGTACGCCCGCGCAGCGCCGCGAGGTGGTCGGCCACATCACCCGGGCCACCCGGGGCGTGCCGCAGGGCGGCCACACCAACAGCTACCTGGCCACCGACCACGAGGGCACCGACGCCGAGCGCAACGAGCTGATCATCCGCGCCTACCTGGACTGGGCCGGGGAGAGCGAGCGCGGGGCGATGCTGGTGGTCTACCGCAAGGACGGCGCCGTGATGGCCGCCGCCGACCTGCCGTCCTGGCAAGGCCGGTGAGCCTTCGGGCACGCCATAGACTCCTCGGATGGACACCACCCCGCCCGACCAGCTGACCGGCACCCTGCTCGACGGCCGGTACCGGATCGAGCAGCGGATCGCGGTCGGCGGGATGGCCACCGTCTACCGGGCCACCGACACCCGGCTGGACCGGACGGTGGCGGTCAAGGTGATGCACCCCTCGCTGGCCCGGGACACCGAGTTCACCGGCCGGTTCATCCGGGAGGCCAAGGCCGTCGCCCGCCTCGCCCACCCCAACGTGGTGAACGTCTTCGACCAGGGCGCCGACGGCTCCGCGGTCTTCCTGGCCATGGAGTACGTCCCCGGCCGCACCCTGCGCGACCTGCTCCGTGACCGCGGCGCGCTGAGCGTTCGGGCCACCCTGGACGTGCTGGAGCCGGTGCTGGCCGCGCTGGGCGCCGCCCACCGGGCCGGGCTGGTGCACCGGGACGTCAAGCCGGAGAACGTGCTGATCACCGACGGCGGCCTGGTCAAGGTCGCCGACTTCGGCCTGGTCCGGCTGCTCACCGGCTCCGACGGGGTCACCGAGACCACCAGCGCGAGCACCGTGCTGGGCACCGTCTCCTACCTGGCGCCCGAGCAGGTGCGGCCCGGGCTGCCGACCGACCAGCGGGTGGACGTCTACGCGGCCGGCATCCTGCTCTACGAGATGCTCACCGGCAGCAAGCCGCACACCGGCGAGAACCCGATGCAGGTGATCTACCGTCACCTGCACGAGGACGTCCCGCCGCCCTCGCTCACCGCCCCCGCCGCCGGCCCCGGCCTGGACGCGATAGTGGCCGCCGCCACCGCCCGCGACCCGCAGGGCCGTCCCTGGGACGCGGTCGAGCTGCTGGCCACCCTGCAGCGCGCCCGCCGCGCCCTGACGCCCGCCCAGCTGGACGCCGAACCCCCGGCCTCGGCCCGCCCGAGCCCGCTGCACCCCACCACGGAGGCGACCTCCGTCATCCAGCAGGTGGAGCGGACCAGCGTGCTGGAGCTGGACCCGCCGACCATGACGCTCGGCCGGATCCGCCCGTACGACGAGCCCGCCCCCGCCCGGCCGGCCCGCCGCCGTCGCCTGCCGCGCAAGCCGCTGGTCTGGGGTTCGGTGCTGGCGGCCGTGCTGCTGCTGGTCGGCGGCACCACGTACGCGCTCTCCGAGGCGCTGTACGGCACGGTGCCGGGCATCCTGACGCAGAGTCAGCAGCAGGCCGACCAGGCGCTGGAGTCGGCCGGGCTGCAGGGCAGCTACGTCCAGCAGTACAGCGAGAGCGTCCCGGCCGGGAAGGTGATGGCCACCGATCCCGCGGTGGGCGCCCGGGCGCGCAAGAGCGATCCGGTGCGGGTGACCGTCTCCCGGGGGCCGGAGCGGGTGGCGGTGCCGCCGCTCACCGGCCAGCCGCTGGAGCAGGCGGACCGTCAGCTCGACGGTGCCCGGCTGACCCGGGGCACCGTCACCGAGCAGTACAGCGACACGGTGGCCCAGGGCGCGGTGATCTCGGCCGACCCGGCCCCCGGCACCCAGCTGGCGGTCGGCGCGCCGGTCGCCCTGACGGTCAGCAAGGGCATGCGGCCGGTGCCGGACGTGTCCGGGATGAGCCGGGCCGACGCGGAGCGCGCGCTCAAGGAGGCCGGCTTCACGATGCGGGGCGGCTTCGGGTTCGGCAAGGCCGGGCGGCAGAGCCCGGCGGCGGGCCAGCCGGCCCGGCAGGGCTCCGAGGTGCAGGTCGACTTCGCCCTGCTGTGACGCGGTCCCGGTCGTGACGCGGCGTCAGCGCAGCGGCCCGTCGCCGGGCTCCTCCTGGTAGGAGTAACGCTTCTCCGCCCACGGGTCGGCCAGGTTGTGGTACCCGCGCTCCTCCCAGAAGCCGCGCCGGTCGGCCCGCATGTACTCGACCGCGCGGACCCACTTGGGGCCCTTCCAGGCGTACAGCTTCGGCACCACCAGCCGGACCGGGAAGCCGTGCTCCACGGTGAGCGGCTCGCCGTCGTGGTGGGTGGCGAAGACGGTGGAGGGGTCGGCGAAGTCGGCCAGGCTGAGGTTGGCGCTGTAGCCGTACTCGGCCCAGACCATCACGTGGGTGACGTGGTCGGCCGGGGGCACCAGGTCGAGCACGGTGGACGCGGAGACGCCGCACCACTCGTTGCCGAGCATCGAGAAGCGGGTGACGCAGTGGAAGTCGCCGTGCACCGTCACCCGGGGGAGGGACTGGAACTCCTCGAAGCCCCAACTGTGCTTCTCCGCCGAGGCGGTGGCCCCGAACACCTGGAAGTCCCAGGTCAGCGGCTTGAACCGGGGGACGGGGCCGTAGTGCAGGACGGGCCAGCCGCGCTGGAGCCGTTGGCCCGGGGGGAGTCTCGGGTCAGCCGGCGGATCTGCTTCGCGTTCTGACTGACCCATGGCTCCATGGTGACAGACCGCCGACGGGCCGCCGCGCCCACCCCTCCGGACGGCCCTCGAAAACCATCAAATCGGATAGTTCGACACATCTGCCACTAAGCGTGAACTTACTGGAAATGCACGGCAAAAGGGTGTCACGATGCGGTCAGCCGTACAGCTGAACAGAGCACAGGAGGGCACCGCCATGAAGGGCGACGCCGAGGTCATCGAGTTCCTCAACGAGCAGCTCACCGCCGAGCTGACCGCGATCAACCAGTACTTCCTGCACGCGAAGATGCAGGAGAACAACGGCTGGACCAAGCTCGCCAAGTACACCCGGCACGAGTCCTTCGACGAGATGAAGCACGCCGAGACCCTGACCGACCGGATCCTCTTCCTGGACGGGCTGCCCAACTACCAGCGGCTCTTCCACGTCCGGATCGGCCAGACCGTCAAGGAGATGTTCGAGGCCGACCGCCAGATCGAGGTGGAGGCGATCGACCGCCTCAAGCGCGGCATCGTGGTCATGCGGGCGAAGAACGACGTGACCTCGGCCAACATCTTCGAGGCCATCCTCGAGGACGAGGAGCACCACATCGACTACCTGGACACCCAGCTGGAGCTCCTGGAGAAGCTCGGTGAGCCGCTCTACCTGGCTCAGCTGATCGAGCAGCCGGAGTCCTGAGACCCGCCGGTCAGGCCGCCCGCTCCTCGGGCTCGGCGAGACCGAGCTTCGCGGCGAGCCGGGCGGTGGGGCAAGGGCGGGCGCCGTGCTCCCCGAGCAGCGCCTGTATCCGTCGCACGCAGGACCCGCAGTCGGTGCCGGCCTTGCAGCCCTGGGCTATCTGGCGCGGGGTGACGGCGCCGCCGTCGATCTCCCGCTTCACCTGCTCCTCGGTGACCGCGTGGCACATGCAGACGTACATAGCGGCCGCTCCTGGTTCCGTGCACTTTACTGAGCCTTACCTTACCTGTACCCGGGAGCAACAGAAAGGCCCCTCCACCGTTCCGGTGGAGGGGCCTTTCTCACACTGCGATCAGCGGCGCTCAGTGGCCGCGGTACATCTCCGCGACCAGGAAGGCCAGGTCGAGCGACTGGCTGCGGTTCAGGCGCGGGTCGCAGGCCGTCTCGTAGCGCTGGTGCAGGTCGTCGACCAGCACCTCGTCGCCACCGCCGACGCACTCGGTGACGTCGTCACCGGTGAGCTCGACGTGGATGCCGCCCGGGTGGGTGCCCAGGGCACGGTGCACCTCGAAGAAGCCCTTGACCTCGTCGAGCACGTCGTCGAAGCGGCGGGTCTTGTGGCCGCTGGAGGCCTCGAAGGTGTTGCCGTGCATCGGGTCGCAGATCCACACCGGCTGGGCGCCGGAGGCGGTGACCTTCTCGACCAGGGTGGGCAGGTGCTCGCGGACCTTGCCCGCGCCCATCCGGGTGATGAAGGTCAGGCGGCCGGGCTCGCGCTCCGGGTCGAGCCGCTCGATCAGGGTGAGCGCCTCGTCGACCGTGGTGGTCGGGCCGAGCTTCACGCCGATCGGGTTGCGGACCTTGGAGGCGAACTCGATGTGCGCGTGGTCCAGCTGACGCGTGCGCTCGCCGATCCAGACCATGTGGCCCGAGACGTCGTACAGGTCGCCGGTGCGCGAGTCGGTCCGGGTCATGGCCGTCTCGTAGTCGAGGATCAGCGCCTCGTGCGAGGAGTAGAACTCGACCGTCTTGAACTCCTCGGGGGCCACCCCGCAGGCGTTCATGAAGGCCAGCGCGTTGTCGATCTCGCGGGCCAGCTGCTCGTACCGCTGGCCGGCCGGGGAGTTGCGCACGAAGTCCTGGTTCCAGGCGTGCACCTGGCGCAGGTCGGCGTAACCACCGGTGGTGAAGGCGCGGACCAGGTTCAGCGTCGCCGCGGAGGCGTTGTACATCCGCTTGAGCCGCTCCGGGTCCGGGATCCGGGACTCCGGGGTGAACTCGAAGCCGTTCACCGAGTCGCCGCGGTAGACCGGGAGGGTCACACCGTCCCGGGTCTCGGTCGACTTGGAGCGCGGCTTGGAGTACTGGCCGGCGATCCGGCCCACCTTCACGACCGGCACCGAGGCCGCGTACGTGAGCACGGCGGCCATCTGGAGCAGGGTCTTGAGCTTGTTGCGGATGTGGTCCGCCGAGACGCCGTCGAAGGCCTCGGCGCAGTCGCCGCCCTGGAGCAGGAACGCCTCACCACGTGCGACGGCAGCGAGCCGGGAACGCAGCTGGTCGCACTCGCCGGCGAAGACGAGGGGCGGATAGGACGCGAGGTCCGCAAGCACCTTGCGCAGAGCCTCTTGGTCCGGCCATTCAGGCTGCTGCGCCGCGGGCAGGGACTGCCAGGAGTGATGATTCGTCACGGTCACGAGGTCAAGGCTACGGGGTGTGACGTCCGAATCGTGACCACCGCCCGATGGGTGAGACACCGCGCGGACAAACGGGTGACCGGCTTCACTCCGTCGGACCGGCCCGCTAGGCTCTGTCACGTGAACGCGCCGCACACCTTCTCCTGGTGGTGGGCCAACCCCATGGGTGGCCCACGGATCGCGCGTTCCTAGACGCACACGACGGCCGCCCCACGGGGCGGCCGTCGGCGTATCAGGAGAGCAGGACGGCCTCCCGGAAGCGGAAAACCCAGACCCGCGAACGCTCCGGAAGGACCGACCCACCGTGACCAGCCTCACCTCGCTGCCCGCCCTGCTCGCCCGCCTCGCCGCGCCCGGCGCCCCGGCCCACGCCCTGCTGCACCGCCGCACGCCCCGGCACGCCGTGGACACCGTCGAGGTCCTGGTCGGCACCGTCGGGACGTACGACACGCTGGCCGGGCTGCCCGTCGTCGAGGGCGCCCCCGAGGGCGGGGCCCGGCACGACCTGCTCGCCCTGGTGCCGTACCGGCAGATCCGCGAGCGCGGCTTCGACGCGCACGACGACGGCACCCCGCTGCAGGCGCTGCGGGTCGAGGAGCAGTACGCCTTCCCGCTGGCCGAGGTGCTGGCCGCGCTGCCCGATCCGGTGATCGCGCTGGAGGGCGGGGAGTTCGACATCCCGGACGAGGAGTACGCGGAGATCGTCCGGCGGGTGATCGCCGACGAGATCGGGCGCGGCGAGGGCGCCAACTTCGTGATCCGGCGTGACTTCACCGCCCGCTTCGGCGAGTTCGGGCCCGCGACGCCGCTCGGCCTGTTCGGCCGGCTGCTGGAGCAGGAGCGCGGGGCGTACTGGACCTTCCTGGTGTACACCGGGGAGCGCTACCTGGTCGGCGCCTCGCCCGAGGTCCACGTCCGGCAGAGCGGCGGCACGGTGGTGATGAACCCGATCTCGGGCACCTACCGCTATCCGGCCGGGGGCCCGGGCATCGACTCGCTGCTGGACTTCCTGCACGACCCCAAGGAGCTGGAGGAGCTCACCATGGTGGTCGACGAGGAGCTCAAGATGATGTGCACCGTCGGCGACCTCGGCGGCCAGGTGCTCGGCCCCCGGCTCAAGGAGATGGCCCACCTCGCGCACACCGAGTACGAGCTGCGCGGCCGCACCTCGCTGGACGTCCGGGAGGTGCTGAAGGAGACCATGTTCGCCGCCACCGTGACGGGCAGTCCGGTGCAGAACGCCACCCGGGTGATCAAGCGCTACGAGCGCACCGGGCGCGGCTACTACTCCGGCGCGCTGGCCCTGATCGGCCGCTCCGCGGGCGGCGGCCAGCAGCTGGACTCGCCGATCTGCATCCGCACCGTCGACATCGCCCCCGACGGCGCCCTGGTGGTGCGGGCCGGGGCCACCCTGGTGCGGCACTCCGACCCGCACTCCGAGGTGGCCGAGACGCACGCCAAGGCCGCCGGGGTGCTCACCGCGATCGGCGCCCGGCCGGCCCCGACCGGGCGGGTGGCCCGGGGCGGCGGGCCGGTGCTGGCCGACGACCACCGGGTGCAGAGTGCGTTGGACGAGCGGCGGTCCCGGCTGGCGCCGTTCTGGCTGCGGATGCAGCAGCCGGCCGTCGTCACCGCCGAGCACGAGACCCTGGTGGTGGACGGCGAGGACACCTTCACCTCGATGCTGGCCCACCTGCTGCGCTCGCTCGGCCACCGGGTGCGGGTGCTGCGCTACGACACCCCCGGCCTGCGCGAGCTGCTGACGGCCCATCAGGGCCCGCTGGTGCTCGGCCCCGGCCCGGGCGACCCGGCCGACCCGGCGGACCCCAAGATGGCGGTGCTGCGGCCGATCGTCGCGGACGCGCTGGCCGCCGCCCGCGGCGGCGCCCGGACCGCGCCGCTGCTCGCGGTCTGCCTCAGCCACCAGCTGGTCAGCGCCGAGCTCGGGCTGCCGCTGGCCCGCAAGGACGTCCCGTACCAGGGCGCCCAGGAGAGCGTGGACCTGTTCGGCACCCGGCACACCGTCGGCTTCTACAACACCTTCACCGCCCGCTGCACCGACGCCGACGCGGCCCGGCTGGCCGCCGAGGGCGTCGAGGTGGCCCGGGCGGACGGCTCCGAGGACGTGACCGCGCTGCGCGGGCCCGGCTTCGCCACGCTCCAGTTCCACCCGGAGTCGGTGCTCACCCGGGACGGCGTCTCGCTGGTCGCGGAGCTGCTGCGCAGCGCCGTCACCGTCTGAGGGCGAGAGGGCGAGAGGGCGAGAGGGCGCGGGGCGAGGGGTGCGGGGTCACGTCTCCGCGCCCCTCGCCCCCTCGGTCAGGCGAGGCCGGCCAGCAGTCCGGCGTGGCCGACGCCGTCGGCGAGTTGGGCCCCGGAGAGGGTGAGGAGTCCGGGGTCGATCTCGTAGGTGGGGGAGGCGTGCAGGCCGGGCCTGCCGGGGTGGGGGTTGCGGTACAGGCGCTCGGCCTGGTCGCGCAGGGCGAGCATGGCGGGGACGGCGGCCCGGAGCTGTTGGGGCTGCCCGGTGTAGGCGGCCTGGAGCAGGTGGAGCAGGCGGCCGTAGGTCCGGTTGAACTCGTCGGAGGCCCCCCGGACCTGACTGCCCGGCGGGTAGTCGGCGGAGCCGGCCTCGGGGTCGATGGGGTAGGCGGCGTCCCAGTCGACGGCGAGGACGGGGCCGGTCGGGCCGGCTGACGGGGTGTCGTGGGGACCGTAGCGGCGGCCCTGGTAGATCTCGTTGAAGCGGAAGAAGTGGGCGGGCTCGCGGGCCTCGCCGAAGAGCTGGTCGTCCGAGTTGTAGACGGTGTCGGAGACGCCCTCGCCCTGCTCGGAGATGACCCGGACCGCCTTCAGGGCGCTCCTCAGGTCGGTGATCTCGAAGACCTCGCCGCCGGAGTTGTAGAAGTCCCCGGGGCCGACCTGCCGCTCGCGCGGGCCGGAGAAGAGGGCGCGCTCCTTCTCCTCGGTGGGGCAGAGGGTGAGCAGGCACTGCCGGATCGCCGCGTAGAACTGCCCGATCGAGGACCAGCCGTCCGGGTTGTCGTGCGGCGGCGGGACCTCCGCCACCGCTTCGGGCCGCTCGATGAAGAGGAAGGTGCGCAGCGCCTCGGGGCCGAAGTGCCGCAGCGCGATCGGCACCTCGTCCCGGGCGAACGGCAGGTAGACGGGGTAGTCGGTGACGAACACCGGGTCGGCGACCACGGGTTCGCCGCCGACCGCGTTGAGCAGGTTGGCGACCAGTGTCATGTGCAGCATCTCCTCCAGCACCACCGCGCGGATGGCGAAGAAGGCCTCCCGGTTGGTGCCGGGCCTGAGGCTGTAGAGCGCGGTCAGGTAGGGCGGGATGGTCAGGTGCTCCAGCGCCAGCGCGGCCTGGAGGAAGAACCGCAGGTCCTCCGGGGTGGCGGGGATCTCGAACGGCGGGTGCGGGAAACGCGCGATCGGGCCGCTCAGGTCGGTGAAGGGGCGCTGCCAGTCGGTGGCGGTCACTCGGCTCTCCCTACGGGTGGGCGTGGACGGTGAGCGGGCGGTGCAGCTCCATCAGGTCCCGGTGGATCTGCTCGCAGCTGCGGATGGCCAGCGCGGTCGCGGTGAGCGAGGGGTTGGAGGTGCCGACCGAGGGCATCGAGCCGCAGCCGACCAGGTAGAGGTTGGGGTGGTCCCAGCTGCGCTGCCAGTGGTCGACCACGGAGTTCTTCGCGGTGCCGCCCATGACGTGGGTGCCCGCGCCGTGCCCGGCGCCGTGGAAGTCGTACGGCTGGTCCCGGTACTCGAAGTAGGCCGGGGCCAGTGCGGAGTAGTGGGTGTGCGGCTCGGCGCCGAGCAGGCCGAAGAGCCTCCCGGAGACCTGGGTGGCGATCCGCATGCCCTCCTTGACGTGGTCCGAGAGGTCGTAGGTGACCACCGGGCGGAGGTTGCCGAGGCGGTCCCGGTAGCGGCGGTCCAGGGTGACCGTGTTGGTGGGCCGGGCCTCCTGCTCCAGCTCGAACTGGAAGGCGAACTGACGGCCGATCCGGTCGTGCAGCCGCTCGCGCAGCGCCTCCCCGTAGACCGCCTCGGTACGGGGCTGGGAGGTGAGCGGCGGGATGCCGAGCGCCTGGGCGACGTCGCTGCCGGGCGAGCCCTCGCCCCAGATCCAGCCCCAGTTGGCGATCACGGCGCGGAACGGGGCGTGCTTCCTCCGGCTCTCGCCGTACCGGAACTGCTCCAGCGCCGAGGTGGAGCCGGGGCCCCGGAACGGGCCGACCTGCTGCGGCATCAGGCCCCAGGTGAGCAGCACCGGATGGTCCATCAGGTGCTTGCCGAGCAGGCCGCTGCCGTTGGCCAGCTCGGAGGCGAGCAGCAGCCGGGCGCTCTCGATCGCGTGCGCGGCCACCACCACGACGTGCGCCTCGGCGGTCCGGGTGACGGCCACCGGGGCGGCCGGGTCGCCGTACTCCTGGTACTCGACGCCGAACACCCGGCCGTTCTCACCGGCCAGCACCCGGCTGACCACCGCCTTGGTCCGCAGGGTGACCTTGGGGCTCCAACGGGCCTGGGTCTTCAGCGGGTTGTACTTCGCCTGGACGGGGCAGATCGGGGTGCAGGAGGCGTTGCCGACGCAGCGCTCGCCGTAGTTGGGCAGCCCGGCGGCCCCGGCCGGGCGGTGGCCGAGGCCCTCGTCGTAGGCGGGGTTCGGGGTGGAGTTGCGCCCGTGCGGGGTGTTGACCACCTTGAGCGCGACGCCGTGGGCGTGGTCGGTGTCGACCACCTGGTGGTCCAGCTTCCTGCCGAGCACCCGGTCGAGGTAGCTGCCCGGGATCTCGTGCATCGGGAAGACATAGCCCTCGGGGAACCGGTGGCCGAGCTCGGCGGCCTGCTCCTCCGCGTTCCCCGCGACGCCGATCTCCCGTTCGGCGGCCCGGTAGTAGGGCTCGATGTCGTCGTAGCCGATCGGCCAGTCCAGGCCGTACCCGTAGTCCCCGCGGGTCCTGAAGTCGCCCGGCAGCATCCGGGGGGTGAGGCCGAGCCAGTGCATCGCGGTGCCGCCGTTGGCCCGCAGGTAGTCGGTGCCGTACGGGAGCGGGCCCTTCTGCACCAGGTGACCGGTGGAGCGGTAGCCGCCTCCGGGCGGGTTGGGCGCGGTGTCCAGCACGTCGTGGGACGGGGCCGCCGCGTTGGGCCGGTACGGGGAGTTGGGCACCTTGGCGAGCGCGGAGTAGTAGTGGTCCATCGCGTCCAGGTGCCCGGGCCAGGTGTCCAGGGTGCCGGTGCCGGCCTCCAGGACCAGCACCCGCCAGCCCTGGTCGCCGAGTTGCTTGGCCACGTGGGAGCCGGTCAGGCCGCCGCCGACCACGATCACGTCGTACTTGTGGCCGTCCAGGTCGTGTGCCGGGCTCACCCGCCACCTCCGGTGGGGACGTCCTCGATCCGCGGGGCGTTCGGCGGCGGCGCGGCCCAGGTGCCGAAGCCGGGTGGTTTGGCCCCGGCCGGGTGGCCGTGGAAGGCGCGCCAGACCAGACCCTCGACGTACGCCTCGGGGGCGGCGGTGAAGGCGGAGTTGGCGATCTCGCGGCCGAGCCGTCGGTGCACCGGGGCCGAGAGCTGCGGCCAGACCCCGAGGTACCAGAGGTGGGTGACGGCCCGGGCGACGTCCTGGTGGACCTCGTCGGTGAGCAGCTCGGGCCGCCCGCCGGCCAGGTCGAGGGCGTGGACGAACTCCAGGTAGGCGGCCCGGCCGAGCTGGGCCTGCGCGGTCTCCAGGTAGAGCCCGGCCATGCCGGTGCCGTACAGGTCGAAGGCGTCGAAGCCGGTGAGCAGGACGGAGACTTCGACGAAACCGTCGAGCGTCGCCTGCGGGTAGGTGGTCATGGTTCTCCCGTGCGCTCCATTCGTGTACGACTCGAATGTCTAGCAGGGAGTGACGAGTGATCAGAAGGGGCGTTTCGGCCGGTTCACCCGCTTGCCGGGATAGTCGTACGAGCGGCCGTCAGAGGACGTCGTCCAGGCCCTGCTCGATGGCGTAGCGGACCAGCTCCACGCGGTTGTGGAGCTGGAGCTTGCCGAGGGTGTTCTGGACGTGGTTCTGCACGGTGCGGTGGGAGAGCACCAGGCGGTCGGCGATCTGACGGTACGACAGGCCCTTGGCCACCAGGCGCAGCACCTCGGTCTCCCGGGCGGTCAGCTGCGGCACGGCGGGGGAGGCGGGCGCGGCCGGTTCGGTGGCGAGGCGGCGGAACTCGCCGAGGACCAGGCCGGCCAGGCCCGGGGTGAAGACCGGGTCGCCCTGGGCGGTGCGGCGGACGGCGTCGATCAGCTCGTCGCGGTGCGCGGACTTGACGAGGTACCCGGTGGCACCCGACTTCACCGCCTCCAGCACGTCCGCGTGCTCGCCGCTGGCGGAGAGCACCAGGACCCGGACGGTCGGGTCGTGGGTGACGACCTGGCGGCAGACCGCCACCCCGGGCAGGGTCGGCAGGTTGAGGTCCAGCACCACCACCTGCGGCCGGCCGGCCCGCGCCCGCCGCACCGCCTCCTCGCCGTCCCCGGCCGTCGCCACCACCTCGAAACCGGCCTCCGCCAGGTCCCGCGACACCGCCTCCCGCCACATCGGGTGGTCGTCCACGACCATGACGCGGACCTGAGCGTCCATCAGCGGGCTCCTCGGGGTAGTGCTCGTACGCTTCCGGGGAGGGTAGCAACCGCCGGGCCCCGGACCGGCGTCCCCCGGACGTGAGTGATCTCGGAACGGACGCGCGGGACGGCGGCGGAGAGGCCGGATGGGGCCGGGACGCGGGCCGGGACGGCCGGTGGGGCCGGGCCGGCGGCTGCGCCTGGCTGGTGGTGATGGTGCCGCTGGCGGCGGTGGCGGCCCTGCTGCTCGGCGTGCTGGCGATCCGCTTCACCTGCTTCGGCGACGTGGTGGGCCCGTGGCTGGTGATCTCCGGCGTGCTCTGGCTCGCCCTGGCGGGCGGGCTGGCGCTGTCGGCCGCGCGGAGCGAGCGGATGCCGTGGGGGAGCCTGGCGGTACTGGCCCTGCTGACGGCCCTGCTGTTCACGGCCCTGCAGGCGGCCGGCCCGCTGCCGCTCGACGACTGCTACGGGAACGTGCCGTGACGCCGGGTCAGCCGCGCGGCTGGCGGGGGACGCGGAGCTCGACCTCGACGCCCTCGCCCGGCGCGGAGTAGAGGTCGGCGGTGCCGCCGAGGTCGTCCAGGCGGCCGCGGATCGACTGGGAGACGCCGAGGCGGCCGGCCGCCTCGGCCTCGGTGAGGCGGTGCGGGGCGTAGCCGGGGCCGTCGTCGCGGATGGAGACGGTGACGGCGTCCGGCTCGTCCTCGACCAGGATCCAGGCGTGGGCGGCGGGGCCGGCGTGGCGGCGGACGTTGTCGACGGCGGCACCGACCGCGGCGGTGAGCTCGGCGGCCGCGTGGGCCGGGAGCAGGACGGGGGTGGCGGGGGCGGAGACGGTGACGCGGTCGTCGGCGTAGCGGGCCAGCAGGGTGCTGAGGTCCTCGTCCGCGGAAGGGGCGGTGGGCTGGGTGCCCGTCATCAGGGCGCGCAGGGCGCGCTCCTGTTCGCCCGCCAGCCGGCCGAGCTCACCGAGGTCGCCCTCCCGCCGCTGCACCAGCGCCAGCACCTGGAGCACCCCGTCGTGGATGTCCCGGGAGAGCCGTTCCCGCTCCCGGGTGGCGGCCTCGACCTGGAGCGCCCGGGTGAGGGCGCTCTCGCCGGCCCGGGCGATCTCGATGACGTAGCCGATGGCGCAGCCGGCCACCATCAGCAGCACGATGTTGTGCAGGTTGTCGGGGGTGACGCCGCCGTGTCCGGCGATGTTGGCCAGGCCTATGACGGCCCCCGCGAAGGCGGCCCAGCGCCAGCCGCCCTTGCCGGCGAAGCCGAGCACGGTGCCGGCCGCCCAGATGGTGGGCAGGGTGGGCGCCCCGGCGGTGATCCGCTCGGGGCTGTCGACGATCCCGCTCATCACGATGCCGGTGACGGTGAAGGCCAGGTCGGTGGCGAGCACGTACCAGGTGCAGCGCTGCGGCCCGGCGAAGGCCCGGGTGGAGGCGAGCGTCCAGAGGGTGAGCGCGCCGAGGTAGATCCAGCCGGAGACGGGGTGCAGGAAGTCCAGGTAGGAGCCGAAGAAGCGGAGCACCGCGTAGGCCAGGGCGAGCACCCGGAAGGTGGAGATGGCCCGCCAGAGCGGCATCTCCACCGACATCCCGCCGGCCCCCAGGGGGCCGCCCCAGCCCGGTCGCTGAGCTTCCATCAGACCCTCTCGGCCACGAGGACTACTCGGGCTTCTCGTCCTTCTCCGCCGCGAGCTCGGCGGCGGCCTTCTTCTCCGCCTCCTGCTGAGCCTTCACGGCCTTCTGCTCGGCCTTGCGCTCGGAGTCGGCGCGCTTCTTGTCCTCGGCGATCTGCCGCTTGGCGGCGGTCGCGTAGATGTCCACGTACTCCTGGCCGGAGAGCCGCATGATCTCGTACATCACCTCGTCGGTGACGGAGCGGAGGATGAAGCGGTCGTTCTCCATGCCGTGGTAGCGGGAGAAGTCGAGCGGGCGGCCGATCCGGATGCCGGGGCGGATGCCGAAGTTGGGGACCACCTGGCCGGGCGGCTGCACCTTCTCGGTGTCGATCATCGCGACCGGGATCACCGGGGCACCGGTGGCCAGCGCGACGCGGGCCAGGCCGCCGACCTTGCCGCGGTAGAGCTTGCCGTCGGGGGAGCGGGTGCCCTCGGGGTAGACCCCGAACAGCTCGCCGCTCTCGATCACCGCGATGGCGCTGCGGATCGCGGCCTCACCGGCGCCGCGCACGCCCGAGCGGTCCACCGGGAGCTGGCCGACGCCCTTGAAGAAGGCGGCGGTGAGCTTGCCCTTGAGGCCGGGGGTGTTGAAGTACTCCGCCTTGGCGATGAAGGTCACCCGACGCTTCATCAGGGCGGGCAGGAAGAACGAGTCCGAGAAGGAGAGGTGGTTGCTGGCGATGATCGCCGGCCCGTCCTCGGGGATGTTCTCGGCACCCTCGATCCAGGGCCGGAAGAAGATCCGCAGCAGCGGTGCGACGATCATCTTCATCAGTCGGTAGAACAACCGGGGCCTCCTGGAGTGCGGACCGCACGATCCTAATGCTTCCGGCCGGTCCGGTACGCACCGGCGGGGCTGTACGAGCCGTGTTCCGCCGTGGGACGATTCGAGCGCCCGTTCCCGAACGTTCGCGTCCGAGTCGCCGAGGAGCCCACGATGCCGCCGATGCCCGGTGCCGAACCGTTCCACCGGGAGGGCGGGCCGGTCGGTGTGCTGTTCGTCCACGGCTTCACGGGCTCGCCGCAGTCGATGCGACCCTGGGCCGAGGAGTTCGCCGCCGCCGGGTACACCGTCTCGCTCCCGCTGCTCCCCGGCCACGGCACCCGCTGGCAGGACATGCAGGTGACGCGGTGGGAGGACTGGTACGCCGAGGTGGACCGGGCCTTCCGGGAGCTGGCGGCCACCTGCGAGCGGGTCTTCGTCTGCGCGCTCTCGATGGGCGGCGCGCTGGCCCTGCGGCTGGCCGCCCGGCACGGCTCGGCGCTGGCCGGTCTGGTGCTCGTCAACCCGTCCGTGCGCTCCGACAACCCCGCAAGTGTGTTGTTGCCGGTGATCCGTCACCTGGTGCCCAGCCTGCCGGGGGTGGCGAACGACATCGCCAAGCCGGGTGCGCACGAACTCGGTTACGACCGGACGCCGTTGCATGCTGCCTGGTCACTGGCCCGGCTCTGGAGGACGGTGCAGGCGGAGCTGCCGGACGTCCGCCAGCCGGTGCTGCTGCTGCACAGTCCGCAGGACCACGTGGTCTCTCCGGCCAACTCCGAGCTGGTGCTGGCCCGGATATCCTCGACCGATGTGACCGAGCTGCTCTGCGAGCGCAGCTACCACGTGGCCACGCTGGACCACGACGCCGGACTGATCGTCGAGTCGAGCCTCGACTTCGTCCGGCGGCTGACCCCGGCCGCCGTCGTGGAGGCGCGCGGCGTGGACGTGAGTGCCGAGGACCACCTGGGCTGAAGGGCCGGCAGTGCAGATGAACAACACCGCGGGCGACGACGAGGAACTGCCCCTGGACGGCAAGGCGAAGCCCGAGCCGTCGGGCGGGTCCGACGCGCCCGCGCGCCGTCCGGTCGGAGGCAGCCAGGCCGAGCAGGACGCGATCTTCGCGGCGCTGGTGGCCCAGTTCGACGATCCGGTCGACCTGACCAACCCGGACTGGCCCGAGATCGAGAACGTCCGGGCCAAGGAGACCAAGGCCCGCGAGGTCCGGCAGGACCTGCCCGGCGGCGCCGACGGCCTGGAGGAGTTCGCCCCGCAGCCGCGCCGCCGCCCGGAGGCGCCCGGCCCCCGCGACTACGTGGCCGCCGAGGACCCGGACGAGGGCCACTTCGTGCCGCCGGAGCCGCCGCCGCTGCCCTCCCTGGACACCACCGCCCGGTTCGCCTGGCTCGCGGTGCTCGGCGGGCCGGCCCTGCTGCTCTTCGACGTGCTGGTCTGGCGCGAGGTCTCCGGCTGGCCGGCCTGGGTGGGCGTCAGCGCCTTCCTGGGCGGCTTCGCCACCCTGGTGATCCGGATGAAGGACCGGGACGAGGACGAGCCGGAGGACCCGCACGGCGGGGCCGTGGTCTGACCGGGCGCCGGGTCCGGACGTGCCGGAGGGCCCGCCCCGGGATGTTCTCCCGGGACGGGCCCTCCGTGGGTGTTACAGCGGGCGGATGTTCTCGGCCTGCGGGCCCTTCTGGCCCTGCGTGACGTCGAACTCGACCTTCTGGCCCTCGAGCAGCTCACGGAAGCCGTTGGCCTGGATGTTCGAGTAGTGGGCGAAGACGTCCGGGCCGCCACCCTCCTGCTCGATGAAGCCGAAGCCCTTCTCCGAGTTGAACCACTTGACGGTGCCGTTAGCCATGGAATCTCCGTTCGAGGAGGCCCGCCAGAAACAGAAAATGCGCCTCCGGTCACAACCGGTAGGCGCACACCACGTTCATGGGAACCAAGAATTGCAAGTACCTCGACCATAGCAGAGACGCCGGTGGGGGTCAGGACGGCGCGCGACGGCGCATACTGGCGGGGATGACCAATTCAGGAGCAGGACGCCGCGCACTGCCCACCAGTCCCTTCAAGTCCCAACCCGAGCCCGTGCCCAAGGAGTTCGCCGTGGGCGACCGGGTCTCCCACGACCAGTACGGCCTCGGCCGGGTGATCGCCGTCGAGACCGGCCCGGAGCGGGCCGCCCTGGTCGACTGCGGTGACCGCAAGGTACGGGTCTGCGCCCCGTACACCCGGCTGTTCAAGCTCTGACGTCAAGCTCCGACGGCGGGCACCCGGACGGCCGCCAGCAGCGGCAGGTGGTCGGTGGCGGCCACCAGGTCGGCCTGGGAGACGCCCGGGAGGCCGTGGGGGACGCCGCAGGCCAGCACCTCCACGCCCGGGGTGGCGAAGAGCGCGTCGATCCGCTGGTGCGGGTCGGAGGGGACGGAGGTGTTGGTGCCGCCCCAGGGGGCGGTGGCGTGGCCGTCCTGGTAGCGCTCGGCCATCCGGCGCCAGCCCGGCCCGTCCGGGTGCTCGTTGAAGTCCCCGGCCACGAAGCCCTCCTCGCCGGGCCCGAACTGCCCGGGCAGCAGCGCGAACTGGCGCAGCCGCTCGTCCGGGTCGAGGCTCAGGTGGCAGCTGGTCACGGTGAACGGGGCGGAGCCGCCGATCCGCACCCGGGCGGTGGCGAAGCCGCGCGCGTGCAGGCCCCGGGTCTTCGGCAGCAGCCGGTCGCGGACCTCCAGCACGTCCACCGAGAGCCGTCCGAGCAGCAGCGGCCCGGCGGCGGCCCGGCCGCCGCCGGAGAGGACCACCAGCCCGCTGCGGGCGGCCAGCCGGGCCGCCTGCCCCTCGGGGCGCCAGTACCGCGGCGACTCCTGGACGCAGACCACGTCCGCCGCGCAGGCCCGGACCACCCGTACCAGGGCGTCCCGGTCGTCCCGCAGCGAGCGCACGTTGTAGCTCAGCACCCGGACCGTACGGGACCCGTCGGGCCCGGTCCCGGACTCCGGCAACGGAGGAAGCAGGTTCGGTCGGCTCACCCGGCCGATGCTACCGACGCGGCTCGCCGCAGGGGCCGTACTCCTGACTCTCGACGCGCGCCGTGTAGTCGTTGCCCACCTTGACGTAGAGGGCGGCCGGGCCGGCCGCGTAGTCGCGCGCGAAGTCGCCGGTCCACGGGAAGAAGCCGTCGAAGGCGACCCGGTAGCACCAGCCCGGGTCCACCCGGAGGGTGTCCCAGTCCTGGCCCGGCGGGGTCTGCCGGCCCGGCGGGACGGTCGTCCAGCGCTGCTCGGACTCGGCGGAGGCGCAGGCGGGCCGACGGGCCGTCAGGCCGCCGGTGGACTGGCCGCCCACGCAGTAGTTGCGCCCGGCGGTGAACGGGCGGTCGCTGTCGTTGACGCTCTCCGAGCAGACGCCGGTGCAGCCGCCGCCGGGCAGCGGCACCGCGACGGCGCCCGCCAGGGCGAGCGCCAGCGCGGCGGCGACCGTCACTGTTCGGTGCATCGGCTCTCCCGTCCCGGCGTCGAGTGACCCCGCCAGGATAGGAGCCGCCGGCTGCGGCCGGCTCCGGTCAGAAGGCGGGGCGCTCCCGGGTGTCCAGGTCGGCCCGGCCGGCCATCGCGGAGGAGGCCTCGGCGTGGAAGCGGCGCGGGATGCGGCCGGCCCGGTACGCCAGGCGGCCGGCCTCGGCGGCGTGCCGCATCGCCTCGGCCATCAGCACCGGCTGCTGGGCCCGGGTGACGGCGGAGGCCAGCATGACGGCGGCGCAGCCGAGTTCCATCGCCAGCGCCACGTCGGAGGCGGTGCCGGCGCCCGCGTCCAGGATCACCGGGACGTTGGCGCTCTCCACGATCAGCTGGAAGTTGTGCGGGTTGCGGATGCCCAGGCCGGAGCCGATCGGGGAGCCGAGCGGCATCACGGCCGCGCAGCCGACGTCCTCCAGCTTGCGGGCCAGCACCGGGTCGTCGTTGGTGTACGGCAGCACGGTGAAGCCGTCGTCCACCAAGGTCTCGGCGGCGTCCAGGAGTTCGACCGGGTCGGGCAGCAGGGTGCGCTCGTCGGCGATCACCTCCAGCTTCACCCAGTCGGTGCCGAGCGCCTCGCGGGCCAGGCGGGCGGTGAGCACGGCCTCCCCGGCGGTGTAGCAGCCAGCCGTGTTCGGCAGCACCTGGATGCCGTTGCGGGTCAGCACGTCCAGCACGGAGCCCTGGGTGCCCGGGTCGACCCGGCGCATCGCCACGGTGGTCAGCTGGGTGCCGGAGGCGAGCAGTGCCTGCTCCAGCACCTCCAGGCTGGGGGCGCCACCGGTGCCCATGATGAGGCGGGAGTCGAAGGCCGTCCCGGCGATGACGAGTCGGTCGTCTGCCACGGTCAGCCTCCCTGCACGGCGGTGAGGATCTCCACCCGGTCGCCCGGGCTGAGCACGGTCGCGTTCCACGAACTGCGCGGCACCACGGCCTCGTTGACGGCGGCGGCGACCCCGCCGGACGAGGCGCTGAGCTGGCTGACCACGGTGTCCAGGGTGGTGGCGGCGGGCACCTCGCGGGCCTCGCCGTTGACGGTCAGGGGGATCTGGTTCATGCGGCGGCCTTCGGGGCGAAGCGGCTGGGGGAGAAGGGAGCGGCCAGCGCGGGCACCGCGCCGGTGGACAGGTAGTCGGCGGTCAGGTCGGCGGTGACCGGGGTGAGCAGCACCCCGTTGCGGTAGTGGCCGGTGGCGGCGACCAGGCCGGGCAGGGCGGTCGGGCCGAGCAGCGGGGCGTTGTCCGGCGAGCCGGGGCGCAGGCCCGCACCGGTCTCCACCAGCGGGAGTTCGGTCAGGCCGGGCACCAACTCGTGGGCGTCGCGCAGCAGTTCGTAGACCCCGCCGGCGGTGACGGTGGTGTCGTAGCCCTGCTCCTCGCTGGTCGCCCCGATCACCAGCTCGCCGTCCGCGCGCGGCACCAGGTAGATGTGCTGCCCGCGCACCACGGCCCGGACGTTGCGGGAGAGGAACGGCGCGTACGCCGAGGGCACCCGCAGCCGCAGTACCTGCCCCTTCACCGGCCGCACCGGCGGCAGCAGGCCCTCCGGCAGGCCGGGCAGGCGGTGGCTCTGCGGCCCGGCGGCCAGCACCAGTTGGGCCGCCGCCACCTCCTCGCCGGAGCTGAGCCGGGCGCCGGCGGCCCGGCCGCCCCGGACCAGCAGCTCGACGGCGGCGGAGCGGACCAGCTGCACGTTGGAGCGCTCGCAGGCCAGCACCAGCGCGGCGGCCAGCCGGCGGCCGTCCACCTGGTGGTCGCCGGTCACGTGCAGGCCGCCGCGCACGCCGGGGGCCAGCATCGGTTCGAGCTTGCGGGCCTCCCGGCCGGTCAGCCAGTGCGACTCCAGGCCGAGGCGCTGCTGGAACGCGTGCAGCTCGCGCAGCTCCTCCCGGTCGTCGGAGTCGAGCGCCACCGCGAGGGTGCCGGTCCGGCGGTAGCCGGTCTCCAGGTCGGTGAGGTCGGTGAGCTCGGCGACGAAGTCCGCGTAGCGGTCGTTGGACGCCATCCCGAGGCGTAGCAGCGGCTCCTCGCCGTACTGCAGCTCGGTGACGGGGGCCAGCATGCCCGCCGCGACCTGCGCCGCGCCGCGGCCGGGCTCGGGGTCCACCACGGTGACGGCCAGGCCGCGCTGGGCGGTCCGCCAGGCGACCGCGAGGCCGATGATGCCGCCGCCGATCACCAGGACGTCGGTCTCGGTGCGTGTCAAAGCCCTGCACTCCCTTCGCCGGAATGACCCGGATCAGGTTCGGACGGTCGCAGGCCGTCTCAGCCCGCCTCTCAGCCCGGTGCACCGGGCTCCCGTGGATACCGACCCACCATATCCCCGCCCGGGTCGCCGACCGAAGAGCGAGTTCACGGAGTGAGAGCGCCCGCGGGCACTACGCCCCGGCGGCGAGCAGGGCCGGGAGGAGGCCGGGGAAGCGGGACTCCAGGTCCTCGGTGCGCAGGACGTTGAGCTTGGTGGTGCCCGCGTAGGTCTGGCGGATCAGACCGGCCTCGCGCAGGACGTTGAAGTGGTGGGTGAGGGTCGAGCGGGAGACGGCGGCGTCGAAGGTGCCGCAGCTCATCCCGTCCGCCGCCTCGGACAGCTGTGTGACGATCCGCCGTCTGACCGGGTCGACCAGGGCCTCCAGGACCTGTTGCAGCGTCAGGTCGGCCGGATCGGGGTGCTCCAGGGTGCGGACCACGGTGACTCCTCGGGTGGGTGGGTAGGCCCCATCGTACGGCCGCCGCCCCGTGAGTTCGATGCCCATCAAAGTTTGACGGCCATCGAAATTCATGGTGGGGTCGTCACCGAGCAGATCCGGCAGAAGGAGAGGCCAACCCATGGCACGGCACGTCCAGTTCGACGAGATCGGCGGCCCCGAGGTCCTGACGGTGCGCGAGGTGGAGCTCCGGGCCCCCGGCCCCGGCGAGGCGAGGATCCGGGTGGACGCGATCGGCCTCAACCGGGCCGAGGTGATGTTCCGTTCGGGCGGGTACTTCCTCCGGCCGACCTTCCCCTCCGGCCTCGGGGCCGAGGCCGCCGGCGTGGTCGAGGAGCTCGGCCCGGACGTCACCGGCTTCGCCCCGGGGGACCGGGTCGGCGTCGTCCCGGCCTTCCCGCAGAACCTCTACGGCACCTACGGCGACCACGTGATCGTCCCGGCGCACGCCCTGGTGCCCGCCCCCGCCGGCCTCGACCCGGTGGCCGGCGCGGCGGTCTGGATGGCCTACCTCACGGCGTACGGTGCCCTCGCCGAGAACTCCCCGGTCCTGCCCGGCGACCACGTCCTGATCACCGCCGCCTCCAGCAGCGTCGGCCTGGCCGCGATCCAGACGGTCCGTCACCTCGGGGCGGTGCCCATCGCCACCACCCGCGGCGAGGCCAAGCGCAAGGCCCTGCTGGCGGCCGGCGCCGAACACGTGATCGTCACCGACCGGGAGGACCTCCCGGCCCGGGTGGCCGCGATCACCGGCGGCCGAGGCGTCCGGCTCGCCTTCGACCCCGTCGCCGGGCCCGGGGTCAACACCCTCGCCCGGGCCGTCGCCCCCGGCGGGCAACTGGTGGTCTACGGACGGCTCGACCCGCGCCCCACCCCGCTGCCCAACGCCGACGAGTACCCCGCCCTGAGCACCCGCACCTACACCCTCTTCGAGGTCACCTCCGACCCGGAGCGGCTGCGGCGCGGCGTCGCCTTCGTCACGGCCGGCCTGCGCAGCGGCTCGCTCGCCCCGGTGGTGGACCGCACCTTCGACCTGGCGGACATCGCCGAGGCCCACCGCTACATGGAGGCCAACTCCCACGTCGGCAAGATCGTCGTCACGGTGCCGCACCAGGTGGTGCCGGGGGATCGGTGACGGCGGCGTTCGGCAGGGCAGTGACCCAGGGGCGCGGGGAACTGCGCGAGTACGGAAGGCGGATCGGCGTGAGATCGGGGCACGTCAGCCGGTTGCACGTGCTGCCGTACCCCCGCGCGCCCCGCGGCGGAGCCGCAGATCGGCAGAGCCCCGCGCCCCCGGTGTGACCACTTGCGTTCCGGGGTGACCACTTGCGCTCCGTCGGTAGGGTGGGCGGGTGGAGCTGACGGGTAGTGGGCGGGCGGTCGTGGTCGGGAGCGGCATGGCGGGGGCGCAGTGCGCGCTCGCGCTGCGGGCCGGTGGCTGGGACGGGCCGGTGACGCTGCTCGGGGCGGAGGAGCACGCGCCGTACGACCGCCCGCCGCTCTCCAAGGACGTGCTGCTCGGCCGTACCGAGTCCACCACCCTGGACGTCGACTGGTCCGGTGTGGAGCTGCTCCCGGGCCACCGGGCCACCGGCCTCGTCCCGGGTGCGCTCCGCACCGACCGGGGCGAACTCGGCTACGACGCCCTGGTGTTGGCCACCGGCGCCAAGCCGGTGACCCTCCCGGGGGCCCGCACCCTCCGTACCGTCGAGGACGCCCACGCGCTGCGCGAGCGGCTCCGGCCGGGCCGCCGCCTGGTGCTGGTCGGGGCCGGCTGGATCGGTGCCGAGACGGCGACGGTGGCCCGGCGGCTCGGCTGCGAGGTGACGGTGGTGGAGGCCGCCGCCACCCCGGTGGCCGGGGCGCTGCCCGCGGAGATCGGTGCCCTGATGGCCCGTTGGTACGCCGAGGCCGGCGTCGAGCTGCGCTGCGGGGTGGGCGTCGCCGCGGTGGAGCCGGGCGCGGTGCTGCTCGCGGACGGCACCGAACTGGCCGCCGACGAGGTGGTGGTGGGCATCGGCGCCCGCCCGGCCACCGGCTGGCTGGCCGGGACGGGGGTCGAACTCGACCACGCCGGGGCCGTGCTGACGGACGACCGGCTGCGCACCTCGCTGCCCGGGGTCTGGGCGGCGGGGGACTGCGTCTCCTACCCCTCGGCCCGGCTGGGTGTCCGGCTGAACACCCAGCACTGGGACCACGCCCTGCAGTCGGGCCGGGCGGTGGCCGCCGCGCTGCTGGGGGCGGACGCCCCGTACGACCCGGTGCCGTACTTCTGGTCGGAGCAGTTCGGCCGGATGGTGCAGTTCGCCGGGCGGCACGCGGAGGGGGACGAGCCGGTGTGGCGCGGCTCGCCGGACGAGGCCGGCTGGACGGTGCTCTGGCTGCGCGAGGGGCGACTGACCGGGCTGCTGGCGGTGGACCGGCCGCGCGACACCGGGCAGGCGAAGAAGCTGATCGAGCGCGGCGCGGTGCTGGACCCGGCGCTGGCCGCCGACCCGGCCGTGCAGCTGAAGGCCGCGCTGGGTTAGGGCGCGCGGGCCCGAGGTGGCAGTCTTGGTGCCGTGAGTGAGAACGAGTCCAAGATCGAATCCCTGGTCCGCGAGTGGACCTACCTGCCCGACATCTGCGAGCGCTGGGGCGTGCAGGTCACCGAGGTCCGCGACATGGTGCGGTCCGGCAAGCTGATCGCGGTGCGCCGCGGCCCGAACAAGTCGCTCCAGGTGCCCGCCGCGTTCATCGCGGACGACGGCCTGGTGAAGCACCTGTCCGGCACCCTGACGCTGCTGCGGGACGCCAAGTTCACCGACGAGGAGATCATCGAGTGGCTGTTCACCGAGCAGCCCTCGCTGCCCGGCAGCCCGATCGAGGCCCTGGTGGAGAACCGCGGCACCGAGGTCAAGCGCCGTGCCCAGGCGGAGCTGATCTGATGGACCGCCGTCAGCAGCTGGCCGACGCGCGGCTCTACCTCTGCACGGACGCCCGCCGCGAGCAGGGCGACCTCCCGGAGTTCCTCGACGCGGTGCTGGCCAACGGCGTGGACATCGTGCAGCTGCGGGACAAGGGGCTGGAGGCGAAGCAGGAGCTGGAGTACCTGGAGGTCTTCGCCGACGCGGCCCGCCGGCACGGCAAGCTGTTCGCGGTGAACGACCGGGCCGACGTCGCGCACGCGGCCCGCCCGGACGTGCTGCACCTCGGGCAGGACGACCTGCCCGTCCCGGCCGCCCGGGCGATCCTCGGCGAGGACGTGCTGTTCGGCCGCTCCTGCCACGCCGAGTCCGAGGTGGACGCGGCCGTCGCCGAGCCCGGCGTGGACTACTTCTGCACCGGCCCGGTCTGGCCGACGCCGACCAAGCCCGGCCGGTACGCCCCCGGCCTCGGCCTGGTCTCGTACGCCGCCAAGGCGGTGACGGACCGTCCGTGGTTCGCCATCGGCGGCATCGACCTGTCCAACCTGGACCAGGTGCTGGAGGCCGGCGCCACCCGGATCGTGGTGGTGCGCGCCATCACCGCGGCCGAGGACCCGGGCGCCGCCGCGGCCGAACTGGCCCGCCGCGTACGGCAGTAGTACCCGCGACACCCCGACCGGCCGCCCGCAGCCCGCTGCGGGCGGCCGGTCGTTCGCGTGAAGGGGTGTGACGCACGCGGCAGTTCGGGAACGTCGGAACCGTTGGCACTCTTTGGGCGTATTTGTCACCGTGGACGAACGAGTCGGTGGCAAGGGGAGCGTGACGATGACGGGTGCTCGCGGGCGTGGCATACGGATCGCGGCGGCGACGGCGGTCGCCGCCGCCCTGGTGGTGGTCACCGGGGTGGTCGCCGACCAGGCACTGGGCAGCAAGGGAGGGCCGGCGGCCGCGCCGAGCCAGGCCCCGAGCCCGGTGGCCGTGGTGGACCCGTCGATCGTGCACGCCTCCGAGGACCCGGGGAGGACCGTCAACCTCACCATCGACGACGGGCCGGACCCGGTCTGGACGCCGAAGATCCTCGGCCTGCTCCAGCAGCACCACGCCAAGGCCGTCTTCTGCATGGTCGGCCCCAACGCCAAGGCCCACCCGGACCTGGTCAAGCAGGTGGTGGCGGCCGGGTACCGGCTCTGCGACCACTCGGTGCACCACGACACCACCATGGACAAGAAGCCGGCCGCCTACCAGGAGAGCGAGATCCTGGACGCCCAGCGGATGATCGAGCAGGCCGCCGGCGACGGCGCGAAGGTGGAGTACTACCGCGCCCCCGGCGGGGCCTTCACCCCCGAGAGCCGGAAGACCGCCGCCGAGCACGGCATGCGGCCGCTCGGCTGGAACGTCGACCCCGACGACTGGAAGCGCCCCGGAGTGGACGCCATCGTCTCCGCCGTCCAGAACGGCCTGGCCAAGGGCACCGGCCCGACCGTGCTCTTCCACGACGGCGGCGGCGACCGCTCGCAGACCTACCAGGCGTTGGAGCGCCTGCTGCCCTGGTTCGAGCAGCAGGGCTACGCGTACAGCTACCCGCAGCGCTGAGGCGGCCCCCCGCCGGGCCGGCCGCCAGTACCTGCGGCCGTCAGTACTTGCGGACGGTGGCCGCCTCGGCCAGCGCGAGCAGCACCGAACGGGCCGGGCCGGCCGCCAGCGGGGCCGCGTCCAGGGCGGCCAGCGACTGGGCCATCAGCTCGTCGATCCGGTGCTCCACCAGCTCGGCCGCGCCGCTGCGCTCCACCAGGCGGCGCAGCACCGGCACCTCCTCGGCCGTCAGGTCCGGGGCGCCGAGCCGCTCGTCCAGGTGCCGGGCGTCGGCGGGGGAGAGGCCGCGCATCGCGTGCGCGACCAGCAGGGTCCGCTTGCCCTCGCGCAGGTCGTCCCCGGCCGGCTTGCCGGTGACCGCCGGGTCGCCGAAGACCCCGAGCAGATCGTCCCGGAGCTGGAAGGCCTCGCCCAGCGGCAGCCCGAACTCCGAGTAGGCGGAGACCAGTTCGGGCCCGGCCCCGGCCAGCAGCGCACCGACCTGGAGCGGGCGCTCGATGGTGTACTTCGCCGACTTGTAGTGCAGTACGGTCTGCGCCCGCTCCAGCGCCTGCCCGTCCGCGGAGTCCCCGGCGACCGGCTCCAGCACGTCCAGGTACTGACCGACCATCACCTCGGTGCGCATCAGGTCGAAGGCGGGCTTGGCCGCCAGCACCCGCTCGGCCGGCAGACCGGAGCGCAGGAACAGCTCGTCGCACCAGATCAGCAGCAGGTCGCCGAGCAGCACCGCCGCCGAGGCCCCGTACTGCTCCCGGTCGCCGCGCCAGCCGCTGGCCCGGTGCAGCGCCTCGAAGCGCCGGTGGATCGACGGCAGGCCGCGCCGGGTGTCGCTGCGGTCCATCAGGTCGTCGTGCACCAGGGCACTGGCCTGGAGCAGCTCCAGCGCCGCCGCCGCCCGGGCGATCCCCTCGCCCTCGGCGCCGCCGCCGGCCCCGCGCCAGCCCCAGTAGCAGAACGCCGGGCGCAGCCGCTTGCCGCCGTCGAGCAGGAACTCCCGCAGTGCGTCGGCGACCGGCCCGAGCTGGGCCGAGACGGTGCCGAGCAGCTCGGCCTGCTCGGTCATGAAGACCGCGAGCGCCGCGTTGACTCGCTCGCGGACGGACTCGGTCTCCAGGGGGCTGACCGGCCGGGCGGTGGGCGTGGGCACGATGGGACTCCGGATCACTCGGTTGACGATCAGCCTAACCGGGCGGCCGTCGACCGCCGTGCCGGACCCGTCCGCCGGACGGCCGGACGGGGCGTCCACCGGAGGCCCGGACACGGGTCCGTCGAACGGCCGATCGGCCCGTCCAGCGGGCGGATCGAACGCGTCTCAGCTGGTGGACGACGTTTGCGGGGCCGTTCGCACCCACGGCTACTCTGCCAGCATGGCTCTCGGCATCCCGTCCACCCGCACCGACCGGGCAGAGACCGTCCGCGACCTCCTGGCGGCCGGTGACCGGTCCTTCTCCTTCGAGTTCATGCCGCCCCGCACCGAGGTCGGCGAGTCCAAGTTGTGGGACGCGATCCGCCGGGTCGAGGCCCTCGACCCCAACTTCGTCTGCATGACGTACGGCGCCGGAGGCTCCTCCCGCGGACGGACCGTCAACCTGGTCGGCCGGATCGCCACCGAGACCACCCTGACGCCCGTCGCCCACCTCACCGCGGTGGACCACTCGATCGCCGAGCTGCGCAACATCATCGGCCAGTACGCCGACCAGGGCGTGCGCAACGTCCTCGCGGTCCGCGGCGACCCGCCCGGCGACCCCGAAGGCGAGTGGGTCCGCCACCCGCAGGGGGTCGAGTACGCCTACCAGCTGGTCGAGCTGATCAAGGGCATCGGGGACTTCTGCGTCGGCGTGGCCGCCTTCCCCAACATGCACCCGCGCTCCGAGAACTGGGACGAGGACATCCGGCACTTCGTGGCCAAGTGCCGCGCGGGGGCCGACTACGCGATCACCCAGATGTTCTTCGAGGTCGAGGACTACCTGCGGCTGCGCGACCGGGTCGAGGCGGCGGGCTGCTCGACGCCGATCATCCCGGAGATCATGCCGGTCACCAACATCCGCCAGCTCACCCGCTTCCCCCAGCTCTCCGGGTCGGACTTCCCGCCCGCACTCAAGGACCGCTTCCTGGCCGTCGCCGACGACCCGGACGCGGTGCGGGCGGTGGGGATCGAGCACGCCACCTCGATGGCGGAGCGGCTCCTCGCGGAGGGGGCACCGGGGCTGCACTTCATCACGCTGAACCACTCGACCTCGACGCTGGAGATCTACCAGAACCTCGGCCTGCACCGGCGCTGAAAGGGTCGCCTGCCCGGCGGGGTGGCCGGCGGAACCGGTCACACCGGGGGCGCGGGACTCTGCTGGTCTGCGGCTCCGCCGCGTGGGCGCGAAGCGGCAGGCAACGATCCGATCGCCGGGTACGGAGGTCTGTCGGTACCTCGGGGGTCGGGTGCGGGGTGGTGGTCACCCCGGGGCACGACGGCAGGCCACGGGTCCGGTCACCGAGGACGGCGCAGGTCCCGGTCGAGTGCCGTTGCGCCGGTAGGCGGTCCGCAGGGTCGTCCGGGGGCGGGGCGAGCCTGTACAGTCGCCGGGACGCGGGGGCGGTGGCTGGGCCGGTGACTTGGAGGAACGCGGTATGGGCGTCGGGTACCTCGTGCTGTACGCCGCGCTCGCGGTGGTCGCGCTCTGGCTGGTGGCCGAGCTGCTGCTGCAGAGCCGTTCCCCGTTGCACTGGCGCGCCCTCGCCCTGGGCGGCTTCCTGCTGGTCGCCGTCGGGATGTTCCTCTCCTCCGTCCCGGTGATCGGCGCCGGTGCGGCCGGCTTCGCGGCGGGCCAGGTGATGGTCACCCTCTCGGTGAAGCGCGGCTACACCGCGGGCTGGTCGCTGCGGAAGGCCGACGGCGAACTGCCCGGCGCCCTCGCCAAGGTCCCGCTGCTGAGTGCGGCCACCGGCGGAGAGGACCCGGCCGCCGAGGCCGCCGCCGTGGCGCGGGTCGGTGAGGTCGGCCCGGTCGAGGCGCCCTCGGTGCAGGAGCCCGCCGCCGCGGGGTACGAGTTCGAGCAGGTGGCCTTCGAGCCGGCGGCGGCCTCCTTCGAGCCCGCCGCCTTCGACACCACCGCGTACGAGCCGGTCGTCTACCAGCCGGAGCCGCTCACCGAGGACAGCGTCTACGCCGGTGCGTACTACCAGCCGCAGCCCGAGCCGCAGTACTACGCCACCACCGACCAGTACGGCTACCAGCAGCAGCCGGTGCAGGGCTACGAGCAGCAGTACCAGCAGCAGTACCAGGACCCGTACGCCCAGACCGGCCACTACGAGCAGGGCTGGCAGCAGCAGGACTGGCAGCAGCAGCCGGTGATCCCGCAGCAGCCCGGCCCGGCCGGCCAGGACCAGCAGCAGAACTGGAACTACCAGCAGCAGTCCTGACGCGCCGTCAGCGGCTCAGGACTGGTAGCCCTCGACCTCGGCGGCCGGCCGCAGCTTGGCCCCGCCCGGGTCCTCGCCGAACTCCGCCCGGGCCCGGCGCTGCCGCAGCAGGTCCCAACACTGGTCCAGCTTGACCTCCAGGGCGGCCAGTTCGGCCCGGGCCTCCTCCTGGTCCGCGGCGCCGGACGCGATCCGCGCGCGGAGCCGCTTCTCGGCCTCCACCATCGCGCCGATGGAACCGAGGATCTCGGCGTTCTCCTTGCCGCTCATGGGTCTCTCCTGTGAACGAGTGGGTACCGGACCCGCTCCATCCTGCCCCACCGGGCCGCGCCCACAAGCCGGGAACACCCGGACGGCGGCGCTGGTTGGAGGGGGCAGAACGAGGGCCTGAACGAGGAAGGAGCCCCCGCAGTGAGCTACCAGGAGTACCAGCGCGCCAACCTGTTCTTCGACTCGAAGGACTACAGCGGCGCGGCCGACATCCTCGCCCCGATCGTCGAGGCGGACCCGGCCAACCGCGCGGCCGTCGAGCTGCTCGGCCGCGCCTACTTCCACAGTGCCCAACTGGGCCGCGCCGAGGGCGCGTTCCGCCGTCTGGTCGAGCTGGACCCGGCGAACGGCTGGGCCTACGAGGCGCTCGGCCGCACCCTGCATCGGCAGGGCCGTCCGGAGGAGGCGGCCGGGTTCCGGCGCCTCGCCGAGGCGATGGGGACGGACCAGGACGCGAGCGCCGTGTACGAGGTCCGGGCCGCGAACCTGGCCGACTAGCCGGTCGGTGCGCCGTCAGGTGGCCCGTCGCACTCCGTGGGGTGCGGCGGGCCAGGGCTGTCAGGCCGGGCCGACCAGCCCGGCCACGATCGAGGCCGACATCCCGGTGCGGGCCAGCCCGCCGCCGGGGTGGGAGGCGGAGCCGATCCGGTGGAGGTTGGGGTACCCGGTGGCGTTCGGCGGGCTGAGGAAGGCACCGCCCGTCCCGGCCAGCGAGGGCAGTGGCTGCGCCGCGGACGGCGCCGGGACGTGCAGGTGCAGCAGCCGTTCGCGGAGGTCGAGGCCGGCTGCGGCGAGGTGCTCCAGCAGGTGCTCGGGGTAGTCCGCGGGGACGGCCGTGCCGGGCGGCACCGTGACGGTGAGGGTGACGGCCTCGTGGCCCCCGGGGGCGCCGTCGCCCGGGCGGTGCACCTGGACGGTGGGGAAGCGCGGGTACTCGTCCCGGTCGAACAGCGAGGTCAGCTCGGCGGCGGTGTCCCGGGCGTGCACCACGGTGCGGACCACGGTGTCCGACGGGCGCTCGCCGCGCAGCGCCAGCAGCACCGACAGCCGGGCCCGCCCGAGCCGGGCGCCGGTGCGGTCGGCCGAGGTGAGCACCACGTCGGCCTCGAAGCGGCGGCCGCCGGCGGTGGCCACCCCGGTCACCCGGCCGTCCTCGTGCAGCACCTCGGTGACCTCGGTGCCGAACTGGAACTCCACCTTGCGCTGCTCGCACCGCCGGTACACCGCGGTGGCCAGCTCCCGCATCCCGCCGCCCACCGACCAGACCCCGAAGGACTGCTCCATGTACGCCAGCACCGCGGCCCCCGCCGGGGCGGTGCGCGGGTCCAGGCCGTACCGGAGCGCGTACTCATACAGCAGCGCCGTCGGCCCGGCCCCGCCGCCGAGCTCCTCGGCGGCGACGGCGGCCAGGGTGTGCGGGCGCTCGCGGCGCAGCCGGGCCAGGCCGCGGCGGGGCGGGGCGGGGTAGGGGTCGGTGTGCAGCGGAGTGGGGTCGGCGGGGAGCGGCTCCTCCAGCAGCGGGCGGCGGGTGGCCTCCCAGACGGTGCGGGCGCGGTTGATGACCTCGCCCCAGCGGGCGCCGGTGCCGGGGCCGAAGGCGGCGTCGAGGGCCTCGGCGACCCGGCCGCGGGAGGCGTTCGAGAGCACCAGCCCGGTGCCGTCGGGGAACAGGTGCCGGCTCTCCGGGTCGACCGGGGCCAGCCGGACCAGCTGCTCCAGCGGCTCCCGGCCGCTCTTCAGCGCGAGGTCGCGGTAGACGGCGGGCAGCGCGAGCAGGGTCGGCCCGGTGTCGAAGGAGAAGCCCTCGTGCTCGTACCGGCCGAGCTCCCCGCCGTACGTCGGCCCGGCCTCGCAGACCGTCACCCGATGCCCCAGCGTGCCCAGCCGCGCCGCCGCGGCCAGTCCGCTCATCCCCGCGCCGACGATCACGATCCGTGCCATGCGGACGATCCTAGACAGGACGGTCGGCCCGCTCCCAGCGGCGCCCTGGCCTGACGTCCCGTCAGGCCGCCGCCTAGGGTGGGCCGGGTGGACGAGGAGATCGTGCTGGCGGAGCGGTTCGAGGCCGAGCGGCCCGCGCTCCGGGCGGTGGCGTACCGGATGCTGGGCTCGCTGGCCGAGGCGGAGGACGCGGTGCAGGAGGCGTGGCTCCGGCTGAGCCGCGCGGAGGTGGGCGAGGTGCGCAACCTCGCGGCCTGGCTGACCACGGTGGTCGGCCGGGTCTGCCTGGACCAGCTGCGCTCCCGCCGGGCCCGGCCGGAGGACGCCACCGACTTCCGGCTGCCGGACCCGGTGGTCTCCGCCCTGGACCACGCCGACCCGGAGGGGGAGGCGCTGCTCGCCGACTCGGTCGGCCTGGCCATGCTGGTGGTGCTGGACACCCTGCCGCCCGCCGAGCGGGTGGCCTTCGTGCTGCACGACATGTTCCAGGTGCCGTTCGACACCGTCGCGCTGATCGTGGACCGCGAGCCGGCCGCCGCCCGTCAGCTGGCCAGCCGGGCGCGCCGCCGGGTGCGGGGCGCGACCCCGCCCCAGGAACCGGACCGGGGGCTGCAGCGGGTGGTGGTGGAGGCCTTCCGCAACGCCGCCCGGGACGGGGACTTCGACGCGCTGCTGGAGGTGCTCGACCCCGAGGTGCTGCTCCGGGTGGACTCCGGCCCCGGCGTCTCCCAGCTGCTGCGGGGCGCCCGGCTGGTGGCCGCGCAGGCGGCGCGGTTCGCCGGGCTGGCCCCGTTCGGGCGGCTGGTGCTGGTCAACGGCAGCGTCGGCAGCCTGGTGGAGCCCGACGGCCGCCCCTACTCCCTGATGGCCTTCACCGTCCGGGACGGCCGGATCACCGAGATCGCCATCCTCGCCGACCGCGAGCGGCTGGCCCGGCTGGACCTGCCGCCCGCGGCCTGAGGCTCCGTCAGTACGGCATCCGGCTCGCGCCGCCGCCCTGCCCCGCAGGGGCGGGGGCGCCGCGACCGGCCTTCTTCTCCCGCCTGCGCGCCAGGAAGCGGCGGATCCGGGAGACCGCGAACCAGACCAGCAGCGCGCCGACCAGCAGCAGCACGGCGGCGGCCGAGGCGGCCAGCCACGGGTGGAAGATCGCCAGGGTGACCAGGCCGGCCACCGAGAGGTCCTCCAGGATGCTGGCCACGATGTTGCTGGCGGGCTCCGGCGAGGTGTTGATCGCCATCCGCAGCGAGGCCTTGATGCCGTGGCTGATCAGCGCCGTGGTGCCGCCCACCGCCCCGGCCGCCACCTCGCCCAGCGAGCCCGGGTCCTGACTGGCCAGCAGGGCGCCGATGGTGGCGCCCGCGATCGGGCGGATCACGGTGTGCACCGCGTCCCAGACCGAGTCCACGTACGGGATCTTGTCGGCCACCGCCTCGCAGAGGAACAGCACGGTGGCCGCGACCAGTACGTCCGTGCGCTCCAGCGCGGGCGGCACCGACTCGGCCCCGCCGAACCTGCCCAGCAGGCCGAGCAGCAACACCACCGCGTAGGCGTTGATGCCGCTGGCCCAACCGCTGGTGAATACCAACGGGATGACGCTCATCCGCTCCCCCTCGTGATCACTCCAGGCGCTCTCAGGACGCCACCGTACCGGTGCCGGTTCCCCCGGGGCCGAGCCTGAGTACGGATACTCAGCCGCGCACTTGAGTACACCGACGGATACCCGTCCCACCTGCGGGAACGGCAGAGTGGGGGCATCCCGGAGCGACGGACCGTCAGGTCACCTCCGGGCAGCGGCCCGACGTCCACGGACTGTGGGGGACCGATGGGCAACCACTCGGGCCGCGACAGGGCCGGGTGCGGCCGCGGACCGCCGACACGGGGCGGCGGAACGCGGTGAACGGGGGGACACCCCCTCCACCGGGCCCGGGGGGACCCACCGGGGGCCTACGGGGGACCACGGGGGGACGCGTCCGGACACCCCGCACCGACGGGTGCGGGGTGTCCGTGCGTCAGCGCCCACTACCAGATTGTCAGTACCGCCGTCCACCATGGAGACAGTACGGGCCGACCGGCCCGCACACCCGCCGTGGACCGGGGGAGAGTATGACCATCAGTCAGCCCGAGACCGCCCCACTGCTGCCCGCGCCCTCAGGACCGCCGCCCGTTCCGGCCGGCCGCCTCAGGGGTGCCGACATCCACCCGGTGCCGCGCCGCGCGGCCGCCCCGCCGGCCGCGCTCGACCTGCTCCGGCACGCCGAGCTGACTCTGCTCCAGGCCCGTCAGTACGAGGACCCGCTCCAGCGCTACTCCACCGCCCACCTCGCCGCGCTGCGCACCACCGCCGCGGTGCTCGCCGTCCGGGGGCGCCCGGAGAAACGGAGCAGGCGGCGCCAGGCGATCCGCAGCGCCTGGGACGTGCTGCCCGAGGTGGCCCCCGAGCTGGCCGAGTGGGCCGCGTACTTCGCCGCCGGTGCGCGGCGCCGCGCGGCCGCCGAGGCGGGGATCCCGAACGCGGCGTCGGCCCGCGACGCGGACGACCTGATCAGGAACACGGCCCTCTACCTCCGCCTGGTCCAGCGCCTGCTGGACCTCCACCCGGACCAACCGCTCCCGCTGGGGGACAGGACGGGGGAGACGGAGTAGGGGGCCGCTCGCTCCCGCCGAGGGCGGGGAGGAGACGGGGCACCGGCGGTGCGGGGCGCGCCGCAGGGCCCGGGTGACGGGTCGTCAGGCCTGGTGCGGCGGGTGTGGCTCCCGGGGCGTCTAAGGTGGTGGCGTCCAGCGTCCCGCTTCGCCCTAGCCGAGGAGCCTCCGCCTTGTACCCGACCCGTCCCCGCAGTGCCCTGCGTACCGCCGTGGTGTGGGAGGTGGTACGAGCCGCCCTGGAGACCCGGGCGGCCGAGCTGGGCAAGCCCGTGCTGGAGGTGCTCGACACCGGCGGCGGCACGGGCAACTTCGCCGTGCCCGTGGCCAGGCTGGGCCACCGGGTGACGGTGGTGGACCCGAGCCCGGACGCGCTGTTCGCGCTGGAGCGGCGGGCCGCCGAGGCCGGCGTGACCGAGCTGGTCCGGGCCGTCCAGGGCGACACCCAGACGCTGCCCGAGGTGGTCACCCCCGGTTCGGTGGACGCGGTGCTCTGCCACGGCGTGCTGGAGGTCGTGGACGACCCGGCCGAGGCGCTGAAGAACCTGACCGCCACCCTGGCCGACGGCGGCCTGGTCAGCCTGCTGGCCGCCAACCGGAACGGCGCCGTGCTGGCCCGTGCCCTGGCCGGCCACTTCGACGACGCCCGCGCGGTGCTCGACGCCCCGGACGGCCGCTGGGGTGCCCAGGACCCGATGCCCCGCCGCTTCACCGGCGAGGAGCTGAACGGGCTGGCCACCGCGGCCGGGCTGCGGGTCTCCTCGGTGCACGGCGTCCGGGTCTTCTCCGACCTGGTGCCGGGCGTCCTGGTGGACACCGAGCCGGGTGCGGTGGAGGCGCTGCTCAAGCTGGAGCAGGCCGCCGCCGAGCAGCCCGCGTTCCACGCCGTGGCCACCCAGCTCCACCTGCTGGCCGCGCTCGCCTGACCGGGTCTTCGCCCGTCGTTTCCCGCCCCGAAACCCGGTTCGCCGCGAGGTCGTCGGGACGATTCCGCCGCTTCGGGCACTTGTCGGTGTTCCACCGCGTTGGGTGGCTGGGGACGGGGAACGTGACGTGGCCCGAGCCACGTACTCCTGACCGTCCCGAACCGGCCGCCCGGACCGTATGATCTGGGTAAAGCCGGAAAGCATGACGGCCTGGCCCGTGGGGCATATGGTCCACACAACGACCCGAGCCAGGGGTGGCGGACCGGTCGCCCCGCGACCGACGAGTAGGAGGACTCCGTGCCGCTCTCGGAGCACGAGCAGCGACTGCTCGAGCAGATGGAGCGAGCGCTGTACGCCGAAGATCCCAAATTCGCGTCAGCGCTTGAGGGAACCGGGCTGCGCACCTACACCCGTCGGCGGGTCTACCTGGCCGCCGCAGGGTTCGTGGTGGGCATCGCCCTCCTGATGGGGGGCCTCGTCGCCAACGTGATCGTGGTGGGCGTGGTCGGTTTCGTGGTGATGCTGGGCTGCGCGGTCTTCGCCGTGAAGGGCTGGAAGCGTGGTCCGGCCGGGCCGGGAGCGGGAGCCAAGGCTTCCACGCCTCCCCGCCGGAAGGCCGGTGTGATGGACCGGATGGAGCAGCGCTGGCAACGCCGTCGGGACGAGCACGACGGTATGTGACCGGCACCGAGACCTGGGTTCGCGCGAGGGCGGGCAGTCGATCCGACTGCCCGCCCTCGTCGTGTCCGCTCCGTCAGTCCTGCTCGCCCCGCCCGCGCAGGCCCGGCAGCCGGCGCAGTGCCCCGGTCAGCCGGTCCCGGCGGGAGCGGACGGCCTCGCCGACCGCCGCCGCCCGGTCGCCGATCCGCCGGCGCAGCCGCGCCGAGGAGGGCGGCAGCAGCACGGCCCTGGTCCGGCCGCGGCGGCCGGCCGAGGCCCGCAGGCCCTCGGCGGCGGTCCGCACGTCCGGGCCGAGCGGCAGCCCGGCGCCGGCGTCGCGGGCGTAGAGCACCCGCTCGGTGGCCAGCGCCACCCGGCCGGCGGCGGCCGTGGCGGTGTCGTCCAGCTGCCCGGCCTCGGCGATCCGGCGGACGGTGGTGCGCGGGGTGCGCGAGTCGTCCGGCGGGATGCCGAGGTCCCAGGCGGTGTCGATCAGCTCCTCCCAGGCGGCCAGCACCTGCTGGTCCGTCAACTCGCCGCCGCCGTCGCCACCCGGGGCACGCCGGCCGGTGCCGAGCCGTCGGCGCCGCTGGCGGATCCGCCAGAGCATCGGGGTGGCCAGCAGGGCCAGCACCAGCAGCGTGACCAGGGCCGCGACCAGCACCGGCCACTCCAGCCACCAGGGCCGCTCCTCGACGCTGACGGGGGTGACCGCCTGCTCGTCGGCGCAGCCGTCCTGGCGCTGCTGCTGCGCGGTGCAGCTGCTGCTGGAGCTGGGCGCCGCCGAGGGCGCGGTGCTCGGGGCGGTGGTCGCCTCGGTCGGCTGGGCGCTGGGCACCGGGGCGGCCTTCTCCGCGGTGTACTCGGGGGCGCTGCCGCGGCTCGGGGTCGGCTCGAAGCGCAGCCAGCCCGAGCCGGGGAAGTACAGCTCCGGCCAGGCGTGGTAGTCCTGGCTGCGCACCAGGAAGCTGCCCTTGCCCAGGTCCGTGCCGGGGGCGAAGCCGATCGCCACCCGGGCCGGGATGCCCAGCGAGCGGGCCATCGCGGCCATGGTGGCCGCGTAGTGCACGCAGAAGCCGGTCTTCTCGCGCAGGAAGCGCTCGATGGCCTCGTTCCCGGTGGCCGCGGCGACCTCCAGGCTGTAGCGGAACTCGGGGCCGTTGAACCAGGCCTGCAGTGCCACCGCCTGGTCGTAGGGGTTGTTCTTGCCGGCCACCACCTTGCGGGCGGTCTGGCCGACCACCGCCGGGAGGGAGTCCGGCAGGGTGGTGAAGCGGCGGGCGACGTCGTTCGGGACGGGACCGGCCTTGCGGAGCTGCTCCGGGGTCGGGCGGACGTCCTTGCTGACCACGGAGTACGAGATGCCGTCGGTCTTCTGCCCGCCGTCGCCGACCACCGAGCGGGTGCTGGGCTCGTACTTCCAGTCGCCCCGTACGGTGACGGTGTCGGCCGGGTAGGGCATCGGCAGCCACTCGGTGGAGAGGTTCCGGGAGATCTTGACCTCGGTGCGGAAGGGCTCGGCCTGGACGTCCGGGCCGAGGCCCAGCGGTCCCGGCAGCGGGTTCTCGATCGCCTGGAGGCGCTGCTCGGAGAACTTCCAGGAGACGCCGTCGAAGTTGTCCAGCGCGCCGATCCGCATGTAGAGGTCGGTGACGTTGGTGTCGGTGCGGAAGGTGAACAGCTCGGTGTTGTCCCGGCGGGTCAGGTTGGCCGTCAGGGCCACCACCGGGTTGAGCGAGGTGACCTGCCGGCCAGCGCCGTTGCCGAGCCCGGCACCGCTGCCGCTGCCGCCGTCGAAGAGGCCGAGGCCGGTCTGGGGGACCACCAGCGGGATCACCACCGCGCAGGCCAGCGCGAGCAGGCCGACCCGGTGGCCGCTGTGCGAGATGGTGCCGCTGCCGTCCTGCGAGGTGCCGTGGAAGACCCGGCCCCAGCGGGAGAGCCGGTCCTGGCCCTCGGCGAAGAGCAGCAGCAGGTAGCCGGAGGCCGAGAGCAGGAACCACAGCCAGGCGTTGTCGGCCCCGTTCAGGCCGGTGCCGACGGAGTACAGCGCGAGCAGCGGGAGCCCGGCCAGCGCGGCCCGGCGGAAGGTCACCGCGAGGGCATCCACCAGCACCGCGATCAGCGCCACCGCGCCGACCAGGATCAGCTGCACGCCCTCGGTCGCCGGGGCCGGGGCGGTGTACTCCTGGACGGTCTTCTGGCCCTCGGCCAGCAGGCTGCCGACCGCGTCCAGCGCGCGCGGGCCGGGCAGCAGCACGTAGTCCATCGCACGCTGCACGAACAGCAGCATCAACAGGTAGAGCACGGCCAGCAGTTGGAGCGGCACCTGGAGCGCGCGGGAGAACGCGAGCCGGCGCAGCCCGGCGCCGGCCCCGCCGGCCGCCGCGGTCACCAGCACGGCCCGCAGGACCCAGTTGCCCGGCTCCACCAGCGGGGTCAGACAGAGCGTCACCAGCACGGTGGCCAGCGCCGAGTAGAGCGTGAGCTTGGCCCGGGTGGTCATCCGGCGGCCTCCCCGCTTCGGTCGGTACGGACGGCCGGGCGCCGGGCGCCTGCGGCCGGGAGGGAACGGGGGGCGCGCGCGGCGGCGGTCATGACCCCGTCCCGTTGCGGTAGGGGACGGCGGTGGCGCGCTCGGCGTGCCGCCACAGGGTGGCGGCCGAGTCGCCGGCCTTGGCCGGGAGCACCGTCCAGCCCGCCTCGCGCAGGCGGGTCACCTGGTCGGCGGCGTCCTGGTCGGGGGTGTCCGGCGCCAGGTGGCGCAGGCCGGCCCAGGTCCCGGTGTCCAGCAGGAAGGCGACCGCTCCGGCCGCCCGCCGCCGCAGCCGCCCGAGCCGGGCCACCTGCTCCTCGTCCAGCGAGCCGAGCACCGCGACCAGCACGCCGTCGCCGCCGTTGCGCAGCACCTGCTCGGCCCGGGCCAGGGTGCCGCCGTCGGAGAGCTCGACCACGGCGAGGGAGTCCAGCAGCAGGCCGGCCGCCTCCGCCACGGTGGCGATCGCCCCGGCCTCCGGGCCGGGCACGGCCAGCCCGGTGTCGGTCAGCAGCCGGGTCTGGTAGCCGCGCTCCAGCAGGTGCACGCCGACCGAGGCGGCGCAGCTGACGGCCCATTCGAAGGAGGAGGCCGGGCCGGAGCCCCGGTGCGCCACCTCCCGGGTGTCCAGCAGCACGGTGGCCTTGGCCCGCAGCGGCTGCTCCTCCCGGCGGACCATCAGCTCGCCGTAGCGGGCGGTGGACTTCCAGTGCACCCGGCGCAGGTCGTCGCCGTGCCGGTACTCGCGCGGGATCACGTCGTCGTCCCCGGCCAGCGCCAGGGTGTGGGTGTTGGACTCGCCGTGGCCGGTGGACTCCCCGGGCAGCTTCACCGTCGGCAGGGTCACCACCTGGGGCACCACGGTCAGCACGTCCGAGGCGGCGAACGAACGGTTCAGCTCGCACATCCCGAACGGGTCGGCCACCCGCAGCTGCAGCGGCCCCAGCGGGTAGCGCCCGCGCAGGTCGGAGCGGACCCGGTAGGAGACCTCGCGGAAGCCGCGCGGCTCCACCCGGTCCAGCACGAAGCGCGGCCGCGGCCCCAGCACGTACGGGACCTGGTCCTCCAGCAGCAGCAGGCCGGTGGGCACCCGGGAGACGTTGTCCAGCCGCAGGTGCACCCGGGCCTCCTGGCCGGCCGCCACCCGGTACGGGCTGAGCCGCCGCCCGCCGGCCACCCGGTAGCGGGTGCGCAGCAGCAGGACGGCGGCGGCCAGCGGCAGGGCGGCCAGCAGGACGGAGACCTGGAGCAGGGTGTCCTGGCCGAAGACGTAGGCGCAGATCGCGGCGGTGATCCCGGCGGCCAGGAAGGACCGCCCCCGGGTGGTCAGGCCGCGCAGGCCGGTGCGCAGTCCGGTCGGACTGTCCGCCTTGGCCACCTCAGGCCCGGCCCTGCGGACGCGGGATGGGCAGGCTCGCGACCAGGTCGGCGACGATCTGCTCGGTGGAGCGGCGGCTCAACTGGGTCTCCGCGGTGGGCAGCAGACGGTGCGCCAGCACCGGCACGGCCAGCGCCTGGACGTCGTCCGGCAGCACGTAGTCGCGGCCGTCCAGCGCGGCGGCGGCGCGGGCCGCCCGGATCAGGTGCAGGGTCGCACGGGGCGAGGCGCCCAGGCGCAGCTCCTGGTGGTAGCGGGTGGCGCCGACCAGCTCGACCGCGTAGCGGCGGACCGGCTCGGAGACGTGCACCGAGCGGACCACCTCGATCAGCTTGAGGATGTCGTGCGCGTGCGCGACCGGGGTCAGGTGGTCCAGCGGGCTGGCGCCGCCGTGCACGTCCAGCATCGCGAACTCGGCCTCGGCGCTGGGGTAGCCGATCGAGACGCGGGCCATGAAGCGGTCGCGCTGCGCCTCGGGGAGGGGGTAGGTGCCCTCCATCTCCACCGGGTTCTGGGTGGCGATCACCATGAACGGGCTGGGCAGCTCGTAGCTGGTGCCGTCGATGGTGACCTGGCGCTCCTCCATCGACTCCAGCAGCGCGGACTGGGTCTTCGGCGAGGCGCGGTTGATCTCGTCGCCGACCACGATCTGCGCGAAGATCGCGCCCGGGCGGAACTCGAAGTCCATCCGCTGCTGGTCGAAGACGTTGGTGCCGGTCACGTCGGAGGGCAGCAGGTCCGGGGTGAACTGGATGCGGCGGACGGTGCAGTCCACCGAGCGGGCCAGCGCCTTGGCCAGCATGGTCTTGCCGACGCCGGGCACGTCCTCCAGCAGCAGGTGGCCCTCGGCCAGCAGCACGGTGAGGGCGATCCGGACGGCCTCGGGCTTGCCCTCGATGACGCTCTCCACCGAGGCCCGGACCCGTTCGACCACTGCGCCGAGCTCGTGCAGTCCTGAACCGCCCGTGCCGGTCTGTCCGTTGAAGGTCGTCACTCGATTGCTCCCATGCCCCGAAAATGCAAGCTGGCCGGTCGGCCTGAAGGCGCATTCTTCCCTGTCAGGGGGCGGGACGTCACCCGAGTGGGGGAGTGTCCGTTTTGCGCGCTCACGTGCAACTGGCCGCCGCCGCGCGATCCGGCCGGAGGGAGTCTTCCGATTCGCGCAGTTCCTCGCGCCCCCGGGGTGACGACTTCGTCGTCCCGGGGGCGCCCGAGGTCAGTGGATTTCGCGGAGGAGGCCGGTGTGGACGTCGAAGACGAAGCCGCGGACGTCGTCGCGGTGGGGGATGAAGGGGGAGGTGCGGACCCGCTGCATGGACTGGCGGACGTCGCCGTCCAGGTCGACGAAGGACTCGACGGCCCAGGTGGGGCGCTGGCCGACCTCGAGCTCCAGGTCGCGGCGGAAGTCCTCGGTGAGGCCGAGCAGGCCGCAGCCGGTGTGGTGGATCAGGACGATCGAGCGGGTGCCCAGGGCGCGCTGGCTGATCGTCAGGGAGCGGATGGTGTCGTCGGTGACGACGCCGCCGGCGTTGCGGATCAGGTGGGCGTCGCCGAGTTCGAGGCCGAGGGCGGCGAACAGGTCGAGGCGGGCGTCCATGCAGGCGACCACGGTGACGTTCTGCACCGGGCGGGCGTCCATCCCGCCGTCCCGGAAGGTCTTGGCGTACTCGCGGTTCGCGGCGACGAACCGGTCGGTGATGGACGGGGTGGAGTCGGCAGCGGCGGTCGGCACGGGCCGGTCGGGGGTCACTGTCATGCGGATGACGGTAGTGGCCTTTCGGCCGTCGTGGTGGGGCCCCGGAGGTGAACGGGTGGGGTGTGACGGAGGGCATAGCTGCTGAGCGGTACGGGGTGTCCGGTTCGTGCCGGTCCGTCCGGCGCGCGGTGGGGGCCGCGCGCGGTACCGCCGTGTGGGGGAGGGTGGCGGCCGCCCCTGCTCCGACCTGCGGGAATCCATGCCGCCGCCCGGGTGGCGCGCGGCCGGGGACGATTGACTCGGCAGGTGGGGACGGTAGAGTTCCGGCCAGTGGAGCCCCCTCCTGACGGTACGTCAACTGCCGTCCGGGGGCGGGCCGGTACGCAGTCCGAGGCCTCCACCCGCTCCGTGTCCACCTGGCGCACCTTCCCCGGCGCCGGGCGGCCGCTCCTTCCCCGGACGAGCGGGCGGGGACCCCGGACTGCGTCCCGCAGCCGCCCTCCCGGCGGGGCCCCGCCACGGGTCGGAAGTGGTGATGCCGGGGGCGCGGGGAACTGCGCGAGGGGGTACGGCAGCACCTGCAACTGGCTGACGGCGGTTCAGTTGCCGGTGAGCCGCCTCCCGAAGCGCGCAGTTCCCCGCGCCCCCGGCATCACCACTTTCGCCGGCCGCCCTGCCGTGTCGCCGGACCCCGGGTGGGCGGCGGTGGGGGCGGGATGGACCAGAATGGTCGTCATGAGCACCGACAGTCCGGCCCCCAAGCACGTCCCGGTGATGCTGCAGCGCTGCGTAGACGCGCTGGCCCCGGCGATCTCCGCCCCCGGTTCCGTGGTGGTGGACGCCACGCTCGGCCTCGGCGGCCACAGCGAGGCGCTGCTGACGCAGTTCCCCGAGGTGCGGCTGGTGGCGGTGGACCGCGATCCGGCGGCGCTGAAGCTGTCGGGGGAGCGGCTGGCCCGGTTCGGCGAGCGGGCGACGCTGGTGCACGCGGTGTACGACGAGATCCCCGAGGTGCTGGACCGCCTGGGCATCCCGGAGGCGAACGGCATCCTGTTCGACCTCGGCGTCTCCTCGATGCAGCTGGACGAGGCGGACCGTGGTTTCGCCTACGCCCAGGACGCCCCGCTGGACATGCGGATGGACCAGACCCGCGGCCTGAGCGCGGCCGAGGTGCTGAACACCTACACCCACGGTCAGCTGGCCCGGATCCTGAAGGTCTACGGCGAGGAGCGGTTCGCCGGGAAGATCGCCTCGGTGATCCTGCGCGAGCGCGAGAAGGAACCGTTCACCAACTCGGCGCGTCTGGTCGAGTTGGTGCGCAACGCCATCCCGGCCGCCACCCGCCGCACCGGCGGCAACCCGGCCAAGCGGACCTTCCAGGCGCTGCGGATCGAGGTCAACGGCGAGCTGGAGGTGCTGGACCGGGCCATCCCGGGTGCGCTGGACGTGCTCGCGCTCGGCGGCCGGATCGCCGTGATGTCCTACCAGTCGCTGGAGGACCGCCTGGTGAAGCAGTACTTCGCCCAGGGGGCCACCAACACCGCCCCGCCGGGGCTGCCGGTCATCCCGGAGGAGCACCAGCCCTGGCTGAAGCTGCTCACCCGCGGTGCCGAGCTGGCCACGGAGGAGGAGATCGAGGAGAACCGGCGTGCCGCGCCCGTGCGGCTGCGCGTGGCGGAGAGGATCAGGGAGACCCGCGGCTAGAACGGACGCCGGACGGGGGGACGTGAGCGGCGAGGGAGAAGAGCGGTGCCGGTGGCCGGTGGAGGCCTGACGGGTGGTCGGACGCGGCGGGAGCGCGGGTCGGTCCCCGGGCAGGGGGGCGGGGTGCGGATCTCGGTGCGCCCGGCCCGGCGGCAGGTGCGGGGGCGCACGCCCTTCGCGGTGCTGGTGGTGGCGCTGCTCTCGGGCGGTCTGCTCGGGCTGCTGATGCTGAACACCGCGCTCAACGAGGGCTCCTTCGAGCAGAGCCGGCTGGAGCGGCAGACCACCGAGCTGACGGACCGCCAGCAGACGCTCCAGCAGGACATCGACCAGCACTCCGCGCCGGACGCGCTGGAGCGCCGGGCCCGCGAGCTGGGCATGGTGCCCGGCGGCGACCTGGCGTTCCTGAAGGAGGACGGCTCGGTCAACGGCAAGCCGGAGAAGGCCGAGGACGCCCCGCCGGTGAAGCGCACCGACCAGGAGCTGTGGAACCGCACCGGCGCCTCGGCCGCCCCGTCCCCGGCCGCGTCGCCGCCCGCCGACACCGGAGTGCAGATCAACCCGGCCCCGCCGCTCGGCACCCCGCCGGCCGCCGCCCCGTCCGCCGGAGGTACCGCGCGATGAGCACCCCCCGTCAGCCCGGCCGAGGCTCGGGCGGCAGCGGCAGCGGCAGTGGTGGCGGCAAGCCCCGGCCCCGCCCGGCCGGAGCGGCCCGCCCGCAGCCGGCCCGCCGCCCCGCCGCCGGTGCGTCGCGGTCCGCCGGTGCGTCAGGAGCCGCCCGGTCGGCGGGTGGAGAGCGCCCCCGCACCCCCCGCCCGCGCGGTGGCGAGCCGCCGCGCCGTCAGCCGCCGCGCCGCCCGGCCCCGCCGCAGCCGCGGCTGATCAAGCTGGGCGACCCGAAGAAGCGGCTGCGGCTGGTCGGGGTGGCGATGGTGGCGGTCTTCTCGGTCTTCGCCGGGCGGCTGGTCCAGCTCCAGCTGCTGGACTCGGACGAGCTGGCCGCCGCGGCCCAGGCCAACAAGTACGTGCAGGCCAAGCTCTCGGCCGACCGCGGCTCGATAACGTCCTCCGACGGCGTGGCGCTGGCCACCACGGTGGACGCGTACGACGTCACCGGCGACCCCTCGCTCTACCCGGCCGAGAAGTCGCTGGTGCCGGACGCCCCGGAGCAGGCCGCCGCGCTGCTGGCGCCGATCCTGAACCGGAGCAAGGAGCAGCTGGCCGCCCTGCTGCGCACCCCGAAGACCCAGTGGGTGATGCTGGCGCCCCGTCAGAGCCCGGAGACCAAGAAGCAGATCACCGACCTCAAGTCGACCCTGGCCAAGCAGGCCGACACCGTCGCCTGCCGGGCCCAGCGCAAGCTGGTCGGCAAGCCCGCCGAGCAGGGCGGCCGGACGTCGGTGGACGCCGCCTGCGCCAACCCGCTGGCCGGGATCACCTTCCAGGACTCCAAGCGCCGGGTCTACCCGGCCGGGGGCCTGGCCGCCAACCTGCTCGGCTACGTGAACGCGGACGGCATCGGCACCGGCGGCCTGGAGCTCCAGTACCAGGGCGACCTGGCCGGCAAGGACGGCCACAGCACCTACGCCCAGGTGAACGGGCGGATGGTGCCGACGGCCGGCGGCAGCCAGCAGTCCCCGGTGGAGGGTTCGGACCTGCGGCTGACGCTGGACCGGGACATCCAGTGGGCGGCCCAGCGGGCCATCACCGACCAGGTGGCCAACGCCGGGGCGGAGAAGGGCTACGTCATCGTCCAGGACGTGAAGACCGGTCAGGTGCTGGCGATGGCCGCCTCGCCGGGCTTCAACCCGAACGAGCTGGCCAAGGCCAAGGCCGACCAGCTGGGCAACGCGGCGGTCGGCGACGCCTTCGAACCGGGCTCCACCGCCAAGCTGATGACCATGGCGGCGGTGCTGGACACCGGTACGGCGGCCTGGGACACCTACGTCGAGGTGCCCAACACGCTGCAGCGCTCGGACCGGATCTTCCACGACGACATCGACCACCCGACCTGGCACCTGACCCTGGCGGGCGTGCTGGCCAAGTCCTCCAACATCGGCACCATCCTGGCCGCCGAGCGGCTCGCCCCGGACCAGGCGGGCTCCAACAAGGTGCTGCACGACTACCTGACCCGGTTCGGGATCGGGCAGTCCACCGGTCTGGGCTTCCCCGGCGAGACCAAGGGCATCCTGGCCAAGCCGGAGGCCTGGAACGGCTCGCAGCAGTACACCATCCCGTTCGGCCAGGGCCTGTCGGTGAACGCGCTCCAGGCCACCTCGGTGTTCTCCACGATCGCCAACGGCGGGGTGCGGGTGACGCCGAACCTGCTGGCCGGGACCACCGGGGCGGACGGGCGGTACGTGGCCGCACCGCCCGGCAAGGAGACCCGGGTGGTCAAGCCGGAGACCGCGAAGACCCTGACCGAGATGCTGGAGTCGGTGGTCTCGGACGAGCAGGGCACCGGCACCAAGGCGGCCGTCGAGGGCTACCGGGTGGCCGGGAAGACCGGCACGGCCAACCGGGTGGACCCGAAGACCGGCAAGTACAACGGCTACACCGCCTCCTTCATCGGCTTCGCGCCGGCCGACGCCCCGCGCGTCACCGTCTCCTGCGTGATCCAGGACCCGAAGAACGGCCACTTCGGCGGCCAGCTCTGCGGGCCGGTGTTCAAGCAGGTGATGGAGTTCACCCTGAAGACCCTGCGCGTCGCGCCCAGCGGCAGCCAGGCCCCGAACCTCCCCGTCGAGCGGAAGCCCTGATGAGCAAGAGCGCAGAGACCCGGTTTGGCTCTACGGGGGTTGTGGCGGATAGCCTTCCGGCCGTGCCGAAACCCGATCAAATCTCCGCGAGCCCGCCCCGACCCACCTCCGTGGCGGCCCTGCCGCTGGCCGAGGCGGCCCGACTGCTGGGGGTGCCGGCCGTCGAGGGCGCGGCGGTCACCGGCGTCACCCACGACTCACGGGCGGTCCGGCCCGGGGACGTCTACGTGGCCTTCCCGGGCGCCAACCACCACGGGGCCCGGTTCGCCGCCCAGGCGGTCGGCCAGGGCGCGGTCGCGGTGCTGACGGACCGTGAGGGCGCCGAGCAGGCGGCCGGCTGCGGGGCGCCGCTGCTGGTGGTGGAGAGCCCGCGGGCCCGGATGGGCGAGCTGGCCGCCGCCGTGTACGGCCGCCCCAGCGAGGGCCTGCGGATGATCGGCCTGACCGGTACCAACGGCAAGACCACCACCGCCTACCTGGTGGAGGGCGGGCTCAAGGCGGCCGGCCTGAACCCGGGCGTGATCGGCACGGTCGAGATGCGGGTCGGCAGCGAGCGGATCAAGAGCGAGCGCACCACCCCCGAGTCCACCGACCTGCACGCGATCCTCGCGGTGATGGGCGAGCGGGGCGCCGAGGCCGTGGTGATGGAGGTCTCCAGCCACGCGCTCAGCTACGGCCGGGTGGACGGCGTGGTCTACGACGTCGCGCTGTTCAACAACCTGACGCCGGAACACCTGGACTTCCACCCGGACATGGAGGACTACTACCGGGCCAAGGCCAAGCTGTTCCAGGCCGACAAGGCCCGCCTCGGGGTGGCCAACCACGACGACGCGTACGGCCGGCGGATCGCCGCCGAGGCGCCGATCCCGGTCACCACCTTCTCCGCCAAGGGCGACCCGGAGGCCGACTGGCGCGCGCTGGACGTCCAGCTGGGCCCGCTCGGCTCCACCTTCACCGTGGCCGGTCCCGACGGTGCGTCGGCCGAGGCCTCGGTGCCGCTGCCGGGCCCGTTCAACGTCTCCAACGCGCTCGGCGCGATCACCGCGCTGGTGACCGCCGGGGTGCCGCTGGCCGACGCGGTGGCCGGCGTGGCCGGCGTGGCCGGCGTGCCCGGGCGGCTGGAGCGGGTGGACGCCGGGCAGCCGTTCGTCGCGGTGGTGGACTACGCGCACAAGCCGGACGCCCTGCAGGCCGTCCTGGAGTCGCTGCGCGAGGTCACCAAGGGCCGCCTGCACGTGGTGGTCGGCTGCGGCGGCGACCGCGACCCGTTCAAGCGCGGGCCGATGGGCGCGATCGCCGCCCGGCTCGCCGACACGGCGGTGCTCACCAGCGACAACCCGCGCTCCGAGGACGCCCTGGCGATCCTCGCCACCATGCTGAACGGCGCCACCGAGGTGCCGGAGGCCGAGCGGGGCGAGGTCCTGGTGGTCCCCGACCGCGCCGAGGCCATCGCCGACGCGGTGGCCCACGCCCACGCGGGCGACACCGTCCTGGTCGCGGGCAAGGGCCACGAGCTGGGCCAGTACGTCCGGGGCGAGGTCCGCCCGTTCGACGACCGCGAGGTCCTGCGCACGGCGATCGAGCACCGTGGTTCCAAGGGAGTTGAGCACCTGTGATCGCACTGACCCTCGCCGAGGTGGCCGAGGCCGTCGGCGGCACCCTGCACAACGCGGACCCGGCGGCCGTGGTCTCCTCGTCCGTGGAGCACGACTCCCGCAAGCTCACGCCGGGCAGCCTCTTCGTCGCGATCGTCGGCGAGCGGGTGGACGGCCACGACTTCGCCGGGCGGGCCGTCGCGGCCGGCGCGGTCGCGGTGCTGGCGACCCGTCAGCTGGACGTCCCGACCGTGCTGGTGGCGGACACCCAGATCGCGCTGGGCAAGCTGGCCCGGGCCGTGGTGGACCGCTCCACCGCCGCCGTGGTGGCGCTGACCGGCTCGGCCGGCAAGACCTCCACCAAGGACCTGATCGCCCAGGTGCTGGCCCGCAGGGGCGAGACCGTCTTCCCGGCCGGCTCGAACAACAACGAGATCGGCCACCCGATGACCGCGCTGCGGGTGGAGCCGGCCACCGAGTACCTGGTGGCGGAGATGGGCGCCCGGCACAAGGGCGACATCGCCTACCTGTGCGGCATCACCCCGCCCGTGATCGGCGCGGTGCTGAACATCGGCACCGCGCACCTGGGCGAGTTCGGTTCCAAGGCCGGGATCGCCGAGGCCAAGGGCGAGTTGGTGGAGGCGCTGCCCGCCGACGGCACCGCGGTGCTGAACGCCGACGACCCGCTGGTCAAGGCCATGGCGGCCCGTACGCAGGCGAAGGTCCTGTACTTCGGGGAGAGCCCGAACGCCGACGTCCGGGCCACCGGGGTTCACCTGGACGACGCCGGACGGCCACGGTTCACGCTGAGCACCCCGGCCGGTTCCGCACCCGTGAGCCTGCGCCTGTACGGTGAGCACCACGTTTCGAACGCCCTCGCCGCCGCCGCGGTGGCGGTGGCGCTCGGCATGTCCGTCGACGACACCGCCGCCGCGCTCGGCGAGGCGGAAGCGCTGTCCCGCTGGCGCATGGAGGTCGTCGAACGGGCCGACGGTGTCACCGTGGTCAACGACGCCTACAACGCGAACCCCGAGTCCATGCGGGCCGCGCTGCGGGCGCTGGCGAACATGGCTGGACGCGGCCCGGAGCGCCGCCGTACCTTCGCGGTGCTCGGTGAGATGCGGGAGCTCGGCGAGGACAGCCTCGACGAGCACGACGCCATCGGGCGGCTCGCGGTCCGACTGGACGTCACCAAGCTGGTGGCGGTCGGCGGACGGGACGCGGCCTGTATGGAACTGGGCGCGAGGAACGAAGGTTCGTGGGGTGAGGAGTCGGTGCTGGTGTCCGACGCGGACGCGGCGGTTGAGCTGCTGCGGGGTCAACTGCGGCCCGGGGACGTGGTCCTGGTGAAGGCCTCCCGTTCGGTGGGTCTGGAGCGGGTCGCCGAGGCCCTGTTGGCCGATGGAGCCGCGCAGTGAAGCAGATCCTGTTCTCCGGCCTGATCGGCCTCGTCCTCTCGCTGCTGGGCACGCCGGCCCTGATCCGGCTGCTGGCCCGGCACGGCTACGGCCAGATGATCCGGGACGACGGCCCGCAGGCCCACCTGAGCAAGCGCGGCACGCCCACCATGGGCGGCATCGCGTTCATCCTGGCCACCCTGATCGCGTACGCCGCGACCAAGGTGATAACGGGTGAGAAGCCCACCGCCTCCGGGCTGTTGGTGCTTTTCCTGACCGCCGGGCTCGGCCTGGTCGGCTTCCTGGACGACTACATCAAGGTCGTGAAGCAGCGCTCCCTCGGCCTGCGGGCCAAGGCCAAGCTGCTCGGCCAGTCGTTCGTCGGCCTGACCTTCGCCATCCTGGCGCTGCAGTTCAAGGACGACCGCGGGCTGACCCCGGCCTCCACCAGCCTGTCCTTCGTGCAGGACTTCAGCTGGTCGATCGGCCCGGTGCTGTTCGTGATCTGGGCGTACTTCATGATCGCCGCGATGTCGAACGGCGTGAACCTCACCGACGGTCTGGACGGCCTGGCCACCGGTGCCTCGGTGATGGTCTTCGGCGCCTACGTCTTCATCGGCGTCTGGCAGTACGGCCAGACCTGTGCCGTGATGGCCACCGCCACCAGCAGCTGCTACGACGTCCGCGACCCGCTGGACCTCGCCGTCATCGCCTCCGCGCTGATGGGCTCCTGCTTCGGCTTCCTGTGGTGGAACACCTCGCCCGCCAAGATCTTCATGGGCGACACCGGCTCGCTGGCCCTGGGCGGCGCGCTGGCCGGTCTGGCGATCTGCTCGCGCACCGAGATGCTGCTGGCCCTGCTGGGCGGCCTGTTCGTGATCATCACCCTGTCGGTGATCATCCAGGTCGGCTCCTTCCGGATGACCGGCAAGCGCGTCTTCAAGATGGCCCCGCTCCAGCACCACTTCGAGCTCAAGGGCTGGAGCGAGGTGCTGATCGTGGTCCGCTTCTGGATCATCCAGGGCCTCTGCGTCGCGGTCGGCCTCGGCCTCTTCTACGCGGGCTGGGTGACCGGGTGACGGACGTTCGGAACCCCGACTTCAAGGGCCTGCCGGTCGTCGTCGCGGGCCTCGGGATCTCCGGCATCTCCGCCGCCCGGGTGCTCCGTGACCTCGGCGCCGAGGTCACCGTGGTGGACGGCGGCGACGGCGCGGGCCTGCGCGAGCGGGCCGGGCAGCTCGGCGAGGGCATCGCGGTACGGCTCGGCGACGGCGCCACCCTCCCCGAGGGGACCCGACTGGTCGTCACCTCGCCCGGCTGGCCGCCGAACAGCCCGCTCTTCCTGGCCGCCGAGGCGGCCGGGGTGGAGGTCTGGGGCGACGTCGAGCTGGCCTGGCGGCTGCGCAAGCCGCTGCCGGAGACCGGCGAGCCGGCCCCCTGGCTGGCCGTCACCGGCACCAACGGCAAGACCACCACGGTGCAGATGCTCGCCTCGATCCTGACGGCGGCCGGCAAGCGCACCGCCGCGGTCGGCAACGTCGGCGTCTCGGTGCTGGACGCGGTGCTGGCCGAGGAGCCGTACGAGGTGCTCGCGGTCGAGCTCTCCAGCTACCAGCTGCACTGGGCGCCCTCGCTGCGCCCGCACTCGGCCGTGGTGCTCAACCTGGCCCCCGACCACCTGGACTGGCACGGCTCGATGGAGGCCTACGCGGCCGACAAGGGCCGGATCTACCAGGGCAACCGGGTGGCCTGCGTCTACAACCTGGCCGACCCCGCCACCCGCGCGCTGGTCGAGGAGGCCGACGTCGAGGAGGGCTGCCGGGCCGTCGGCTTCGGCCTCGGCTCGCCCGGCCCGTCGGACTTCGGCGTGGTGGACGGCCTGCTGGTGGACCGCGCCTTCGTGCCCGAGCGGCACAAGAACGCGGCCGAGATCGGCGCCGTCTCCGACGTCCACCCGCCCGCCCCGCACAACGTCACCAACGCCCTGGCGGCGGCGGCGCTGGCCCGGGCGTACGGGGTGGAGACCTCCGCCGTCCGGGACGGCCTGCGGGCCTTCCGCCCGGACGCGCACCGGATCGCCGAGGTCGCGGTGGTCGGCGGGGTCGCCTACGTGGACGACTCCAAGGCCACCAACACCCATGCGGCGGCCGCCTCGCTGGCCGCCTACGAGCCGGTGGTCTGGATCGCCGGCGGGCTGGCCAAGGGCGCCACCTTCGACGAGCTGGTGCGGGGTGCCGCGGGCCGGCTGCGGGCCGTGGTGCTGATGGGCGAGGACCGGGCGCTGATCGCCGAGGCGCTGGCCCGACACGCCCCGGATGTCCCGGTGATCGAGGCGGCAGCGGGTGAGACTGGCGCGGTGGCGATGACCGAGGTGGTCCGCGCGGCCGCCGGACTGGCCCGGGAGGGGGACACCGTCCTGCTGGCCCCGGCCTGTGCCTCGATGGACATGTTCACCAACTACGGCGAGCGCGGCGACCTCTTCGCCGAGGCGGTCCGGGCGCTGTAGACCAGGAAAGACCAAGACGGGGGAGCGGTGTGATGGCGGGTCAGGCCCCGGAGCGAGGCCCGTGGCAGGCGCCGGTCATCTCGGCCAGCAGTGCCACCTTCAAGGCGGCCGACCCGGTCACCCGGCTGCGGCAGTTCCGCGGCCGGGTGGCCTACCTGCTCTCCCGTCCGCTCACCCCGTACCTGCTGATCGTCGGCTCGGCGCTGCTGCTGCTGGTGCTCGGGCTGAGCATGGTCTTCTCCTCCTCGCAGATCCTGGCCGTCCGCTGGGGCCTGCCCGCCACCTTCTTCGTGGGCAAGCAGTTCATCGCGGTGCTGATGGGCCTGGTCGGCCTGGTGCTGTTCGCGCTGATGCCGGTCAAGCTGCTGCGGATGCTGGTCTACCCGGTGGTGCTCGGGGTGACCGCGGCCCTGGTGCTGGTCGCGATCCCCGGCATCGGCAAGGAGGTCGGCGGCAACCGGAACTGGCTGGACCTCGGCCTGCTCCAGCTCCAGCCCTCCGAGTTCGCCAAGCTGGCCCTCGCCCTCTGGGCGGCCGACCTGCTGGCCCGCAAGCAGAAGACCCACATGCTCGACCAGTGGAAGCACCTGCTGGTCCCGCTGGTGCCGGGCACCCTGCTGCTGATGCTGCTGATCATGCTCGGCGGCGACATGGGCACCACGATGATCCTGATCGCCATGCTGTTCGGCCTGCTCTGGACGGTCGGCGCCCCGCTGCGGCTGTTCGCCGCCGTGCTGGGCATCGCCGTGGTGGCCTGCACCGCGCTGGTCATCACCGTGCCGCACCGGATGGACCGGCTGGCCTGCATCGGCGTCACCAAGCCCGACCCCAACGTCAACTGCTTCCAGGCCCTGCACGGCCTCTACGCCTTCGCGGCCGGCGGCCCGTTCGGCTCCGGCATCGGCGCCGGGGTCGAGAAGTGGGGCCAACTCCCGGAGGCCCACACCGACTTCATCTTCGCCGCGACCGGCGAGGAGCTCGGATTGGTGGGGACGCTGTCGGTCCTCGGGCTCTTCGCGGCACTAGGCTACGCGGGTATCCGAGTGGCCAGCGGCACGAAGGACCCCTTCGTCAGGTACGCCGCGGGAGCCGTCACCACCTGGATCATGGCCCAGGCCATGGTCAACCTGGGGTCGGCGCTGGGACTGCTGCCCATCGCGGGCGTCCCGCTCCCGCTGTTCTCCTACGGCGGGTCCGCGATGCTGTCGGCCCTGTGCGCCGTCGGCGTGCTGCTCTGCTTCGCGCGCAGCTCGCCGGAGGCCAGGGCGGCGCTGGCCGCACGGAGCAAGAACAGCCGGTTCAGGTCGGTCCTGAACCGGGTGCTGCCAGGACGAACCACGGGGCGCGGGGCCGCCAGGCCGAAGCGCAGGGAGCGGTGAATTTCGGTGCATGTCGTACTCGCAGGCGGCGGGACCGCCGGTCACATCGAGCCGGCCATGGCCCTCGCGGACGCCCTCCGCCGGCACGACCCGTCCGTCGGGATCACCGCCCTGGGCACCGAACGCGGCCTGGAGACCCGGCTGGTGCCCGAGCGCGGCTACCAGCTGGAGCTGATCCCGGCCGTCCCGCTGCCCCGCAGGCCCACCCCCGAGCTGATCACCGTCCCGGGCCGGCTGCGCTCCACCGTCCGGGCCGCCCAGGCGATCATCGAGCGGGTGAAGGCCGACGCGGTGGTCGGCTTCGGCGGCTACGTGGCGATGCCCGCCTACCTCGCGGCCAAGCGCGCCGGGGTGCCGATCGTGGTGCACGAGGCCAACGCCCGGCCCGGCCTGGCCAACAAGATCGGCGCCCGGTACTCCGACTTCGTCGCCGTCTCCACCCCCGACTCCAAGCTGCGCGACTCCCGGTACATCGGCATCCCGCTGCGCCGCACCATCGCCACCCTGGACCGCAACGCCGTCCGCCCGGAGGCCCGGGCGTACTTCGGCCTCGACCAGCGGCTGCCCACCCTGCTGGTCTCCGGCGGCTCGCAGGGCGCCCGCCGGCTGAACCAGACCATCGAGACCATCGCCCCGCGGCTCCAGCAGTACGGGGTCCAGGTGCTGCACGCGGTCGGCCCGAAGAACGAGCTGCCGGTGATCGACGACATCCCCGGCATGCCGCCGTACCGGGCCGTCCCGTACGTGGACCGGATGGACCTCGCCTACGCCGCCGCCGACCTGATGCTCTGCCGGGCCGGTGCGATGACCGTGGCCGAGCTGGCCGCCGTCGGCCTGCCCGCCGCCTTCGTGCCGCTGCCGATCGGCAACGGCGAGCAGCGGCTGAACGCCCAGCCGATGGTCAAGGCAGGCGGCGGCCTGCTGGTGGACGACGCCGAACTGACCCCGGACTGGGTGCTGCAGAACGTGCTGCCGGTGCTGACCGCCCCGCAGAAGCTCTGGGAGATGAGCCGGGCGGCCGCCGAGTTCGGCCGGCGGGACGCCGACGACCTGCTGGTCGGCATGGTCTACGAGGCGATCGAGGCCTCCCGGCGGGGCCGCCGTGGCTGAGACGCCGGTCCTCGACCCCGTCGACGAGGACGAGGAGGACGCGGGGGAGCACCTGCCGCGGCTCCGGCTCTCCCGGCGGGGCATCGTGGTGCTGAGCGCGTTCGGGGCCGTGGTCCTGGGCGCGCTCGGCTGGCTGGTGTTCTTCTCCTCGGTGCTGGACGTGCGGGTGGTCGCCGTCCAGGGCCTGGTGGGCGACAAGCTGACGGCGCACCAGGTGCGCGAGACGCTCGGCGACGGCGAGCACGGCCCGCTGGCCCGGGTCGACCTGGCGGAGGCCGAGCGCCGGGTGGAGGCGCTGCCCCGGGTGGCCAAGGCCGAGGTCTGGCGCGGCTGGCCGCACACCCTGCGGATCAAGGTCACCGAGCGCCGGGCGGTGGCCGCGGTCCGGACCCCGGAGGGCAAGTACGGCCAGGTGGACGCGGCCGGTTTCACCTTCGCCACCGAGGACGCCGCCCCCGAGGGGGTGCCGGTGGTGGAGCTCGCACTCAGTCAGCAGGCGAACGAGGCCTCGGCGGTGTTCCCCCGGGAGGAGCTGCTGCGCTCCGCGATCACCGTGGCGGCGGGCCTGCCGGAGGCGGTCCGCAAGCAGGCCGGCAGCGTCCGGGTGCAGTCCTACGACGACATCCAACTCCAGCTGGCCGACGGGGCGGTGGTGCGCTGGGGGAGCGCGGAGCGGACCGCGCGCAAGGCGCAGGTGCTGACCGCGCTGCTGGCCAGGAAGGCCCGGATCTACGACGTGAGTGCCCCGGAAGCGCCCGGCATCGGGGGTTGACGGCCCGTCGGACCCGGAAGATCCGGTAAGTTCTCTGTCCGGGGGAGGTGTTGACGGGGCAGTAGCTCCGGCCCGAACCTTGGTGGTCACCCCGGTTTCACCCGGTAATGGATGATCACATAGGCTCAAAAGAAAAACGGGAAGCTCGGCGTGTTCGTTGAACACGGCCCGCTCACCGCCATAGTGTCCTGTGTCACCAGGCTGTGTCCCACGGTGATGTGACGCAGGCACAGCCACAACCCTAAAGGTCAAGTTTAGGGTTCGGGTCGGTGGTCGGAATTTCGGACATACAGTCAGGAATCACTCGGGCTCCCCACCCATCGACATCCGTCGGACCGTGCCAACCGGTGCGGACGACCCGGAAATTCGAGGCGAGAGGCCTTCGACGTGGCAGCACCGCAGAACTACCTCGCAGTCATCAAGGTCGTCGGTATCGGCGGCGGTGGTGTCAACGCCATCAACCGGATGATCGAGGTCGGTCTCAAGGGCGTCGAGTTCATCGCGATCAACACCGATGCGCAGGCCCTCCTGATGAGCGACGCCGACGTCAAGCTCGACGTGGGCCGTGAACTCACCCGGGGCCTCGGCGCCGGCGCCAACCCCGAGGTCGGCCGGAAGGCCGCCGAGGACCACCGCGAGGAGATCGAGGAGGTCCTCAAGGGGGCCGACATGGTCTTCGTGACGGCCGGCGAGGGCGGCGGCACCGGTACCGGTGGCGCCCCCGTGGTGGCGAACATCGCCCGCTCGCTCGGTGCGCTCACCATCGGTGTGGTCACCCGGCCGTTCACCTTCGAGGGCCGCCGCCGGGCCAACCAGGCCGAGGACGGCATCGCGCAGCTGCGCGAAGAGGTCGACACCCTGATCGTCATCCCCAACGACCGGCTGCTCTCCATCTCGGACCGCCAGGTCTCGGTGCTGGACGCGTTCCGCTCGGCCGACCAGGTGCTGCTCTCGGGCGTCCAGGGCATCACCGACCTGATCACCACCCCGGGCCTGATCAACCTCGACTTCGCCGACGTCAAGTCGGTCATGTCGGAGGCCGGTTCGGCCCTGATGGGCATCGGCTCGGCCCGCGGCGAGGACCGCGCCAAGGCCGCGGCCGTGATGGCGATCTCCTCCCCGCTGCTGGAGGCGTCCATCGACGGCGCCCGCGGCGTGCTGCTCTCCATCTCCGGCGGCTCCGACCTCGGCCTCTTCGAGATCAACGAGTCGGCCCAGCTGGTCAGCGAGGCGGCCCACCCCGAGGCCAACATCATCTTCGGTGCGGTCATCGACGACGCCCTCGGCGACGAGGTCCGGGTCACCGTGATCGCGGCCGGCTTCGACGGCGGCCAGCCGCCGGCCATCGTCCGCGACCCGGTGGTGAAGTCCACCCCGGCCTCCGCCACCCCGGAGCGCCCGGCCGCCCGGCCGTCCGCCTACGCCGGCGGCCTCGGTTCGGTGACGGACCGTCCGAAGGAGGCCCCGGCGCCCGCCGAGACCGCGACCGCCACCGCCCCGCCGGTGCCGCCGCAGGTCCAGCCGGCCCGCCAGCCCTTCGTGGAGAGCCCCGCCGAGGAGCTCGACGTGCCGGACTTCCTCAAGTAACCCACCACGCACCGATGCCCACCGCGTCCCCGTCCCAGGGCGGGAACACGGTGGGCATCGTGCGGTCCGGAGTGCGATCATCTGATCGCCCCTCCCGGAGAACACCCCCACCGAGGCAACCATGACTGATCTGTACGGACCCGAACCGGGCGGCCCGGACTTCCTGGCCGCGCTGACCGACCGTCAGCGCGCCCGGTACGAGGAGCTCGGCACCAACCTGGAGGTCGTGGAGCGCCGGATCGCCGACGCCTGCGCCGCCGCCGGGCGGGCCCGCGAGGAGGTGCGGCTGGTGGTGGTCACCAAGACCTACCCCGCCGAGGACTCCGCCCTGCTGGCCGCGCTGGGCGTCACCGACGTGGCGGAGAACCGGGACCAGGACGCCGCCCCCAAGGCCGAGACCTGCCGCGAACTGCCGCTGGACTGGCACTTCGTGGGCCAGCTGCAGACCAACAAGGTGCGCTCGGTGGTCCGCTACGCCAACCACGTGCACTCCGTCGACCGCCTCCGGCTGGTCGAGTCGCTGGCCGCCGCGGTGCGCAACGCCGAGCGCCCGCCGCTCGGTTGCCTGGTCCAGGTCGCCCTGGAGAAGGAGAGCGGCGAGGGCGAGGGGCGCGCCGGAGTGGCGCCCGGGGAGGTGCTCGCGCTGGCCGACGCCATCGCCGACACGCCCGGGCTGCGACTGGACGGTGTGATGACCGTCGCTCCGCTGGCCGGCCCGCTGGCCGGCGATCCGGCGAAGGCCTTCGAGCGGCTGGCGGAAATCGCAACCGCCGTACGCGGGAGCCACCCGGCTGCCACGATGGTCTCGGCAGGGATGAGCGGGGACTTGGAGCAGGCGGTGGCCGCCGGGGCGACGCACGTGCGTGTCGGGACGGCGGTGCTCGGAGTGCGCCCGACGCTCCGGTAACGTCAGCGGGTAAGTAGATCAGACTGCAGGACAAAACAGGACAGAACCCAGCAGCTGCCTACAGCGCTGGCAACCGTGGATCGACGGAAGTCCGCCCCCGCCCCAGCCCCCTGACGGGGCGTCGGGCGTGCGCGGGTCCGCGGGCGAAGGCCCGGGCGATCCACCACCGAGCGGAGGAGACGGGAGCATGGCCGGCGCGATGCGCAAGATGGCGGTCTACCTCGGCCTCGTGGAGGACGAGACGTACGACGGCCAGGGGTACGACCCCGACGACGACTACGACGCGGACCCCGAGCCGATCCGGACCGGACGGACCGAGGGCCTGGAGCGGCCCGCCCCCGCGCCCCCCGCCCCGGCACCGGTCGCGCACATCGCGCCCCAGCCCGTCCCGGCCCCCGTGCCGATCCGGCAGGAGCCGCCGCGGATGGCGCCAGTGTCGTCCATCACACCCGAACGCCGCCACAACCTGGAGAAGAGCAGCCCGGTGATCATGCCCAAGGTCGTCAACGAACGAGAGCCCTACCGCATCACCACGCTGCACCCCAGGACCTACAACGAGGCCCGTACCATCGGGGAACAGTTCCGCGGCGGCACTCCCGTGATCATGAATCTGACCGAGATGGACGACACGGACGCCAAGCGGCTCGTAGACTTCGCCGCTGGACTCGTCTTCGGTCTGCACGGCAGTATCGAGCGAGTGACACAGAAGGTGTTCCTGCTGTCTCCTGCTAACGTCGACGTAACGGCGGAGGACAAGGCTCGGATCGCCGAGGGTGGGTTCTTCAACCAGAGCTGACCCGGCCACGACTTCATGTGTGGATCTGATGGCAGTGGAACGCGGCTGACGGACCGTCCGTTAAGAGCGGGACAGAAGGACCAGGGAGAGGGAGACTCGATGGGGATCGTGCGGGCAGTGCTCTACTACGCACTGAGCGCCTTCCTGCTCGTCCTCCTCTTCCGTCTGGTGATGGACTGGGTCTTCCAGTTCGCCCGCTCGTGGCGTCCCGGGAAGACCATGGTCGTCGTCCTGGAGGCCACGTACACTGTCACCGATCCGCCGCTCAAGCTTCTTCGGCGTTTCATCCCGCCGTTGCGTTTCGGGGGCGTGGCGCTCGACCTGTCCTTCTTCGTACTGATGATCATTGTGTTTGTCCTGAGATCGCTCGTGCTGACTCTGCCGTCTTGAGCGCTGCCACAGGATGCCGCTGATGCCGACGATCACGTTGAGGTGAAGAGATGCCGTTGACCCCCGAGGACGTTCGGAACAAGCAGTTCACGACCGTCCGCCTGCGTGAAGGCTATGACGAGGACGAGGTCGATGCCTTCCTCGACGAGGTCGAAGCCGAACTGACCCGCCTGCTCCGCGAGAACGAGGACCTGCGCGCCAAGCTGGCCGCCGCGACCCGTGCCGCCGCGCAGAACCAGGCGAACATGCGCAAGGAGCAGCAGCCGCAGGACGGCCGCCCGCAGGGCGCCCCCGTCCCGGCCGCCATATCCGGCCCGCCGGTGCCGGGCCAGCCGCAGATGCAGCAGCCCCCGCAGCAGCAGGGCCACCAGCCGCTCGGCCTGCCCTCGGGCGCCCCGCAGCTGCCGGCCGGCCAGGGCGGCCCGATGGGTCAGCCCCAGCCGCAGCAGATGCAGCCCATGCAGCAGATGGGTCAGCCGCAGCAGATGGGCCAGACCATGGGCGGCCAGCAGCAGCTGGTCCAGTCGATGGGCGGCCAGATGCTCCAGCCGATGGGCCAGCAGCAGATGGGCCAGACCATGGGCGGGCAGCAGCTCCAGCCCATGGGCGGTCCGATGCAGCAGCAGCTCGGCGGCCCGCTCGGTGGTCCGATGCAGCCCCAGCCGCAGCAGCAGGGCCCCGGTGGCGACAGCGCCGCCCGCGTGCTCGCCCTCGCCCAGCAGACCGCCGACCAGGCGATCTCAGAGGCGCGCTCCGAGGCCAACAAGATCGTCGGCGAGGCCCGCAGCCGCGCCGAGGGCCTGGAGCGGGACGCCCGTGCCAAGGCCGACGCCCTGGAGCGGGACGCGCAGGAGAAGCACCGGGTCGCGATGGGCTCCCTGGAGTCCGCCCGCGCCACCCTGGAGCGCAAGGTCGAGGACCTGCGCGCCTTCGAGCGCGAGTACCGCACCCGCCTGAAGTCCTACCTGGAGACCCAGCTGCGCCAGCTGGAGTCGCAGGCGGACGACTCGCTGGCCCCGCCGCGGATCCCGGCCACCGCCTCGCTCCCGCCGGCCGGTTCCTCCGCGATGAGCAGCCAGCCGTCGTTCGGCGGCCAGAACTCCTTCGGCGGCGGCGCCCAGCCGTCGTTCGGCGGTCAGAACTCCTTCGGCGGCGGCAACGGCCAGCCCTCCTTCGGCGGCCAGCCGAGCGGTGCCCCCACCGGTGCCGCCCAGATGGCCCCCGCCGGGATGACCCAGCCGATGGCCGCGGTCCGTCCGCAGCCGCCGCAGCCGATGCAGCAGGCTCCGGCCCCGATGCGCGGCTTCCTCATCGACGAGGACGGCGACAACTAAACAGCACCACCCACGAGGGCGCCCCCGTAGTGACGATCCGTCACCACGGGGGCGCCCTCGTGTGTTTGGGCTGACGGCGCGTACGTGGCCACGCCGGGGCGCACGGAATGTACGTGGTAATGCCGGGGGCGCGGGGAACTGCGCGAGACGGAAGGCCACTCACGTGCAACTGACCCACTGTCAGCCGGTTGCACGTGCTGCCGTTCCCCTGCGCGCAGTTCCCCGCGCCCCTGGTGTGACCACTTACCTCAGGTGGAGCTCCGCTCAGGCCTTGCGGAGCTGGAAGTGGAGGCCGAGGCCCTCGTCGGTGAAGGTCTCGGACTGCCAGTCGGCGGAGCCGGCGGCGAAGTCGGTGGCGAGGACCTCCTCGGCGACCAGGTGGCCGTGCTCGGCGATGGCCTCGACGGTGGCCTCGTCGGTGGCGCGCCAGCGCAGGACGATGCGGTCGGCGACGTCCAGGCCGGAGTTCTTCCGGGCCTCCTGGATCTGGCGGATGGCGTCGCGGGCGATGCCGAGCCGCTTGAGCTCCGGGGTGATGGCCAGGTCGAGGGCGACGGTGGCGCCGGCCTCGTTGGCGACGGCCCAGCCCTCGCGCGGGGTCTCGGTGATGATGACCTCGTCCGGGGTCAGCTCGACGGTCTCGCCGTTGAGCTCCACCGAGGCGGTGCCGGACGACCGCAGCGAAGCGGCCAGCGCGGCGGCGTCGGCGGCCGCGACCACCTTGGCCACGTCCTGGACGCCCTTGCCGAAGCGCTTGCCGAGGGCGCGGAAGTTGGCCTTCGCGGTGGTGTCCACCAGCGAGCCGCCGACCTCCGTGAGGGACTCGAGCACCGAGACGTTGAGCTCCTCGGCGATCTGCGCCCGCAGGTCACCCGGGAGATCGTCCCAGCCCTGGGCCGCGATCAGCGCCCGGGAGAGCGGCTGACGGGTCTTCACGCCGGACTCCGCGCGGGTGGCCCGGCCGAGCTCGACCAGGCGGCGGACCAGCGCCATGTTCCGGGAGAGCTCGGTGTCGATCAGCGTCTCGTCGGCCTCGGGCCAGCTCGCCAGGTGGACGGAGCCGGGGGCGCCCGGGACGACCGGGACGACCAGGTCCTGCCAGACCCGCTCGGTGATGAAGGGGGTGAGCGGGGCCATCAGGCGGGTGACGGTCTCCAGCGCCTCGTGCAGGGTGGCCAGCGCGGCGGCGTCGCCCTGCCAGAAGCGGCGGCGGCCGCGACGGACGTACCAGTTGGAGAGGTCGTCGACGAAGCCGGAGAGCAGCTTGCCGGCCCGCTGGGTGTCGAAGGCCTCCAGCGCGGCGTCCACCTCGCGGACCAGGGTGTTCAGCTCGGAGAGCACCCACTTGTCCAGCTGCGGGCGGTCGGCCGGGGCCGGGTCGGCCGCGGACGGGGCCCAGTCGGCGGTGCGGGCGTAGAGGGCCTGGAAGGCGACGGTGTTCCAGTAGGTCAGCAGGGTCTTGCGGACCACCTCCTGGATGGTGCCGTGGCCGACCCGGCGCGCGGACCAGGGCGAGCCGCCCGCGGCCATGAACCAGCGGACGGCGTCGGCGCCGTGCTGGTCCATCAGCGGGATGGGCTGGAGGATGTTGCCCAGGTGCTTGGACATCTTCCGGCCGTCCTCGGCCAGGATGTGGCCCAGGCACACGACGTTCTCGTACGAGGACTTGTCGAAGACCAGGGTGCCGACGGCCATCAGCGTGTAGAACCAGCCGCGGGTCTGGTCGATCGCCTCGGAGATGAACTGCGCCGGGTAGCGCTTCTCGAAGAGCTCCTTGTTCTGGTACGGGTAGCCGTACTGGGCGAACGGCATCGAGCCCGAGTCGTACCAGGCGTCGATCACCTCGGGCACCCGGGTCGCCGTGCCGGAGCACTGCGGGCAGGCGAAGGTGACCGCGTCGATGAACGGGCGGTGCGGGTCCAGCTCGGACTGGTCGGTGCCGGAGAGCTCGGAGAGCTGGGCCAGCGAGCCGACGCAGGTGAGGTGGTCCTCCTCGCAGCGCCAGATCGGCAGCGGGGTGCCCCAGTAGCGGTTGCGGCTGAGCGCCCAGTCGATGTTGTTGTTCAGCCAGTCGCCGAAGCGGCCGTGCTTGACGCTCGAAGGGTGCCAGTTGGTGGCCTCGTTCTCCCGGATCATGGCGTCCTTGACCTGGGTGGTCCGGACGTACCAGGAGGGCTGCGCGTAGTAGAGCAGCGCGGTGTGGCAGCGCCAGCAGTGCGGGTAGCTGTGCTCGTACGGCACGTGACGGAAGAGCAGGTCACGGGCGTTCAGGTCGGCGACCAGCGCCTCGTCGGCCTTCTTGAAGAACTGCCCGCCGACCAGCGGCACGGAGGGGTCGAAGGTGCCGTCGGCCAGCACCGGGTTGACCACCGGCAGGCCGTACCTGCGGCAGGTCGCGAGGTCGTCGGCGCCGAAGGCCGGGGCCTGGTGGACGATGCCGGTGCCGTCCTCGGTGGTGACGTAGTCGGCGTTCAGGACGTAGTGGGCGTCCTCGATCTCCACCAGGTCGAACGGGCGCCGGTAGGCCCAACGCTCCATCTCGGCACCGGTGAAGGACTGCCCGGTGGTCTCCCAGCCCTCGCCGAGCGCCTTGGCGACCAGCGGCTCGGCGACGACCAGCCTCTCGTTCCCGTCGGTGGCCACCACGTAGGTGACGTCCGGGTGCACGGCGGCGGCGGTGTTGGAGACCAGGGTCCACGGGGTGGTCGTCCAGACCAGCAGCGCGGCCTCGCCGGCCAGCGGGCCGGAGGTCAGCGGGAACTTCACGAAGACCGAGGGGTCGACCACGGTCTCGTAGCCCTGGGCCAGCTCGTGGTCGGACAGGCCGGTGCCGCAGCGCGGGCACCAGGGGGCGACGCGGTGGTCCTGGACCAGCAGGCCCTTGTCGAAGATCTGCTGGAGCGACCACCAGACCGACTCGATGTAGGACGGGTCCATGGTGCGGTAGGCCTGGTCGAGGTCGACCCAGTAGCCCATGCGCGTGGTGAGCTCGGCGAAGGCGTCGGTGTGCCGGGTGACCGACTCGCGGCACTTCTCGTTGAACTCGGCGATGCCGTAGCGCTCGATGTCCTGCTTGCCGGAGAAGCCCAGCTCCTTCTCCACGGCCAGCTCGACCGGGAGGCCGTGGCAGTCCCAGCCGGCCTTGCGGGCGACGTGGTAGCCCTTCATGGTCTTGAAGCGCGGGAAGACGTCCTTGAAGACGCGGGCCTCGATGTGGTGGGCGCCGGGCATGCCGTTGGCGGTCGGCGGGCCCTCGTAGAAGACCCACTCGGGGCGGCCCTCGGACTGCTCCAGGGTGCGCTGGAAGACCTTCTGGTCCTGCCAGAAGGAGAGGATCTGGTGCTCCAGCGCGGGCAGGTCGACCTGCGCGGGGACGGAGTTGTAGGTGCTCATCGCGGGCGTCTTCCTCCGGCGGATGCGTGGACTGGCTTCCGACGGAGGGACGAGACGGACCAGCCGCCCCGCGGTACCACCCTCCTTGGCCGCGAACTGCTGGGTGCGGCCCACTTGTTTGGGCTTGCGGCCGGTTCTAACGGGCCGTCAGGCCCCTCTTCCGGCGGCTCCGGGGTGATCTTCCCGCCGCGCACACCCCCGGGCTCCCACCGTCCCCGGGTCGCTCCTGGCTGCGTACGTCGGTACTCGTCCCATCAGCGCCTTGCAGCGCTCAGTGTATCGGCCCGCACAACCGCTTTGCGTCGCGCGCCGCGAGGGGCGTGGTTAGCAGGTGACGATCTGGGCACAACCTGGTCAGCATCCGGGCTGGACGGCCGGCCGGGTCGGAACGGGTGGGAACCGGCGGCCGCATCGGTATGTCCCATTGTGAGGGGATTCGATGGGGATTATCGTTCCGGCACGGAAACCGCCGGGAACCGGCGGTTCGTTTCGTTCGTAGATGAGGTCGAAGCCATGGCTGAGAAGGCAAGTGGTGCTACCGCCACCACCGCCACCAAGCGGACGCACAAGGCCGTGGCGGGCGACTCAGGGGAGGGGACCGTGACCACTACACGGCGCAAGACCAGCACCAGCACCGGACGGGTGGCCGCCACCAGCCGCACCCACGCCCCGGCGGGCAGCGGGGCGCGGGGCGCGGAGTCGGTGGACCCGGCGGAGCTCCCGGTCCGCTCCGGCGAGGACCCGTGGACCTCGGCCGAGGTCCAGGAGCTGCACCAGGAGCTCAACGAGGACGCGGCCCGCCTGCGGGCCGAGATCGCCGCCGCCGAGCAGGCCCTCAACGGCCTGATGCGCGACTCCAACGACGGGGCCGGCGACGACCAGGTCGACGCCGGGACGAAGAACATCAACCGGGAGAGCGAGCTGGCCCTGGCCAACAACGCCCGGGACAGCCTGGCCCAGACCGAGCGCGCCCTGGCCCGGCTGGAGGGCGTCGGGTTCGGCGTCTGCGAGTCCTGCGGCCAGGCCGTCGGCAAGGCCCGCCTCCAGGCCTTCCCGAGGGCGACGCTCTGCGTCACCTGCAAGGCCAAGCAGGAGCGCAGGTAGGACCAGGTAACGGACGGGCCACGGGGTCGGGCGGGTGCCGTACGCTCGACCCCGACGACCTGTCCACCCCATCCCGGCAGCGGAGCGGATCATCAGCACTCCAGGTTCCCCCCAGACCCAGGACGACGCCGTCCAGCCCGCCCCCGACGTCGCGGAGGACGCGGTGACCACTGAGCCCGACGCCACCGCCGCCGCGGCCGCCGCGGAGGCGGTGCGCCGGCGCCGGGTGAGCGTGCTGCTCGTGGTGGCGCTGCTGGCCTACCTGATCGACCTCGGCAGCAAGCTGCTGGTGGTCGCCAGGCTGGAGGGTCACCAGGCCATCGAGGTGATCGGGGAGTTCGCCACCTTCCAGGTGATCCGCAATCCGGGGGCGGCGTTCGGGATGGGCCAGGCGATGACGGTGGTCTTCACCGCGATCGCCGCCGCCGTGATCGTGGTGATCTGGCGGATCGCCCGCAAGCTCTACAGCCTGCCGTGGGCGATCGCGCTCGGGCTGCTGCTCGGCGGGGCGCTGGGGAACCTGACGGACCGTCTGTTCCGCTCGCCGGGGGTCTTCCGCGGGCACGTGGTGGACTTCATCTCGGTGCAGCACTTCGCGGTCTTCAACCTGGCGGACTGCGCGATCGTCTGCGGCGGCATCCTGGTGGTGCTGCTCTCGTTCAAGGGGAGCAACCCGGACGGGACCACGGCTCCGGTGTCGACGAAGGGCGAGTGACGCAGGGGTCGGGCGACTCCGCTGTGATCCGGCGGGGGGACGGTCCGGCATACTCGTACGGGTGAGTACCGCACAGACCCGTAGCCTCCCCGTTCCCGACGGCCTGGAGGGCGAGCGCGTCGACGCCGCCCTGGCCCGGATGTTCGGGTTCTCCCGGACCAAGGCGGCCGAGCTCGCCGCCGACGGGAAGGTCACCATCGACGGCTCCCAGGCCGGCAAGTCGGACCGGGTGTCCGCCGGTGCCTGGCTGGAGGTCGAGATCCCGGCCCCCGCCGCCGCCGTCCAGGTGGTGGCCGAGCATGTCGAGGGCATGCGGATCGTCCACGACGACGACGACATCGTGCTGATCGACAAGCCGGTCGGCGTGGCCGCGCACCCGAGCCCGGGCTGGACCGGCCCGACCGTGATCGGCGGCCTGGCCGCCGCCGGGTACCGGATCTCCACCTCCGGCGCGGCCGAGCGCCAGGGCATCGTGCACCGCCTGGACGTCGGCACCTCCGGCCTGATGGTGGTCGCCAAGTCGGAGCGCGCGTACACCGACCTCAAGCGCCAGTTCCACGACCGGGTCGTGGAGAAGAAGTACAACACCCTGGTCCAGGGCCACCCGGACCCGATGAGCGGCACCGTGGACGCGCCGATCGGCCGCCACCCCAGCTCCGACTGGAAGTGGGCCGTCACCCGCGACGGCAAGCACTCCGTCACCCACTACGACCTGATCGAGGCGTACCGGGCGGCCTCGCTGCTGGACATCAAGCTGGAGACCGGCCGCACCCACCAGATCCGGGTGCACATGTCCGCGCTGCGCCACCCCTGCGTCGGCGACCTCACCTACGGCGCGGACCCGACGCTGGCCAAGCGGCTCAAGCTGACCCGGCAGTGGCTGCACGCGGTGCAGCTGGGCTTCGAGCACCCCTCGGACGGCCAGTGGGTGCAGTTCGCCAGCCCGTACCCGGAGGACCTGCAGAAGGCGCTCGACATCATCTCCTCGGAGAGCTGATGGGCGCCGGGCTGCGGACCGCCGTGACCGAGGCCGACCTGGCGCTGGTCCGGGAGGTCCGGCACGAGGTCTTCGTGGTCGAGCAGGGCGTGCCGGTGGAGCTGGAGTACGACGAGTACGACGCCACCTCGGTGCACGTGCTGGCGGTCGGCGAGGACGGCACGGCGCTCGGCACCGGGCGGCTGATCCACGGCGCCGAGGCGCTCGGGATGACGGGCCGTCAGGGCCGGGTGCTGCTCGGGCGGCTCGCGGTGCGCAAGGAGGCGCGCGGCACCGGTCTGGGCGCCGAGCTGGTCCGGGCGCTGGAGGCGGCCGGGCGCGAGAACGGCGGCACCGAGCTGGAGCTGCACGCCCAGGTGCAGGCGCTGGGCTTCTACGAGCGGCTCGGCTACGTCGCCGAGGGCCCGGTCTACCAGGACGCGGGCATCCCGCACCGGACGATGACCCGGGTGCTCTGACCCGTCGTCGTGGGGGGGGGGGGGGGGGGCGGGCGCCCCCCCCCCCCCCCCCCCCCCCCCCCCCCCCCCCGCGCGCGCGCGCCCCCCCCCCCCCCCCCCCCCCCCCCCCCCCCCCCCCCCCGCCGGGGAAACCCCCGCCG
>NZ_JBITBY010000002.1:0-204347 GCF_044452665.1 Kitasatospora sp. NPDC051853 | reverse complement strand
GTTGGGCGCGGGGGCCCGTGTCTCCCGGGGGGGGGCCCCCCCCCCCGGGGGGGGCCCGGGGGGGGGCGCCCGGGGGGGGGGGGGGGGGGCCGGGGGGGCCCCCCCCCCGGCCCCCCCCGGCGTCTCCGCCCTTCGACAGAGCCCCGGTCGTCCCCGGGGAGGACCGGGCGGCCCCGCCCCGCACCGGAGAATGGGCCGATGGCTTCCACCCCCACCACCCAGGACCACGGCCGACCGGGCCGGGCCCTCGCGCGCGCCTGCGCCGAGCTGGCCGGCGGGGCGGTGCTGGTACTGGTCACCCAGCTGATCCTGACCGGCCCCGGGCCGTCCGCCCGGGTGCAGTCGGCGTTGGCGGTGGCCGCGCTGGTGCCGCTGACGCTCCGTCGGCGCTTCCCGGTGGCGGCCCTGCTGGGCGCGGCCGCCGTGCTCGGGCTCTACCCGCCGGCCGGGCTGCCGGCCGCCGTGGTCGCGTACTCCACCGCCCGGCGGCTGACCGAGCCGCGGCGCCGGATCGGGGTGCTGCTCGCCGCGGGAGGGCTGACGGTGGCGGTGGCCGCGGTGGCGGCGCCGCCGCTGCACTACGGCGGGCACGGGTTCGGCCTCGGCTACGGCGCGGTGCTGGCCGCCACCACGCTGGTGCTGCCCGGACTGCTGGGCGGCACCGGCGGGCAGGAGGAGCGGCTGCTGCGGGCGCTGCGGGAGCGGGCCGAGGCGGCGGAGGCGGCCCGGCGGCTCGCGGACAGCGAGGCCCGGACGCAGGAGCGGTCCCGGATCGCGGCCGAGATGCACGACCTGATCGGCCATCGGCTGAGCGTGGTCTCGCTGCACGCGGGCGGCCTGGAGATGGCGATGGGGGAGCAGTCGCCCGACCTGCGGGACGAGGCGGCCCTGGTCCGCCGCTCGGTCGGCGAGGCGATGCGCGAGCTGCGCGAACTGCTCGGCGTGCTCGGCCCCTTGGAGCCGGAGGGCGGCCCGGCCGCCGCGACCGCCGCCACCGGCACCCGGGCCGACGTGGCGGAGCTGGTGGGGGAGTCGCGCGCGGCGGGCGTCCGGGTGGCGGTCGCCTGGGAGGGGCCCGACCTGGACGGGTGCCCGGCCCGGGTCCGGCACGCCGTGCACCGGGTGGTGCGCGAGTCGCTGACCAACGTGCACCGGTACGCCCCCGGGGCCGAGGTCACCGTGGCCGTCGTCCACACCGAGGACCGGGTGGAGGTGCGGGTGCGCAACGGCGAGCCGCCGGTGCCGCCGCGGGCCCGGACCGGGCTGGGCACCGGGCGCGGCCAGATCGGGCTGCGCGAGCGCCTCGCCCTGCTCGGCGGCACCCTGGCGGCCGGACCGGAGGCGGACGGCGGCTACGCCGTGACCGCCTCGATGCCGGCCGAGCCCGGACCCGCCGGGCCCGGACCGGCCGTCGCCCGGACGGTTGAGGAACCGTCAGGAGCCGTCGGCGGCAGCGGCAGCGGCGCCGCCGGGCGGCGGGCCGTGCGGGTGGCCGGCGGGCTGGTCGGGCTGCTGGGGGTGGGCGTCACCATGCTGGGCGGCCTGGTGCTGGCCTCGCAGGCCTTCCAGGCCCCCGAACCGGCCCCGGCGCGGGAGGAGCCCGTGCCCGGGATGCACCGCGCGGCGCTGCTCCGGGCGATCTACGCGGACGACCCGGCGTCCCGGGCGGCGGCGGCCGGCCGGGAGCCCGCCCACCCGGCGGGGGCGACCGAGTGCCTCTACGGCCCCGACCGGCCGGGCCCGCCGACCGGGCCGACGGACGGTCCCGGCCGGCTCCGGATCACCCGCTACTGCCTGCGCGACGACGTGCTGATCGCCGTCGACGCCTTCACCGTGCCGCTCGCGGCCCGCACACCACCCTGGGAGACCCCGTGACCCTGCCCGCCGACCGGCCGATCCGGGTGCTGCTGGCCGACGACGAGGTGCTGGTCCGGCACGGCGTCCGGCTGATCCTGCGTCACGCCCCGGGCATCGAGGTGGTCGCCGAGGCCGCGGACGGCGAGGAGGCGGTGCGCCTCGCCGCCGAGACCCACCCCGACGTGGCGCTGGTCGACGTCCGGATGCCGGTGCTGGACGGGCTGGCCGCGATCGGCCGGCTGCTGGCGCTGAAGCCCCGGCCGCAGGTGGTCATGCTCACCACCTTCGGCGACGAACGGAACGTCACCCGGGCCCTGCGCTCCGGTGCCACCGGCTTCCTGCTCAAGGACGAGGGCCCGCAGGAGCTGGTCAGCGCGGTGCGGTCGGCGGCTGCCGGGGACGCGGTGCTCTCGCCGGGGGTCACCCGGACCGTGATCGAGCGGATGCTGGACGGCTCCGCCGGGCCGAGGCCCGCCGCGCCGACGGTCTTCGAGGAGCGCCTCGCCGCCCTCACCGAACGCGAGCGCGACGTGCTGGCGCTGCTGGGGGAGGGCCTGGCCAACGCGGAGATCGGCCGTCACCTGGGCATCGGGGTGGGGACGGTGAAGACCCACGTCAGCGCCGTGCTGGTGAAGACGGGCACCGAGAGCCGGCTCCAGGCGGCGGTGCTCGCCCACCGCTCGGGGCTCAGCTCCTAGGGACCGTCTCTGCCGGAGGAGGGAGACGGCCGTACGCCCCGGGGAGCAGGCGGTGCCCGGGGCCCGACCTCGGGCAGAGGCGCAGGTCGGGACCTGAGGGCGACGGTACGGCGGTGCGGCGCTCGGAGGATGGGAGCCGACCACCCCACCCCTCCCCGGAGCTGACATGACGACGCACGCCCCCGCCCCCTCCCGCACCGCTGCCGCCCGGGCCGACGGGCTGAGCAAGGTCTACGGCGAGGGCGGCACCAGGGTCGTGGCCCTGGACTCCGTCTCGGTGGAGTTCGCCCGGGCCCGGTTCACCGCGATCATGGGGCCGTCCGGTTCCGGCAAGTCGACCCTGCTGCACTGCCTGGCCGGTCTCGACCGGGGCACGGCCGGGTCGGTGCGGATCGGCGACACCGAGCTCTCCGGGCTGAACGACCGTCAGCTCACCCGGCTGCGCCGGGAGAAGACCGGCTTCGTCTTCCAGGCCTTCAACCTGCTGCCCACCCTGACCGCGCTGGAGAACATCACCCTGCCGATGGCCATCGGCGGCGGCCGCCCCGACCGCAGGTGGCTGGAGCAGGTGGTGGAGAGCGTCGGCCTCTCCGGCCGCCTCGGCCACCGCCCGGCCCAGCTCTCCGGCGGCCAGCAGCAGCGGGTCGCGGTGGCCCGGGCGCTGGTCTCCCGCCCGGAGATCGTCTTCGCCGACGAGCCGACCGGGAACCTGGACTCCCGCTCCGGGGCCGAGGTGCTGGGCCTGCTGCGGGGCGCCGTCCGGGAGTTGGGGCAGACGGTGGTGATGGTCACCCACGACCCGGCGGCCGCCGCGCACGCCGACCGGGTGGTCTTCCTGGCCGACGGCCGGATCACCGACGAGCTGCACGCTCCCACCGCCGAGGCCGTGCTGGAGCGGATGCGGCGGTTCGACACCGCCTCCCGGACCAGCTGACCCCTGCGCCACCACTCCCCGGATCCCCGGACCCCCGGACCTCAGGAACGAGACCCGCCACCATGCTCCGCACCGCCCTGCGCGGCCTGCTCGCGCACCGCGCCCGACTGGTCGTCACCGCCCTCGCCGTCACCCTCGGGGTGGCCTTCGTCTCCGGCACGCTGGTCTTCGGCGACACCGTCGCCGGTGCCCTGCGCGGCGCCGCCACCAAGGACCTGAGGGGCGTCGCCGTCGCCGTCCGGGCCGCCTCCGCCGCCGCGGACGACGGGCCGGCCGGTGGCCGTCGCACCGCGCTCACCTCCGAACTCGCCGACCGGGTACGGACGGTGCCCGGCGTCACCTCCGTCCGTGCCGTGGTCGAGGGCACCGCCACCGTGGCGGACAAGGACGGCCGCCCGCTGAACGCCGAGCAGACCCGGCAGAACCTGGCGGTCAACTTCTCGCCCGACACCCCGGGCGGTGACCGGGACGGCCGCCACCCGCTGCGGGAGGGCCGGGCCCCCGCCTCCGCCGCCGAACTCGCCCTGGACCGCCGCACCGCCGAGCGCGGCGGGTACCGGCTCGGCGACGCCGTCCGCTTCGCCGCCGACGGGCCGACCCTCACCAAGACGCTGGTCGGCACCGTGGACACCGAGGACCCGCGGGTCACCGCCGGCGCCACCCTGGTGCTGCTGGACACCGCCACCGCCCAGCACCTGCTGCTCCGGCCCGGCCAGTTCGACGAGCTGGCGGTCGCCGCCGCCCCCGGCACCGACGACCGGGCCCTGGCCGACCGGATCCGCGCCCTGCTGCCCGCCGAGGGCCTCACCGTCACCGGCGGGACCCAACTGGCCCGGGAGCAGGCCGAGCAGATCGAGGAGAGCAGCAAGGGGCTCACCCGGCTGCTGCTGGCCTTCGCCGGGATCGCCCTGTTCGTCGGCTCCTTCGTGATCGCCAACACCTTCACCGTGCTGGTCGCCCAGCGCCGCCGGGAGACCGCGCTGCTGCGCGCCGTCGGCGCCTCGCGCGGCCAGGTGGTCCGCGGCGTGCTGGCCGAGGCCGGGCTGCTCGGCCTGCTCGCCTCCCTCGCGGGGGCCGGGCTCGGCCTCGGCATCGCCGCCGCGCTGCGCCCGCTGCTGGACGCCGGAGGGACCGAGCTGCCGGACGGGCCGCTGGTGGTGACCGCGGACGCGGTGCTGCGCTCGCTGGCCGTCGGGGTCGGCGTCACCCTGTTCGCCGCCTGGCTGCCGGCCCGCCGGGCCGCCCGCACCGCGCCGGTCGAGGCCCTGACCAGTGCCGAACTCCCGCCGCCCGCACGCAGTCTGATGCTCCGTCATGCCATCGGCGGGCTGCTCACCGGCTCCGGCGTGCTCGTCCTGCTGTACGTCGCCGCGCAGCGCGCCGGGAGCGACGGCAACCTGCTCGCGGCCGGCCTCGGCGCCCTGCTCCTGCTCACCGGCACCGTCGTGCTCGCGCCGCTGCTCGCCCGGCCGCTGATCCTGCTGGCCGGGGCGGCCACCGCCCGGCTGTTCGGCGTCACCGGCGTGATCGCCCGGGAGAACGCGCTGCGCAACCCGCGCCGCACCGCCGCCACCGCCTCCGCGCTGATGATCGGGCTCGCCCTGATCACCGGGCTGAGCGTGACCGGCAGTTCGATGGACGCCGCCCTGCGGGAGGCGGCGGTGGCCGGGCTCACCGCCGACCGCAAGGTCTCCCTGGCCGGCCCGGGCGGCCTGGACCCGTCCGCCGCCGAGCGGCTCGCCGCCGTGCCCGGCGTCACCGCCGCGGTGCCGCTCGCCGAGGCCGCCTTCCGGGCGCGCGGCGAGTACGTCACCCTCACCGGCGTGGACCCGAAGGGCCTGGCCGCCGTCTCCGACCTGGAGTTCGCCAGTGGCTCGGCGGCCGGGATCGGACCCGGCCGGATCGCGGTCTCCGACGCGCTGGCCGCGAGGACCGGGCTGACCACCGGTGGCGTCTTCGAGGGCAAGTTCGGCACCGCCCCCGCCAGGGAGTTCACCGTGGCCGGCGTCTACCGGCAGACCCGCGCCTTCGGCGGCGCCCTCGCCACCCTGGACGAGACCCTGCCGCAGTCCTTCGGCGGCAAGCCGGACACCGTCCTGCTGCGGGCCGAGCCCGGCCGGGCCGGCGAGGCGCTGGACCGGGACGTCCGGGCGGCGCTCGGCGGCAGCCCGCTGCTGCGGGTGGAGAGCCGGGAGCAGCTGACCAGGGCCCAGGCCGGACAGGTGGACGCCATGCTCGGCATGGTGGCCGGGCTGCTCGCGATGACGGTGGTGATCGCGGTCTTCGGCGTGGTCAACACCCTGGCCCTGTCGGTCTTCGAGCGGACCAGGGAGATCGGCCTGCTGCGCGCGGTCGGGCTGGACGCCCGGGGCGTGCGGCGGACGGTGCGGCTGGAGTCGGTGGTGATCGCCCTCTTCGGCACCGTGCTCGGCCTGGCCACCGGGATCTTCCTGGCCTGGGCCTGCAGCAGTCTCGCCATGACCGCGCTCCCGCAGTACGCCCTGGTGCTCCCCTGGGCCCGCCTCGGCCTGCTGCTCCTCCTCGGCCCCGTGATCGGCGTCCTGGCCGCCCTCTGGCCCGCCCGCCGCGCCGCCCGCCTCGACCTGCTCCGGGCGATCGGTGCGCATTAGAGCCTGTCTGACCATTCGCGTCGGATCAGGGCGGGTCGTTCGGTGCGTGCGATCGGCGTGCGGCCGGGGCGCCCTCGTAGCGGAGCTACTTGGGCGTTTCGGCCGTGCGGCGAGCGTGCGTGCCGGGCGGGCCGACCCCGGCGGGAATGGTCAGACAGGCTCTAGGTTCCACCGGCACTACCAGCGGCTTTGTGTGCCATCCGGGCGGGGGCTGCCCTTTGCGGTCCCCGCCCGGTCACCGGAGGGTTGCCCTTCTCGTGCGATGCTCCGTGACCGACCGGGCAGAGTTTGCGGTGAAGTGCCCCAACGGGCCTTCCCAGCTTGAGCGGTGTGTGCCGGTGGTGTTTCGATGACGGCCACTGCGCAGGGACAGGTTTGGGGGTTTCGATGCGCCAGCTGATTTCCCGGCCGCAAATCTTCCGCAGCTCCCGGACCCTCGCCGCGCACGCGACCGCGGTGCCGGGCGAGCTCTGCTGACGTTCCTTGGGAGAACCGTGAGCGACGTGCTTTTCACCGCCGGATCGCGCCACCTGCCCTCCGGGCGGATCGAGTTGGCGATCGATCAGGAGGGCGGGCTGACCGTCCGCCGGCTGACCGCCGACCGGACCGAGACCCGTGGCGGCGCCGTTGACCACGCGGTGCACCAGCGGCTGCGCGCCGCGCTGAGGACCACCCCGGGGACACCGGGGAGGGGCCAGGATGTGGGCCTGGCCGAGGAGCCGGCGGCCCGGCAGCTCACCGTGGGGGAGAGCAGCTGGGCCGACGGCACCGACACCCCCGTACCGCCGGTCGGCCGGCTGCTGGAGGCGCTCGCCGTCCAGCTGCTGCAGCCGCTGGAGTACGGACAGCTCCCGTTCGCCGTGGTCCGGTCGGAGACGGCCGGGGCGGTGGACGGCACGCTCCGCCCGGCCGCCGCGATCGGCACCGTCGGCGGTGCCCCCGCCTACGCGCTGGCCGACGGCGCGGCCGGCTTCGACCTCGGGCGGCTGCCCGGCGGCGCCTCGCTGGGCGGCTCGGAGGGTGAGGACGGGCTGCTGCCGACCGCCGTCGCGCTCGCCGAGGTGGCCGGCCGGGAGCTGTTCGCGCTGGGCGCGGCCGACGGCGCCGTCCAGGTCTGGGACGCCGACACCGGCGCGCTGGCGCACGGGACTTCGGGCGGTGAGGGCTCCCAGCTGGTGGCCGCCGGTCTGATCGGCGGGGTGCCGCTGGTCTTCTCCGGCGGCAGCCGGGGCGAGCTGCGCGCCTGGCAGGCCGAGGACGGCCGCGGGCTCGGCCTGCTGGCCGTCGGCGGCGAGGGCGTCACGGCGCTGCTGCACGCCCGGGTGGCCGGCCTCGACCTGGTCGCGGCCGCCGCCCCGGACGGCACCGTCCGGGTCTGGGACGCCGCCCGTGGGGCCCAACTCCAGCTGCTGGTCGGCCACTCGGCCCCGGTCACCGCGCTGGCCCTGCTGCCGCTGGGCGAGCAGGCGCTGCTCGCCACCGGCGGCCGGGACCACGAGATCCGGCTCTGGGACCTGGCCACCGGCAGGCCGGTGGCCGAGTTCTCCGGCCACTCCGCGACCGTCACGGGCCTGGCCTTCGCCGAGCTCGACGGCCGCCCGGTGCTGTTCTCCGCCGCACTGGACAACACCCTGCGCAGCTGGGACGTGCACGCCGCCGAGGCGCTCGCCGGCCGCCCGGCCGGCGGCAGCTGGCTGACCGCGCTGACCACCGTCCCGGTGGCCGGCACGGTGCAGCTGGCCAGCGGTGACGAGCACGGCCGGATCCGGTTCTGGGAGCTCAAGGGCGGTAAGCCGGTGGGCAGTTGCGAGCCGGAGGGGGCCGCCGCCACCGGCCCGGTGCCGGTCAACGCGCTGGCGGTGGGCGAGCTGCACGGCCGCCCGGTGCTGGCCGCCGGCTACGGCGACGGCCGGGTCCGGCTCTGGGACGCGGGCACCCGCACCGAGCTGTACGTGCTGGAGCCGGACGGCGGCCCGGTGGCCTCCGTCGCGCTGCTGGCCGACCCGGACGGCCCGGTGCTGGTCTGCGGCACGGTCGCGGGCGCGGTCCGCTGCCACCGGCTCAAGGACGGCGCCCCGCTCTCGGTGCCGACCCCGCACACCGGCCCGGTCACCGCGCTGGCCTTCGCCGCCCCGGTCCCCGGCGCGGACGCGGTGCTGCTCTCCGGCGGCGCGGACGGCACCGTCCGGGTGCGCCAGGCCCTCGACGGCGTCCCGGTCCGGCAGCTGACGGCCCACCAGGGCGGCGTCACGGCCCTCGCGGTGGGCGAGGTCGGCGGCCGCCGGGTGCTGGCCAGCGCCGGCCAGGACCGCACCGTCCGCCTCTGGGACGTGGACGCCGGCCAGGCCGGTCCGGTGCTGGACGGACTCGCCGCCCCGGCCGCGGTGCTGGCGATCGGCACGCTGGACGGCCGGGCCGTCCTGCTGGCGGGCTGCACCGACGGCGCGGTGCGCGGCTGGGACGTGCTCGGCGGTCACACGCTGGCCGAACTCCCGGGCGGCAGCGCCGAAGTGCGCTCTCTGGTCTGTCAGGTACTCGACGGGGAGGTGCTGGTCGCGGCGGGGGACGAGGGCTCGGTGCTCCGGCTCTGGCACCTGGCCAGCGGGTCCCTGGTCAACGAGGCGCCGCTGGACCGCACCCCGCTGGCCATCGCCTTCGGCGAGGCCGGGCTGCACGTGGTCGGCCCCGGTGGCCCGGTCACGCTCTGAGCACCGTTCGTCCTTTCAGGCTTCCCAACTGTCATAGGGGTAGGGGTACATGTCCGGCAGTTCCGGTTCCTTCAGCATCGACCTGGCCGAGGTCGAGTCCTCCGCGACGATGATCCAGCGGATGCACGACGACCTCCACGAGGCGTTCATCGTCCTGAACACCTACGTGGGGACGGTGAACAAGGAGATCTACGGCAAGGACCTGGTGGGCACGTCGCTGGGCGGCAAGACCGCGGCGGTGATCGGCCTGTCGGAGCAGCAGGAGAAGACCCTGGCCGGGATGAAGGCCTTCCTGGAGAACACCGCCCAGGTGGCCGCCAACCTCAAGACCATGGCGGCGAGCCACCGGGGCACGGACTCGGACAGCGCCGACGACATGAAGAAGATCGAACAGGGCAACGACATCCCGCTGCCGCTGCCCCCGAGCAGCGCCCCCGGCGGCGGCTACGTCTCGCCGCAGGCCCCGCCGAAGCTCGACTACAACCACGCGGGGGACCGGCCGGAGCCGGCGCCGCGGCCGCAGCCGGGTGGCCGCAACCTCCTCTGAGGCCTCCGCCCTCCCGTCCGTCCCGTTCCCTCCTTGAGAAGTGAGTGACCCGCCGTGCCGATCGAGCTGCCTGCCGATCTCGAGGACGTGCTCAAGACCCTCCAGAGCAACGAGGAGGGCAAGGACGTCCTCTTCCCCGACGGCAACGAGACCCGGATCGCCGATCTGGCCGCTGCCTGGAAGAAGTTCAACGACGTCGCCGACGTGCGGATCAGGACGATCCTGGCGCACGCCCAGCGGGCCTGCGAGAGCATGTCCGGCGAGGCGGCGGACAGCTTCGAGCGCTACCTCCAGAAGTACGGGGTCGGCGACGGCTCGCACGCCGGGACGATCCTGATGGCCGGGAAGCTGATGGAGCTTCACCTCACCGGTGCCTCCCAGGCGATCGGGGACACCAAGACCGAGATGATCAACCAGCTCCAGTACGCGAAGAAGTACATCGAGCAGAACCCGGCCGGCAAGAAGGACGACATCGCCAAGTCCGAGGGCGTGAAGTCGGCCGTCGAGGCGTACCACACCTACGTCAAGAGCGTGACGGGCAGCGTCGACCAGATGCTGCGCAAGGGTGCCGACCACGGCGCCGCCACCCAGGCGGCGACCGAGATCTGCAACCTCAACAAGAGCAAGGCCGGCCCCCCGCCCGGCACCCCGCCGCCGGGCACCGGCATCAACTCGGCCAACCCGCCCGGCGGCGGAGCGGGCGCCGGCGCCGGGGGCGGTGCCGGTGGTGGCGCCGGCGGCGGCGAGGGCGGTTCGGGCTCCGGCGGGGCCGGCGGCGGTGCGGGCGGGGGCGGTTCGAAGACCAAGCCCTACCAGCCGCCGAAGGTCAAGCCGTACGAGCCGCCGAAGGTCAAGAACCCGTACCTGGACGGCGGCCCGAACGGCGGCGGCAAGTTCAAGCCCGCCGTCCAGCCGCCCGGCCTCAACCTGGCCGGCCACCCCGACTACAAGGGCAGCTTCGGCTCCACGCTGAGCCCCTACTCCTCCTCCGGCTCCGGCGGGGGCGGCGGTGGCGGCGTCGGCGGTGGCGGTGGGCTCGGCTTCGGCGGGGTCGGCGGCGGCGCCGGTGGCGCCGGTGCCTACGGGCGCGGCGGCGGCCTGGCCGGGGCCGGTGGCGCCGGTTCTCGGATGGGCGGAGCGGGCGGTGCCGGTGCCTACGGGCGCGGCGGCGGCCTGGCCGGAGCCGGCGCGGGAGCCGCCGGGCGCGGTGCGGCCGGGATGCCCGGCGCGGCGGGTGCCGGCCACGGCGGCGGTGCCGGTGCCGGTGGCGCCGGTGCGGGCAAGGGCGGCGGCAAGTTCGTCCGGCCGACCCGCTTCGGCGGCGAGGAGGAGAAGGAGCGGCGTCGCCGCGACCGCGGCATCGTCGGCGGCGAGCAGGTCGACCACGAGAGCGGAGACCCGCACTTCGAGCGGATGCGGCGTCAGTGGCTGGACGAGGCGCGGGGCGGCGGGGTGCCGGAGGGTGCCGAGGCCGCTGCGGCGGCCGCGGCGGCGCAGCCGGCGGCGGCCGGTGGGGCCGACCTGATGACGCAGCTGGCGGGTGCGCTGCTGGGCGGCGGCGACGCGGCGGCGGGTGACGCTCCGTCAGCCGTTGCGGCGGGCGCTCCGGCCGCGGAGGGCACCGTCACGACGGCGGAGTCCTCGGCGGCGGGGAGCGCTCCGGTGGCGGAGGCCGCTGCCTCTTCCTCTTCCTCCTCGTCCTCTTCCTCCTCCGAGCAGGAGTACCTGGACCGGGCGCGGTCGGTGGCGGAGCGGCGCGGGCGCACCGACGAGGCCGCCCCCACGCTCGATTCCGCACCGGCGGCCGCTCCGGCAGCTCCCGCCGCCGAGCCGACGCCGATCCGGCAGGAGGGCGGGTACGACGTGCCGAGCCCGTTCCTGCGGGCCGCGCTCACCCGGATCGCCGCCTCCTCCGGCGACGGCGCTCCGCGGAGCTGACCGCTCCGCCCGTCCGGGCGGCGGAGGGCACCCCCGAGCCCTCCGCCGCCCTTCTCTTCCCCTGTACCGTCGACATCGCTGAGGGACCGTCATGACTGACCAGTCGCCCTTCCGGCCGGCCGATTACGTGGAGACCACTCCGCGGCGTGCCGTCATGGAGCCGCAGGCCGCACCGCTCTGGGGCGGGGGAGACGAGGAGACGGTCCCCGCGCAGTACGGACCGGCGACGGACGACGTGATCCCGGCGTACTACGGGCCGTCGGAGGATGTGATCCCGGCGAGCTATGGGCCGTCGGAGGATGAGATGCCTGCGCGGTTCGGGCCGTCGGAGGACGTGATCCCGGCGAGCTACGGGCCGTCGGAGGATGTGATCCCTGCGCGGTTCGGGCCGTCGGAGGGTGAGATGCCTGCGCGGTTCGGGCCGTCGGAGGACGTGATCCCGGCCAGCTACGGGCCCTCCGAGGACGTGATCCCCGCGCAGCACCGGATGCAGCCGCAGGCCGCGCCGTTGTGGGGCGACGGCGAGACGGTGGCGGCCCAGTACGAGCCGCGGGTCGGGGGCGGTGTCGGGCGGCCGGTGGAGGCCGCGATCCCTGCCGAGGCGGCCTACGAGCCCGGCGTGATGCGGGCGATGAGCGGGACGGACCCGTTCGGCACGACGATGCCTGCGCAGACGGCCGCGTACACGGAGGCGGTTCCGGCGAGTGCCGGCGTTCCGCGTGGTGGGGTGTCGCCGGAGTACACCGAGGCGGTGCGGGCCGGCACGGGCGTGCCGCTGGGCGGCGAGGCGGCGGTGGCGGGTACGCCGGCGTACACCCAGGCCGTGCCCGCGAGTTCGGGCGTACCGGTCGCGAACGCCGAGTACACGGAGGGGGTTCGGGCGAGTTCGGGTGTGCCGGTGGCTGGTTCGCCTGCGTACACCGAGGCGGTGCAGGCGGGTGGTGCTGCGTCGCCGGGGTTCACGGAGGGGGTTCGGGCGAGTTCGGGTGTGCCGGTGGCTGGTTCGCCTGCGTACACCGAGGGAGTGCAGGCGAGGGCGGGTGAGTTCACGCAGGCGGTGCCCGCGAGCGGGGCTGCGAGTGCGGGTGTCCCGGCTGGTTCGCCCGAGTTCACGCAGGCGGTGCCCGCGAGCGGGGCTGCCAGTGCGGGTGTCCCGGCCGGTTCGCCCGAGTTCACGCGGGCCGTGCCGAAGAGCGCGGGTGTCCCGCTCGACGGAACGGTTCCCGCCGAGCGTGCGGAGTCGCCGGACGGTATGACGGCCGCCCTCAAGGTGGGTGGTCAGGGCACTCCTGCCATGCAGGCGCGCAGCACGGGTACTCCCTCTCCCTCCGTCGGTTCGGCGAAGGCCGGTGGGTTCCTGATCGTGCCGGAGCAACTGCGGGCCGCCTCCGGCCCGGTGCTCGGGGTCGCGGACGATCTCAAGGAACTCTTCACGAGCATGAACGCCTACCTCAGCGGCATGCGCGGCAACTCCCCCTGGGGCAACGACGACGACGGGAAGTCCTTCGCCAACGGCGAGGACGGCGAGCCCGGTTACCTCGCCAACGAGAAGGACGTGCTGGAGGGCCTGGAGGCGCTCCCCCAGATCCTCGAAACGATCGGGAAGCGCCTCAAGGGCATGGCCGACGGCTACGAGAACACCGAGCAGTTCAACCTCTCCGGCATGGGCAAGCCCGAGCTCCCCCTCCCCGGCACCGGCCAGCAGGACCTGCTGCACCGCGACATCGCCGCCGGCAAGTACAACGGAAGGCACTGACCCACCATGGCTGTCGAACTCCCCGAGCCCCTGCAGTGGGTCCTGATGCTGCTCGCCGGTTCCCGTTGGCCTGAGGGCGACGAGGACCTGATGCGGGACATGGCCCGTCGTTGGCGGTCCGCCGCCGAGACCGTGGACGAGGGCGGGCGGGCCGCCGATTCGGCGATGAAGCGCGCGCTGGACGGTCAGCAGGGCGCTGCGATGGACGAGTTGGCGAAGAAGTGGGAGACGCTCACCCTGCCGGTGGACGGCTCCAAGCCCGGTTTCTTCCCCGGCATGGTCAAGGCCTGCAACGCGATGGCCGACAGCCTGGAGGCGATGGCCAACTCCACCGAGACGGCGAAGATCTCGATCGTGGCCCAACTGGGCATCCTGGCCTTCGAGATCGCCACCGCCGAGGCCTCTGCACCGGTGACGGCCGGTGCGTCGTTGGCGGCGATCCCGGTGGCGATCCAGGCCAGCAAGATGACGGTCCAGCAGATTCTGAAGAAGCTGGCCAAGGAGATCATCGTCCTGGCGTTGAAGGAGGCCTTCCAGGAGGTCGCCATCAACTTGCTGGCGCAGTCGATCCAGCTCGCGGCGGGCAACCGCAAGGAGTTGGACGGCAAGGAGCTGGGGATGAGCGCGGCCGGTGGTGCCATCGGTGGCGCCGCGGGTGGTGTGCTGGGCAAGGGGCTCGGTGCGGCGGGCAACAAGCTCATCGGCAAGAACATGGACCGGCTGCCGGCCCAGATGGTCGAGGGCGCCATCACGGACGTCGGTGCGGACGCGTTCACGCAGTTCGCCCTCACCGGTGAGGTCGACGCGGGTCAGCTCGGTGGCTCCGCGCTGAGCGGCGCGGGCAGCCCGGCCATCATGCGCGGTGCCTCCGCGCTCAAGGGCAAGTTCAACTCCTCGGACATCCCGGACGCCTCCGACTTCACCGGGGGTGGGACGGGTGGCTCCGGTGCCGACACCCCCAGCATGGGCGGCTCCGGCAACACGAGCTCAAACGGAAGTTCGACGGTAGACAACGGGCCTGCGAACAGCGGTACTTCGGGCAACAGCTCCACGGGTGGCAGCTCGACCGGCTCGTCGAGTTCGAACGGATCCACGACGTCGAACCGGCCGGACAGCTCCGACGCGGGCGGTTCCGACAAGCCCAGTGCCTCCGGTTCCTCGAACAGGCCCGACAGCGGTGGGAAGCCCGATGCGGACGCCTCGCCGCAGAACCTGTCGCCGATCGGCAGCGATGGTCACCACATTCGGCAGCCGTACGCCGAGGGTGCCACTCCCGATGCGGACGCGCCGCCGCAGAACCTGTCGCCGATCGGCAGCGACGGCCACCACATCCGCGGGGACGTCTCCTCCGACTTCGACCCGCCGAGCAGGTCGGACGCGGGGAGCACTCCGCGCACCTTCTCCACCATCACCCACGACGACGTCACGCCCACCTCCTACCGAGGCCCGGACAGTTCCGTCCCGGACACGTCGACCCCGCGCACCCTCACCCCCTACGACCCCTCCGCCTATCAGGCGCCGCGCAGCGGCGACACCGGGGACCACACCCCTGCCCAGGAGGTGCCGACCTCCTCGCCGCGTGGACCGGAGCCGTCCCCGCAATCGCAGTCGCAGCCGGACGCCCGCGTCCCGCACCAGTCCGCTCCGCCGGCCGACGCCCCGTCGGCTCCTCACGAGGGCACCCGGATCGCCGGTGGCATCACGGCACCCCGCATGCCCGCGGCGGCCCAGCAGGGTGCCACGGGCACGTCGGACTTCGCGCCGCCCGTCGCGATGCCCGGCCCGGACGCGGCACCGAACGTCCCGCCGCAGACCGGTGCTGTGCCGCCGGCCGCCGCGCCGCCGCGCACCGACGTCCCTCCGACCCAGGTTCCCCGGGCGACCACGCCTCCTGCGACGACCACGACGACCCGCCCGGGCGCCGCGCCGTCCGCACCTCCGGTCTTCGGCACGATCCGGCCGACCACGACGGACCAGGCGGACACCACGCCGACGCCGGGCGACGACCGGTCCGGGAGCAGGGCGCCGAGGCCCGAGGTGCTCGCGTTCGACGCCGAGGTGGTGACGGACATCCAGGGCAACCCGGTCAACGGGCAGGACGTCACCCAGGCGAAGATGGTCTACGCGACCAAGCTGCTGGTCCATTTCCAGGGCGCCGCCGCGTACAACCCGTTCGTGGAGGGGCACACCGATCCGGACGTGGACCCGGAGGTCAAGAAGTTCTACACGGCCGTCATGACGAACGGCCTCTGCGGTGGTTGGGTCGAACTGCAGAAGCGTGACCCCGAGAAGGCCGCGCAGGTTTGGAAGGCCCTGTCGGACTGGCAGCCCGTCGCGCAGCACGCCCAGGGGATCGGCAGTTACTGGTCGCTGGAGCAGAAGGCGCACACGGACTACCCCACCCACGACCAGCTCAACGACGCGCGTCGGGCGGATCTCCAGCGCCTGAACGACCTGCTGGCACCCGCGGACCTCAAGCCCGAGGACGCGACGGCCGCGGTCACCGCCGCCTACGAGTTCATGGGCCCCTTGGAGAACGACACCCTGGGCCCGGACGAGACGCCGTACGGCCCGGCGCCCGAGGTGCTCCAGAACATCGGCAACACCCCTGAACTGACCGGGGCGAACCGACCGGACTCCCTCGGAAAGGTCGAACTCCCGGACAAGACGGCGGCGGACGACGATGCGGCGGAGAAGGTCGCGCAGCAGTTCGCCGATGCGGTCCACGGACTGACGCCGAACGACTCGGGCTACTACGTCCACCTGCAGACCCCCGTCCACCACATGGGCGTCAGGGTGGAATGGCAGGACGGCGCCCAGGTCCTGACGGTCTGTGAGAGCCAGCGGTTCGGCGTCGTGCGGCTGAACGACCCGCAGGATCTGAAGGTGATCCTCGAGGAGAGCGGCATGATCGCGCTGTACGACGAGGGGGACGCCGAAGCGGAGGACGCGAAGGACCAGAAGCCTTACGGCTACGAGGTGTTCGGCAACGCCGCGCCCGGGCCGGAATCGTCGCCCGCCCCGCAGGAGACGCAGTCGCGCTCGATGCCGCCGCAGGACGGTGACTCCTCGACTCCCCGGACGGCGACGCCGACGTTCGGCGCGCTCCCGGACCAGGCGCCGCCCGTCCTCCGGCCGATGGGATCGGGTGCCGTCGTCTACGAGAACACGGATGAACCGGATACGGACGACCGAGGCAAGCCGGTCAACGGGCAGGACGTCATCCAGGCCAAGATGATCTACGCCACCAAGCTGCTGGTCCACTTCGAAGGCGACGGCAGTGTCGGCTACGACCCGTTCACCGACATGGACGGGGACGCGTACTGGAAGAAGTACGCCTCGGCGGAGGACTTCGAGAACGGTGACGTGAACGAGGGCCAGGAGCCCGAACCGGATGCCCTCGCGTTCTACGGGCTGGCCTTCAGCAACGGTCTGTGCGGTGGCTGGGTGGAGATGCAGAAGCACCACCCGGACAAGCTCGCCGAGGTCTGGGGCGCCCTCTCCAACTGGGACGCTGGGATGCTGCATGCGGAGGGCAAGGGAGCCTACGCCGACAAGCAGGAGGCCCTGATGGCGGAGCACGGGGACCTCGCCGCGATGGACGCGGCCCGGAGGGCGGACCTCGAGCAACTGCAAGCCCTGCTGGCCCCCAGCGGTCTCCAGGTCAGTGACGTGACGGCGACGCTCACGGCCGCCTACGAGATGATGGGGCGTCAGGAGGAGGGCTACGCCCCGGCGCCGAGGCCCTTGCAGGACATCGGCGGGACCCCTGCGTGGATGGACACCAGCCCGCTGGTGTCGCACTCGAAGGCGGATCTCGACAACCCGGCGGCGACCGACGAGGCCGCTGCGGAGCAGGTCGCGCAGCGCTTCGCGCAGGTGGTCCACCAGCTTCCCCAGAACGACCAGGGCTACTTCGTCCACCTGCAGACCCCCTCGCACCACATGGGTGTCCAGGTGCGCTGGGAGAACGGTGCCCAGGTGCTGTCGGTGACCGAGAGCGAGACGTCCGGGGTGGTCCGGCTGGCGAGCCCCGACGACCTCCAGAACATCATCGAGAACAGTGGGACGATCGAGGCGGACCCTGCGGACATCGAGGACGGCGAAGCCCCGTACGGGTACGAGGTGTTCCTGCTGCCGCCGCGGACCGGCGCGGCCGATCAGCCGGCCGGCCAGGACTCCGACTCGCCCCAGTTCGGCGCGGTCTCGCCCGGACCGCGCCTGGACGCGGCACGCCCGCCGGCCGACCAGAACGCGCAGCACGTGCCGGCCCCGGACACGACGGTGCCCCCGGTGGCCCCCGTGGCCCCGGCACCCACGGCCACGCCGCCGGCGCAGGGCACCACCGCCGCCGCGCCCCTGACGCTCGGTCCGGTGCGGCCCCTCAAGCGGTCGCTCGACGAGATGTCGGGCGCCGTGCCCCCGCAGCAGGAGGACGGCCCGCGCAAGATCAAGAAGGCCCGGACGCCTGCCCACGAGCGGACGGACGCGGTCCTCGCCGACCGGATGCGGGCGAAGCCGACGCCGGATCAGCAGGCCGCCCTGGAGGCCTCCCTCGCCGAGCACCGGCAGGGGAGGTTCCCGACCTACACGCCGAAGCTGCTGGAGAACGTCAACCCGCACGGGAAGGCGGAGCCGGGCAACGACCTGTACAACTGCCTGGAGAACACGGCCGCACTGCGCGACACGCACTACGGCGCCGGGGCGCAGCGGCCCGCGGACCGTCCGCTGCCGCAGGGCGACCCGAGCCGACTGGCCGAGTCCGCCTGGCACTTGGTGAAGCAGCCGGCCGGGCTCCACCCGATGCGGTTCGGTACCGGGCAGGCCGGTATCGACGCCCTGGTGCAGCAGGTCAAGGACGCCGGACCGGGGACCTTCTCCACGGTGCTCACGGGTCAGCCCGTCGGGCACGCGTTCGCCCTGGTGCACGGTCGTGACGAGAACGGTGAGAGCACCCTGCACTGGGTCGATCCGAGCACGCACGAGGTGACGGCGGTCGAGCCGGGCAAGCTGCCCACGTACATGGCCCCCGGCTCACCCGTCTGGGCGGCCACCACCGACCAGGACGGCGAGACGGTGCCGGGCGGAACCCTGGACCACAGCCTCTTCGGCGGGGTTCAGCGCGACTTCGGTGCCGTGTCAGAGCATTGGAACCTGCCGCCCCTCGACGGTCTGACCGTCGAGAACCTGAACGACCCTGAGCAGGTGAAGGCGTACGCGCGGCGGGCGAGGGAGGCGAACGAGCACGCCGTCCTCGACCTGCTCATCAAGAAGACACCGTCGGAGATGCATGCCGAGATCGAGGCACTCAGGGATGAGATTCCGGAGGCCGAGGCTCGAAAGGTGATCCCCCGAAAGGTCCACGCCATCTGGATGGGTGGGCCCATGACCCAGGCGGCGAAGGAGAATCTGCAGGCTTGGAAGGACGCCGGCGGTGAACCCCTGGAAGGCGAACAGCCGTGGGAGTTCACCATCTGGACCACGCAGGGCACCCCGGGTATGGAGGGCCTTCCCTTCGAGGTGAAGTACCTGGACGAGGTGACCGTGGACGGGAGGATCAAGACCGCTTTCGACACGGCGGCGCCCACACCCGCCGAGATCGAGGCCGTGCGAGCGGCCAAGGAACGGGCTCGCGTGGCCGAGGCGTTCCACGAGGAGATGCGGCAGCAGGTACAGGAGATCCAGGGCACGATCCCGGCAGACGCCCCGGACAATGACGATACTCAAGCCAAGCGGACCCGCCTTGAGGCCATGGTCGCGCTCGAAGAGAAAGCCAGGAGTGAGGCGGCCAAGGCGGCCCAGGACGCGAGGGACCTGGCAGGGCCCATGTACAAGCGTTATGCGGCGACTTCGGATCTGGCCCGTTACAACATCCTCCACCAGCAGGGCGGTGTCTATCTGGACGTGGACATCCACCCGGGCGAACTCAAACTCAAGGATGTGTTCGCTCGGGCCAGTTCGGAGGATGCCCCTGTGTTCGGTCCGGGGCTCCGCGACCAAGAGGCCCTCGTGAATCGCCTTGCCGAGATGCGCATCAGGGCAGGGGAGGCGGACGGTGCTTCGAAATCAACCGTAGTGAACCAAGTGCTGGCGGAAATGACGGATCCCCTCGTTCGTGACGCTCTGATCCGTCAGGCAGCTGCGGACATGGCCAACAGGGGAGACATGCCCGGAAACCACTTCATCGCTGTTCAGCAGGACTCCAGCTTCATGGACGAGACCATCGCAACCTGCGAGAAGTTGCTCGACAAGAAGATCATGGAACTCTCGGAGGACATTCCCCTCCCGGAGGTGAAGGTGGAGGAGCCGAAGCGCACCTGGAGCAGCCTCTGGCAGTCGAGCAAGACCGAGGACTCCAAGGTGTTGGAGCTTCGCTTGGAGAAGCAACGGTTGATGGCTCTTCAGGCCGCCCTCCAGGAGCCTGCGGCGGTCACCGGACCGGTGGCCATCCAGCACCCCATCCTCAAGTGGGAGATGGAGGAGAAGGGAAACACTCCGACGGACGTGCGTGACCATTTCTACGGTCAGATCAGGTGGATCACCCCCGAGAGCGATCAGCAGGGGGAGTGACCGTCCGGGGCTACTCGCCCGTGCGGATGCGGGGGAGGGCGGTGGGGTGGTGGTCGCGGAGGTGGGCGACCAGGTGTTCGCGGACCTCGAAGCGGAGGACGGCGACGTCGTCCGGGGTGCGGGCGGTCATGGTGGCCCGGACGACGATGGTGCTCGGGGTGGTGTCGGTGACCTGGAGGGCCCACTCGGTGCTGTCCCAGAGCGGGTTCGTGGTGAGGAACTCGTGGAGGGCGGCGCGGAGTTCGGGGACCGGCGTGGTGTGGTCGAGGTGGAGGAGGACGGCGCCGAGCAGGCCCGGGTCCTTGCGGGTCCAGTTCTCGAAGGGCTTGCTGACGAAGTAGGAGGTCGGGACGATCAGGCGGCGGTAGTCCCAGAGGCGGATCACCAGGTAGGAGAGGGTGATCTCCTCCACCGTGCCCTGCTGGGTCTCCACCACCACCGTGTCGCCGATCCGGACGGTGTCGCCGAAGGCGATCTGGAGGCCGGCGAAGAAGTTGCCGAGCGCGCTCTGGGCGGCGATGCCGGCCACGATGCCGAGGATGCCGGCGGAGGCGAGCAGGCTGGCGCCGATGGTGCGCATGGCCTGGAAGGTCAGCAGCATGACGGCGACGGTGACCACGGCGATCAGTGCGCTGACGACCCGTCGGGTGAGGCTGAGCTGGGTCTGGACCCGCTGGACGCGGTAGGGCTCCTCGGTGACGGTCTGGTAGCGGAGGAAGAAGGCCTCCAGGGCGGCGGCGACCACCCGGATGGTGAGCCAGCCGAGCGAGGCCATCAGGGCGAGCAGGACGGTGTGGTGGGCGTCGTCGCCCTTGAGGTCGAAGATTCGCTCGATCGGGCGTGCCGCGAGCAACAGGCTGGTGCAGACGACGAGTTGGAGCGGGATGCGGCAGCGGCGCAGCAGTGCCCAGACGGGTGACTCGGGGTGCCGGCGGGCCACCCGCTGGAGGATCTGGTCGCCCAGCCAGCCGAGCGCCAGGGTGACCAGGACGATGGCGAGCAGGGCGGAGAGCGGCCAGAGCACGGTGCACCTCCAGAGGTCGGCGATTTGCACCATACCGTGACGTTTTGTGATGTCCCGGGAAGTGACGCGCGGTCGGACTCAGCTGCGGGAGGGGTGCGCGTCGGGACTGGCTGGGGCGAAGGAGGTCTGCCCGGAAGGGGGGGTGAGGTCGGCCCGGACGGGCTGACCGGGAGGGCAGGGGGAGCCCGGTGGGCGGGCGAAGCGGCCCGGGGTGGTGCCGAGGAAGCGGCGGAAGTGCCGGTTGAGGTGGGGCTGGTCGTGGAAGCCGACGGCGGTGGCGACCTCGGCCGGGGGCTGTCCGGCGAGCAGGAGGCGGCGGGCGCGGTCGATCCGGCGGGCCGTCAGGTACTGGTGCGGGGGGATGCCGAAGGCGGAGCTGAACGCCCGGACGAGGGCGGTGGGGTGGGCGTGCAGCAGCCCGCCGGCCTCCGCGAGGGTGGGCGGGGTGAGCAGGTCGGCGTCCAGCAGGTCGCGCAGGTCGTGGGCGAGGCCCCGGGGTGGTGGTGGCTGGTCGGGTGGGTCCGGGCGGAGGTGGGTGTGCAGGCGTGCGGCGACCAGGGCGAGGCGGCTCTCGGCCTCCAGTTCCTCGCCGGGGTGGGCCAGGGCGGTGTGGAGGCGGCCGATGCGGTCGCGCAGGAGCGGGTCGGTGATGTCGGGGCCGTCCACGGCCGGGCCGGTGAGGGAGGTGTCCAGCTGGGTGGTGTCGAGGTAGAGGACCCGTTTGCGGAAGCCTTCGGCGGTGGCCGGGGCGCCGTTGTGGGGGACGTGCGGCGGGAGCAGGCTGACGGTGCCGAGCGGGGTGCCGCGGCGGTGGCGGTCGAGCTCGTACCGGACGGCGCCGTCGTCCACGATCAGCAGGGTCCAGCTGTCGTGGACGTGCATCGGGTAGCGGTGCTCGGTGAAGCGCGCGTGCAGGACCTCGACCAGGCCGGGCACCGGTGGCCGCCACGCGGAGACCTCCTGGCCGGGCGTCATGCCAAGAACGTACAAGACCGGGTGGGCGGGGGCCGGGCAGTCTCGGTGCATGAGAAGCGAAGAGCTGAGCAGTGCGGTGGAGCAGGTCCGGTTCGACACCAAGATCGCCGTCCTGCTGCGCGAGGACCTGGAGCCCTGGCAGCGGCTGAACGTGACGGCCTTCCTGGTCAGCGGCCTGGGCACGGCCGTGTCCGAGGTGATCGGGGAGCCGTACGAGGACGGGGACGGTACCGGCTACCTGCCGATGTTCCGTCAGCCGGTGCTGGTCTTCGAGGGGGCCAAGGAGGTGCTGACGGTCGCACACGGGCGGGCGCTGGGGCGGGAGTTGCCGCTCGCGGTGTTCACCTCGGACCTGTTCGCCACCGGCAACGACCGGGACAACCGGGCCGCGGTGCGGGCGGTCGCCACGGCGGAGCTGGACCTGGTCGGGATCGCCCTGTACGGGCCGCGCAACGCGGTGGACAAGGTGCTGAAGGGTGCCAGGATGCACCCCTGACCGGCCGGATGACCGGCGGTGAACTGGGAAAACCCCGGTGCGGTGGCCGGCGGTGGCTGGTTAGGGTGCGGCCCATGAACGACGACCTGACCGTGACCACCCTGGCCGAGCGGCCCGAACTGCGCGAGCGACTGTGGGAGATGCCCGACACCTGGGCCCCGTTCATGGACCACGACCTGGTGGCCAACGCGCTGATGGGTTCGATCGCCGAGCTCTTCCCCGAGCACGTGGTGGTGGCCACCGACGCCGAGGGCGCCCTGGTGGCGCGCGGCCACAGCGTGCCGTTCCGGCTGCACGGTGAGGGCCGGGACGGCCGCCTGCCGGACCGGGGCTGGGACCAGGTGCTGCTCTGGGCCGTGAACGGCCACCGCCGGGGCGAACGCCCCGACACCGTCAGCGCGATCGAGATCGCGGTGCGGACCGACCTGCAGGGCAAGGGCCTGTCGGGCGTGGTGCTCGGCGCGATGCGGGACGCGGCGCGGGCGCGCGGGTACGCCGAGGTGGTGGCCCCGGTGCGGCCGAGCGCCAAGCACCGCGAGCCCGGCACGCCGATGGAGGAGTACGCCTTCCGGGTGCGCGCGGAGGACGGGCTGCCGTACGACCCGTGGCTGCGGGTGCACGTCCGGGCCGGGGCGACGGTGGAGCGGGTCGCGCCGGTCTCGATGACCATCGCCGGCTCGCTGGCGGAGTGGCGGGAGTGGACCGGCCTGCCGTTCGACGCGACGGGGGAGGTGCTGGTGCCGGGGGCGCTGGTGCCGGTGCGCTGCGACGCGGAGCGGGACCACGCGGTGTACGTGGAGCCGAACGTCTGGGTGCGGCACCCGGTCTGACGGCCCCTGGGGTGGATACGGCGCGGCGCCGGTCGGGAGTGTTCCCGGCCGGCGCCGTCGTCCGTGGGCCCTGCGGGACCGTCAGAACAGGCCGTGCCACATCTGCTCGACGACCACCGACCACCAGGTGGTGTCCTTGCGGAAGGCATCCTGGTCGATGGCGGCCAGGCCGTTCTGGAACTCGGCCAGGGCGGCGCCGGCCTCGGCCGGGGCGAGCTCGGCCAGGGCCGGGCGGGCGGTGGCGAGCAGGGCGAGGCTGCGGTCGAAGGCGGCGACGGTGCTGTTGACGAACCGTCCGCTGCCGGTGCGCGGGTGGACGGCCCAGACCGAGCCGGCCTCGTCGCCGGCCGTCTGGACGGCGATCACGCAGAGGCCGTCGGTGCCGATCCGGGTCCAGCCGGCCAGCACGTCCAGGGTGGCGGGCGCGATCGGGGAGCCGGCGGCCGTCAGGTGGGTGCGCAGGTCGGCGAAGAGACCGCCGGGAGCGGGCCGGTCGGCCTGGTCGGCGGTGAAGAACAGCGGCAGCTCGTTGGGCAGCCCGGCCCAGGTGAGGGTGGAACGGGTGGCCTCCGGGAGCGCGCTGGCGGCCAGGTCGTCGGCGTCGTACCGGGTCACCAGGTCGAAGACGGTGGGGAGTTGACGGCCGAGCGCGACGTCGCGGACCGCCTCGGCGGGCTCGACCGAGCCGGGCAGCGGGGCGGGGGTGCGGTTCGGCCGCGGGGTCGGGCGCAGGCGCTCGGTGAGGGCGGTGACGCCCTGGGCGCGCTCGTCGGCGGTGATGCCGTACGGGAAGTCGTGGCTGACGGCCGCGTTCGGCAGCTGCTCCAGCACGACGGCCGGGTAGCCGCCGGGCAGGGTGGACGGGTACAGCGCGGTGTGGACGGCGGTGACCGCCTCGGGGGCGACGCCGCGCCGCTGGAGCTCGGCCAGCAGCTGGTGCTCCACGGGCGGGTGGCCCGGGGCGGCGGTGAGCTCGATCCGCACCGGCTGGTTGGTGGCCGGGTCGGTGTAGTCGGCGGTGAGCGCGTTGCCCGGGCCGGTGGCCGGACGCTTGCTCTCGCGGTACGCCTCGATGACCTCGTCCACCGGGATGGAGGACCAGACCGAGAGCCGGCCGGTGGCGCGGTCGACCACGCCACAGGCGTCACCGAGGTCGGCCGGGGGACGGCGCTGCCCGGTGACCGGGTCCCGCTCCAGCGGTGCGGGCGCCGCCCAGACCACCCAGCCGAGGTCGAACTCCCGGTGCCGGACCTCGCGCCGGGGCAGCCCGGCGGTGTCGGCGCCGCTGTTCAGCCAGGCGTCGGCGGTGCTGAGGGCAAGCTCCTGGGTGATCACGAGAACTCCTGGACTGAGGGGACCGGTGCCGCTTCGTCGGCCGGGGCCTTGGGGGTCTTAGGGGTCTTAAGGGTCGCTGCCGCGAGCCGGGACGAGGCTACCCGTTGCAAGGTCGAGACCGAACGGGCACGGTACGGGTACAGCCACGAAGTAAACCTTATGATCTCATGGGCAATGCTGCGGGCGGCCGGGGAAGTTGGCCCGGACGGACCGCGGTGGAGAAGCAAACGGGGCAGGGGGACAGGCGATGGCCACGGACCGGGACATTCCGGAGATCACGGACGACGAACTGCTCGACGTCGCCGACAATCCCGCGCAGGCACGTGAGTTGCACCGCGCGCTGCGCACCCTCGCCGACAACGACTCCGTCGGCCCGCAGCTCCAGCAGATGGCCCGGGACGTGCTGACCGGCCGGGTCGGCATGCGCGAGGTGGTCGAGTCCGACCGCTACCTCAACGCGATCGGGGAACGGCTGGGCCAGATGCGCACCGCCGCCGAGAACCTCAGCCCCGCGGAACGGGAGGCCTCGGATGCGCGGGCGGTCAAGCTCCGCGAGGACTACGAGGCCGAGTTCGGGCCGGACGAGCCCGAGGAGTGGGAGCACGGGGGGTTCCAGCCCGGCGGGCACCAGCCCGGCGGGTACCAGCGCTGACGGGGCGGGGTGCCGGGGCCGGCTCGGCCGACGGGTCATCAGGCAGGTAGTGGGTAGCGGGCAGTGCAGTAGGGGGCGCAGATGTCACAGCAGATCGTGGTGGACCCGGACAGTCTCCGGTCCGAGGGCAGGAACATGGCCAGCATGGGTGAGGACTTCCTCGCGGCCGTGAAGAACCTCTCCAGCAGGCTGGAGGCCCTGGAGAAGGGCGACACCCCGCCGTGGGGCGACGACGACCTCGGTGAGAAGTTCGGCGTCGTCTACGAGGGCCTGCGCGACGGCATGAAGGAGTCGATGCAGTCGCTCGGCGAGCGCATCGGCGAGATCGGCCAGAAGCTCCAGGGCATGGCCGTCGCCCACGAGAACAACGAGTCCCAGACCAGCGGCGACATCCGCACCATGGAGGGCCGCCAGGGCATGCTCGGCCAGCGGGTCCAGGCGATCCACCGCCCGCAACACTGACGCACCGTCGTCCCACGGCGTGGGTGGCCGGGTCCGAGGGCGGGCCCGGCCACCGCCGTTCGTCCACCCGTTCGTAGTTGAAGTCTTCGTCACCGCAGGGGGAATGGCCAGATGGCGCTCATGTTGCCGGACAGCGTCGAGTGGGTTCTCGAGATGCTGGGCTTCGACTGGCCGACGGCGAATGAGGACAAGCTGCGGGAGTCGGCGCAGGTGTGGCGTGACTTCGCCGATCAGGTGGAGGAGTTGCACTATCGGGGGGCGTCGGCGGCGAACGGGGTGTTGTCGAGCAATTCGGGTGATTCGATCGATGCGTTCCGGGGGACGTGGGAGAAGTTCTCGGGTGGTGGGGGCGGGTATCTGGCGGATGCGGCGACGGCTGCGCGGTTGATCGCGGCGGCGTTCGATGCTGCTGCGGTGATCGTGGTGACGTGCAAGATCGCTGTGATTGCGCAGTTGGTGGCGTTGGCGGTGGAGTTGATCGCTGCTCAGGCGGCGGCGCCGTTCACGTTGGGGTTGTCGGAGTTGGGGGCGGCCGGGGCGACGTTGGCGACGAAGGCCATCGTGCGGCGGCTGTTGAAGGAGCTGCGGCAGGCTCTGGTCGAGGCGATCATGGAGACGCTGAAGGAGCCGGTGGTTTCGGCTGTTCAGGGGATGATCAGTGATCTGATCGCGCAGACGGTGAACCAGGGTTTCGGTGCGCAGGACGGGTATGACCTGGGGCGGACGGCGAAGCGGGGTGCGGAGGACTTCACGGATGCGGTGAAGAACTCGGGGCAGACGTTCACGGAGGCGTTGCGGGACGGGGTGGGTTCGCGGGCGGGGCGGCATGCGCGGGACGGGTTGGAGAGCGCGGCGGGTCGCAACAACGACTCGGGCTCCAACAACGACGCGGGCTCGTCGAACAGCAACAGCTCCTCGCCGTCGACCACGTCCAACTCCTCGCCGTCCAACTCGGCTCCCACGTCGAGCAGTTCGCCGTCCTCGTCCAGTTCCACGCCGTCGTCGTCGAACTCTTCGGCGTCTTCGTCCTCTTCGAGTCCGTCGAGCACGCACAGCACATCGTCGGGAGACAGCTCCGGCTCGCGTGACACGGGGCCGGCTTCGACCGGTTCGCCGACGACGAGTACGACCCCGAGCCACACGGCGGCGCCGTCGCAGCCGGGTGGGGATTCGTCTCCGTCGCGGACGCCGTCGCCGGCGTTGGACCCGTTCGGTACGCGGGTGGGTCCGGACGCGGCGAACGACGGTCCGTCGCGCACGCCGGTGACGCCGGAGAGCAGCACGCCGCCGGCACGCAACGACGACGCGGGAAGCCGCACCAACACCCCTGCCCCGGAAGGCCGTTCGGCGCCGGACAACTCCGGCTCGACGCGCACGCCTGACCAGGACCCGGGCTCGACCCGGCCCAGCGCCAATGACGGTCCGTCGCGCACCCCGGATCACGACCCGGGTTCCACGCGGCCGACCACCAACGAGGGTCCGTCGCGCACTCCTGACCAGGACTTGGGTTCGTCGCGTCCGTCGGCGAACGACGGTCCATCGCGCACACCTGACCATGACCCGGGCCCGACCCGGCCCAGCGCCAACGACGGTCCGTCGCGTACGCCCGAGCACGACTCCGGTTCGACCAGGCCCTCGGCGAACGATGGTCCGTCGCGCACCTCTGACCACGACCCGGGTTCGACGCGTCCGTCGGCGAACGAGGGCCCGTCCCGTACGCCTGAGCACGATCCGGGTTCGACGCGGCCGACCACCAACGAGGGTCCGTCGCGGCCGTCGCAGGAGCCTGCTGCGCCGACGCTGGGGCCGGTGCGCCCCTCCGAGGCGGGACCGGCTCCGCAGCCCGGGCACACCCCTGCGCCGGAGGCGGGACGTCCTGCGGCGGATGTGCCGACGCCGCGTCACGAGAGCGCGCCGGAGCCCGCATCGACGCGCCCCGATGCCACGACGCCGTCCCCGCAGCAGCCCGCGCCGGAGCGCACCGCGCCCGCGGAGCCGGCCGGCGCCCCCGCCCACACCCCGCTTTCGTCGCATGCGCCGGGTCCGGACGGCAGCACGCCCTCGCCGTCGCCGACGCGGGTGGACCCCAGGACCGCGTTCGCCAACGACCCCACCCCCGCCCCCACGTCGTCGGACCCGGCGTCGCCTGCGGGCACCCCGCGGCTGAACACCGCGGGCCTGGGCGCCACCGCCACCGCCCCGCCGGCGTCGTCGTCGGATCACCGTCCGGGTCCGGTGCCCACCGGCGACCCCACCCCCAACACCCCCGGCACGCCGGGGACTCCGGGGATGGCGGGTGGTGTCCCGCACGCCGGTACCCCGCAGGCCGCCACCCCGAGCACTGCGCCGAACCGGCCCACCGCACCGCAGGCGCCGGCCACGCCGACGGGTCCGGTGCCCTCGCAGCGCCGCCCCGAGAGTGACGGGCCGACCTTCGGGCCGCGTCCGGCCGCCGACCGCGGCCCCGCCACCAATCGCCCGGATCCGCGCGCCGCCTACGCCAACCCCCGCCCCGCCGACATCGGCAACCGCCTCAACCCCGACGGCCAGAACACCACCCCGAGGCCGGACGCCACTTCGCGCCCCGACCTCGGCAACCGCCTGAACCCCGACGGCCAGAACCAGACGCCCAAGCCGGACGCGACCCCGCGCCCGGACCTGGGCAACCGGCTCGACCCGAACGGGCAGAACACCGCGACGCCGAAGCCGGACAGCACGCCGCGCCCGGACATCAACAACCGCCTCGATCCCAACGGGCAGAACACCGCGACGCCGAAGCCGGACACGACGCCGCGCCCGGACATAGGCAACCGGCTCGACCCGGACGGCGGCAACAACTCCCGCCCGGACGCGCCCCGTTCGCACCACGACGACGGCACCAGGCCGGACATCGGCAGCCGGCTGGACCCCGAGGGCCACACCACCCACCGCACCGACGACAACGACGGCCAGGTGTCGAAGGAGCCCTACCGGCCCGCCACCCAGGACCGCCCGCAGGGCAGCCCCGGCGGCCTCGATGACCCCTCACCCGCCGACAACCGGCACGTCAACGACGCGGTGCCCCGCAACCCCGACGGCACCCCCACCCGTCACCCCGACCCCAACGACGGCAACTGGCCCGCCGCCGTCAACGGCACCGACCCCAACGCGCCGGGGCGTAACAACAACTGCGTCGACGTCGCCCTGGCGATGGTGGACACCTACTCCGGCCACCCCACCGCCGCCGCCTCCCGCACCCCCGACACCGACGCAGGCGGCAACCCCTCCGACCGGGGCGAGCGCGGCGGCCGCGACCGCATCGAAAACGCCCTCGGCGCCCGCTTCAACGACATGGGCAACGGCCCCCAGGCCTACCGCCGCCTCGAAGACACCCTGCGCAACAGCGGCCACGGCTCCCAGGCCGTCATCATCACCACCGACAAGGACGGCCGCTCCCACGCCTGGAACGCCGTCAACCACAACGGCACCATCACCTACATCGACGCCCAAACCGGAAAGCGCAGCAACCAGCCCCTCCACAACGGCGACAACGGCGTCTTCGCCATCCCCCTCGACCCCGACCGCACCCCCACCACCCCCGACCACCACACCACCGACCCCACCCACAACCCCGACCACGACCGCACCGCCCCCGAAGAAGCCGCCGGTACCGCTCCGGACACCGATGCGGTCGAAGCACGTAAACGGGTCGTAGAGGAGCAGGTCCGGAAGGCGAACGATCCCGACAAGTCGTGGTTCAACCGGCATTACCGCCCGGGTGACGGTCATCGGTGGGATGCCAAGGGCGTCGACGACGAGACCGGTGAGCCGCTGACGATTCTCAGGGACGACCCGGACAACCCAGGGACGTGGACCGCCAACGAAGCGACACCGCTTCCGTCGAAGACGACCGACCGCAAGGACGGTGACGTGGACACCTTGACGGAGGAGCGCAAGAAGGCCTTCGACAAGGTCGTGCAGGAGCGCCGCGCTGCGATCACCACGGATCAGGGGAACAGGGCGGCCCTTGACGCTGCGAAGGCCGAGGACGACGCGCACTCGACGCCTGAGACGGAGCAGGTTCTCGCTGATTCGCGGTCTTCCTACGCGGACTCTCACAGGGAGGTCGGCGACGTCGGGGAGAAACTGGGCGAGGAGGCTGCCCAGTTCCATGCAGTGCGTGATCACTTCCCCGGTGCGGACCGCGTGGACAACATGAAGAAGGGCAACAACAGGTTCGACCAGATCTACCGCCTGCCGGACGGCAGGATACTGGTTGTGGAAGCCAAGGCACCATCAGCGGACCTGGGCAGTCGAAAGGATGTTTCGGGACGGCAGGTGCAGCAGGGGCACCCGGCGTACTTCGAAGCAATTCTGGCCCAGATGAAGAAGCGCGGTATCTCGGATACGAAGGAAGGCGACCTTGCGCGCGACCTGAAGCAGGCACTGAGGGACCAGAAGGTCGTCTACGTGGTTGTTCAGGCAAAGGTCAAGCGAGTGCCGCTGGACGGTTCTGACGGACAGTCGGGTGACGGAACGTCTGGACCGGATCTGCAGACGCCGGACGGGAACAAGTTCAGGGACAAGTACGACGGATATAAGATGGAGCGTTTCAACATCTACAACCTCGATGCCAATGGCAACCCGATCTGAAGGGGCTGGCTCAGTTGACTGTGGTCGTTGCACGTCATGAGATCTCCACGGAGCACACCCCGCGTGCCTTGGAGAGGTTGGGCGAGGACTTGTCCTCTGACCTCGAGGACTTCGGAAGCCGGCCGCTGGGGCTGAACGAGGTCATGGATACTGCCGTCACCATCGCAGAGGGACGGGTGCTGCTCGATCCGACGGCCGGACGGATCGATACCTGGGACGCGTTCTTGACGGCGATGCAGGCGTCATCGGCGCTCTTTGCGGCGGCCGTCCTCACCGAGGGTGCGGCTGAGTGCCGGATCGCCGGTGAGGTGCGGAGCGTTCCTGCCGGCAATTCCAGGAGGGAAGCGCATGCGGGGAACTGGCTGACGGCCTTCTGGTTCGCCGTCGTGTGCCGGGAGACGGAGCGGCTGGACGTGCTGGCCTCGGTACCGCTGTCGGTGCTGCGGGAGTCCGGTGCGGTGTTTGACGAGTACGTCTACTCGTGGGTGGAGGCACTGCAGGCGTACTGGAAGAAGGAGCCGCAGCAGGTCGACAAGTTGGCGGCCGCGATCGAGGGATCTGATCCGGCGGTCGCGCGGGCCGCTTCCTCCGACTACCTGTTGAGGATCGCGTACCCGCCGATGGAGATGTTCTACCAGTTCCTGAAGGGTGATCAGGCAGCGTTCAACGCCTCATTGGTGCAGGCGTTGGAGCTGCACAGGCAGTACTGGACGTCGGACGAGGACCGGACGATCACTTCCACCGGCTTCTTGGCGCTGGCGCCGTTGGCGGTGGCGTGCATGGCGTACGACAGCGGGATGCAGATCGACGTGGAGTCCGGCTACCTGCCGGAGAACCTGCTGGACCGCAGCTGGATCGGTGAGTACGAGACCACCTGAACTGGTCGGGCCGGCACCTGACAGAGCTGAGGAAGACGTGGCACGGACACCCGGCACCCCTCCGAACGCCGACCTGCCCGACGGGGCGGCGGGGCCGGATCCGGCGTGGCTGGAGCAGGTGTTCGGCGTGGATGGCCTCTGGCGTCCGTCCGAGGCCGAGCTGCCGGACGGGCTGACCCACCGTCCGACCCGGTTCTTCCTGACCACGGTGGGCCTGCCCGCGGTCAGGATCGGGCGGCTCGGCCTCGACGCCCGGTTCCTGCGTCAGGACGGCTTGTGGGTCCAGAGGGCGGACGAGCTGTACAGCGGGTCTCGTCCGCAGGGTGACGGTGCTCCCTCGGACGTCTGCATCAAGCTGATGGAGCATCCGGACTTCCACTTCGTGCTGGACGGTGAGTCCGGCGCCGTTGACCTGTTCCTCCCGGACGAGTGGGACCGGGGGAGGGGCTACGGCGGGCACTACGCGCCCTCGGTCGCGCGTCTGGTCTCGGTCGTCGGGCTCGCAGTGACTGCGGTGGCACAGGTGGACGACGTGGAGACGGACCTCGAACCCGCACTGGAGACCTTTCTGGGCCGGCTCGACCGGCTCGGCTTGCGGGCCGCCCATCCGGAGCCCTGGGGCGGCGTGTTCGAGTACATCGACGAGTACGACGAGTAGGTCGACGACCTGTCACGATCTACTGTCCCATCACCACCTCGGAGCCCACGAAGTGACCGTCCCGATGGGGCGTCGTTGCCGTTGGACGGTGCCGCGGGCCGGGGACGCATCACGTGAGCCGGGTCAGGGAGGACCACGATGATCAGCAGGGTGGCCCGTCATGGGATTCCGGTGGGCGGGGCGGAGGACCTGGCCGAGGTGCTCGGTCGTGGTGTGTCGGAATCGCTGGAGTCGGTGGAGAGTTCACCGCAGGTCCTCGGCGGTGCCTTCGAGACGGCGATGACGGTCGCCCGGCTTCGATCGCTGGCCGACCCGACGGCGAACAGGCTCGGGACCTGGGAGGCGCACGTCCTCGCGATGCAGGTCGCCACGGCGGTGTTCGCGGCCGCGACCGCCGACGAGGACGACACCGTCGAGTGCCGTATCGACGGGACCCTCTGGGACGTGCCGGCGATCGGTGCGCAGGAGTTCACGGGGCCGGGAGCGTGGCTGAACGCCTTCTGGCTCGGTGTCGTCTGCCAGGAGCCCGGGCGTCTTTCGACGCTGAGCCGCGTGCCGGAAGAAGTACTGCGCGGGTCGGGTACCGAGTTCGACGAATACGTGTACCCGTGGGTTGCGGCCTTGCAAGCCTTCTGGAACGACGGCGATGAGCTTGGTGACCGGCTGGCCGAAGCGGTTGAGGGGGCTGACCCGGACCGTGCCGAGGTTGCCGGTGCCGAGCTGATGCTCAAGGTCCTGTACCCCCCCACTGGTGGCCTTCTTCCATGTGGTTCAGCGGGACCAGGAGGGCTTCGACTCCGCGCTGGCCGAGGGAGTTCAGCTCTACCAGCAGTACTGGTCCGTGGATGAGGAGCGTCGATCGGACCCGGAGGGAGCTGTGGCGCTGGCCCTGCTCGGCGTCGCCTGCCTGGCGCGGGATGCCGGGCTCAGCGTCAACGTGGAGTCGGAGTACCTCCCGAAGCATCTACTGGGGCGCTCCTGGATCGGCGAGTTCCCCACCTGAGTGCTGTCCAGAGAATCGGTTGTCAGGCTGGCTGGCCACGAGGTGCCGACCGGCAATGTCGAACGGGGCCCCGGGGTGCTGGGGCGGTCGTTGTCGCGAGCGCTGGCGGTGGTCGATGCGGGGCCGCGGGAGTTGGCTGGGGGTCGGCCAGGTCGCGTTGACTGACGGTCGCCGAGTCGCGTGGGCTGCTGGATCCGACGGCGCGGCGGTTGGAGACATGGGACGCTTATGTGCTGGCGATGCATGCGAGGACGGCGCTCTTCGCGGTCGCCACGTCGGAGACGTCTCCGGTTGAGTGCCGCTCAGGGAGCCTGGGCAGCAGGGAGAGGGAGTTCTGAGTCAGGTGACGGTGGTTGTCGCACGTCATGAGAGCGCCGGCGGAGACGTCGGGTCTGCCGTTGAGAAGCTGGGTCAGTACTTCGCCTTCTGTCTGGAGCGAGTGGGGTTCCAGCCTCTTGGTGTGTCCCGGGTCATGAATGTGGCGATGACCATCGCGGAGATGCACATCCTGGCTGATCCCAAGGCTGATCGGATCGAGAGTTGGGATGTGTTCTTGACGCCGATGCAGGCGTCGTCTGCGTTGTTCACGGCGGCCGGGCTCGCCGAGGGGGATGCGGAGTGCCGGATCGCGGGTGCGGTGCGGACGATTCCGACAATCGGGTCGGCGGACTACACGGACGTGGAGTCGGGCTGTCTGCCGAAGCACCTGGTGCGGGGCAGTCGGGTCGGCGAGTTCGACGCGTGACGGCTGCCGCGATGGAGTCGGGCCGAGGGGCCTTCCGGTTGGCGCGCCACGAGGTGCCTACCGGCAATGCGGAACGCGGTCTCGAAGTGCTGGGGCGGTCGTTGTCGCGGGCGCTGGCGGTGGTCGATGCGGGGCCTCGGGAGTTGGCGCGGGTCGGTCAGGTCGCGTTGACGGTCGCCGAGTCGCGCGGGCTGCTGGATCCGACCGCGCGGCAGTTGGAGACGTGGGACGCTTATGTGCTGGCGATGCATGCGAGGACGGCGCTCTTCGCGGTCGCCACGTCGGAGGTGTCTCCGGTGGAGTGCCGCTTCGGTGAGGAGACGCGGCTGATTGCCGCGACCGGGCCGCAGAGCGCGGCCGATGCGGGCACGTGGGTGGAGGCCTTCTGGCTGTCCGTCATCTGCCGCGAGCCGGCGCGGCTGGACATGCTGTGTGCGGTACCGATTGAGGTACTGCGTGCTTCGGGAGCGGTGTACGACGAGTACGTGTACTCCTGGGTCGAGACCCTGCAGGCGTACTGGCGCAAGGACTCGGTGGTGGTGGAGAAGCTGACGGCGGCGATCGAGGGCACCGACCCCGAGGTGTTGCGGGTCGGCAAGCCGGAGTCGGTGCTGAGCCTGATCTATCCGCCGATGGCTGTCTTGTACCAACTGCTGCGCGGTGACGGGGAGAAGTTCAACGCGGCACTGGTGGAGGCGGTCGAACTGCACCGCGACTTCTGGTCCGAGGAGGACGACGACCGGGCGATCACATCGACGGGGTTCGTCGCTCTCGGGCCGTTGGCGGTGGCGTGCATGGCGTATGACGGAGGGGTCCCGATCGAGATCGAGTCGGAGTACCTGCCGAAGAACCTCCTGGAGCGTTCCTGGGTCGGCGATTACCCGACTGCCTGACGGTGCTTCTCCGGAGTGCGCCTCCCTTGCTCCGTTGCGGATCGATACGCGGGACGCGCTCTTGACGGCGATGCGGAGAAGGGAAATCCGATGGAGAGGGGCTGGGCCAGTTGACTGTGATCGTCGCGCGGCATGAGGTCGTCGCCACAAACGCCGAGTCCGTGCTGGGGAAGATGCACAGGTACCTCGCCATGTGGCTCGGGACCCTGGGTTCTCAGCCGCTCGGTGCGTACCAGGTCATGGACACGGCCGTGACCATCGCGGAGATGCACACGTTGACGGACCCGAAGGCCGATCGGATCGAGACGTGGGACGCGTTCTTGACGGCGATGCAGGCGTCGTCGGCGTTGTTCACCGCTGCCGGGCTCGCCGAGGGTGCGGCGGAGTGTCGGATCGCCGGTGAAGTGCGGACGATTCCTGCTGGTGATTCGCTGCGGGAGGTGCATGCGGCGAACTGGTTGGCGGCGTTCTGGCTCTGCATCGTGTGCCGGGAGACGGAGCGGCTCGACGCTCTGGCGGCGGTGCCCGTCGAGCTGTTGCGGGAGTCCGGCGCCGTGTACGACGAGTACATCTACGTGTGGGTGGAGGCGCTGCAGGCGTACTGGAGGAAGGAGCCTCAGCAGGTGGAGAAGCTGGCGGCCGCGATCGAGGGCTCGGATCCGGAGGTCGCGCGGATCGCTTCCAAGGACTACCTGTTGCGGGTGGCCTATCCGCCGATGGAGATGTTCTACCAGTTCCTGAAGGATGATCAGGCGGCGTTCAACGCTTCGCTCGTGCAGGCGTTGGAGTTGCACAAGGAGTACTGGACGGGCGATCGGGAGCTGTCGATCGAGTCCACTGGCTTTCTCGCCCTGGCGCCGTTGGCGGTGGCGTGCATGGCGTACGACAGCGGGATGCAGATTGACGTGGAGTCCGGCTACCTGCCGGAGAACCTGCTGGACCGCAGCTGGATCGGCGAGTACGAGACCACCTGACCCGGTGGGGCCGAGCCAGGCAGAGTACAGACGACCAGCCGAGAACCGAGGAGTGGGACCGCCGGATGCGTTTCGAACTGGCAGCACGTCAGACCGCTGCGGAGGAACTGGCTGCCTGGCTGGAACGGCGTGACCTCGGAGACGGCATCAGGCTGATCACCGGCAACCCCGGGGCGGGAAAGAGCCGGCTTCTTGTCAGGACGGCCTGTGCGGCCGATGCCGAAACTCGTGAGCTGGTCGCCGCCGTTGACGGGCCACTGCCGCCGGTCGGCGCTTTCGACGGGGTGGCGGACGGGGACGGCGGGACGGGCGCGGAGTGGTTGCGGTCGCTCGCGGACGGCATGGGGTTGGCGGACCGGATCCGGTACGACGGCGACGTCTCCGGGTTGACCCGCGCGCTCAAGGAGAGTGACTCTCCACTGGGTGTTCTGCTGTCCGGTGCTCCTGGTCGGCTGAGGGTGACGGTCCGGCGGTCGGCCGGCGTGCCGGAGTTGGTGCGCAAGCTGATCGACCCGGTCACCGCGAAGCGGCCCGGGGGTGGTCTGGCGTTCCTGCTGGCTGAGGTCGACCGGGCCACCTTGGCCGAACTGCTGCGCTGGAAGCCGAAGTTGGCCGCATCGGTGATCGACCTCGACCGGGAGCGTTTCGCGCCCGACCGCGCCGCGTTCACGGCGTGGGTGCGGAGTCTGTTGGACGCACCGGGTTCGGTCTTCGCCGACCGGGAGGGAGACGCGGCTTCCGCCGCGTCGGCGGTGGCGGTGGCGGCCTGGCCGAATTTCCTGGTGGCGGAGGTGCTCGCGAGGGAACTCCGGGCGCGTTCCGGTGAGGTGGGGACGCTTCCCGGATCGTTGGAGGGCGCCTGGGAGTTCGTCCTCGACGCCTTCGGCCGGGACGCATCGCGTGCCCGGAAGCTGCTGGCACCGGTGGTGCTGGCCGAGGGCATCGTCGGGATGCCCGGCGAGCTGCGGCTGCGGGCCGCGGCCGCTGTGACCGGCGACCGGGTCACGCGGGAGGAGTTGAGCGCCTTCGAGGGGGCGGTGGCCTCGTTCCTGTCCGCCGCAGTGGTGGAGGAAGCGGGGGCCGTTCCGGTGGGGCACGTCAGGTTGCGTGACGGGGCCCTGGCGGAGGCCGCGGCCGCTTCGTACGGCCCGGGGGTCTCGGAGGTTCAGCGGAGGATCACTGCGGTGCTCCGGGAGGCGCTTCCGGATGACGTGACCGCGGTGATCCGGGGCCGGTCGTTGACGGCGGCCGAGACGTACGCGCTGAAGTTCGGTGTCGGACACGCCCTGGACGGCGGTCGGTTGGACGAGTGGCTGGCCGACGCGCGGGTGCTGGTCCTGGGCGATCCCGAGGCACTCGCCGAGGCGGTGGCCGCGGTCGGCGGGGTGGTCGGCGGGGTGGACGGCCCGGAAGCCCGGCGACGCGGTGCCGTCACCGAGGCCGTGCAGGTGTACCGGTCCGACTCCCGGCGCGGTGCCGTCGAATGGGCGGCCCGGCTGCGGTTCGCCGCGCAGGCCTGGGGCGACGAGGAGCTGGTCCGGACGTTGGACGGGACCGGACTGGTGCTGCCCTGGCGGGCGGACTGGGCGCTCTGGCGTCCGCAAGGGGCGTTCGATGCCAGGGAGTTCTGTGCGGGCTGGACGGGTCCGGTCGAGGTCGTCGGCTGGCGCGGTGCGGTCGGAGCCGACGGAGCGGTGTGCCTCAGGTCGGCCTACGACCGGAAGTACCGCTGGTACTCGCTGACGGACGGGGTGCAGGAGGGTGAGGCGACCACGCACCCGCCGGAGACGGCGGACGCCCTCGGAGGGAAGGCGGCAGGAGGGGCCACGGTCGCCGTGGTTCCGGCGGATGGCGGACACGGCCTGCTGAGGGTCCGGGTGGACTTCGGGCCGGACGGGGGCACCGGGGACTTCGGGCTCTGCGCACCGTGGCCGGGGGCGCAGGCCCACCCGCTTCCTGACGGTCGGCTCCTCCTCGCGGGGCACAGCGGTGTCGCGTTGATCCGGTTCGACGGGGCGCAGGGGCATCCGGCCGGTGTGCTGTCCGAGCGGATCACCGATCCCGCGTTGCTGCCCCGGGACGCTTGGTGGAACCCCGGCCTGCTGGCGGCGGACGATCTCCGGCCGTACTACCAAGGGGGCGTCGCGGTGGCCGACCCCGGTGCGCTCGGCGCGTTGGCCGGTTTGCCGGAGGCGGCCCGAGTCCTCTGCGAGACGGGGCTTCCCGGCCTCCCCGTCCACTGGCGGGACACCCTCGGATCCCTGTCGACCCTGCGGTCGCTGGAGGACTTCCTCGCGGACGAGGGCGTCGAGAGCGAGGTGGACGCGAGCGGCTACACGGTGATCGCCGTGTCCGGGGACGAGAGCGCGCTCTGTGTGGAGCACGGTACCGGCCGCGTGGTCCAGGCCTTCGACGGCGAGCCGGAGGTGGTCAACACCTCGCTCACGGCCTTCGCGACCTGTCAGGCACTGGCCACGTGGGCCCTGTCGGTGTCGACGGAGCGTCATTTCTCGGAGCGTTACGAGTTCCTGGCGTTCGTCCGCGCGGCGCTTGCACGGGTCGACCCCGGGGCGGCCGGGGAGAGCGGTCCGGACTGGTGGTGGTTCCAGGCCCTTGAGGACGACTACACCCTGGTCGGGTAGCGGCCCGGGGCGCCGGCGATCGGTGGGCAGGAGTTCACGGGGCCGGGCGGGAGGGCCTGGAGTCCGCGTACCCGCCGAAGCACCTGCTCCGGCGGTCGTGGGTCGGTGAGTTCCCGACCTGAGGGGTGTCCGGGGTCAAACCACTTCGGTGGGACTACGTCCAGGATCGGTCGGAGGTCTGAGGGCGGGCTGGGAACAGGGGTGGTTCGGGCGGGTGTTGAGGGGAGTAGTTGCGGCGGCACCGACGGTAGTCGGGGTGCTCGGAGGAGTGCCGGGTGGCGCCTTGGGTGGGACGAACTGGCCTGGGAGTGGCGAGAGTTGAACGTTACGGTGGCGCGGCACGGCATTTCCACGGAGCACGTCGAGAGCGGCCTGGCACTGCTGGGCGAGGACTTGGCGGTGGACTTGGGGAGGCTGCGGCCGGGAGCTTCGCTGGGGTTGGCGAGCGTGTTGGAGACGGCGTTGGTGATGGCCGAGGCCGGGCTGCTGCTGGATCCGGGGGGTGAGCGGGCCGAGAGCCGGGAGGCGTTCCTGACGGCGGCTCAGGCGGCGGCGGCGCTGTTCGCGGTGGCGGGGCTGGAGGACGGCGAGGGCCGGGTGGAGGCCCGGATCGGCGGGGCCGTGCGGACGGTGGGGGCGGGGGACTCGCGGCGGGAGGCGCACGCGGGGAACTGGCTGACGGCGTTCTGGCTGGCGGCGGTCTGCCGGGAGGAGGGGCTGCTGGACGGGCTGGCGGCGGTGCCGGTGGGGGTGCTGCGGGAGTCGGGTGCGGTGGAGGAGGAGTACGCCCGGCTGTGGGTGGAGGCCCTGCAGGCGTACCGGCGGCAGGAGCCGGAGGTGCGCGGGAAGGTCGAGGCCCTGGAGGCGGCGGCCGGGTCGGAGCTGGCCGGGATCGCGGACCGGGAGCACCTGGTGAAGGTGGTGCGGCCGGCGGTCGAGCTGTTCGGGCGGTTCGTGGCGCGGGACCAGGCGGGCTTCGACGCGGCGCTGGTGCGGGCGTTGGAGCTGCACCGGGAGTACTGGACGGCGGACGGCGAGCGGGCGGCGACGTCCACCGGGTTCGTGGCGCTGGCGCCGCTGGCGGTGGCCTGTCTGGCGCACGACGCCGGGATGCGGGTCGAGGTGGCGTCGGAGTACCTGCCGGTGGGTCTGGTGACGGGTCGTTAGGGGAGCGGGAAGGCCGGAGCCGGCGGGCGCGTCCGAGTGGCGCCCGCCGGCTCCGGCGTTCAGGGGGTACCCGAGAGGGGGGTTACTGGAGGAACTTGGCGCCCGCCCAGTCGGCGTGGTCGCTGTTGATGCCGTTGCCGCCGTCGGTGACCTTCAGGGTCAGGGTGTTGACGCCGGTGACGTTGACGTCGACCGGCTGGACCGGGGTGGTCGGGGTGTGGACGGACGGGCTCTCGTAGAGCTTCACGCCGTCGCCCCAGACCTCGAACTTCACCGTGGCGTAGGAGCTGACCTCGTCGTCCACGCCGGTGTCGGCCTGGAAGCGGGTGTAGCCGCGGTTGAGGTTGTAGGTGATGGTGCTGTTGGCGTGGGTGCCGATGCCCTTGGGGTACGTGGTGCCGTTGATCTTCAGCGGGTTGCCGTCGATGCTGCGGTCCTTCTGGACGGTGCCGAAGTCGGCCTGGGCCGAGGTCCAGGCGAGGTCGCTGGCGTTGACCGGGGCCGAGGCCTTGACGGTGAGCTTGGCACCGGCCCAGTCGGCGTGGTCGCTGTTGATCGAGTCGCCGCCGTCCAGGGCCTTCAGGACCAGGGTGTTGACGCCGGTGACGTCGACGTTCACGGACTGGGTCTGGTTGTTGGGGCCCAGGGTGTAGGGGCTCTCGTAGAGCTTGACGCCGTCGCCCCAGACCTCGAAGCGGACCGAGCCGGTGGAGGTGATCTCGTCGTCGACGCCGGTGTCGGACTGGAAGCGGGTGTAGCCGCCGCCCAGGTTGTAGGTGATGGTGCTGTTGGCGTGGGTGCCGATGCCCTTGGGGTAGGTGGTGCCCTGGAGCTTGATCGGGGCGCCGTCGATGCTGGTGTCCTTGCGGGGGGTCCCGAAGGAGTTCTGGTAGCTCGCCCAGGCCAGGTCGCTGAGGTTGACCGTCTTGGGGGTCGGCAGGGTGGTCACCGCGGCGGCGTTGCTGGCGGCGGAGACGTTGCCGGTGGTGTCCACGGCCTTGACCGTGAAGGTGTAGCCGGTCGCGCCGCTGAGGCCGTTGGCGGTGAAGGTGGTGCCGGTGGTGGTGCCGATCACGGTGCCGTTGCGCAGGACCTGGTAGTTCGTCAGGCCGACGTTGTCGGTGGAGGCGTTCCAGCTCAGGTCGACGCTCGCGTCGGTGAGGTTGGCGGTGGCCAGGCCGGACGGGGTGCTCGGGGCGGTGGTGTCGACCACGGCGTTGCCGGCGGCCGCGGTGACGGTGGCGCCCGCGTTCACCGGGACGGTGACGTAGGAGACGGTCTGGCCGTACAGCGACTTGGTCTGCGCCGGGTAGGCGGTGCCGTTGACGCTGATGGTGGAGTGGGTGCCGTAGAACTGGGCCTCCCAGTTCACCGTGGAGCCCGAGTTGTTGGTGAGCACCGAGCCGGTGGTGCCGACGTGCTTGAGCTTGAGGTCGTTGTCGCCGACCTTGAGGTGGTCGAGCTCGACCCACGGGGTCTCGGAGGTGAGGCGGGAGACGGTGGCGACCTTGTGGTTCGGGGCGTCGGGCTGGACGCCCATCATGCCGTCGACGGTGTTGCTGACGGCGAGGAAGGAGATCTCGGGGTAGGTGTCCTTGTCCTTCATCAGCTTCTTGAGCCAGGACCAGCCCTCGCCGCTGCGGTTGTACTGGTAGTACATCTCCGGCAGGTAGGAGGTGGCCTCGACGTTCAGGTTGTCGTCGTTGGCGGCGATGAAGTCCAGGTAGTTGGACGTCCGCTGGCCGTGGTCGCCCAGGCCGTTGAGCAGCATCAGGAAGCTGGCCTCGTGGCCCCAGCTGCTGTAGCCGGTGCCGTTGGCGTCCTTGCCGCGGACGTAGCGGTTGTTGGCCGAGTCGAACCACTGGCTCTCGAAGTGGTTGCGGACCCGCTGCGCGCGGTCGGCCCACTTCGTGCTCCCCGCCTGGTCCCCCCGGATCTTGAGGATCTGCGAGTAGGCCAGCATCGACTGGTACTGGAAGCCCAGCGCGTCGGCGGCCGAGGTCAGGTTCTCGTTGGGGAACTCGAAGAAGGTGGCGGTGTACTCGCCGTTCTGCTTCTTCGCGACCGGCTGCTCGTTGGCGGGGTTGGCGTCGTCCCAGCGGACCTCGTGGGAGGTGAGGAACTGGTTCATGGTGGAGTCGTAGTACGCGGACAGGGCCGGGTCGTTGATCCAGGCGGCGTTGCCGGTCCACTGGTACTGCTTGAAGGCCTTGGCCATCAGGTTGAACGGGGAGGGCAGCTCGCGGAAGCCGGTCTGGTCGATGTAGTACATCGCGCCGGTGGAGCTGTGGGCCCACAGCGGCCAGCCGTTCTGGCCGGGGTCGTCGGCGTCGGCGGCGAAGGTCCTGAACATGCTGAGGGTCTCGTTGTCGAGACCGATGACGTGCGCGCCGTCCGACTGGTGCGAGATGTCACGGTTGTAGTAGGACTCGCGCTGGAGGTAGGCGCCCCAGTAGCCCGGCTGGACGGTCTGGTGGGTGGCGTCCTTCAGGCGCCACCACTCGGGCTCGTGGCCCATCAGCGGGTTGCCCTGGTAGAAGGTCATGCCGAGCGCGCGGTCGCGGCCCCAGGCGAAGCCGTCGTTCAGGGCGGCGTTGGGGGAGTTGATGGTCAGCGGGCTGGTCGGGGCGCCCACGTACTGCTGGATGGTGATGCGGTCCACCCGCGGCACGTCGGTGGAGCCGACGGCGGTGAGCTCGATGACGTCGCCGGGCTTGAGGGAGACCTTGCTGCTGGTGCGGTTGTCGACGTTGCGGGCGTCGGTGTAGTCGGCGCCGTAGCGGGAGTTGCCGTTCCAGCTGTCCACCTGCACGGAGTTGACGGTCAGGCGGTAGCTGACGCCGCCCTGGGTCTTGCCGTTGTAACGGGTGATCAGGTCGTAGGTGCCGGCGGTGCCGGCGAAGGTGGAGCGGGCGGTGCTGGTCTGGCCGGCCGCGCCGCGGGCGTAGGTGATGGTCTCCACCGGGTTGTTGTACGCGGTGTGGTTGACGGTCTCGGTCGCGAAGTTGGTCAGCGACATGTTCTCGACCTGGAGCACGTACGGACCGGCCGCCGCCTCCGCCGAAGCGGTGGTGGGCAGGGCGGGGAGCGCGATGGTGCCGGCGATCAGGGCGATGGCGGCGGAGAGCGCGCGAGGGTGGCGGCGCATGGGCGGTCCTTTCGGGTGGGGGCAGGCGCGGGTCGGACATGGGGGCCGCAGCGGCATGGGCGAAGGGGTGGGGGGCGGTTCGCTCGCCGTGTTGGAAGTCGTTGAACTGCGTCGCCTATTGAGGACTTCGCCGGGGAGTGGTGTCAATAGTTGAATCCCGTTCAATCGCAGCGCTTTCAAAAACGTGCAGGCCGGTCGGCGCCGTTCGGATGCGTCCGGAACGGGCCGACCGGCCTGGTGTTCGCGCAGGTCAGAGGTGCTGGCGTGTCAGGTTGGCGCTCTGGGTGGCCGGGCGGTCGAGGGGCGGTGGTGCTCATCGGCCGCCGTAGATCTTGCAATGCCGAACTGCTTGTCTGTCAGAAAGTTTTCACTCCTGTGTTGCATGCGATGACAGGTCTGCGTAGTCTCAGCGTGCGGCCGGCCCGGTCCAGCCGGCCGGGACGTGGCCGAGGCGTACGCGCTGCGGGTGGTCGCCGACCGGCACGGAGGCGGTCGGCCGGCCCGTGGCGAAGTCGATCGCGGTGACGCGGTCGCTGCCGCTCTCGGAGACGACGCAGGAACGGCCGTCGCCGCTGACGGTGGCCCAGTACGGCTTGGCGGCCGGGATCAGCGGTCCCTCCTGGAGGGTGGCCCGGTCGAGCACGGTGACGTAGTCGTCCATCGTCCCCGCCACGCACAGGTGGGCGCCGTCGGGGCTGACCGAGAGGCCGTGGTGGCGGGAGTCGTTCACCCAGGTGGTGCGGTCCTCGTTGGTGGCCGGTGACTTGGGCAGCTCCTTGAACCGGGTGATCCGGTCCGCGGCCACGTCGTACTCCACCAGGCCGTTGTAGAAGGAGAGCTGGAAGAAGAGGGTGGAGCCGTCCGGGCTGAACGCGGCCGGGCGGACGGCGTCGGAGAGGTCGCTGCGGCCGGCCGCGTCCAGCCGTTGGCGCATGTCGATCACCTTGACCGGCGCGTAGGTGTCGGCGTCCACCACGGTGATCCGCCGGTCGCCCTTGGTCCAGTCGAGCCAGGGGGCGTCCAGGGCGGTGGTGACCTCGCCGATCGACATGTTCCAGAGCCGTCGGCCGCCGTCGGTGAAGAGGTTCTCGTGCGGCTTGTCGCCGGTGCGGAAGGAGCCCAGCTGGGTGCCGGTGCGGATGTCCAGAACGTGCACCGTGCCGGCGGTGGAGGCGGAGACTGCGACCCGGGTGCCGTCGGGGGAGACCGCCATGTGGTCGGAGCGGTAACCGGCCACCGGGAAGCGCCAGTTGAGACGGCCGGTGGCCAGGTCCAGGGAGACCACGTCGGCGAAGCTCGGGCGGGAGACCACCACCGAGGAGCCGTCCGGGGTGGTGTACATGTCGTCGACGAACTGGTCGTGGCCCTCGCCGGGGCCGAGCCGGACACCGAGGAAGTAGGCCAGCCGGATCGGGTCGCGGTGGATCTCGGCCAGCCGCTCCGCCTTGTCCGGGACGACGTCGATCCGGCCCACCTTGTCGAGGCTGCCGGAGGAGGCCAGCACGTCGGCGGTGCCGTCCCAGTTGTTGCCGACCAGCAGCACCTCCCGCAGCGGCGGGGAACCGGCGGCGGGGGCGGGGGAGTTGAGGGTGGCCAGCGCGAGTGCGGCGGCCAGGACGAGGGCGGTGCGGGGGATCCGGGGCACGGTCGCTCCTTGGATGGGGAGGAGGCGCGGGACGTTACCCGACGGTAGGGACGGCGCGGGCGCGACGGCAAGACCCCGGATGCGGGGAGTTGGCGGACGAATTGGATCGAACGCCGCCCCAAGACTTGGTCAAGTCCCTATGGTCTGGACCATGTTGATGATTCGTCAGAGGGTCGTCGGTGTGCTCACCGCGCTGACCCTGGCCGCCGGCCTCGGCGCCACCGCCGTCCCCGTGGCCCAAGCCGCCCCGGCGGCACCGCAGTTGGTCTGGAAGGACTGTCCGCCGGAGGCCGGCTGGCCGCCGCACGACCCCCGGATGCTCTGCAGCACCGTCAAGGTGCCGCTCGACTACCGCGAGCCCCACGGCCGCACCATCGAGATCGCCGTCTCCCGGCTCCCCACCGCCAAGCCCGGTCTGCGGCGCGGCGTACTGCTGCACAACGGCGGCGGCCCCGGCACCCGCAGCCTGCACCTGCCCAGCGCCTACGCGCAGCTCTACCCGCAGGAGGTGCTGGACCGCTACGACCTGATCGGCTTCGACCCGCGCGGCATCGGCCACAGCGCCCCGCTCACCTGCGGCCGGACCGAGGCCGGCCTGCCGACCGAGAAGGTGCTCCCGTTCCCGGCGCCGGACGGCTCGATCGCGCCGAACGTCGCCTTCGGCCGGGCGCTCGCCGCGGACTGCCTGGCCAACGGCGGGGACGTGCTGCCGCACGTCACCACCGCCAACACCGCCCGGGACATGGACCGGATCCGGATCGCGCTCGGCGAGCGGAGGATCTCCTACTTCAGCGGCTCGTACGGCAGTTACCTCGGCACCGTGTACGCGCAGCTGTTCCCCGAGCGCACCGACCGCTTCGTGCTGGACAGCCTGGTCGACCCGGCCCGGATCTGGCACGGCATGTGGGCCCTCTGGGACAGCGGGGCCGAACTGCGCTTCGGCGACTTCGCCGCCTGGGCGGCCGGGCGCGACGCCGAGCTGGGGCTCGGCTCCACCCCGGCCGAGGTGCGGGCCGGATTCCTGGCACTGGCCGCGCGGTTGGACCGCACGCCCGGCCACCACCCCGAGGCGGGCGAGGTGAGCGGCAACCGCTTCCGGATGCTCTACCGGGGCCTGTCCACCCACACCGCGCTCTTCCCGGAGATCGCCGCCTGGTGGCGCTTCCTGGACGGGAGGGACGCCCAGGCCCCGGCCTGGTACCCGAAGGTGGTCGAGGAGGGCATCCCGGCGGACAACGAGGTCGCCGCCATGCTCGCCGTGGTCTGCGGCGACGTGAAGTGGAACCGCGACCCGGCCTCCTACCAGCGGAAGGTGACGGACCACCGGCAGCGCTACCCCCTGCTCGCCGGGATGGGCGTCAACGTCTTCCCCTGCCTGTGGTGGAACGACCCGGTGGAACCCCCGGTGCGGATCACCGACCGCGGGCCGGCGAACATCCTGCTGCTGCAGAACCTGCGCGACCCCTCCACCCCCTACGCCGGCGCGCTCGGCCTGCGCGAGGCGCTGGGCGGGCGGGCCCGGATGGTGACGGTGGACGCGGGCAACCACGGGACGTACGACCCGGAGGCGCCGTCCTGCGCGATCACCGAGACGCACCGCTTCCTGGTCACCGGGCAGCTGCCCGCCCGGGACCGGTTCTGCCGCCCCGACCCGGTGCCGGCCGGCGCCGCGAAGGCGGGCGGCACGGCGGCGCTGTTCGGACGCGGAATGATCTGACCGGACGTCAGGTTGTCGGCTCCGTAACCGGGACCACCAGGTGAGGAGCCGACATGTCCGAGGGATCCGCCGTCCGCCAGCTGCGGCTGGTCGTCACCGCCGCCGACTACGAGGCGGCGCTGCGCTTCTACCGGGACGAGCTGGGCCTGGCCGAACAGGCGGCCTTCTCCTCGCCCGACGGCCGGGTCACCATCCTGGACGCCGGCCGGGCCACCCTGGAGATCACCGATCCGGGGCACGCCGAATTCATCGACGAGGTGGAGGTCGGCCGCCGGGTGGCCGGGCACATCCGGGTGGCCTTCGAGGTGGACGACTCCCCGGCCGTGACGGCGCGGCTGGCGGCGGCGGGCGCGGAGGTGGTGGCCGAGCCGGTCCGCACGCCGTGGAACTCGCTCAACTCGCGGCTGGAGGGCCCGGCCGGGCTGCAGCTGACCCTCTTCACCGAGCTGGGCGAGGACGGGGCGGTGAGCTGACCGGGCGTCAGGCCGGCCGCGCGGCGGGACGGGTGCCCGCAGCGCGACGGCGACCGAGGGGTCAGGCGGTGGCGGCGCGCTCGGCGGCGCTGCGCTCGACGCAGAACTCGTTGCCCTCGATGTCGGCCATGGTGACCCAGCCGGTGCCGTCCGGGCGGCGGCGGTCGGCGACGACGGTGGCGCCGATGGCCAGCAGGCGCTCCACCTCCTCGTCGCGGGTGCGGTCGGAGGGCTGGATGTCGAAGTGCAGGCGGTTCTTGACGGTCTTGCCGTCGGGGACGGCGATGAAGAGGATCTCGATGCCGTTCGGGGTGACGAGCAGTGCCTCCGGGTCGCCCGGGAAGTCGGCGTCGGCGAGCTTGCAGTCCAGGATCTTGCCCCAGAAGGTGCCGAGGGCGTAGGTGTCGGCGCAGTCGACCGTGATGTGGTGCACGAGAGAAGCCATGGCGGTCACTATGGCGGCTGGTCAGGTACGCGTCCAACGGGTTAAGGGCCGCGGACGCGTACCCGGCCGGCCCGTCAGGCGTCCTTCTCCGCCTTGAGGGCGGCGAGCTCGGCCTCCAGCGCGGCGATCTTCTGCTGGTAGTGGTTCACCGTGGCCCGGACGTTCTCGATCGGGAAGAGCTGCGGGATGTGCTGCGGGCAGTTCCAGTCGTAGGCCTCGACCGAGATCAGCATCGCCCGCTCCGGGTGGGCCCGGTAGCCCTCGGGCTGCAGCCGGGCCAGCAACTCCCGGTCCTCGGAGGCCTCCACGGCCCGGGCCCGGCCGTAGATCTTGAGCCGGGTGCTGTTGGCGTAGTCCATCAGGAAGAGCGCGACCTTGTCGTCGTGGTCGACGTTGCCCCGGCTGATGTACTGGCGGTTGCCCCGGAAGTCGGCGAAGGCCAGCGTCCGGTTGTCCAGCACCTGGAGGAAGCCGCGCGGGCCGCCCCGGTGCTGGATGTAGGGCCAGCCGGACTCGCCGACGCTGGACAGGTAGAAGCTGTCCCGGGCGCCGATGAACATCCGCTCGTCCGGGCCGAGCAGGACCGGCCCGGACGAGGGCCCGGCGGTGCGCGGGGCGTAGGCGCGCAGGCTTCCGTTGCGGCGCTGGTGCTCCTGCACCTTCGGGGAGAAGGCGATCTCGGCGTAGCGGTCGGCCATGGCCGGTTCCTCTCGGGGGAGTTCGGTGGAGCGGCGGGATCAGAGGTGGGGGTCGAGCTCGGCCATCACGGCCCCGGCGGGCATCGCCCCGAGCAGCTCGTGGACCACCTCGCCGCCCTTGAAGAGCTTCATCGCGGGGATCGCCCGGATGTCGAACTCCTCGGCCAGGTCGGGGTTCTGGTCCACGTTGACCTTGACCACCGTCAGGCGGTCGGCGTGCTCGGCGGCGATCCGGTCGAGCACCGGGCCCACCTGGCGGCAGGGGCCGCACCACTCGGCCCAGAAGTCGACCAGCACGGGCTTGTCGCTGCCCAGCACCTGCTCGGCGAAGGTCGCGCCGTTCACGTCGGTGGCCATGGGGACTCTCCCGTCGGTACGTCCTAACTGCTGTCAGGCTCTTCAACGGTTAGTTCGGCCGGTTCATTCCCGGACTGGACGGAGTCCGGGGGCAGGAGGGCGCTTACAAGCTTCCTACCTGCCGGGCGGCTAGGGTCGGTGACCATGGGACTCGGTGGGGCGTGGCGTCGCCTCGGGCAGCGGAAGTGGTGGGCCGCCGGGGCGGCGCTCGTGGTGCTCGCGGGCGGCGGGGCGGCGGTGGCCGCCGTCGGCGACGACGAGGTGGCGGTCCGTCAGGAGGCGCTGCGGCTGGACATGCCGGAGGCGCCGGGCAGTACCGAGCGGGTCTCCATCGACACCTCCTTCTTCACCGCGGGCGGCACCGGACCGCGCCCGGCCGTGCTGCTGGCGCACGGCTTCGGCGGCTCCAAGGACGGCGTCCGCGAGCAGGCCGAGCGGCTGGCCCGGCAGGGCTACGCGGTGCTCACCTGGTCGGCCCGCGGCTTCGGCGAGTCCACCGGCCGGATCGGCCTGGACGCGCCGGACCGCGAGATCGCCGACGTCGGACGGCTGGTGGACTGGCTGGCGCAGCGCCCCGAGGTCCGGCTGGACGGGCCCGGTGACCCGCGGGTGGGCATCAGCGGTGCCTCGTACGGGGGCGGGGCCGCGCTGCTCGGCGCCGCGTACGACCGGCGGATCGACGCGGTGGCGAGCCAGGTGACCTGGTGGAACCTGAACGAGGCGCTGTTCCCGCAGGCGGCGGGTGGTGGGGACGGCGTCTTCAAGAAGCTGTGGGCCGGGATCTTCTTCACCACCGGCTCGGCGGGCGGGCTGACGGCCCCTCAGGGCGGAAGGGCCCAGGAGGGCCCGGTCGGCTGCGGGAAGTTCTCCGACGAGCTCTGCGCGATGTACGACCGGGTGGCCACCAGCGGGCGGACGGACCCCGAGGCGGTGAAGCTGCTCGACCGCTCCAGCCCGTCCAGCGTGGCCGACCGGCTGAAGGTGCCCACCCTGGTGGTGCAGGGCCAGCAGGACTCGCTCTTCCCGCTCGACCAGGGCGACAGGATCGCCAAGGCGGTGGCCGCCAACGGCGCGCCCGTCGCGGTGGACTGGTTCGCCGGCGGGCACGACGGCGGCACCGAGGGCAGCGAGCGGGTCGAGCAGCGGGTCACCTCCTGGTTCGACCGGTACCTGAAGCAGGACCAGGGCGCCGACACCGGCCCGGCCTTCCGGGTGACCAGGACCGGCGGGCTGGACTCCACCGGCTTCGAGGCGGTGCTGCGCGGCGCGAGCGCCGACGCGTACCCGGGCCTCGGCGGCACCGCCACCCGCACCGTGCACCTGACGGGCGGTGAGCAGGCGGTGGCCAACCCGCCCGGCGGCGCCCCGCCGAACATCTCCGCGCTGCCCGGCATCGGCGGCGCCCTGGGCAGCCTCTCGGCGGCGGCCGGCGGCACCGGGGGCCTCAGCCTGGCGATCGACTTCCCCGGCCAGTACGCCTCCTTCGACTCCGCGCCGCTGGACACCGCGCTGCGGCTCACCGGTGCCCCCACCGTGCCGGTGCGGGTACAGGCCGACCGGCCGGACGCGGTGCTGTTCGCCAAGCTCTACGACGTCGGCCCGGACGGCGGTCAGGTGCTGCCGCAGCAGCTGGCCGCCCCGCTGCGGGTCACCGACGCCGCCCAGGGGCGCACCGTGAACGTGCAACTCCCGGCGGTGGAGCACGAGTTCGCGGCCGGGCACCGGCTGCGGCTGGTGCTGGCCAGCAGCGACCTGGGCTACGCCACCCCGAACGAACCGGCTACCTACCGGATCTCGGCGGCCGGGCCGCTCACGGTGCCGACCGTGGACGGGCTGCGCACCGAGGCCGCCCCGCTGCCGAACCGGGTCTGGGTGCTGCCGCTGATCGCCGTGCTGGCGGCGGTGCTGCTGCTGGTGCCGTACCGCAGGCTGCGCCGCTCCGGGGGGCCCGCCTTCGACCCTGCGCTGGCCGGGGTGCCGCTGGTGATCGAAGGCCTGAGCAAGCGCTACCACGGCGCCGCCGACCGGTACGCGGTGCGTGACCTGGGCTTCCGGGTGGAGCGCGGCCAGGTGCTCGGCCTGCTGGGCCCGAACGGCGCGGGCAAGACCACCACGCTGCGGATGCTGATGGGCCTGATCCGCCCCGACGCCGGCGGGATCCGGCTGTTCGGCCACGCCGTGCGCCCCGGCGCCCCGGTGCTCTCCCGGGTCGGCGCCTTCGTCGAGGGCGCGGGCTTCCTGCCGCACCTCACCGGCCGGGCCAACCTGCGGCTGTACTGGCAGGCCACCGGCCGCCCCGAGCAGGACGCCCACCTGGAGGAGGCGCTGGCCATCGCCGACCTGGGCGAGGCGCTGGACCGCGCGGTGCGCACCTACTCCCAGGGCATGCGCCAGCGGCTGGCGATCGCGCAGGCCATGCTCGGCCTGCCGGAGCTGCTGATCCTGGACGAGCCCACCAACGGTCTCGACCCGCCGCAGATCCGCGAGATGCGCGAGGTGATGATCCGGTACGCGGCCGGCGGGCGGAGCGTGATCGTCTCCAGCCACCTGCTCTCCGAGGTGGAGCAGAGCTGCACCCACCTGGTGGTGATGGACCGCGGCAAGCTGGTCACCGCCGGGCCGGTGGCCGAGATCGTCGGCGCCGGCGAGCTGCTGCTGGTGGCCACCCCGATGGCCTCGGCCGCCGCCAAGGTGGCCGAACTGCCGGGCGTGGCCTCGGCGGAGGAGGTCGAGCAGGGCGTGCTGGTCCGGCTGGACGGACTGACGGTGGGTGAACTGGTGGTGGAACTGGTGCGGTTGGGCGTACCCGTGGAGGGCGTGGGGCCGCACCGACGGCTGGAGGACGCCTTCCTGGCGCTGATCGGAGGAGGGGCGGCATGACGGCCGTACTGGACCAGGAGCGCCCGGGTGGCGGGCCCGGCGGCCCGGGCCGCGAGCAGGCGGAGGGCTACCGGCCCGGCCGCACGCTGCCGCTGCGGGTGGAGGCGGTGCGCCAACTCCGGCGCCGCCGCACGCTGGTGATCGGCGGGGTGCTGGCCGCGCTGCCCTTCATCGTGCTGGCCGCCATCCGGCTGGGCGGCAACGAGCCCGGCCGCCAGGGGCGGACCAGCTTCATCGAGCTGGCCACCGCCTCCGGCCTCAACTTCTCGGTGACGCTGCTCTTCATGGGCACCGGCTTCCTGCTGGTGATCCCGGTCGCGGTGTTCTGCGGCGACACGGTGGCCTCCGAGGCCGGCTGGTCCTCGTTGCGCTACCTGCTGGCCGCCCCCGTGCCCCGGATGCGGTTGCTGGCCCGGAAGCTGACGGTGGCGCTGGCCTTCTCGGCCGGTGCGGTGCTGCTGCTCCCGCTGACCGCCCTGCTGGTCGGCACCGCCGCCTACGGCTGGGGCGACCTGCGGCTGCCGACCGGAGCGGTGGTCCCGGCGGGCGAGGCGCTGCCCCGGCTGGCCGTCGCCATCGCCTACGTCTTCCTCGCCGAACTGGTGGTCGCCGCGCTGGCGTTCTGGCTCTCCACGGTGACCGACGCCCCGCTCGGCGCGGTCGGCGGGGCGGTCTTCCTCTCCATCATCACCGGGGTCCTGGACGCCGTCACCGCGCTCGGCGGCCTGCGCGCCTGGCTGCCCGCGCACTGGCAGTACGCCTGGGCCGACGCACTCCAGCCGAAGTTGGAGTGGGGCGGCATGGTGCAGGGCGTCTCGCTCTCGCTCTCCTACGCGCTGGTGCTCGTCGCACTGGCCTTCCGCGGCTTCGCCCGCAAGGACGTGGTGTCCTGAGGGGTGGTCAGGACGGCTGCCACAGGCCACGGGCGGCGAGCAGCGGCAGCACGTTCTCGCCGACCCAGTAGGCCTCCTCCAGGTGCGGGGCGCCGGAGAGCACGAACTCGTCGATGCCCAGGCGGTGGTACTCCTCGATCAGGCCGGCCACCTCGGCGTGGCTGCCCACCAGGGCGGTGCCCGCCCCGCCGCGCACCAGGCCGATCCCGGCCCAGAGACCGGGCGAGACCTCCAGCCGCTCGGCCGAGCCGCCGTGCAGCAGGCGCATCCGCCGCTGGCCCTCCGACTCGCTGCGGGCCAGCGCCTCCTGGGTGGCGGCGATCCGGGCCGGGTCCATCCCGGCCAGCAGCCGCCGGGTCTCGGCCCAGGCGGCCTCGGAGTCGTCCCGGCTGATCACGTGCAGCCGGATGCCGAAGCGCGGGCTGCGCCCGTGCCGGGCCGCCGCCTCCCGTACCCGCCCGATCTTCTCGGCCACCATGGCGGGCGGCTCGCCCCAGGTCAGGTAGACGTCCGCGTGCCGGGCGGCCACCTCGACCGCCTCCGGCGAGGAGCCGCCGAAGTACACCTCCGGTACCGGCTCCGGCAGGCGGGTCAACTCCGCGCCCTCCACCCGCAGGTGGGCACCGTGGTGGTCCACCCGCTCGCCCCGCCAGAGCCGGCCGGTGATGTCGAGGAACTCCCCGGTGCGGGCGTAGCGGCCGGCCTTGTCGACGAAGTCCCCGTAGGCCCGCTGCTCGGCCGACTCGCCGCCGGTGACCACGTTGAGCAGCAGCCGGCCGCCGGACTGGTTCTGGTAGCTGGTGGCCATCTGGGCGGCCAGGGTCGGGCTGAGCTGGCCCGGCCGGAAGGCGACCAGGTACTTCAGCCGCTCGGTGACCTGGGTCAGCATCGCGGTGGTGAGCCAGGCGTCCTCGCACCAGGCGCCGGTCGGGGTGAGCGCCCCGGTGAAGCCCAACTGCTCGGCGGCGCGGGCGATCTGGCCCAGGTAGGCGATGCTCGGCGGCCGGTCCGCCCCCGCCGTGCCGGGGGTGGAGCCGTGGCCGCCGCCGACCACCTGGCGGCTGTCGCCGGTGGTGGGCAGGAACCAGTGCGCGGTCAGTGCCATGGTGCTCATCCTGACCAGCCCGTCGGGGCACGGTCAACGGAGGACGGGCGGTGTGCGGCGGCTCCCACGAACTTGCCATCCGCGCTCAACACCCCGTTCACGGGCGGACACCGGCTCCCCCGCGCGGGGGAAGCGGCGGCCGTCCCCGGGGGCGACGCGGCGGAGGGGGCCGGCGCGGGATCGTCGTGGTGGCGCACAGGGGGTGCGCCGCTGCGAGGAGATGAGGGACCGTCATGCGCAAGGTACTTCCGGTGATCGCCCTGGCCGCCTGCCTGGTGGCCGCCGCCGCGCCGGTGGCGACGGCGGCGCCGCACGGCGCGGGGTGGGTTTCGGCCTTCGAACCGGTGGCCGGGGCGCACGCGGCCGGTCCGCTGCGGCTGCTGGGCAGCGCGCGGCTGGACGTGCAGGGGCCGGTGGCGGGCCGGTTCGACTGGCTGGACCTGGCGGTCGACGCCCGTGCGGTGCGGCGGCCGGGCGGCGGGGAGCCGGTGCGGGCCGAGGGCCGGGTGGCGATGAAGCACACCTTCCTGAACGAGGACGGCAGCTTCCAGGGGTCCGTCGCCTTCACCGTCGCGGTGGACTGCCTGACCCTGGCGGGCCCGGCCGACGCCGCCTTCCCGGTGCTGACCGGGAGGGTGGAGCGGGTGGACTTCGACTTCGCGCCCGGGCAGGACGTGCCGCCGACCCTCCCCGACTGGAAGCCGGAGACCTCGTACGCCTTCCGCACCGGCGCGGACGGGCACCCCAAGGTGGCCTGGGCCGTGCCGGGCTACGGTGACCCCGGCGAGGTGGCCCGGCGGTGCGAGGCCCCCGGGGAGGCCGCCAAGGAGCTCTACCGGACCGGCGGCGGCTTCGGGCTGCGGCGCTGACCGGGCGTCAGGGCGCCGGGTGCAGCACCTCCGGGAGGCGGGGGAGGGTGAAGCCGAAGCGCTCGTCGTAGGCGGCCAGCGCCTCGGCCTCGGTCAGCTCCTCCACGGTGCGGGTGCCGTCCGCCGCGGTGTGGATCAGCCGGGTGCCGCTGAGGCTCAGCCGGCCCTCGGCGAGCGGGCGGGAGCAGATCAGCGAGCGGGTGAAGTGCGAGCCGGGCGAGGTGGTGTGCCACCAGCAGGTCGGCACGAAGTCCGCGAGCTGCCGGGGCTGTTGCTCCAGCCGGTACTGCGCCTCGCCGTCCTGGGAGACCACCAGGTACTCGCCGTCCGGGCGGACGGTGAAGCTCCCGCCCTGGTCCTGCTGCGGGGCGGTCAGGTCGAGCCGCAGCGGCTCGCGGACGAAGGAGCCGAAGCCGACGTCGGCCAGCCGGGGCCCGTCCGCCAGGTCCACCCGCAGGGCGAGGTGGTCGAACGGGATGGTCAGCCGGTCCGGCGCGGCGTACACCCGGGCCGCCAGCAGGGTCACCCGGAAGCCCAGGGCGCGGAGCAACTCGGCGAACAGGCCGTTGAGTTCGTAGCAGAAACCGCCCCGGCGGCGCTCCACCAGCTTGGCGTACAACGCGTCCGGCGCCAGGTCCACCGGCTCGCCGAGGTGGATGCCCAGGTTCTCGAACGGGACCGCGAGCAGGTGGGCGCGGTGCAGCGCGGCCAGCGCGGCGTGGTCCGGCGAGGCCGGGCGGACGGCGCCGATCCGGGCCAGGTAGGCGTCCACCTGGGCGGGGGCGAGGGTGTCGGGGTGCTGTTCCACCCGGCCCATTCCACCCCGGGGCCGGGGCGGGCGCAAGATCCGCCGGGTGCCGCGGCGGCTGACCGGACGTCAGCCGCCGCGGCACCCGGGCGGGGTCAGCGCGGGGACTTGGCCCGCTCCACCCGCTGGGTGCCGGAGCGGGTGCGGTAGCCGCGGGCCCAGCGGCTGGTGGCGTCCTTCCGGGTGCGGTCGGAGAGCACGTAGTAGTCCATCTGGACCGCCTCCGGCGTGACGTCCAGGACGCCGTAGCCGTGCGAGTCCAGGTCCACCCACTTGATGTGCGGGTTGGCTCCCTGGATCGCCGCGGCGGCGACCAGCGAGACGGTCTGCGGGGCGACCTTGAGGAAGTCGTCGATGTTGTCCGAGGTGACCGAGGTGACGGTGAACTCGGTGGCCGCGCTGCCCGAGAACGGGTAGGTGGCCGCCTCGTGCGGGACGTCGGAGGCCCAGGCCGAGTGGATGTCGCCGGTCAGGAAGACCGTGTTGCGGATGCCCTCGGCCTTCAGGTGGCCGAGCAGCTCGCGCCGGTCGTGGGTGTAGCCGTCCCACTGGTCCGGGTTGACGGCCAGGCCCTCGGCGGGCAGGCCGAGCAGCTCGGCCAGCGGGCGCAGCAGGTAGCCGGGCAGCGAGAGGAAGGCCACCGGCGAGATCATCACCGAGTTGCCGACCAGCCGCCAGGTGGTGTCCGAGGCGGACAGGCCGGCCTTCAGCCAGTCCAGCTGGGCCCGCCCGGTGATGGTGCGGTCGGGGCTGTCCACGCCGGAGGTGGCCGCCTTGGCCTGCTCCGAGCGGAAGGAGCGCAGGTCCAGCAGCGAGAGGTCGGCCAGCTTGCCGTAGCGCAGCCGCCGGTAGGTGGTGCCGGCGATCGACGGGCGGACCGGCATCCACTCGAAGTAGGCCTGCTTGGCCGCGGCGACCCGGTCGGCCCAGCTGCCCTCGGTGCCGGGGGTGTGGTTCTCCGCACCGCCGGACCAGGCGTCGTTGGCCACCTCGTGGTCGTCCCAGATGGCGATGGTGGGGACGGCGGCGTGCAGCGCCTGGAGGTCCGGGTCGGTCTTGTAACGGCCGTGCCGGGTGCGGTAGTCGGCGAGGTTCAGGATCTCGTGGGCCGGCGCGTGCGGGCGCACCACGCTGCCCCGGGCGGCGAACTGGCCGGTGCCGTACTCGTAGATGTAGTCGCCGAGGAAGAGGAAGGCGTCCAGGTCGCCGCGGGCCGCCAGGTGGCGGTAGGCGGAGAAGTACCCGGCCTCCCAGTTGGCGCAGCTGGCCACGCCGAAGCGCAGGTGCGCGGTGGCGGCGTCGGTGGCCGGGGTGGTGGCGGTCCGGCCGACCGGGGAGGTCACGCCCTCGGCGGTGAAGCGGAACCAGTACCGGGTCGCCGGGCGCAGGCCGCGCACGTCCACCTTGACGGTGTGGTCGGTGGCGGCGGTGGTGGTGACGGTGCCGGAGGCGGCCACGGCGGTGAAGCCCTGGTCCTCGGCGAGCTGCCAACCCACCTGCGTGTCGGGGCCCTTGAGCGATCCGGGGAGGGCCTCGGGGGTCGGCGTGACGCGGGTCCAGAGCAGCACGCCGTCCGGCAGCGGGTCACCGGAGGCGACGCCGTGCAGGAACTGCGGCGCGGAGGCGGCGGTGGCCGGGGCGGCCGCGGCCAGCGGGAGGGCGGCGGCGCCGGCGGTCAGCGCGGCGGCCTGGAGGACCCGGCGGCGACGCGGCCGGGCGGAGGACAGGGCATCTGTGGGCTCAGTCACGTCCGACAAGGCTACTGACTGGTAAGTCGTTGTCCAGGGGTCGCGCTGACTGTTCGTCGGCCCTTCACCGGGGCGTGGGGCGGCCCGGTCTGTCGGCGGCGTGGGCGATGATGGGTCGTTAGCCCGAAACATCCGAGGTGAGGACCCCGTCGTGGCCCAGATCGTCCTGTTCCACTCCGTCTACGGCCTGCGGCCGGCCGTGCACGAGGCCGCCGAGCGGCTCCGGGCCGCCGGGCACGAGGTGCACGTGCCGGACTACTTCGAGGGCCGCACCTTCGAGGACGTCGAGGAGGCCATGGCGTACAAGGAGGAGCTGGGCAGCGAGGAGCTGCTGCGCCGCGCGGTGACGGCCGTCGCCCCGCTGCTCGTCCCGGACGCCCGCCTGGTCTACGCCGGCTACTCGCTCGGCGCCGCGCTCGCGCAGAACCTCGCGCTGGCCGACGAGAAGGCCCTGGGCCTGCTCCTGCTGCACGGCACCTCCGACATCCGCGAGGACGCCGCCACCTCCCTCCCGGTGCAGCTGCACGTCGCCGAGCCGGACGCCTTCGAGCCCGAGGACTGGCTGAACGCCTGGTACCTCAACCTGACCAAGGCCGGGGCCGACGTCGAGATCCACCGCTACCGGGGCGCGGGCCACCTCTTCACCGACCCCGGGCTGCCCGACTACGACGCCGAGGCCACCGAGCGGACCTGGGCCGTCGCGCTGGACTTCCTGGCCGAGCTGGACGCCGAGGCCTGACGGCCGGTCAGGGCACCCGCTTCCACACGGTGAAGCCCTCGGCGGAGTGGACCTGCTCGTACCCGGCGGCCGCGCGCAGCGCGGCCGCCGTCGGGCCGGGCCAGACCGAGGCGTCGTCGGCGACCAGCCACTCCGGGACGGGCCGCCCCGCCGCGAAGGCACCCGGGGTGAGCAGGTACACGGTGGCCCGGTCGGTCAGGTGCGGGGCCATGGTGTTGGAGGCCGCGACCACCGCGCCGTCCGGCACCAGCGCCAGCGCCGCCCGCCCGGCCGCCTGCCGGGGCGCGTCCGCCCAGAACGACGGGGCGCTCGCCCGGGCCAGCAGCAGCGGCCCGAACTGGGCCGTGGTGACGGTGACCAGGGCCGCGACCGCGAGCAGCGCGGCGGGCAGCACGGCGGCGGTGCGGCGGTGCTGCCGGAGCCGGGCCAGGGTGTCCACCAGGGCCAGGAAGACCACCGGCATCAGCACCGCCGAGTAGTGGTGCGAGGTGCCCCAGTAGACCGTGTTCCCCGAGGCGAACCGCCAGGCCAGGGTGGGCAGGGCGACCAGCAGCAGCGGGCTGCGCACCGCGAGCAGACCGGTCGGCAGCAGCAGCATCAGCAGGGTGTTCGCCTTGGTGTCCAGCCCCTCGAACAGCCCGAAGGTGCCGGAGGAGGAGCTCAGGTAGCCGTACGCGCCGCTCGGGCTGAAGGCCGGCAGCACCACCAGCAGGACCAGCGCCATCGCCAGCGGCCCGCCCGCGCAGAGCGCCAGCCCGGCCCGCAGGTGACGGCGGATCAGCAGCACGCCGATCGCCGCCACGGTCAGCCCCATGTCCTCCTTCACCAGCAGCAGCGCCGCCCCCCACCAGGCACAGGCGGTCCACCGCCCGTCCAGGTAGGCGGCCAGCGAGAGCGCCAGCAGCGGGACGGCGAAGGCGACTTCGTGGAAGTCGAAGCCCACCAGCGACTGCAGCCCCCAGGCCCCGGCGTAGGCCAGCCCGACGGCCGGCGCGCCCCGGACGCCCCGGCGGGCCGCGCAGCCGGTGACCACCCCGGCGGAGAGCGCCACCAGGGCGGCCTGCACCACCAGCAGCAGCTCCACCCGCGGCAGCAGCGCGTACAGCGGGCCGAGCAGCGCCAGCACCGGGTGGAAGTGGTCACCGAGCAGCGGAAAGGCCGTCAGACCCGGGATGCCGTCGCTGCGCAGCTCCGAGGCGGGCCACTCGCCGGCCGCGTAGTGGCGCACCGCCTGGCCGAAGATGCCCAGGTCGTAGCCGGTGGTCTCGAAGCGGGCGTGCAGCCGCAGCGCCACGGCCGCGTACACCGCGAAGACGCCGGCCCCGACCGCCCACGGGGCAACGGCCCGCCGCCGTCGCGGTGGGGGCAGCGGGAGCGGCGGGGCCGGGCGGGCGGGGGCGGTGGCCGTCGTCATCGGGCGTCCTTGCGGCTGAGCGGTCGGAAAGCCCGAGGCTCACACCGCCTCGCTGAAGCGGAGCTGAAGCACCCTGAAGACCGCTTCAGGAAACCCCGCCGATGGTGTGGATACTGAGCGGATGCGCTTGCTGGTGATCGAGGACGAGGAACGCCTGGCCGAGGCCCTCCGACGGGGCCTGACCGCGGCCGGCTACGCCGTGGACGTGGAGCACGACGGGGAGGCCGGGCTCTGGGCGGCGACCGAGCGCCGGTACGCGGCGATCGTGCTCGACATCATGCTGCCCGGGCTGAACGGCTACCGGGTCTGCGCCCGGCTGCGCGAGCAGGGCGTGGACACCCCGATCCTGATGCTGACCGCCAAGAACGGCGAGTACGACGAGGCCGAGGCGCTGGACACCGGCGCCGACGACTACCTGGCCAAGCCCTTCTCCTACGTGGTGCTGGAGGCCCGGCTGCGCGCGCTGCTGCGCCGGGGCGGTGCGGCCCGGGCCGGGACGGTGCTGCGGGTCGGCGACCTCTGGCTGGACCGGGTGGCCCGCACCTGCGGCCGGGGCGAGGACCGGATCGAGCTGACGGCCAAGGAGTTCGCGGTGCTGGAGTGCCTGGCGCAGCGGGTGGACGAGGTGGTCCCCAAGGTCGAGATCGTCGACCAGGTCTGGGACGCCAACTACGAGGGCGACCTCAACATCGTCGAGGTGTACGTGAGTTCGCTGCGCCGCAAGGTCGACGCGCCCTTCGGCCGGGAGACCATCACCACCGTGCGCGGGGCCGGCTACAAGCTGGTCGGCCGTGCCGCCTAGTGCCTCCCCCGGCAGGGTTTGCCCCATCAGGAGCGTCGTTCGGTGCGTGCTCTCGGCGTGCCGGAGAAAGGCCCTTGTAGCGGAGCTACTCGGGCCTTTGGCCGGTGCGGCGAGAGTGCGTGCCGGGCGGCGCGACGGGGCAAACCCTGCCGAGGGAGGCACTGGCACGTCGGCCGGGCCGCTCGGCGTACTGGCCGGGGCCGTGTCCCGGGTGGGCGGTCTGGCCCGGGCGCACCGCAAGGCGGCGGCGGCCCTGGCCGTCGGCGCGGTGGCGGCGCTCTTCGTGCTGCTCGCCGTACTCCTCCAGTCCTTCAAGGACGTCACCGGGGTGCCGCCGGACCCGGAGCGGATGGAGTACCTGAACCGGATCGGCCCGCTGGTCGGCCCGGCCGGCCTGCCGGGCCCGCTGGTGCCGGCCGTGGTGGTCGCCGCGGTGGCCTGGGAGGCCGCCCGCTGGGCGGAGCCGCCCCGCCGCCCGCAGGCCGCGCTGCTGGCCGGAGCCGCGTCCGGGCTGCTGGCCTGGAGCGACTTCCGCTGGCTGACCGCCTACTCGGCCTACCCGTTCGTCGAGGAGAACGTGGTCGAGTGGGGCCTGAAGGTGGCGGTGCCCCAGTTCGGCCTGGTGGTGGCCCTGGTGACCCGCTTCGCCCTCGAACCGCTGGGCCGCGACGCGCCGTTGCGGGCCCGCTCGGCCCTGCTCGCCGGGGCGGCCGCCCTGGTGCCGATGCTGTTCGTCTCGCCCGTGCTGAAGGAACTGAACGTCTACGGCCCGCAGTACGACCCCTTCGGCATCAACTGGCTGGCCGAGTCGGGGCCGCCCTCCGCCGCGCTGGTGGTCGCCACCACGGCCTGGCTGACGGCCGGCCGCGCGCTGCGCCCGGTGGAGGCGATCCGGCGCGGGCTGGCCGAGTTGAGCACCCGTTCGCTGGACCGCCGGGTGCCGGTCCCGCGGACCGGGGACGAGCTGACCGACCTGGCCCGGACCACCAACGACATCCTCGACCGGCTGGAGCACTCCGCCGAGCGGCAGCGCCGCTTCGTCGCGGACGCCTCGCACGAGCTGCGCAGCCCGATCGCCAACCTCCGTGCCTCACTGGAGGGTTCGCTCGCCCACCCGGAGGGGGTGGACTGGGAGGGGACGGTCCGCGGCGCGGTCGGCGACATCCAGCGGCTGCAGCGGCTCACCGACGACCTGCTGCTGCTCACCCGCCTGGACGGCGGCGGGGCCCGCCCGGACGGGGCGCTGGTGGACCTGGCCGGGCTGGCCCTCGACCTGGTCGAGGAGTACCGCCACCTGCCCCGCACGGCCGCCCTGCGGCTGACCGCGGAGACCGCGGCAGCCGGCGGGCGGGCCCGGGTCCCGGGCAGCGCCGTGCAGCTGGAGCGGCTGCTGCGCAACCTGCTGGACAACGCCTGCCGCCACGCCGACGGCGCGGTGACGGTGCGGGTGGCGGTGGAGGAGGACGGGGCGGTCCGGCTGGAGGTGCGCGACGACGGCCCGGGCATCCCGGAGGCCGACCGGGAGCGGGTCTTCGAGCGGTTCACCCGCCTCGACGACGCCCGCACCCGCTCGGTGGGCGGCTCCGGCCTCGGGCTGGCCATCGCCCGGGAGATCGCCACCGGCCACGGTGGCAGCCTCCGGGTGGCCCGGAGCGCGGGCGGCGCCGTGCTCACCGCCCGCTTCCCGGTACCGGACTAGCGGATCGGCGGCTCAACCCAGGCCGGGGATCCGGCCGTTACGGAACAGGTCGACGAAGATCTGGTGGTCCAGCCGGGCCCGGTCCCCGTAGGCGTGGGCGAACTCCACCAGCATGTCGGCGAAGGCCTCGCCCCGGCCGCCGATCGCGGCGTCGATGGCGTGCTCGGTGGAGAACGGCACCAGCCCGTGGCCGCTGGAGGAGACGTCGGCCGCCGCGTGCATCCCGGCGGTGGCGCGGCCCAGGTGGGTCACCACGTCCCGCAGGTCGGCCGGCTCGGTGAGGTCGCTCCAGTCCAGGTCCGAGGAGTACGGGGAGACCTCGGCGACCAGCATCCCCTGGCCCCGGAAGGTGGTCCAGCCCAGCCACGGGTCGCTGTGCGCCTGGAGCGCGCGCTGCGAGATGACGGTGCGGTGGCCCTCGTGGACGAAGAACTCCCGGATCGCCGGGTCCGTCACGTGGTGCGAGACGGCCGGGGTCTGACCCTGCTTCAGGTAGATGATGACGTCGTTCTCGAGGGCGTCGGTGTGGCCCTCCAGCAGCACGTTGTAGGAGGGCAGCCCGGCGCTGCCGATGCCGATGCCCCGGCGGCCCACCACGTCCTTCACCCGCAGCGAGTCCGGCCGGGTGCGGGTGGCCGGCGGCAGGGTGGCCAGGTACTGCTCGAAGGCGGTCAGCACCTCGGCCCGGGTGGACCCGTCCAACGGGATGGTGCCGCCGCCGGAGCGGAACCGGCGCTCGTACCCCTCGATCACGGTGTCCTGCTCCAGCAGCGCCACCCGGGTCTGCAGCCGGGCCCGGCGCAGGGTCTCCAGCAGCGGGCCCTCGGCGGTGTCCAGGGTGTACGCCTCGGCCTGGTCGCCCGCGGCCAGCGCGCCGATCCGTGCCCGGTAGGCGTCGGCGAAGGACCGCACCAGTTCGGAGATGGTGCGGTCGGAGAGCGCCTTGGCGTAGCCGAGCAGGGCCAGGCTGGCGGCCAGCCGCTGGACGTCCCAGGTGAAGGCGCCGACGTAGGCCTCGTCGAAGTCGTTGACGTTGAAGACCAGCCGGCCCTCGGCGTTGAGGTAGGTGCCGAAGTTCTCCGCGTGCAGGTCGCCGTGGATCCAGACCCGGCTGGTCCGGGCGTCCAGGTACGGCGCGCCGTAGGCCTCGAACGGACCCGTCGTCAGGTCCGCGTAGTACAGGCCGGCGGTGCCCCGGTAGAAGGCGAAGGCGGAGGCGGCCATCTTGCGGAACTTCACCCGGAACGCGGCCGGGTCCTCGGCCAGCAGCCGGCCGAAGGCGGTGTCGAACACCCGCAGGATGGTCTCGGCCCGCTCGGGTTCGCGCTGGGCGGCGTTCTGCTGCTGCGGCATGGTTCTCGGTGTCCTCTGTGGTGCGTCGCCTGGTCCTGATCGGGATGACGCCACAGTATGCGGACGGGTTCCCGCGCGTCGGCCGCCGGCGGGTGACCGGGGGCCGACGCGGGGGTGAACGGCTCAGGCGGCGGCCAGCACCGGGGTCTCGGCGGCCAGGGCCCGGCGCAGCAGCGCCGTGCGGCCCTGCGGCCCGTCCGCCCCGAGGACGGCGGCCAGCACCGCGATCCGGGCCTGCCCGGCCCGCAGCGTGCCGGTCGGCACCGCACCGGCGGCGACCAGGTCCACCGCGCCGCCGTGGGTGTAGATCTCGGCCACCGGGCCGGACTCCACCCGGGTGGTCAGCGCCACCAGGACGCCCGCGGCGGTGGCCTCGGCGACCGCCTCGACGAACTCCGGGGTGGCGTTGCCCGCGCCGGTGGCGACCAGCACCACGCCCTGCGCACCGGCCGCCAGCGCGGCCCGGAGGAGCACCGGGTCGGCGTCCGAGTGGTGCATCACCACGTCGACCCGGGGCGAGGCGGACGGCAGCTCCGGCACCGCCAGCACGGCGGGCCGCCGGGGCTGACGGAGCACCACCGCGCTGCCGAAGCCGACGTCCCCGACCCGGTGGCCGGAGGGGTCGGCGAACGCGTCCGGTGCCAGGGTCCGCACCTTCACCGTGCCCCGGGCCGCGTGCACCTTGCCGTCGAAGACCACCAGCACGCCCAGGCCCCGCACGGTGGCGGCGGTCAGCAGCGCGTCGTAGAGGTTGCCCGGCCCGTCGCCGTCGGCGGTGCCCATCGGCAGCTGCGCGCCGGTGAACACCACCGGGCGCGGGTCGTCGTGGTGCAGGTCGAGCAGGAAGGCCGACTCCTCCAGGGTGTCGGTGCCGTGGGTGACCACGATGCCGTCCACGCCCGGGTCGGTCAGCACCTCGTGCACGGTGCGCAGCAGGGTCAGCTGGTGACGGGTGGTCAGCCGGGGGCTGTTCACGCTGAACAGGTCGACGACCTCGACCTCCACGCCCTCCGGCACCGCGGCGGTCTCCATGACCTCGTCGCCGTGCGCGTCCGCCGCGTAGCCCGAACCCTGCCAGCGGCTCGCGATGGTGCCGCCGGTGCTGATCAGGACGATCCGTGCCATGGCTGCCTCCTGGGCTTCGGTACGCGGCTGGAAAGGGGAGCAGCCCGGCCCCTGGCTGTTTGCCTGGGCCGGGCTGCCGTGTCGGTCTCCGCTGTGGCGGAACGCTCATCGCAAGAATAGACGAATCATCACGCAATCGGATCGCCACTTCTTGCCCGACCTGACGCAGGGCGGGGCATAGGATTGCGCCATGGACCGCATCGATCGCGACATCTTGCGCGAGCTCCAGCGCGACGGACGCCTCAGCAACCAGGAGCTGGCCCAGCGGGTCGGCCTCACCCCCTCGCCCTGCCTGCGCCGGGTCCGCCAACTGGAGGAGGACGGCGTGATCGAGGGCTACCGCGCCGTGGTCAACCCGGACGCGGTCGGCCGCGGCTTCGAGGTGCTGGTCTCGGTCGAGGTCCGCCGCGAGCGCGAGGCCGTCGAGGCCTTCGAGGCCGCCCTCCAGGACATCCCCGACGTGATCGAGGCCTACCGCCTCTTCGGCAGCCCCGGCTGCCTGCTGCGCATCGCCGTCGCCGACCTCAAGTCCTACGAACGCCTCTGGATCGAGAAGCTCACCACCCTCGCCGGCGTCACCGAGGTCAACTCCCAGATCATCATGAAGCGCATCAAGGCCCCGAGCGGCCTGCCGGTCACCGGCTGACCACCCGGGGCCTCGAGGGCCCTGCTGCTAGAGGGCGTTGCTCCAGGCGGAGGGGCCGAGGAGGGTCTTGACCTCGGAGGCGAAGGCTCCGTTGTCGGGGTTGACCAGGAAGCCGAGTTCGAAGAGGACGTTCTTCTCGCGGGAGGTGGTCAGGAGGCGGACCGGGACGTCGCCGGGGTGGGCGCGCAGGGCGCTCTTGAACTCGGAGACCATCTCGGCGTTGACCCGGTTGGAGGGGACGGTGATCAGGATCGGCGGCTTGCCGCCGTGCTCGGCGGAGGAGACGTCGAGGGTGGCGATCTCCTGGCCGAAGACGCTGAGGGCGCCGTCGCGTTCGTTGAGCCGGCCGCGGATCGAGATCACGTTGTCCTCGATCATCTGCTCCGACATCAGGTTGTAGGCGGCCGGGAAGAAGAGCACCTCGACCGAGCCGTCGCGGTCGGCCAGGGTGATGATCGCCCAGGCGTTGCCCGCCTTGTTGATGCGGCGGTCGACGGCGGTGATCAGGCCGGCCAGGCGGACTTCGCCCTCGGTGCGGCCGGAGCCGAGGAGTTCGGCGATCGAGACGTCGCGGTTGCGGGCCAGGATGTGCTCGGCGCCGTCCAGCGGGTGGCTGGAGACGTACAGGCCGAGCATCTCCCGTTCCAGGGAGAGGAGTTGCTTGCGCGGCCACTCCTTCTCGGTGAGCTCGAAGTCCAGCCCGATGGTCGGGATGTCCTCGCCGGTGTCCAGCGCGCCGAACAGGTCGTCCTGGCCGATCGCCTGCTGCTTCTTGACGCCGGTGACGGCGTCGATCGCGTTCTCGTGCACCGAGTTGAGCGAGAGCCGGGTGTGCCCGAGCGAGTCGAAGCCGCCGGCCTTGATCAGGGAGTCGACGGTGCGCTTGTTGCACACCACCAGCTCGACCTTGTCCAGGAAGTCCGCGAAGGAGGTGTACTTCCCCTTCTCCTTGCGGGTGTTGACCAGCGACTCGATGACCGGGACGCCGACGTTACGGACGGCCTTGAGGCCGAAGCGGACGTCGGTGCCGACGGCGGTGAAGTCGACCACCGACTCGTTGACGTCGGGGGAGAGGATCTTGATGCCCATGGCCCGGCACTCGGCCAGGTAGACGGCCATCTTGTCCTTGTCGTCCGCGACCGAGGTCAGCAGGGCGGCCATGTACTCGGCGGGGTAGTTCGCCTTGAGGTAGGCCGTCTGGTAGGAGACCAGGCCGTACGCGGCGGAGTGCGATTTGTTGAACGCGTAGCCGGCGAACGGGACCAGCACGTCCCAGACCGCCTGGATCGCCTCGTCCGAGTAGCCGCGCTCCTTGCAGCCCGCGTGGAAGGGGACGAACTCCTTCTCCAGGACCTCCTTCTTCTTCTTGCCCATCGCGCGGCGGAGCAGGTCTGCCTGTCCGAGGCTGTAGCCGGCCAGCACCTGGGCGGCTCGCTGCACCTGCTCCTGGTAGACGATCAGGCCGTAGGTGGGGCCGAGGACCTCCTTGAGCGGCTCCTCCAGCTCGGGGTGGATCGGCAGGATCTCCTGCTGCGCGTTCTTGCGGAGCGCGTAGTTGGTGTGCGAGTTCATGCCCATCGGGCCGGGCCGGTACAGCGCCGAGACGGCGGAGATGTCGGCGAACTCGGTGGGCTTCATCAGCCGCAGCAGGGCGCGCATGGGGCCACCGTCGAGCTGGAACACGCCGAGCGTGTCGCCCCGGGCCAGCATCTGGTAGGTGGTCGGGTCGTCGATCGGGATCTTCTCGATGTCGACGTCCGCGCCGCGGTTGGACTTGATGATCTTGAGGCAGTGGTCGATGATGCCCAGGTTCCGCAGACCCAGGAAGTCCATCTTGATCAGGCCCATGGCTTCGCACGACGGGTAGTCGAAGCCGGTGATGATCACGCCGTCCTTGTCCCGCTTGTGCAGCGGGATCAGTTCCAGCAGCGGCGTGGAGGAGAGGATGACCGCCGCCGCGTGCACGCCGGTGCCGCGGATCAGGCCCTCGATGCCCAGGCCGGTGTCGATGATCTTCTTCACGTCCGGCTCGTTGCCGTACATGTTCCGGATCTCGGTGCCCTCGTTGTAGCGAGGGTGCTTCTCGTTGAACAGGTCGGCGAGCGGGACGCCCTTGCCCATCACGTCCGGCGGCATCGCCTTGGTGATCCGGTCGCCCATCGCGAACGGGTAGCCCAGGATGCGGTTGGCGTCCTTCACGGCCGCCTTGGCCTTGATGGTGCCGAAGGTGTTCACCTGGGCGGTGTACGCCTCGCCGTACTTGTCGGTGACGTAGCGCACCATCTGGTCGCGCTGGCGGTCGTCGAAGTCGATGTCGACGTCCGGGGGGTTGATGCGCTCGGGGTTCAGGAACCGCTCGAAGAGGAGGTCGTGCTCCAGCGGGTCGAGCTGGGTGATGCCGGTGAGGTACGCCACCATCGAACCGGCCGCCGAACCACGGCCGGGGCCGACCGAGATCCCGTTGTCCCGGCCGTACTGGCAGATGTCGGCGACCACGAGGAAGTACGCGTCGAAGCCCATCGGGGAGATGACGCCCATCTCCAGCTCGATCCGGTCCAGCACCTCCTGGCTCGGGTTGTCCCCGTACCGGTGCTGCACGCCCTCGGCGATCTTCTTGCGCAGGTACGAGGCCTGGGTCTCGCCCTCGGGCACGTCGAACTGGGGCATCCGGTCGACGTAGTTGAAGACCTCGTCGTAGCCCTCGATCCGGGAGGCGATCTCCAGGGTGTTCCTGCACGCCTCGGGGAGCTCGCGGAAGAGCTCCTGCATCTCCTCGGCGGTCTTGATGTAGTAGCCGGTGCCCTGGAACTTGAAGCGGTTCGGGTCGTCCTTGTTCTTGCCCACGCCGACGCAGAGCAGCGAGTCGTGGGCGTCGGCCTGATCGGCCGTCACGTAGTGCGAGTCGTTGGTCGCCAGCAGCGGGATGTTCAGGTGCTTGGCGAGCTGGAGCAGGCCGTCCCGGACGTCGCGCTCGATGGACAGGTCGTGGTCCATCAGCTCCAGGAAGTAGTTCTCCTTGCCGAAGATCTCCTGGTACGCGGCGGCGGCCTTGACGGCCTCCTCGTACTGGCCCAGCCGCAGGCGGGTCTGCACCTCGCCGGAGGGGCAGCCGGTGGTGGCGATGATCCCGGCGGCGTTCGCGGCGATCAGCTCGCGGTCCATCCGGGGCTTCATGTAGTAGCCCTCCATCGACGCGAGGGAGGAGAGCTTGAAGAGGTTGCGCAGGCCGGTGGCGTTCTGCGCCCACATGGTCATGTGGGTGTAGCGGCCACCGCCGGAGACGTCCTTGCCGCCCTCGCCGTCCGCGCTCACCTCGCGCTTGCCGCCCGGGGCCCAGAAGACCGGCTTCTTCTCGAAGCGGGAGCCCGGGGCGACGTACGCCTCGATGCCGATGATCGGGGTGACGCCGTCGAACTTCTTCGAGGTCTGGAAGAACTCGTACGCGCCGAACATGTTGCCGTGGTCGCTCATCGCGATCGCGGGCATGCCCTGCTTGGCCACCTCGCCGAACAGCTTCCCGTTCTTCGCAGCTCCGTCGAGCATCGAGTACTCGGTGTGGACATGCAGGTGAACAAAGCTGTCGGCCACGGTGGGACGGCTCCTCAGGCTAGACGGAAGACCCCACCCTAGCGCGGCCCGGAGACGGTCGCCGTCACCGTCACGGAGCGTCTCCGAACCCTCCCCGAAGGTCCTCCGGGAGGGCCTCGCGGACCGCCGAGACGAAGGCCGCGACGGCCGGGTGACGGCCCGCGCCGGCCCGGAAGGCGGTCCTGGTGCGGCGCGCCATCGGCAGCCTGGTGAGCTGCACGCCGGGCGGTGCGGGGGAGGCGCCGAGGTGCGGGACGAGGGCCACGCCCTGGCCCACCGCGACCAGCGCGAGCACCGTCGCGAAGTCGTCGATCTGATGCGCGATCAGCGGGGTGAAGCCGGAGGCCTGGCAGGCCCGGACCACCATGGTGTGGCAGAGCGTGCCGTGCGGCGAGACGATCCAGCGGCTCTCCGGGTGGTCCGCCACCGCCCCCGGCGCGGGGGCGGCCAGGTACATCGGCTCGGTGAACAGCGGCTCGGCCGCCAGCCCCGGCTCCGGGTCGGCCGGCACGAAGTCGTACTCGTGCACCAGGGCCACGTCCAGCTCCCCGGCCCGCAGCATCGCCGCGACCAGTGCCGGGTCCACCTCCGTCACCATCGGGACCAGCCCGGGGTGCTCGCGGGCCAGCGCGGCCAGCGCGCCCGGGATGATCGCCCGGGCCGCCGACGGGTAGGTGCCGATCCGCAGCGGGCCCGCCAACCCCCGCCTGGCGTCGGCCAGTTCGGCCGAGGCCTGCTCCAGCCGCTCCAGTACCGCCTCGGCGTGCCGGACCAGGTTCAGCCCGGCCGGGGTGAGCGCCACCCGGCGGCCGGTGCGCTCCAGCAGCGGCACCCCCGCCTCCCGCTCCAGCACCGAGAGCTGCTGGGAGACGGCGGAGGCGCTGAAGGCCAGCGATTCGGCGACGGCGGCGATGGTGCCGCGGTGGGCCAGTTCACGGAGCAGCCGGAGACGGCGGACGTCGAGCACAGGCTGAGCTTACGCAAAGCCTCGGAAATCAGAACTGGACCTGACGAGCCGTCGGGGGCCAGGCTCGGAGCATGGAACTCCACGGCATCCACGTCCCGCTGATCACCCCGTTCGAGGCCGACGGCACCGTCGCCCTGGACGCCCTCGACGGGCTGGCCCGCAAGGCGCTCGCCGAGGGCGCGGCCGGGCTGGTCGCGCTCGGCACCACCGCCGAGGTGGCCACCCTGGACGAGGAGGAGAAGCGGGCCGTGGTCGAGGTCTGCGCCCTGGCCGCCCGCGACCACGGCGCGCTGCTCACCGTCGGCACCGGCGGCAACGACACCCGCCGCACGGTGGCCGCGCTCGGCGGGCTGGCCGGGGTGGCCGACGCCGCGCTGGTCACCGTCCCGGCCTTCACCCGGCCCGGCGCGGCGGGCGCGCTGGCGCACTTCGAGGCGCTGGCGGCCGGCAGCCCGGTGCCGCTGATCGTCTATCACATCCCCTACCGCACCGGGCAGCAGCTGGACGCGGACGCGCTGCGCCGGATCGGCGCGCTGGAGGGCGTGGCCGGGGTCAAGTACGCCGGGGGCGGCATCGACGGCGAGACCGTCGCGCTCCTCGCCGACCTGCCGCCCGGCTTCGCGGTGCTGGCCGGGGACGACCCCTTCCTGCTGCCGCTGCTCGCCCTCGGCGCCACCGGCGGCATCCTGGCCTCCGCCCACTTGGCCACGGGGTCGTTCGTGGAGCTGGTCCGCTGGGGGGAGCGCGCCCTCGGCCTGCGGCTGGCCCGGCTCTCGGCGGCCTGCTTCGCCGAGCCCAACCCGACCGTCATCAAGGGCGTGCTGCACGCCCAGGGCCGCATCCCCACCCCGGACGTCCGGCTCCCGCTGCTCCCGGCCGGGCCGGAGTCGGTGGCCGCCGCGCTGGCCGCCCTGGAGGCGGTCACGGCCTGACGGCCCGTCCGTGGCCGCCGCGCCGTCGGACGTGCCTCCGGAGGCGCGGGGCCCTGCTGACGTGCGGCTCCGCCGTGCGGGTGCGAAGCGGAAGCGCACGGGCCGTCGGCCGGGCGCGGACCGTCGGCCGCACGCGCTGCCCGGCCGCACGCGCTGCCCGGCTGTGCGGCGGACCGCCCGTTCGGCCGTCCGCCCGCCTGACGGGGTGTGACCTGAGGCGCCATCGGGTTTTCGCCCGGACGGATTCTTCCAGCCCCACCGGCCGCCCACCGGCGAATCCGGGGCGGCCGGTCACCGCGGCCGCCGGTTTTCCGCCCCCGTGGCCCCGCCGCCCGCCCACCCAGTGGAACGGCGTCCCACCCCACCCGTCCGACCAGGCATGATGGGCGGAGTGTGCGGACTTTGATCGAGCACGACACAGGAGGAGTATCCCGATGAGGATCGGCATCGTTGGTGCCACCGGCCAGGTCGGTGGAGTCGTTCGCGGCATTCTGGCCGAGCGCAAGTTCCCGGTGACGGAGCTGCGGCTGTTCGCCTCGGCCCGTTCGGCCGGCAAGACGCTGCCGTGGCAGGACGGCGAGGTCACCGTCGAGGACGCCGAGACCGCCGACTACTCCGGCCTGGACATCGTGATCTTCTCCGCCGGCGGTGCCACCTCCAAGGCGCTGGCCCCCAAGGTCGCCGCCGCCGGCGCCGTGGTGATCGACAACTCCTCGGCCTGGCGCCGCGACCCCGAGGTCCCGCTGGTGGTCTCCGAGGTCAACCCGGACGCGATCGCGAACCGCCCCAAGGGCATCATCGCCAACCCGAACTGCACCACCATGGCCGCCATGCCGGTGCTGCGCCCGCTGCACGACGAGGCCGGCCTCACCGCGCTGGTCGCCACCACCTACCAGGCCGTCTCCGGCTCCGGTCTGGCCGGCGTCGCCGAGCTGCACCGCCAGGCCTGCGAGATCGCCGAGAAGGCCGACCAGCTGGCCTTCGACGGCGAGGCCGTGCAGGCCAGCAACCCGGGCGTGTACCAGCGCCCGATCGCCTTCAACGTGGTGCCGCTCGCGGGCAACCTGGTGGACGACGGCTCCTTCGAGACCGACGAGGAGCAGAAGCTCCGTCACGAGTCCCGCAAGATCCTCGGCATCCCGGAGCTCAAGGTCTCCGGCACCTGCGTGCGCGTCCCGGTCTTCTCCGGCCACTCGCTCCAGGTGAACGCCCGCTTCGACTCCCCGATCAGCGTCGAGCGCGCCTACGAGCTGCTCGCCGACGCCCCGGGCGTGGAGCTCTCCGAGATCCCGACCCCGCTCCAGGCCGCCGGCAAGGACCCGTCCTACGTCGGCCGCATCCGGGTGGACGAGACGGTGGAGAACGGCCTCGCGCTGTTCCTCTCCAACGACAACCTGCGCAAGGGCGCGGCGCTGAACGCGGTCCAGATCGCCGAGCTGGTCGCGGCTGAGCTCCGGGCCTGACGCCCCGTCACGCCCCACCCCGCCACGCCACCGCGGTGCCGGTCAGCCGACGCTGACCGGCACCGCGCGCGAGAGCGAGTCCCCGACCCACTTGTCGCCGGGGTAGTACCACTGGAAGGCCCCGGACTCCGCCGCCGGGACGGTCGCCTCCAGCGTCCCGTCCGCCTGCGAGTAGGTCTCCGCCACCGTGGTCCAGGTGCTGCTCCAGCCCGCGCGGAACTGGAGGAAGACCAGCCCGCCCGGGTACCCGTGGTAGCCGTGGTCCTCCCAGGAGGCCCGGTCCAGCCGCCCCGTGACCCGTATCTCCTCGCCGGGCGTGGTGCGCTCCGGCACCCCCGCGAGCTCCAGCAGGGTGGCCTGCTTGACCGAGAAGCCGGCCGCGGTCTGGTTGACGTACCGGTCGCCGTCCCTGGCCCGCACCTTGAGGTCGACGAACCAGGTGCCGGCCTCGTCGTCGAAGACCTCGTGCTTCCTCGGACGGACCGTCACCGTCCCCCGGCAGGTCGAGCTCGGGCCCGCCGCCGTGCACTCCAGCGGGCTGACCCCGAGCACCCCGTAGTTCGGCCCCCAGACCCCGATCGGGCCGACCGAGGCGATCCCCGAGCCGTCACGGGCCGTCAGCACCAGGGGCACCGTGGCCCCTTCGGCCGGGCCGAGCAGGATCGACCGACCGCCGTTGACCGAGATCGAGGTCACCGTGGTGTCGCCGCGCGAGGCCTCCACCCCGACCTTCGGGGCCAGCAGCACGGCCCCCGCAGCCAGGGCCGTCACGAGGTACAGCGCGACTCGGGTCTTCCGCATGATCGTTCCAGTATGACCGGGTCGGGCGCGGCTGCCGGTCAGGCGGCCGGTGACGCGCCAGGGGCCGCCAGGGGGTACGGCCGGTGGCGCCATCGGTGCGTGTGCGCGCGGGTGCGCTCGCGCGGGCGCTCGGCGAGGCGGAACGGTTCGCCGGGCGATCGGGGGGTAAAGAGTGCCCACCGGCGGTGCGAGCCCGACCGCCGGCCCGCTGCCGGAGCGGGCCCCCACAGCCCTCACCCCGCCCGGCGGCCCTCCGGAGGGAAGTGGTGTGGAGTGGACCGCTGCGTCGTCCTGGTGGACGCCGGGTACCTGCTGGGTGCCACGGCGAACCTGCTGACCGGGCAGCCGAGCCGGGCCCGGCTGACGGTCGATCACGCCGGGCTGGCCACCGCCCTGGCGGAACGGGCCGAGGCCGAGACCGGGCTGCCGCTGCTGCGGATCTACTGGTTCGACGCCGCCCCCGACCGGCGCTCGCTGCCCGAGCACCGGCGGCTGCGCAGCCTGCCCCGGGTCACCGTCCGGCTCGGCGCGCTGACCCGGGCCGAGGGGCGCTGGGTGCAGAAGGGCGTGGACGCCGCGATGCACGCCGAGCTCACCGAGCTCGCCCACAACCGGGCCTGCGCCGACCTGGTGCTGCTCAGCGGCGACGGCGACCTGCTGCCCGGCATGGTCTGCGCCAAGGAGCACGGCGTGGTGGTGCACCTGTGGGCCGTGCAGCCGGTGGACCACGACTTCAACCAGTCCGAGGACCTGGTCGCCGAGGCCGACGAGCGGCAGGTGCTGGACCGGGCCTTCGTCGAGCGCTGGGCCCAGCCGCGCGAACTCCAGACCTCGGTGCAGCTGCCGCTGCCCGCCGCGGCGGCCGCCGCCCCGGCCACCGCCGCTCCCGACGGGGCGTCACTCCCCGGGGAGGCGGAGCCGGACCCGGAGTCGGAGCCGGAGCCTGAGGTGCCCGCCGCGGTGGTGCTCCCCGGCCCCGCCGGGCTGCGGGTGGTCCCGACCCCGCGCGACCTGGCCGTGCGGCCGGGCCCCGGCACGCCGCCCGCCCTGGTGCTCCGCTGGTCCTCCGACCGCCTCACCGCGGTGACCGGCCCCGCCGCTGCTGCCGCTGCCACCGCCCCGTCCGCCGTCCCGGTCGGTCCGCCCACCCTGGCCGAACTCACCGGCCCGGAGCAGCGCTGGGCCGACCGCGAGGAGGACTCCGCCGAGGCCCCGGCCGACGCCCAGGCGGTCGGCCGGCGCTTCGCCGTCCGCTGGCTCTCCCGGCTGGGTGCGGACACCGTCCTCACCCGCCTCTGGGCCGACCACCCGCGCATCCCGCACCGCCTCGACGCCGAACTGCTCCGCTACGCCGCCCGCTTCGGCCTGCTCGCCGCCCGCGACGACCAGATCGACGAGGGGCACCGCTACGCCATCCGGGCCGGGTTCTGGGACGCCTTCGCCGAGGCGGTGCCCCGCCCGGGTCTGGCGGTTGCCCAGGAGTGACGGCGGCCCAGGACTGACGGCGGGTCAGGGCCGGTGGCGGGTCATTCCTGCCCGGTCCGCCGGCTGGCCTGCCACTCGGGCGCCTCGGGGTCCTCCCGGAACTCCAGCAGGTGCTGCCCGGCGAACCGCTGCAGGGCGCCCCTGACCTCGGACGGCGTGACGTAGAAGAACTCGCGGCGCAGGTTCACCCGGTTCACCCGGCGGTCCTCGAACTCCTGGTGCAGCTGCCGCTCCAGGCCGACCGCGTCCTCGCTGAAGATCAGCGCGTGCACGTCGAAGCGGAACGGCACGGAGGCGTCGCCCAGTTCGTTCACCCGGTCCATCGGGTCGAGGCGGCGGGTCATGCCGATCTTGACCATGCGCTCGCCGAAGGCGCCCACGTTGGAGATCACGTAGACGTACCCCGCCCGGACGTTCGCCTCCCGGGCGTCCACCGCGGCGAACTCGCCCTCGATCTCGGCCAGCTTCTCCTGCAGCTCGGCCACCGCGGCCGGGTCGGCCGAGGCGCCGGAGCGCAGCCGCTGGAGGGCGCTCTCGTAGTGGCGCCGCTCCTTGTCCAGCCGGGACCGCTCGCGCTCCAGCTCCTTGACCAGGCGCTCCTCCTCGCGCTGGCGCTCGCGCAGCTCCCGGCGCTGCTCCTTCTCCTCCTCCTGCTTGGCCAGGTGATCCGCCGTCAGCTCCAGCTCGCGCACCCGCAGCCGGTGGTAGTCGTCGCTGATCCGGATGTGCATGGTGGTGCCCAGGCGGGCGATGGTCTGCCGGGTCTTCTCCAGACGGTCCGTCATGGAGGACAGCCGGTGCGGGCGCATCGAACGCACCGCGCTGTCCGCCTCCGCGTTGTAGGCGCGCAGCATCAGCTTGGAGAAGTCCCGGACCATCTTCTGGCCCTCGGCGAGCGAGCCGTTCACCTGCCAGCCGGTGGCGGCGAGCACCGCGCCGTTGCCCTTGGCCAGGTCCTTGACGCGGTCCTTCAGCCGGTCCAGCTCGGCCTTGTACGCCACCGCGTCGGCCAGCGGATGGCGGTACTCGTAGATCCCGGCCTCCTGGAGCATGGCCGCTTCCTCGGTCCGCACGACGACCTGGTGCAGCTGCCCCAGCCGCTGCTCCGCCTGCCGGGCCTGCCCCTCGGCGTCGGCCGTCCGGCGGGCCACCTCCTCGTACTGCCGGTGGCTGTCGGCGAGCGCCCGGGCGGCCTGCTCGGCGGCCAGCTCGGCCTTGGCCTCCAACGCGTCGTCGGCCTCGGCGTACGCGGCCCGCAGCCGCTCGGTCGCCAGCACCAGCCCGGCCGCGTCCTGGCCCTGGACCTCGGCCAGCTGCCGGTGCAGCGCGGCCGCCTCGGCCTGGACCCGGGCCAGCTCGCCGGTGAGCCGCTCGACCTCGCCCTCCGCCTGCCGTCTCCGGCGGCCGAACAGCGGGCCCTTGCCCTCACCGGTGGTGGTAGCGGGAGCCGGCGCGGCGGGTACCGGCCACGCGGGGGTCTGGGCCTGGGGCTGCACCGGCGGGTGCGGCTGCGGTGCCTGCTGCTGCGGGTAGGGCTGCGGCGGCACCTGCTGCGGGTACGGGGCCGGGGTGGGCCAGTTGGTGGTCGCGGGAGCGGGAGCGGCGACGGGGAACGCCAGGGTCGGCTCGGCGACCGCCGGGACCCAGAGCGGCCAGCCCGGCGGCAGCGGCGGCCAGGACGGGTCCGGCTGCCACCCCTCCGGTGGGTGCCACCCCGCCGGAGGCTGCGGCCAACTGGGCGGCGGGTTGAACCGGAGGGACAACGGGCACTCCTTGATCGTTTCGACTCTGCGTACCAAGACTGCCCTGCGGGGACACCCGGTCGGGACGTGCGCCGACCGTTCGTTATCAGGCCGATACGGGCGGACGGGCGGTGCCCAGCCCCCGCACGTCCGGTGGACCTGACAGAGTCGTATGGCCCCCCTTGTCCGGTTGGTCCGGGGCAGCGCGTAGAGTCTTCGTCCGTGAGCGACACCGACCGGCGGGCACCACGGCCCACGCCGCAAGGCGGACTCGGCGGTCCCGGCCAGTCGGCCGGGCAGTGCTGCACCGTCCGGGACCTTGCCAAGAGCTACCGCAGCAAGGCGGGTGAGATCCGGGCCAACGACGGGATCTCGCTCGACGTCCGCCGCGGCGAGGTGTTCGGGCTGCTCGGCCCGAACGGCGCCGGCAAGTCCACCCTGGTGCGCCAGCTCACCGGACTGCTGCGCCCCGACCGGGGCTCGATCGACATCCTGGGCCACGACATCGTGCGCCACCCCGACCGGGCCGCCCGGCTGCTCGGCTACCTGGGCCAGGAGTCCACGGCGCTGGACGAGCTGACGGTGGCCCTGGCCGCCGAGACCACCGGACGGCTGCGCGGCCTGGGCCGGGCCGAGGCCCGGAGCGAGGCCGCCGAGGTGCTGGCCGAGCTCGGCCTGGAGGCGGTCGCCACCCGTCCGCTGGCCAAGCTGTCGGGCGGTCAGAAGCGACTGGCCTGCTTCGCCGCCGTGCTGGTGGGGGAGCGGCCGCTGCTGGTGCTGGACGAACCCACCAGCGGGATGGACCCGGTGGCCCGCCGCGCGGTCTGGTCCGCGGTGGACCGCCGCCGCGCCGAGCGCGGCACCACCGTGCTGCTGGTGACCCACAACGTGATCGAGGCCGAGACCGTGCTCGACCGGGTCGCGGTGGTGGACGAGGGCCGGATCATCGCCTGCGACACGCCCGGCGGCCTGAAGGCCCTGGTGGACGGTGACGTCCGGCTGGACCTGGTCTGGCGCACCGAGGCCCCGATGGAGGTGCCCGCCGTCGCCGAACTCGCCGCCCGGGCCGCCCGCACCGGCCGCCGCTGGACCGTCCGCACCACCCCCGACGAGGCCCGCGAACTGGTCGCCGCCGTCACCACCGGCCCCGCCTTCGCCGCCCTGGACGACTTCACCCTGGCCACCCCGAGCCTGGAGGACGCGTACCTCAAGCTCGGCGGCCGGCACGAGGGGCTGGCCCGGTGAGCCCTTCCCGCCACGACCTGACGGGCCGTGAGCACCGCCGCCCGGCAGCCCCCAGGACGGGGCGCGACCGCACCCACCGCTCGGTCCGCACCGACCGCTCGGTCCGCACCGCCCGCACCGACCGCCCCCACCGCTCCGGAGGACAGCCCCGGTGACCGTGCTCGACGTACCCCTGACGGTCGCGGCGCAGCCCGCCACGGCCGAGGCCCCGCTGGCCCCGGCCGCCCGGCTGCTGCCCTCGATGGCCGCGGTCTACCGGGCGCAGCTCGCCCGGGCCAAGGTGGCGCGGATCCCGCTGCTGTTCGTGGCCACCTTCCAGTCGCTCGGCATCCTGCTGATGATGCGCGGCGTGGTGGGCCCCGAGGAGGTCGAGGCCGCCCGTTCGGTGGTGGCCGGGTCGAGCGTGCTGGTGGTCGCCTTCGTGGCGCTCAACCTGCTGGCCCAGTACTTCGGCAGGCTCCGGGCCACCGGCGGCCTGGACCACTACGCCACCCTGCCGGTCCGGCCCGCCGCCGTGGTGCTGGGCGCCGCGGCCGCGTACGCCTCGTTCACCGTGCCCGGCGCACTGGTCACGGCCGGGGTCGGGGCCTGGATGTTCTCGCTGCCGATGGGCCACCTGTGGGTGCTGCTCGCGGTCGTCCCGCTCGCGGGCGCGGCGCTGGCCGGGATCGGCGCGGCCTGCGGGCTGCTGGCGCCCCGTCAGGAGCTGGCCACCCTGCTCGGCCAGCTCGGCATGTCGGCGGCGCTGCTGCTCGGCGTCCTCCCGGTGGACCAACTGCCCGGACCGGTCCTGCTGCTGCGCGACCTGCTGCCCTCCACCTACGGGGTCGAGGCCTTCGCCCGCAGCTTCGCGGCCGAGCCGCACTGGGCCGCCGTGCTCCGCGACCTGACGGTGTGCGGGGCGGTGGGCCTGGTCTCGCTGGCCGTCGCCACCTGGGCCTACCGGCGGGCCGCCACCCGCTGACGCCCCGTCGGAGGCGGGTGCTCCCGTTCACCGGGGGCCGGGCCCGGCTCCGGGTCGGCCCTCCGCCCGTCGTCGTGACGTGAAACGATGGGCCGGTGACCGTACCGAACACCCCTGCGGATTCCACTCCCGAGCCGCCCCTCCCGTCGTACCCCGCCCAGCCCGACCCGTACCTGCCGCCGCCGGCCCCCGCCCGGGAACGGCGCCCGCTCGGGCCGGAGCTGAGGATCGGCGCGGTCATCACGGCGGCCGGTGCGGTGCTCGGCGCGGTCATGGGCGTCCTCTGGCTCCAGCTGGCCCCCCGGGTGATGCTGATCGCCGGCAGCGACGCCATCCGCTACGTCGACCCCGAGGGCGAGCAGCGCGCCGGTGCCGACGGCACCTTCGCCCTGCTGGGCCTCGGCGCGGGCGTCCTGTGCGCCCTGGTCGCCTTCGTCCTGACCCGTCGTCGGGGCGGCGGCATCGCGGTCGCCACGGGCCTGGCGGTCGGCGGCCTGGCCGGCTCGGTCATCGCCTGGCAGCTCGGCACCCGGCTCGGCCCCTCCACCGACGTGGTCGCCAGCGCCAAGAAGGCCGGTCAGGGCGTGCAGTTCAGCGCCGCCCTGGAGCTCGGCGCGCACGGCGCCCTGCTGGTCTGGCCGATGGCCGCGATGATCCTGCTGCTCGCCCTCTCCGCCGCCTTCGGCAAGCGCGAGCCCGACCCCTCCCCGTACTGGGCGGGCCCCGACTGGGCCGGCCCGAACTGGCCCCAGCCCGCCGCCCCGCAGGGCGCTCCGCAGCCGCAGTGGGGTGCCCCGCAGCCGCCGCAGCCGGGCGTCCAGCCCGCCACCGACCCCTGGGCCGCCCCGCAGCCCCCGGCCCCGCCCACCGACGGCCCGGTGCCCCCGGCCGCCCCGGGCCCCGACACCGTCCGCTGACGGCGGATCAGCCCGTCCGGTCACCACACGTCGGCCCCGGTCCTGCGGTCAGCAGGCCGGGGCCGACGGGCTGTGCATCGCCTCGTCCACCGTCACCGGCCGATCCGGGCCACTCCCGCCCGGGTCAGCGCGACCAGATCAGCCGGGGCCAGCTCGACCTCCAGGCCCCGCCGCCCGGCCGAGACGTACACCGTCGCGTGCTCCAGCGCGCTCGCGTCCACCACCGTCGGCAGCGCCTTCCGCTGGCCCAACGGCGAGATCCCGCCCAGCACGTAGCCACTGCTCCGCTCGGCCGCCGCCGGGTCGGCCATCGCCGCCCGCTTGCCGCCGACCGCCCCGGCCAGCGCCTTGAGGTCGAGCTGCCCGGAGACCGGCACCACCCCGACCGTCAGCTTGCCGTCCACCTCGGCGACCAGGGTCTTGAACACCCGCCCGGCCTCGATCCCGAGCAGCTCCGCCGCCTCGCCGCCGTACGAGGCGGCCGCCGGATCGTGCTGGTACGCGTGGACGGTGAACTCCACGCCCGCCGCCTCCAACGCCACCGTCGCCGGGGTCCCGCCGCCCTGCTTCTTCTTGGCCACGACCTGGCCCTCCCTCAGTTCGGGCTGAAGCTCTGCCGGGTGAGGTCGACCCCCGGTACCGACGGCAGCCAGGAGATCACCGCCGTCTCCCGCCGCAGCAGCTCCAGCTCCTTGGTCAGCCGCTCCTCGGTGTCCGGGCAGGCCAGCAACTCCTGCTTCACCGGCGTCGGCAGCACGGCCGCCGCCGCCACCAGGTACGACAGCACCTGCGGATCGTTCGGCAACTCGGTCTGCCCGGTCAGACTGACCTCCTTGGCCCCGGCCAGCTTCTGCTGGTACGCGCGGAACGCCCGCTCCACCCCCGAGGCCAGCGCCCCGGCCCCGGCACCCGTCCGCTCCTCGATCGGCTCGATCTCACCGACCAGGTAAGGGCCCGTCACATCCACCGACCGCAGCCAGAACCGCGTCGTCCCGGTCACCAGCAGCTCGTACTGCCCGTCCGGCTGCTCCTGCACCGAGGCCACGTCCGCCACGCACCCGACGTGGTGCAGCGCCTCCAACGGATCCCCGGTCACCGTCCCCAGCCCGTCCAACGGCCCGGCCGGCCCTTCGTTCTCCCGCACCGGCGCCACCTCGCGCCCGTCCTTGATCGCCAGCACCCCGAACCGCCGCGGCTCCTCCTCCGGCCGCGCCACCAGATCGGCCACCAGCCGCCGGTACCGCTCCTCGAAGACGTGCAGCGGCAGCACCAACCCGGGGTACAGCACCGTGTTGAGCGGAAAGATCGGCAGGCGTTCGGTCACGGCGCACAGCGTAGTTCAGCCGCGCCCGCCGCCGTCCCGATTACCCGTCAGCACGGGCCTGGGCAGGCCAGTGCCCGGAGTCGCGTGACGGTGCGGCACGTGGCACCCAGGCGGTCCGGTCGGCCTGCGGGCTCCAGTCGGGCACCGCGCCGTCGAAGTAGATCCAGAGCGCCCAGTAGTACCCGTCCTCGTGCAGGACGAGGTCGTCACCGGAGGACAGGTCCAGGCCGCCCCAGTGCTCGTTGATCCTGGCCACGGCCTCTGGGCGGGGGATCGAGAAGGTGGAGCTCATCTCATCGACGATGGCGTCGAGCAGTTCGCGGGTCTCGGCCGAGGTGTCGAACACGAAGTCGTTCACGTCTCACCCCCGCTGGAGCATCCGGGTGGCGCCGGCCACCACGGTGGTGGCGAGGACCCAGCCGGAGAGGACCAGGGCGGCGGCGACGAACTGGCCGGTGCGGTCGGGGTTCCAGGTGTCGGGGGCGAGGTTGATGAGGGGGATCACCTTGGAGAGGGAGTAGAGGTAGGGGTTCCAGGTGGCCTTCTCGTCGGGCTTGAGGGGGGCGGGTTCGTGGGTGGCGAACCAGGCGGTGCCGACGGCCCAGGCGAGGAGCAGCCAGAGGGCGGCGCGGCCGGGGCGGTAGCCGTAGCCGACGGTGGCGTCCTGGAGGCGGCCCCAGAGGCGGCTGAGCAGGGGGAGGGTGGTGCGGCGGCGGCGGTGCTTGGCGTAGAGGACCTCGCGGGCGTCCTCGTCGCGGCCGTCGCGCCGCAGGGCCGCGGCGAGCTGCTCGTAGGGTTCGGGCTGGTACTCGCCGAGGGCGCCCTCCAGCCAGGCGATCCGCTGCTCGACGCTGAACGGCCGGTCGGGGCGCAGGGATTCGTAGGTGAAGCCGCTGAGGCCGACGTGGCCGTCCTGGGGCCAGCTGGCGGGGTTGTCGACCAGGTTGCCGATCCGGGCGCGGGAGAGGGAGACCTTGCCGGTGGGCGGGGTGTGGCAGGTGAAGCGCAGCTCCGGGGTCTGGATGCGGCGCAGCGAGAGCTCCTGACCCTCCGCCAGGTGGAACTCGGCGTGGGTGATCAGCAGGGCGTTCTCGAAGCGGCCGTCGACCAGCCGGACCCCGCCGAAGCAGCGCAGCGGGGTGGAGGGGGAGTCGACCGGGACGGGGGCGCCGTAGCCGTCGCCGTAGATGGAGTGGGAGTCGGCCCAGCCGCCGTCCAGCGAGCCGCCGAGGTACATGGTGTTGACGACGGCGATGTGGGCCAGGTTGAGGCAGTAGCGGCCGGGCACGGCGTGCAGCTGGGCGCCGCGGAAGGAGAGCCGGCCGCCGATGTGGGCGGTGCGCAGCGAGACCTCGCCGTGCACGAAGGCCCGCTCGATCTCGCAGTCCTGCTGGACCTTGAGGCCGTCGGCGGCCAGCGCGCGGCCGAACTTGTCCCCGCCGATGCTGGCCTGGTTGAGCAGCAGGTCGGTGCCGATCTTGGCGTCGGTCAGCCGGATGCCCTGCGGGAAGATGCAGCGGGCCAGGTGGAGGTCGCCCTCGGTGACCAGCCGGGAGGCCTCCAGCCGGGGTATCAGACAGCGGATCAGACGGAGTGTGCTCGCCTGTGCCTCGGAGATCAGCACCTTCTTCTCGAAGCGGCAGTCGTGCAGCTCGACGTACTGCTCGATCCGGGCCCCGGCGAGGCGCAGCGGGCCGGTGACGTAGGCGCCGCTGAGCTTGATCGAGGCGACCCGGCCGGAGGCGGCGGGCGGTCCGTCGAGCAGCAGGGTGGCCAGTACCTCGGCCCGTACGTGGCGGCTCTCGGGCCACTCGGCGGGGCCGAGCACGTCGTCCTCGCCGTCCTCGCGCCGGCTGCGCAGGTCGTACAGCTCCCCGTGCCGGAACGCCTCCCAGAGCCCCCGCTCGACGGCCGTCCAGTCCTCCGGCGGTCGCTCCACCGCTGCCTCCCCCGTGATCTTCGTCTGTCTCGCCCTTCGTATCACGGACTGAAATGAAAGACCTCGCGTTCCGGCCACTCCCTACACTGGGTCACGTGATCTCTCGAATCGACCTGCGCGGCTCCACTGCCGACCCGCGCACCGTGCTGCCCCGTGCCGAGTTCGACGTGGAAGCCGCCCTGGAGAAGGTGCGGCCGATCGCGGAGGACGTACGCCATCGTGGGGTCACGGCGCTGATCGAGCTCACGGAGCGTTTCGACGGGGTCCGGCTGGAGTCCACCCGGGTGCCGGCCGAGCAGCTGGCCGAGGCGCTGGAGACGCTGGACCCGAAGGTGCGCGCCGCGCTGGAGGAGTCGATCCGCCGCGCCCGGATCGTGCACCGCGACCAGCGCCGCGAGGGGCACACCACCCAGGTGGTGCCCGGCGGCACCGTGACGCACCGGTGGATCCCGGTCGACCGGGTCGGCATGTACGTCCCCGGCGGTCTGGCGGTCTACCCGTCCTCCGTGGTGATGAGCGTGGTGCCCGCGCAGGAGGCGGGCGTCGCCGGGATCGCCGTCACCTCCCCGCCGCAGAAGGCCTTCGGCGGGCGGGTGCACCCGACCATCCTGGCGGCCTGTCAGCTGCTCGGCGTCACCGAGGTGTACGCGGTCGGCGGCGCGCAGGCGGTCGCGATGTTCGCGCTGGGCACCGAGGAGTGCGAGCCGGTCAACGTGGTGACCGGGCCGGGCAACATCTACGTGGCCGCTGCCAAGCGTTACTTCGCCGGGAAGATCGGCATCGACTCCGAGGCCGGTCCGACCGAGATCATGGTGCTCGCGGACGACTCGGCGGACGCCGGCGAGGTGGCCGCCGACCTGATCAGCCAGGCCGAGCACGGCCCGACCTCGGGCTCGGTGCTGGTCACCGACTCGCCCGAGCTGGCCGAGGCGGTCGAGGCCGAGCTGAAGACGCAGGTCGCGAGGACCAAGCACTCCGAGCGGGTGGCCGAGGCGCTGGGCGGCCCGCAGTCCGGCATCATCCTGGTGGACTCCCTGGACCAGGGCCTGGAGGTCGTCAACGTCTACGCCTCCGAGCACCTGGAGATCCAGACCCGGGACCCGCACGCCGTCGCGGCGAAGGTCCGCAACGCGGGCGCGATCTTCCTCGGCCGGTACACCCCGGTCTCGCTCGGCGACTACGCGGCCGGCTCCAACCACGTGCTGCCGACCGGGGGTTGTGCCTGCCACTCCTCCGGCCTGTCGGTGCAGACCTTCCTGCGCGGCGTGCAGGTCGTCGAGTACGACCGCGACGCGCTGGCGGGCATCGCCGCGCACGTGGTCAACCTCTCCACCGCCGAGGACCTGCCCGGTCACGGCGATGCGATCAAGGCTCGATTCGACTGGACGGTACCGGACGCGTGACGAACATCGACGACCTCCCGATCCGGGACGAGCTGCGCGGCCAGTCGCCGTACGGCGCACCGCAGTTGGACGTGCCCGTCCAGCTGAACACCAACGAGAATCCGTACCGGCTGCCCGAGCCGCTGGTGGCCCGGATCGCCGAGCGGGTGGCCGAGGCGGCCCGCAACCTCAACCGCTACCCCGACCGGGACGCGGTCGAGCTGCGCACCGGCCTGGCCGCGTACCTGAGCCGGACCACCGGCCACCGGGTGACGAAGGACCAGGTCTGGGCGGCCAACGGCTCCAACGAGGTGCTCCAGCAGCTGCTGCAGACCTTCGGCGGCCCCGGCCGCAGCGCGCTCGGCTTCGAGCCCTCCTACTCGATGCACGCCCTCATCTCCCGCGGCACCGGCACCCAGTGGATCTCCGGGCCGCGCAACGAGGACTTCACCATCGACCTGGCGGCGGCCAGGGCGGCGATCGCCGAGCAGAAGCCCAACGTGGTCTTCGTCTGCTCGCCGAACAACCCGACCGGCACCGCCGTCGCGGCCGACACCGTGCTGGCGCTCTACGAGGCCGCCCAGGCGGCCCGGCCCAGCCTGGTGGTCGTGGACGAGGCGTACGTGGAGTTCTCGCACCGCGCCTCGCTGCTGCCGATGATCGAGGGCCGGCCGAACCTGGTGGTCACCCGCACCATGTCCAAGGCCTTCGGCGCGGCCGGGCTGCGGCTCGGCTACCTGGCGGCGGACGCGGCCGTGGTGGACGCGGTGCAGCTGGTCCGGCTGCCGTACCACCTGAGCGCCGTCACCCAGGCCACCGCGCTGGCCTGCCTGGAGCACACCGACACCCTGCTCGGCTACGTGGAGCGGCTGAAGGCCGAGCGGGACCGGCTGGTCACCGCGCTGCGCGGGCTCGGCCTCGACGTCACCGACTCCGACGCCAACTTCATCCAGTTCGGCCGCTTCGCCGACACCCACGCGGTGTGGCAGGCGATCCTCGACCAAGGCGTGCTGGTCCGCGACAACGGTGTCCCGGGTTGGTTGCGCGTCACGGCCGGCACCCCGGCCGAGAACGACGCCTTCCTGGACGCCGTCCGCACCGCCACCAAGGAGCTTTGAACCCTCATGTCCCGCACCGGCCGCATCGAGCGCACCACCAAGGAGACCTCCGTCCTGGTCGAGATCGACCTGGACGGCACCGGCAAGACCGACATCTCCACGGGCGTCGGGTTCTACGACCACATGCTCGACCAGCTCGGCCGCCACGGTCTCTTCGACCTCACCGTGAAGACCGAGGGCGACCTGCACATCGACACCCACCACACCATCGAGGACACCGCCCTCGCGCTGGGCGCCGCCTTCCGGCAGGCGCTCGGCGACAAGGTCGGCATCTACCGCTTCGGCAACTGCACCGTGCCGCTGGACGAGTCGCTCGCCCAGGTCACCGTGGACCTCTCGGGCCGCCCGTACCTGGTGCACACCGAGCCCGAGGGCATGGCGCCGATGATCGGCAGCTACGACACCACGATGACCCGGCACATCCTGGAGTCCTTCGTGGCGCAGGCCGCCATCGCCCTGCACGTGCACGTGCCGTACGGTCGGAACGCCCACCACATCGTGGAATGCCAGTTCAAGGCACTGGCGCGGGCACTCCGCTATGCCTCCGAGCGCGACCCGCGCGCGGCGGGCATCCTCCCCTCGACCAAGGGTGCACTGTGACCGCGTCAACACTGCTGATCATCGTCGGGCTCTTCCTGACCGGCGGCGTCTACTCGTTCTGGAAGCAGAAGCAGTCCAAGGGCGTGATCGCGGTCCTCGCGTTCGGCGCCGCGATGTGCCTCGCCTCCGGCCTGATGCGCCTCTGAGCCACTAGCAAGAGACGGAACTCCCCTGATGGCAAAGAACGTTGTGGTCTTCGACTACGGCTCGGGCAACCTCCGCTCGGCCCAGCGCGCGGTCGAGCGGACCGGCGCGAACGTCACCGTGACCTCCGACTTCAAGACCGCGATGGACGCCGACGGCCTGCTGGTGCCGGGCGTCGGCGCCTTCGAGGCCTGCATGCGCGGCCTCAAGGCGGTCCGCGGCGAGCAGATCATCGGCCGCCGGCTGGCCGGCGGCCGCCCGGTGATGGGCATCTGCGTCGGCATGCAGATCCTGTTCGAGCGCGGCGTCGAGCACGGCGTCGAGACGCCGGGCTGCGACGAGTGGCCCGGCACCGTCGGCCCGCTGGACGCCCCGGTCGTCCCGCACATGGGCTGGAACACGGTGGACGTGCCCGAGGGCAGCCGGATGTTCGCCGGCCTGGACGCCGACACCCGCTTCTACTTCGTGCACTCCTACGGGGTGCGCGAGTGGGAGCTGCGGATCACCAACGAGAACATCCGCGCCCCGAAGGTCAGCTGGACCACCCACGGCCACCCCTTCGTCGCCGCGGTGGAGAACGGCCCGCTCTGGGCCACCCAGTTCCACCCCGAGAAGTCCGGCGACGCGGGTGCCGCGCTGCTGACCAACTGGGTCAACACCCTCTGACAACCTGACAACTCCCTTACAGATCAGGAAAGTTGCACCGATGAGCCGCCTCGAACTGCTGCCCGCCGTCGACATCCGCGATGGCCTGGCCGTCCGTCTGACCAAGGGCGCGTCCGGCACCGAGAAGTCCTTCGGCGAGCCCCTCGCGGCCGCCCTGGCCTGGCAGGAGGCGGGGGCCGAGTGGCTGCATCTGGTGGACCTGGACGCCGCGTTCGGCACCGGTGACAACCGCGAGATCGTCCGCCAGGTCTCCGGCGCGCTGGACATCAAGGTCGAGCTCTCCGGCGGCATCCGGGACGACGAGACGCTGGCCGCCGCGCTGGCCACCGGCTGCCGCCGGGTCAACCTCGGCACCGCCGTGCTGGAGAAGCCCGAGTGGGTGGCCAAGGCGATCGCCGAGCACGGCGACCGGATCGCGGTCGGCCTGGACGTGGTCGGCACCACCCTGCGCGGCCGCGGCTGGACCAGCGAGGGCGGCGACCTGTTCGAGGCGCTGGCCCGCCTGGACGCCGAGGGCTGCGCCCGCTACGTGGTCACCGACGTGGACCGGGACGGCACCCTGACCGGCCCCAACCTCGAACTGCTGCGCAAGGTCTGCGCCGCCACCGACCGCCCGGTGGTCGCCTCCGGCGGGGTCTCCTCGCTGGAGGACCTGCGCGCCATCGCCGGACTCACCGGCCTGGGTGTCGAGGGGGCGATCGTGGGCAAGGCACTCTACGAGGGCAAGTTCACCCTCGCCGAGGCCTTGGAGGCGGTTTCATGACGGAGTATCGGCTCGTCGGCGGCAAGCTGGCCGGGCCCTCCCCCTGGGAGGCGGAGTTCGGCTACTCCCGCGCGGTCGCGGCCGGTGACTACGTGCACGTGGCCGGCACCACCGCCTGGGTCGACGGCGCGATCGCCCACGAGGGCGACCCGTACCACCAGACCCTGGCCGCCTTCGAGATCGGCCTGAAGGCGCTCACCGCCTACGGCCTGACCGCCGCCGACGTGATCCGCACCCGGATGTACATCACCCACGTCCGGGACGCCGAGGAGGTGGGCCGCGCGCACGCCGCGCTGTTCGCCGACGCCCGGCCCGCCGCCACCATGGTCGTGGTGGAGGGCCTGATCGACTCCCGGATGATGGTCGAGATCGAGATCGACGCCCACCGCACCGGGCTCGCCAGCACCCTGGAAGGTACGAAGCAGTGACCCTCGCCGTACGAGTCATCCCCTGCCTGGACGTGGACGCCGGCCGGGTGGTGAAGGGCGTCAACTTCCAGAACCTGCGCGACGCCGGCGACCCGGTCGAGCTGGCCAAGCTCTACGACGCCCAGGGCGCCGACGAGTTGACCTTCCTCGACATCACCGCCTCCTCCGGCGACCGGGAGACCACCTACGACGTGGTGCGCCGCACCGCCGAGCAGGTCTTCATCCCGCTCACCGTCGGCGGCGGCGTCCGCGCCGTCGAGGACGTCGACAGGCTGCTGCGCGCCGGGGCCGACAAGGTCGGCGTCAACACCGCCGCCATCGCCCGCCCCGAGCTGATCCGGGAGATCGCCGCCCGCTTCGGCCGCCAGGTGCTGGTGCTCTCGGTGGACGCCCGCCGCTGCCCCGAGGGCACCGAGACCGCCTCCGGCTACGAGGTCACCACCCACGGCGGCCGTAAGGGCACCGGCCTGGACGCGGTCGAGTGGGCCGGCCGGGCCGCCGAGCTGGGCGCGGGCGAGATCCTGCTCAACTCGATGGACGCCGACGGCACCAAGGACGGCTACGACCTGGAGATGATCCGGGCCGTCCGCAAGACCGTCTCGGTGCCGGTGATCGCCTCCGGCGGGGCCGGCAAGCTCGCCGACTTCGCCCCCGCGGTGGACGCCGGCGCGGACGCGGTGCTGGCCGCCAGCGTCTTCCACTTCGGCGACCTGACCATCGGTCAGGTCAAGGACAGCCTGCGCGAGTCGGGCCACCCGGTCCGGTAGCCACCCGGTCCGGTAGGGCCGCACTCCGCCACGAGGCCCCCGGTCACTCCGGCCGGGGGCCTTCGCCGTCCCCTTCGGTGCCGTTCTCCCCGGTGACCCCGCCCGGCGCCCAGAGGGCGACCGCGGCGGCGAGCGCCGCACCCGCCACCGCGAGCAGCGCCACCAGCGGGCCGGGTGCGGCACGGCCCACCGGGACGGCCGCGGCCGCCAGCACCAGGGCGGCGGCGCCGTACGCGGCGGCCGGGGCCGGCTGCCGGCGGGGGGACGGCGCGGCGGAGCCGGAGGTGAGCCGGTCCACGTACAGCAGGTAGCCGAGCAGCAGGGCGGTGAACGCGGCCGCCAGCCAGAGCGGCGGCCCGCCGAGGGCGGCGAGGAGCACGCAGCCGGTGGCGAAGGCGGTGGGGCGGTGCCGGGAGAGCACGGCCTGCCAGTTCGAGCCGGACGCCGCGGCGCCGGGCGCGGACGGGGCGGCGAACCAGGCGGCCGGGACGGTGAAGGGCAGCAGCGCGAGCCAGGCGGCGGGGGTGCTGGCCACCGCCGCGTCGGCGGCCAGCACCAGCGCCAGTCCGAGCAGGCGGGCGGTCCACGCGGCGGAGCCCAGCTCGGCGAACAGGCCGGGCAGCCGGCCCGCGGGCGGGGCGGGGGAGGGGCCGCCGGGAGGGCCCGCGGGCGGGGTGGCGGGCTGACGGTTCATCGGTTCCTCCCCTGGACCCGGGCGCGCAGCAGCGGTGCCAGGGTCAGGTCCAGCCCGGCCCCGGGCGTGAGCGGCAGCACCGGGACGCCCCGGGCCCGCAGGGCGAAGCGGCTGGCCTCGCGGTCCGCCTGCCAGAGCCGCACCGAGAGTTCGGCGGCCTCCCGGCGGAGCGCGCCCAGCGCGCGGGTGGAGGGCCGGGGCGAGCCGATCGGCACCTCGATGACCACCACCGGGTTCCCACGGGCCGTCAGGTGCCGCAGCACCTCCAGCACCCGGTGGTCGGTGAGGGTGGTGATCACGTACACCAGGGCGTCGGCCGGGATCGCCTGGCGGGGCAGGCCGGCCAGGTCGGGGACCTGGTAGCCGAGGTCGCGGCGGACCTCCAGGACGGTCTCCACCAGGCGGTGGAAGTAGCCCCCGCCGGTGCCCGGGACCAGCCAGCGGGTGGTGCCGCCGATCGACAGCACGCCGACCCGGTCGTGGCTGCGCAGGTAGGCCCGGGCGATCCCGGCGCCGGCGCGGACGGTCTCGTCCAGGCTGGAGACGCCGTTGGACGGGTCGTAGTAGTCGCCGAGCACGTCCAGCAGCACCACCGTGTCGGCGGCCCGCTCGGCCGCGAACTGGTTGAGCTGCACCGAACCCCGCCGGGTGGTGGACGGCCAGTGGATCCGGCGCTGCCGCTCGCCCCAGACGTGCGGGCGCACCCCCGTCACCTCCACGCCCTCGCCGCGCTGGCGGGCGGTGTGCTCGCCGAGCCGCTCGGGCAGCCGGACCGGGATCGGGGTCAGCGCGGTGTGGGTGGGCATCGGGAAGACCTGCGCCTCGCCCGGATCCACCCGCACGGTGCGCCGGGCCAGCCCGCCGGCGTCGTACACGTCCACGTCCACCGTGCCCAGGCTCCAGCGGCCCCAGCGGTGCGGGGTGAGCCGCAGGGTGACGGTGGTGCCGGTGACCTCCACCGAGTCCACCGACACCCCCGGGCCCGGGTACGGGCGGGGCGCGATCCGGCCGAAGGCGCCGTGCACCGCCAGCTCGATCCGCACCTCGACGGTCTCGCCCTCGAAGCAGCGGCGGGCCGAGACCTCGGCCTCGGCACCGGCCACCGTGGGGCGGCCACCGGCGGAGGTGGACAGCACCAGCAGCACCAGGGGGCCGGCGGCCACCGCCAGCACCCAGGCGTGGCCGGTGAGCAGGGCGGCGGACACCGCCGCGACGGTGAGGGTGAACAGCCGCAGGGTCCGCTCGCTGGCCCGCCAGTGCGCGGGCGGCTCGGCCGGGGGCTGCGCCAGGGCGAGCGGGGCCGGGTCGCCGGGCGCCGCCGCTCCTCGACGGGGCGTCACGTTCACGGCCGTCCGGCCCCGGCGCCCACGCCGCCGGTGCCCACGCCGCCGCCGGTGGGCGCGGCCGGGACGGTCTGCGGGGCCTTGACGTTCGGCACCAGCCCGGCGACCACCGCGTCGGCGTCGATCTGACGCACCCACAGCTCCGGCTGGAGCGAGATCCGGTGGGCCAGGGCCGGGACCACCAGGCCCTTGACGTCCTCCGGCACCACGTAGTCCCGGCCGTCCAGCAGCGCCCGGGCCCGGGCCAGCTGCACCAGCGCCAGGCCGCCGCGCGGCGAGGCGCCCACCTGGATCTGCGGGTGGGAGCGGGTGGCGTCCAGCAGGGCCACCACGTACGCCACCAGGTCGTCGTCCACCTCGACCCGCTCCAGGGCGGCGCGCATCGCCAGCACCTGGGCCGGGTCGGTGAGCCGCCGCACGGTGGGCTCGGGGGCCGAACGGTCCAGCCGGGCGCGGAGCATGGCCGCCTCCTGGTCGGTGGCCAGGTAGCCCATCCGGACCCGGAGCAGGAAGCGGTCCAGCTGGGCCTCGGGCAGGCCATAGGTGCCCTCGTACTCGATCGGGTTGGCGGTGGCGATCACCACGAACGGGTCCGGCAGCTTCCGGGTCACCCCGTCCACCGAGACCTGGGCCTCGGCCATCGCCTCCAGCAGCGCGGCCTGGGTCTTCGGGGGCGTGCGGTTGATCTCGTCGGCCAGCAGCAGGTGGGTGAAGACCGGGCCCGGCCGGAAGACCATCTCGCCGCTCGACTGGTCGTAGAACGGCGCACCGGAGACGTCCGAGGGCAGCAGGTCCGGGGTGAACTGGATGCGCCGGAAGTCCAGACCCAGCGCGGTGGCGAAGGAGCGGGCCAGCAGGGTCTTGCCCAGACCCGGCAGGTCCTCGATCAGCACGTGGCCGCCGGCCAGCACGCCGAGCATCACCAGTTCCAGCGCCTCCGGCTTGCCGACCACGGCGCTGCCGACCTCGTCCAGCACCTCGCGGGCCAGCGCCCCGGCCTGACGCGGGGTCAGCGCGGGGACCGGTCCGGCGGGGGCTGCGGCTTCGGTGATGGTCACGGGACTCCTCGATGGCTGGTCGTCGTCGGTGGTGGGGCGGCGCGGGTCAGACGGTGTGCAGACCGTCCACGGCGGAGCGGAGCAGGGCGGGCGGCACCGGGCCCTCGAACTCGGTGTCCGGTGCGATCAGCCGCCAGACGCCCGGCCCCACCAGGGCGGCGGCCGCCTCCGGGTCCTGGTGCGGCGAGACGCCGTGACGTTCCGTCAGCCGGGCGTCGTAGAGGCGCAGCAGCCGCGCGCGGAGCAGCGCCACGTCCTCCTCGTGGCCGGCCAGCGCACCCTCCACCGCCGGGCGCCAGTCGCCCAGACCGGCCACCCGCTGCTCGACCATGCGCTGGGTCCGCGAGGAGAGGCCGTCCTCGGACTCGGCCCCCGCCACGTACCGGGCGGTCACCAGCGCGGCCACCGTGAACACCACGGCCCCGGCGGTCGCGGCGGCCGCCCCGGCGGTCAGCGCCAACAGGAGCTCGGCGGCGGCCGCCGTCCCGGCCAGGACGGCCAGCGACCACGCGCCCACGGACCGGCGGCGGGTCGGCCGGGGGCCGGCCGGGGCGTGGCGGTCCGGCCGGGGGCGGCCCTGGGCGTAGCGGCCCGTCATCGGGCCTCCTCGGTCGGTGCGGTCGACGTGGCGCTCGGTACGGCCGGGGCGGCGGGGTGGCCGAGCTGGGCGGCGATGGCGTCCAGGGCGGCCCGGGCCCCGGCCAGCTGCTCCTCGCCCATCGGGTGGCTGGAGTACCGCGCCTCGCGGAACAGCGCCGCCAGCGCCTGCGGGTGAGGGCCCGTCACCACCCCGGCCAGGGCGGCCCGGTGCAGCAGGTCCGCCGGGCTGTCCGAGTGGTGCCGGGCCACGCCGGACTCGGCGAGCGAGGTCTCCATCGCCAGGTAGCAGGCGATCACGGCGGTCCGGGCGTCGCTGCCGGTCAGCGCCCGGCGGCCGGAGGCGACCGCCTCGGCCAGCGCCTCCTCGCCGATCGCCCCGGCCTTGGCACCGGCCCCGAGACGGGCGCGGCGCCCACGGCGGCGGCGGTCCTGGAACCAGCGGACCACCTGCACCACCACGATCACCAGGAGCGCCAGCAGCAGGGCGAGCGCGATCAGCAGCACCAGGACCTCCACCCAGGAGGTGTCCGTGCTCGGACGCCCCGGGTCCGCCGCCCGGCTCAGCGAGGGGGAGGGGGTCGGGGCGGGCTCGGGCGGGACGGCGTGGTCGCAGGACTTCGCGGCGAGCAGGAGGAGGAAGAGCGGCAGGACGACCACCGTCAGCCGCAGCACCGTGGTGGCGGCCGCGGCCAGCCGTTCGGCCACCGGGCTCAGCTGCCCCTGCCACGCCTCGCGGAGTACGGCCCGGTCCTTGGCGGCCAGCACGATCCCGCCGACCCCGAAGGCCAGGCCGAGCAGCCAGCCGTAGCGCGCCAGCGGCCCGGTGGCCGCCAGCAGGCCGGGCCCCTCGGACGGCCGCAGCGCCAACGCGGCGAAGGCCAGACAGCCCACCGCCACCAGAGCCAGTACCGGCCGCAGCCGCCCCCCTGGCCCGGGCACACGTCCGCCCATGGCGGTGCCTCCCCCGTACGTCCCCCGTGCAGCGAATTCGTGCAGCTTCGCACACGAGTGGTCGCGCTGTCAGCAGCCGGATCACCGTGACGGGGTGACTGAGGAGGCGTCAGGCACCTTCTGCTGCCCGGGTGGTCGCCACCCCGTGCCCGTCCGGGCAGGGGCGGCCGACCCGCCCTGACGGGCCGTCCGGCAGGGGTGCCGCGCGTCCGGGGGTGTCCGGGGCGTCCCCGGGTGTCAGTCCTCGCTGCGGATGATGGCGAAGCGGGCGCCGAAGGGGTCGGTGAGCCAGGCCATCCGGCCGATGCCCGGGGCGTCCATGCCGGGGAGCAGGACGGCACCGCCGGAGGCCGTCGCGCGGTCGATGGCCGCGTCCGGGGCGGTGACCTCGAAGTAGGGGAGCCAGACGGCCTCGTCGTGGCCGGGCTGGGCGGGGGCGATGCCGCCGAAGGAGGCGCGCTGCTGGTCCTCGCCCTCGGCGGTGGAGAGCACGGTGTAGGTCATCCCCGGCACCTCCACCCGCTCGTACCGCCAGCCGAACAGCGCGCCGTAGAAGCCCTGCGCCCCCTGCGGGTCGGGCGTGTGCAGCTCCGCCCAGCAGAAGGTGCCGGGGACGGTGGTGGCCTCCAGCCCCGCGATGCCGCCCGGCTGCCAGACCGCGAACCGGCCGCCCGCCGGATCGGTGAACGCCGCCAGCCGCCCCGCGTCGGAGACGTCGTCGGGGGAGACCCGCACGGTGCCGCCCGCCTGCTCGACGGCCTTGGCGGTGCCCTCCGCGTCCGGGGTCCCGAAGTACACCGTCCAGGCGGAGTGCGCGCCCTCCTCGGTGAGCGGGCCGAGCGCGGCGACCGTCCTCCCGTCCTGCCGGAAGAAGCCGTACCCGCCGGCCCCGTACCCGGAGGGCTCGAAGGACCAGCCGAACACCGCCCCGTAGAACGCGGCGGCCGCCGCAGTGTCCGGGCTGCCCAGGTCGAGCCAGTTCGGCGAACCGGTCCGGAAGTCGGTGCTGAGCATGGCGGAGCGCTCCCTCGGAGGACGATGGCCCGGGACCCGCCCAGCCTGCCACCGCCCACCGACAACCGCCCGCCCGGCCTGACGGACCGTCACCCGAACGGCAGGACCACCCGGAGCGCCTCCACCGCTTCGCGCTCCCCGGCGACCTCGACCGCCGCCCGTTCGCCGCGCCCGAAGGCGAACAGCACCAGCTCGCCGGGCTCGCCCCGGACCTCGACCGCCGGCCCGCCCTGCCGGCCCACCGCCACCGAGCGGCCGTCCGGCCGCCGCAGCACCAGCAGGACCGGCAGCCGCCGCCCGGCCTCCAGCCGGACCAGCAGCGGCAGCCGCTTCCACAGCAGCTCCGCCATCGACGGGGCGACCGGCTCCGGCTTCCACCCGGGCCCGGCCCGGCGGACGTCCTCGGCGTGCACGTAGTACTCGACCAGGTTGGCCGCCTCGTCCACCCCCGGCAGCGCGAACGGCGACAGGCCCGGGCCGGTGCGGACCAGCCGCAGCAGCTCCTCGTACGGGCGGGCCCGGTACCGCTCCTGCACCCGGGCCGTCCACCCCGCCAGCGGCCCGATCCGGATGCCGGCCGCCGCGTCCAACCGCCGCTCCCGCAGCACCAGATGGGCCGCCAGGTCCCGGGTGGTCCACCCGACGCAGAGCGTCGGGGCCTCCGGCCCCGCCGACTCCAGCAACCCGGCCAGCCGCTCCCGCTCCCCGCGCGCAAAGCTCGTCATGCGGCCACCTTAGACCGACCGGCTCGCGGCGTTGAGCCGTCCACCTCGTAGGCCCCTCCTCGGTCACCGACGGCCGGGGTCAGGGGGAGGCGGTCGCTCCGGTGAGGTGGCCGGTGAGCTTGCGGCCCTGCTGGCTGTTGCTCGCGGAGAGGGTGCAGGAGGCGTCGCGGTGCCCCTGGCCGTAGAACTTCACCGAGGGCCCGATCGGGTAGCCGAAGTACGGGCCGCCGGAGGGCTGCCGGGCCTGCCAGTCGGTGGCCGGCTGACGGCAGAGTTCGCGCAGGGCCTTGGCGATGTCGGCGTCGTCGGCCAGGCCCTCGGGGAGCTTGACCACGGCCACCGCCTCGCCGTCGTGCGGGGCCTCGCAGGGGCGCAGCTCGGGCAGCGTGATCACCTTGCTGAGCTGCGGGTGGTCGAAGCACTCGCCCGGCCAGAAGAACGGGTACGGCAGCCGCTCCCGGGTCGGCGAGGGGCTGGGCGACGGCGAGGCGCTCGGGCTCGGCGGCGGGGCCGCCACCTTCTTCCGCTCCGGCTCCGGCCACAGCAGCACCACGACACCGGCCACCAGCACCACCACGGCCACCACCGTGGCCACCACCCGACGCCGCCTCATCCCAGCCCCCTCAGCTCTCCCGGAGCCCACATTCTGTCCGCCCGCACCCCGCCCCGTCAGGACATTCGCCGACCCGGTCCAGGCCGCGCGGCCTGGACCGGGCGGCAGCAGCATGGAGGGAGGACGAGCCACCGGAGGCGGCCATGTGGTGGGAGCCCACGGATCCGGAGACGGTGCGGTTACACGGGGAGGTGAACGGTCTGCTGGCCCCGCTGCGGGCGGCGCTCGGGCGTGTCGAGCCGTTCCGGCAGCCGCTGGTCTGGGGAGTCGGCAGCGCTCCGGGGGCGGACGGCCGGTGGACCCACCCGCTGCTGGTGGTGAACGCCGCGGAGACCGGTCAGGCCGGACCCGGCCGCTACCGCTGGGAGGAGTTCCGCCGGCTCCGCTCGCCGGTGGCGGAGGAGCTGGACCGCTGGGGCCTGCCGCCCCGGACCTGGATCGACGTGACCGGCCGTCCGGTCCCGGCCGCCCGGGTCGATCCGACCGACCAGGTGCTGGCCCCGCCCGGTGGCCTGGCCACCGTCGGCCTGACCTGCACCCACGGGGGCGCACCGGCCTTCCTGACGGCCGGTCACCTGGTCTCCGGCAGCGGCGGCCGGGTGGAGGTCGCGGCCACCGGCGGGGACGGGGTGGCGGCCGTCGGCCGGGGCGGGGTGGCGGCGACCGGCCGGGGAGCCCCGCTCGGCTGGGTGAGCGGCCAAGTGGTCGACTGGCACGACCCGTTGGGCCTCGGGCCGGCCGGCGGCTACGACTACGCGGTGGTCCGGGTGACTCCGCCGGACGGCACCGCCACCGTCACCCACCGCGGCCCGCTGCCCGCGTCCGGCCCGCCGGGCGGACCGTTCGCCGTCTCCGTCTACGGCGGCCGGGCCGGCCGCTGCCGGGGCACCGTCACCGGCGCGCTCGACCAGCTCGGCGACGCCGACCGGCAGTGGCTGACGGTCTGGCAGGTCGCCACCTCCGGCCCGCTCGGGCACGGCGACTCCGGCAGCCTCGTGATGGTCGACTCCGGTCCCCACCGGGGCCGCGTACTGGGCCACCTCGTCGGTGGCACGGTGACCGTCCCGCACGCCTTCGACCACTGCTACGTCCAGGACCTGCGCGCCTGCCTCGACCGCCCGGACGGGCCGGACGTGTCCCTCTGACGGGACCGCCGACGAGACCTCCCGCCCCCGCCGAACCCGCTGACGCGGTGCACACTCCACCCGGAGGACCCGATGAGCACCATCCCCAGCATCGCCAGGGCGGCCCGCCTCCGCACCGAGGCCGCCGCCGTGCCCGTCCCCGGCCCGCCCGGGACGAAGACCGTCACGCTCCGGGCGGCCGGCCCCCAGCAGGGCGCCGCCACCCCGGAGGCCAAGGGCCGGACCGCCGACATCAGTTCGCTGCTCAACACCGTCCCGGTGGAGGTGGTGGCGCTCTACACCACCGTGCTCGGCGTGCTCACCAGCGTGCTGGCGGCCGACGCGCGGGACAGCTACCTCCCGCTGCGGTGGTGCCTCTACGGGGGCTGCGTGCTCGCCACCGTGCTGGCCGTCCCGCTCGCGTACTCCCTCGACAAGGCGCCGGACGCCTCCCGGCAGGCCGTCGTGGCCGATCCGCAGAAGCCGCCGGGGGTGGACGGCCCCGCCGCCGCGCCACCCGCCGAGCCGGCGCCGTCCGCGCCGCCCGTACCTGGCCGCGACCGGCGGGGGCCGGCCGCGGAGACCTTCATGGCCGCCTTCTCCTTCGCGGTCTGGGGCCTGGTCATCCCCGAGTCCCCGCTGTACCTGCTGCTGGAGGCCCCCACCCTCCCGGTGGCGGTCGCCCTGCTCAGCGCCGCCGGGGCCTTCGTGGCCAACAACGTCTTCGGCCCCTGGCTGGACCGCCCGGCCCGCCGGGTCAGGATCTCCTGGAGCTGACCCGGCCGAGCCCGGCCGGTACCCTGCCTGCGGCACGACCCTGCACCCGAGGGGTCACACACTCATGCGCGTAGGCATCACCGGTCACGAGGGCCTGTCCGATCTCAGCGAGATGCTCGTCCGGGGCGAGCTCTGGCGCCTCGTCACCTCCCACACCCCGCACGACCTGGTCGGCGTCAGCTGCCTCGGGCAGGGCCCGGAGAGCTGGTTCGCCCAGTCGGTGCTGGACCACGGCGGCAAGCTGGAGGTCGTCCTCTCCGCCTCCGCCTCCCGGGCGGGCGCCTTCGCCGGCCCCGGCCGCTCCACCGTCCGGGCCCTGCTCAACCAGGCCAACGCCGTGCACCGACTGGCACCCGAGGAGTTCGGCGGCCTCGGCGACGACACCTGCACGGCGGTGGTCGGCATGGTCGACGAGCTGATCGCGGTCTGGGACGGCGTCACCCCGGGCGCCCCGGCCGAGCTGGTGGCGGCCGCCCGCCGGGCCGGGCTGTACGTGGAGGTGGTCTGGCCGGCGGGGTGCGAGAGCCCGTCGGCGGAGTGAGCCGCACACCCCTCGGACGGCGGCCGGACGAGCCGGGCCGAGCTGCCACAATGGGGCCCATGTCGATCACTCCCGCCGTCCCCGGCAGCACCGCGCTCGACCCGGCGATCGCCGCCAGGCTCAAGCGCACCGCCGACGGCCTGCTCCCCGCCGTGGCCCAGCAGTACGACACCGGCGAGGTGTTGATGCTCGGTTGGATGGACGACGAGGCGCTGCACCGCACCCTCACCACCGGCCGCTGCACCTACTGGAGCCGCAGCCGCAACGAGTACTGGGTCAAGGGCGACACCTCCGGCCACGTCCAGGCGGTCAAGTCGGTCGCCCTGGACTGCGACGGCGACACCCTGCTGGTGAAGGTCGACCAGACCGGCGCGGCCTGCCACACCGGTGCCCGTACCTGCTTCGACGCCGACGTGCTCCCGCTCTCCTGAACCACCGACCCTCCCCCTCCGACCGAACGGTGCCAGGCCCCATGGATCTCGAGACCTTCCGCAAACTCGCAGTGGACACCCGGGTCATCCCGGTCTCCCGTCGGCTCCTCGCGGACGGCCTCACCCCGATCGGGCTCTACCGCAGCCTGGCCGGGGAGCGTCCGGGCACCTTCCTGCTGGAGTCGGCCGAGCAGGGCAACTGGTCGCGCTACTCCTTCGTCGGGGTGCGCAGCGCGGCCACCCTCACCGCCGACCAGGACGGCAACGCCCGCTGGCACGGCACCCCGCCGGTCGGCATCCCCACCACCGGCGACCCGCTCGCGGTGCTGCGCGCCACCCTGGAGGCGCTGCACACCCCGCGCCACGACGACGACGGCCTGCCGCCGCTCACCGGCGGCCTGGTCGGCTACCTGGGCTACGACGTGGTGCGGCGGCTGGAGAAGCTGCCCAACCTCACCCCGGACGACCTCAAGCTCCCCGAGCTGACCATGCTGCTGGCCACCGACCTCGCGGTGCTGGACCACGCCGACGGCTCGGTGGTGCTGATCGCCAACGCGGTCAACCACAACGACCTGGCCTCCGGCGTGGACGAGGCGTACGCGGACGCGGTGGCCCGGCTGGACGCCATGCAGACCGACCTGGCCCGGCCGGTCGACCCGGGCCTGGCCACCTTCACCCCGACCTCGGTGGACGCGCACTCGCCGTTCGGCGGGGCGCCCTACCGGGCCGCGGTGGAGGAGGTCAAGGAGCGCATCCGGGCCGGCGAGGCGTTCCAGGTGGTGCCCTCGCAGCGCTTCGAAGTACCGTGCGCCGCAGGTGCGTTGGACGTCTACCGGGTGCTGCGCACCACCAACCCCAGCCCGTACATGTACCTGTTCCGCTTCCCCGGCCCGGACGGCACCGCCGAGGGCGGCTTCGACGTGGTCGGCTCCAGCCCGGAGGCGCTGGTCAAGGTGACGGACGGTCAGGCCATGCTGCACCCGATCGCCGGCACCAGGCACCGGGGCGCCACCCCGCACGAGGACGCCGAGCTGGCGGCCGAACTGCTGGCCGACCCCAAGGAGCGGGCCGAGCACCTGATGCTGGTCGACCTGGGCCGCAACGACCTGGGCCGGGTCTGCGAGCCGGGCAGCGTCGAGGTGGTCGACTTCATGTCGATCGAGAAGTACAGCCACGTGATGCACATCGTCTCCACCGTCACCGGCAAGGTGGCCCCCGGCCGCACCGCCTTCGACGTGCTCACCGCCTGCTTCCCGGCCGGCACCCTCTCCGGCGCCCCCAAGCCGCGCGCCATGCGGATCATCGAGGAGCTCGAACCCACCCGCCGCGGCCTCTACGGCGGCTGCGTCGGCTACCTCGACTTCGCCGGCGACTCCGACACCGCCATCGCCATCCGCACCGCCCTGCTGCGCTCCGGCACCGCCTACGTCCAGGCCGGCGCCGGTGTGGTCGCCGACTCCGACCCGCACGCCGAGGACACCGAGTGCCGCAACAAGGCCGCCGCCGTCCTGCGCGCCGTCGCCACGGCCAACACGCTGAAGGCCTCCGGCTGACCCCCGGTGAACCGTCGGTGTACGGCTCGGGGATAGTGGACGGGTGACCACCGAGCTGCCTTCGCCCCGTACCGCCGAACCCGTCGAGACCGCTGCTCCGAGCCCGAAGGGGCGGCGGATGCTCGGGGTGATGCTGGGGTGCACGGTGGTGGGGGCGGTACTGGTGCTGACCGCGGTGAGCCGGGTGTGGGCCGAGGGGACGGCCGGGGGGCAGCTGGCGGTGGAGGCGACCGGGAGTGCGGTGTCGGGGCTGCCGGGCGGGCTGGCGCTGGTCGGGCTGGCCTCGGCGGTGGCGGTGTTCGCGGTGCGCGGGGTCGGCAAGCTGGTGGTCGGCGCGCTGCTGACGCTGGCCGGGCTCGGGGCGGCGGTGGCCGCGGTGCTGGGCGCCACCGACAGCGCCGCACTGCACGCGGCGGCGGCCGGGAAGCTGGCCCTGGTGAGCGCCTCGGCCGAGCAGGTGAGCCACACCGCCTGGCCGTGGGTGGCCTTCGCGGGTGGGCTGCTGCTGGCGGTGGCGGGTGCCCTGACGATCCGTCACGGGCGGTCCTGGCCGGCCATGGGCTCCCGGTACGAGGCCCCGGCCCGCAAGGCCGCGCCGAAGACGAAGGGCAGCGGCACCCCCGCAGACATCTGGCAGGCCCTGGACCGCGGCGAGGACCCGACCGCCTAGGGAGCGCCCCGCAGGGGCGCGGGGAACGGCGCGCAGGGGAACGGCAGCACCTGCAACTGGCTCGCCTGCCCCGATCTGGCTCTGGTCCGCCTTCCGTACTCGCGCAGTTCCCCGCGCCCCCGGTGTAGCCATCGCGGCGGACCCCCGCTTGGGGTCGGGTGTGTGGGCCCGGCACAATGGACGAGTCAACCCGACGGGCGCCCGCAGCCCGGCCGGGCCCCGCAGATTCAAGGAGCACCATCAGATGTCGGCAACCGCGCACGGCCACACTCCCGCCGCCTGGACCGGCTCGACCATCGCCTTCATCGGCTTCACGGTCAGCGGCGTTGCGATGATCATCCCCGCCGTCTGGCTCTTCTGGGTGGGCCTGGGCGTGGTCCTGCTCGGCGGCGTCGTCGGCAAGGCGATGTCGATGGCGGGCATGGGCAAGCAGCCCAGCCAGTACTTCGCCACCCCGGAGGAGACCATCGCCCGTCGCGAGCTGGCCGCCAAGGCCGCCGCGGGCGTCTGAGTCACCTTCGACGAACGGGAGCGGTGGGGCGCGCGGAGCGCCCCGCCGCTCCCGTTCGCATGACACGCACCCCCGGCTGAGGGGTGCGCCCCGGCCCCGGGGGCAGAATCGGCCCTGTGACCGCCGCCCCGCAGCCGAAGCCCGCCGCCGCCCCGCCCTCCCGGGCGCGCCGCGCGGCCCGTCCGCTGCTGGCGCTGGCGGCGGTGGCGATCCCCACCCTCTACGTGGCCGCGGTCGACCCGAACACCCCCGGCCACTACCCGGTCTGCCCGGTGCTGGCCGCCACCGGCTGGTGGTGCCCGGGCTGCGGCGGTCTGCGGGCGGTGCACGCACTGGCCCACGGGGACCTGGCCACGGCCGCGCACGACAACCTGCTGGTGGTGGTGCTGGCGGTGGTCGCCGGGGTGCTGTGGAGCGGCTGGCTCTGGGCCGCGCTGACCGGCGGGCGGGCGCCGAGGGTCCGGTTCGGGGTGCCGCAGGCGGTGCTCCTGCTGCTGGTGCTGGCGGTGTTCATGGTCTACCGCAACCTGCCGGTGGGGGCCGCGCTGGCACCTCCGGTGGTCTGACGGAGTCCGGTTCACGGCGCGTGGCCAGGTCCGCTCCGCGAGACGCGCGCCGGGCGGATGCGGTTCGCGCCCCCCGCGCCCGATACCATCGAGGAGCCGACGGGGGCCGGACGTTCCGCGCCGTTCAGCAGGACGGAGCAGGACGGAGTCCGCCGCCCGCGGTGTAACACCCGACGAGCCGGGCATGCGCCCGGCGGAATGATGGGGGCGCCCGCGTGAGTGTGCTCGACGAGATCATCGACGGGGTCCGGGAGGACCTCGCCGAGCGGCAGTCCCGGGTCTCCCTGGACCAGCTCAAGGAGCTGGCCGCGAAGGCCCCCGACGCCAAGGACGGGGTGGCCGCGCTGCGCGGTGACGGCGTCCGGGTGATCTGCGAGGTCAAGCGCTCCAGCCCGTCCAAGGGTGCCCTGGCGGCGATCGCCGACCCGGCCGCCCTGGCGCTCGACTACGCGGCCGGCGGTGCCGCCGCGATCAGCGTGCTGACCGAGCAGCGCCGCTTCGGCGGTTCGCTGGCCGACCTGGACGCCGTCCGGGCGGCGGTGGACACCCCGCTGCTGCGCAAGGACTTCATCGTCACCGCCTACCAGCTCTGGGAGGCCCGCGCCCACGGCGCCGACCTCGCGCTGCTGATCGTGGCGGCCCTGGACCAGCCGGCCCTGGTGTCGCTCATCGAGCGCGCCGAGTCGATCGGGCTCACCCCGCTGGTCGAGGTGCACGACGAGGAGGAGATCGCGCGCGCGGTGGACGCCGGCGCGAAGATCATCGGCGTCAACGCCCGCAACCTCAAGACCCTTGAGGTGGACCGGAACACCTTCGGCAACGTGGTGGACGCCATCCCGGCGCACATCGTGAAGGTGGCCGAGTCCGGCGTGCGCGGCCCGCACGACCTGATCGCCTACGCCAACCTCGGCGCCGACGCGGTGCTGGTCGGCGAGTCGCTGGTGACCGGCAAGGACCCCAAGGCGGCCGTGGCCGACCTGGTGGCCGCCGGTGCCCACCCGGCGCTGCGCAACAACGGGCGGGGCTGACCTCGCGATGACCCTCGCCGCCCGCCTCGCCCCCGGCTGCCGCCCGCGCGGCTGCCGCGCGCCCGCGCGCCGGGTGCTGGGGCGGCGGGTGCGGTACGTGATCGGCTGTGAGCCGGGGCAGGTGCCCGGCCGGCGATGGCGACGGACGCACGGCTGACGCAACGTCAGCACGCACGTCTCACCTGCCATTTCACCGATTCACGAGGACGTAACTGCCATGTCCGAGAAGGACTACCTGCCAGGCACCCAGGTCCCCGACGCCCGGGGGTACTTCGGGGCGTACGGCGGCCGCTTCATCCCGGAGGCGCTGGTCGCCGCCGTCGAGCAGGTCGCCGAGGAGTACGAGAAGGCCAAGGCCGACCCGGCCTTCGCGGCCGAGCTGGACGCGCTGCTGAAGGACTACACCGGCCGCCCGAGCCCGCTCACCGACGTGCACCGGTTCTCCGCCGAGGCCGGCGGGGCGCGGATCCTGCTCAAGCGCGAGGACCTCAACCACACCGGCTCGCACAAGATCAACAACGTGCTGGGCCAGGCGCTGCTGACCCGCCGGATGGGCAAGACCCGGATCATCGCCGAGACCGGCGCCGGCCAGCACGGCGTGGCCACCGCCACCGCCTGCGCGCTGTTCGGCTTCGACTGCACCATCTACATGGGCGAGGTCGACACCCAGCGCCAGGCGCTGAACGTGGCCCGGATGCGGATGCTCGGCGCCGAGGTGGTGGCCGTGAAGTCCGGCAGCCGCACCCTGAAGGACGCCATCAACGAGGCCTTCCGCGACTGGGTGGCCAACGTCGACGACACCCACTACCTGTTCGGCACGGTGGCCGGGCCGCACCCCTTCCCGGCCATGGTCCGGGACTTCCACCGGGTGATCGGCGTGGAGGCCCGCGAGCAGGTGCTGGAGCGGACCGGGAAGCTCCCGGACGCGGTGGTGGCCTGCGTCGGCGGCGGCTCCAACGCGATGGGCATCTTCCACGAGTTCATCCCGGACGCGGGCGTCCGGCTGATCGGCTGCGAGGCGGCCGGCGAGGGCGTGGACACCGAGAAGCACGCGGCCACCCTGACCAAGGGCGACCCGGGCGTGCTGCACGGCTCGCGCACCTACGTGCTCCAGGACGAGGACGGCCAGACCATCGAGTCGCACTCGATCTCGGCCGGCCTGGACTACCCGGGCGTCGGCCCGGAGCACGCCTGGCTGAAGGACACCGGCCGGGCCGAGTACCGCCCGGTGACCGACGACGAGGCGATGCAGGCGCTGCGCCTGCTGTCCCGCACCGAGGGGATCATCCCGGCCATCGAGAGCGCCCACGCGCTCGCCGGGGCGCTCAAGCTCGGGCGCGAGCTGGGCCCGGAGGCGACCATCCTGGTCTCGCTCTCCGGCCGCGGCGACAAGGACATGCACACCGCCGCCGAGTACTTCGGCCTGTACGACGCCGCGCAGAACGACAGCAACGGGGGCAAGTGACCATGGCTTCGAAGTTGAGCTCCGTGCTGGCCGCCGCCAAGGCGGAGGACCGCGCGGCCCTGATCGGCTACCTCCCGGCCGGCTTCCCGACCGTGGACGGCGGGATCGCCGCCGTGAAGGCGCTGATCGAGGGCGGCTGCGACGTGGTCGAGGTCGGCCTGCCGCACTCCGACCCGGTGCTGGACGGCGCGGTCATCCAGACCGCCGACGACATCGCGCTGCGCGGCGGCGTGAAGATCAAGGACGTGATCCGCACCGTCGCCGAGGTGGCCGACGCCCACCCGGAGGCCGCGGTCCTGGTGATGACGTACTGGAACCCGGTCGAGCGCTACGGCGTGGCCCGGTTCGCGGCCGACCTGGCGGCCGCCGGGGGAGCGGGCTGCATCCTGCCCGACCTGCCGGTGGAGGAGTCCGGCGAGTGGCGCGCGGCCGCGGCCGAGCACGGTCTGGACACCGTGTTCGTGGTCGCGCCGAGCAGCAAGGACGCCCGCCTGGCCGAGGTGACGGCGGCCGGCTCCGGCTTCGTCTACGCCGCCGCGGTGATGGGCGTGACGGGCACCCGGGCCGCCGTCGGCTCGATGGCCGAGGACCTGGTCGCCCGCACCCGGGCCACCACCGAGCTGCCGGTCTGCGTCGGCCTCGGGGTCTCCAACGCGACCCAGGCCGCCGAGGTGGCCGGCTTCGCGGACGGCGTGATCGTCGGCTCCGCCTTCGTCCAGCGCATCCTGGACGCGGACGGCGAGCCGGCCGCGCTGGACGCGGTCCGCTCGCTCGCCGCCGAACTGGCCGAGGGCGTCCGCAAGCGCTGACACCACCACCCGCCCGACCGAGGCCCGTGCGAACCCCCTGGGTACGCACGGGCCTTCGTCACCCCCGGGGAGCGCCCCGCAGGGGCGCGGGGAACTGCGCGAGTTCGGAAGGCGGACCAGGGCCAGGTCGGGGCAGGTGAGCCGGTTGCACGTGCTGCCGTTCCCCTGCGCGCAGTTCCCCGCGCCCCTGCGGGGCGCTCCCCGGTGTGCCGCGTCAGGGACGACACCCCGGTGAGCTGCCCCGTCCGGGTGAAGTACCGGGCTGCCACGCATCGGTGGGGATTGACCGGCGTTGAGTGGAGGGACGAGTTCGTGTGCGGTACGGACCGTTCCCGACCGAAGGAGTCCATCCAGTGCCCTGTTTCCACCGTGCCGTCCTGCTCCGGGCAGCGGTCGCCGCCCTGGTGCTCGGCGTGGCGATGGGGGCGGAGGCGACGGTCGGCCCGGCGATGGCCCGGCGCGGGGTGGAGCGGGCCGAGCACGAGGCGTACCGCTGCGGCCAGTTGGCCAGTGCGGACTCGGCGGCCCGGGCCGGGCGTTCGCAGCCCGAGGGCCGGCCGCCGCTGGACCGGGCGGCGGCCGAGCGGCTGCGCTGCCGTCAGCTGCGCTGACGCACCGTCGGAGAGATCGGACATACGCACTATTCCATCACTCATTCGGCTTAAGGTGCGAATGTGGAGTAACCGCCATTCATCCCCTACGGTTCATCAGGAAGCGTGAGCGGAAGCCACGTCACGACGCACCGATGGGGGAGGACACCCGATGGCCAGTCAGCAGACCGCCGAGCGTCCGGGCGGGGGCACCGCCCTGCGCAGGGCGGTGGACGGCCTGCCCGGCGAGTGGTTCGGGCTGGTGGTCCGGCTCGGCCTGGCGGTGGTCTGGGCCTGGGCCGGGCTGGCGAAGATCGCCGATCCGGCGGAGGCCGCCCAGGCGGTGCGGGCGTACGAGATCCTGCCCGAGTCCCTGGTCAAGCCGGTGGGCTACGGGCTGCCGTTCCTCGAAGTGACGCTCGCCCTGCTGCTGTTGATCGGTCTGGGCACCCGGATCGTCGCGGTGGTCTCGGCCCTGCTGCTGCTCGCCTTCATCGCCGGGATCGCCTCCGCGTGGGCCCGGGGCATCTCGATCGACTGCGGCTGCTTCGGCGGCGGCGGTGCGGTCGACTCCTCGAAGACCGAGTACGCGCAGGAGATCGCGCGTGACACCGGCTTCCTGCTGTTGGCTGCCTGGCTGGTCTGGCGGCCGAGGACCAAGCTCTCGGCCGACGCCTGGCTCAACGCCTGAACGGCCCGCGCCCGCCCCGGACCTGACGGACTCCCGACGACTTTCCCCGCCCACCCGGCCCCCACCTTGGACGTACCGAGACATGAGCGAGAAGAACCGAGAAGGCAAGCGCACCGCCCGCGAGCGGATGCTGGAGGAGCGGGCCGCGGAGGAGGCCCGGGACAAGCGGAAGAAGAAGCTGATCGCCGGTGGCGCGGTGCTCGCGGTGATCGCGGCCGGCGTGGTGATCGGCGTGGTGGTGCAGAACCAGCGCGACAAGCCGGACACCCCCGTCGCGCACCCGGCCGGGACGATCGGCGAGAAGAACCTGATCATCCCGGACGGCCCGTCCAACGCCCCCTCCACGCTCACCGTCTACGAGGACCCGCGGTGCCCCGCCTGCGGCATCTTCGAGCGTGAATTCGCTTCCACGGTCGACCAGTTGGAGGATGCCGGGAAGCTCCAGGGGAACTACCACATCGTCTCCTTCATCGACCGCTCGCTCGGCGGCAAGGGCTCCAAGTACGGTGCCAACGCGCTGGGCTGCGCGCAGGACGCGGGCAAGTTCCGCGCGTACCACGACCTGCTCTACAAGAACCAGCCCGAGGAGACCGCCGACACCTTCGGCACCAAGTCGACCCTGATCGACCTGGCCAAGCAGGTGCCGGGTCTGGACTCGCCGGCCTTCGAGAGCTGCGTCAACGACAACAAGTACGCGGACTGGGTCTCGGCGGTGCAGCAGGACTTCGACAAGTCCAGCTACAAGTCGACCCCGACGGTGCTGCTCAACGGCCAGCCGATCTACCCGAAGAACGCGGCCGGCGAGCAGATCTCCCCGGAGAACCTGGTGAAGTGGGTGGACGCGGCCAACGCCGGCAAGCAGCTCGGCACGGTGGCGAGCCCGGCCGCGAGCCCGGCCCAGTAGCGGAACGTTCGGAAGCTGTGACCCCGCGCGGTACCGGTGTGCCGGGCGGGGTCGGGTAGCGTCGACCCTGCCATGGATCTCGCATACATTCCGAGCCCGTCGCGGGGCGTCCTCTACCTGGGGCCGGTCCCGCTGCGTGCCTACGCGTTCTGCATCATCATCGGTGTCGTCGTGGCCGTCTGGCTCGGCAGCAAGCGCTGGGTCGCCCGCGGCGGCGCCAAGCACACCGTCGGGGACATCGCCGTCTGGGCGGTGCCGTTCGGCCTGGTGGGCGGCCGCCTCTACCACGTGATCACCGACAACCAGCTCTACTTCGGGGAGGGCCGGAACCCGGTCGACGCCCTGAAGATCTGGGAGGGCGGCCTCGGCATCTGGGGCGCCATCGCCTTCGGTGCCGTCGGTGCCTGGATCGGCGCCCGCCGCCGGGGCGTCCCGCTGCCCGCCTACGCCGACGCGATCGCCCCCGGCATCGCGCTGGCCCAGGCCTGCGGCCGCTGGGGCAACTGGTTCAACCAGGAGCTGTACGGCCGGGCCACCGACCTCCCGTGGGGCCTGGAGATCGACAAGGTGGAGGCCGACGGCACCGTCGTGCAGGGCGTCTTCCACCCGACCTTCCTCTACGAGTCGCTCTGGTGCGTCGGCGTCGCCCTGCTGGTGATCTGGGCCGACAAGCGCTTCACCCTGGGCCACGGCCGGGCCTTCGCGGTCTACGTCGCCGCGTACAGCGTCGGCCGGTTCTGGGTCGAGGGCCTGCGGATCGACGAGGCGCACCACTTCCTGGGCTTCCGCCTCAACGAGTGGACCGCGATCCTCACCTTCGTCGCCGCCATCGTCTACCTGGTGGTGGTCGGCCGGCTGCGCCCCGGCCGCGAGGCCCCGGACAGCATCGACCCGGCCTCGAACGTGGGCGAACTGACGGTGTCCGCACCGGACTCCGCCGACGGTGCTGCGGAGGACGCGCAGCCGCCCGCCGACTCCGACCGACCCGAGTCCGACCACAAGTCCTGACCTGCGCCTTCCCAACTCCTCGGCCGCCCGCACCGCTTGGTGCCGGGCGGCCGAAGTCGTGTTCGGGAAGCCTTACTTTGCTGGAAAGCCCCGATACATCGGACTACCTTTCAAATCGTCACGAGGAGACCGCAACCACCTTCCGAAGGGGGGCCGTTCGCCATGGCCGCGATCATTGCCGAACCGATCGCCGAGGAGAACCCGATGCCACGGATCCCGGCCGAGGGGCACCACCGGGACGTCAACGGGGGTTGGCTGCGCCCGGCGGTGTTCGGTGCCATGGACGGCCTGGTCTCCAACTTCGCGCTGATGACCGGCGTGGTCGGCGGGGCCGCCTCGCCGGGCACGGTGATCATCACCGGGCTGGCCGGCCTGGCGGCCGGCGCCTGCTCGATGGCGGCGGGGGAGTACACCTCGGTGGCCTCCCAGCGCGAACTGGTCGAGGCCGAGATCGAGGCCGAGCGGCTGGAGCTGCGCCGCAACCCGCAGGGCGAGCTGGCCGAGCTGGCCGAGCTCTACGTCTCGCGCGGGGTGGAGCCGGAGCTGGCGAGGGAGGTGGCCCGGCAGCTCTCCGCCGACCCGGAGCAGGCGCTGGAGATCCACGCCCGCGAGGAGCTCGGGGTGGACCCGACCGATCTGCCCTCCCCGATGGTGGCGGCGGTCTCCTCCTTCTCCTGCTTCGCGGCCGGCGCGCTGCTCCCGCTGCTGCCCTACCTGCTGGGCGCCACCTCGCTGGCCCCGGCCCTGGTGCTCTCGCTGATCGGGCTCTTCCTGTGCGGTGCGGTGGTGGCCCGGGTGACCGCCCGGACGTGGTGGTTCAGCGGTCTGCGCCAGCTGGTGCTGGGCGGCGCCGCGGCGGCCGTGACCTACGGGCTGGGCGCGCTGATCGGCGGCCGGATCGGCTGACCGGGCGAGCATGGTTATGACATTGCACACATGGTTTCGCGGCCCGACCTGCGCAGATCCCGGCTGATCCGTGGTCCGGCCGCAGAATCTCATGCCGTGCTCGCCGATCGGCGCAGGATTCGCAGGGCGCCCGTTCTCAGTATGTGGACAGGGGATTACGCCCCTGTTTCGCCCCCGGGTGCAGGGGGCACACTGGTGGGGGCACGCGGCCGCGAACAAGCTTTCGGCCCGTCCCCGATCCGTCAGGTTGAGCGCCCTGACCAGGGCGGACTGTCCGCACTGTGGACGAGAAATCCCACTGTCCGGTCAATCCGACATCATGTAACCTGCACGAAATCGCATGAGGGCCAACGTCGTCCCTACTGCACCAAGCACTTGCCAGAGACGACGACGGGAGAGCCGATGCTGTCTGCATCCATGCACTCCGCCAACGAGCCCGGTCAGGCCGCAGCACGGCCGTACGCGCTCGTTCCGGATGCGCGACCCACTGCTCAGGGCCTGTACGACCCGCGTAACGAGCACGACGCCTGCGGCGTCGGTTTCGTCGCCACGCTGACCGGCATCGCCGACCACACGATCGTCGACCAGGCGCTCACTGTCCTGCGCAACCTGGAGCACCGCGGTGCCACCGGCGCCGAGCCGGACTCCGGTGACGGCGCGGGCATCCTGACCCAGGTGCCGGACGCGTTCCTGCGCTCCAAGGTCTCCTTCGAGCTCCCCGAGGCCGGCTCCTACGCCGTCGGCATCGCCTTCCTGCCGGACGAGGACGCCGCCGACGCGGCCGCCGTCGCGCAGATCGAGGCCGTCGCCGCCGAGGAGGGCCTGACCGTCCTCGGCTGGCGCGAGGTGCCGGTCACCCCCGACCTGCTCGGCGCCACCGCCCGCTCCGTGATGCCGCGCTTCCGCCAGCTCTTCGTCGCCGGCGAGGGCAAGAGCGGGATCGCGCTGGACCGGGTCGCCTTCGTCGTCCGCAAGCGCGCCGAGCGCGAGGCCGGGGTGTACTTCCCCTCGCTCTCCGCCCGGACCATCGTCTACAAGGGCATGCTGACCACCGGTCAGCTGGAGCCGTTCTTCCCCGACCTGTCGGACCGGCTGTTCGCCTCCGCCATCGGTCTGGTGCACTCGCGGTTCTCCACCAACACCTTCCCGAGCTGGCCGCTGGCCCACCCGTACCGCTTCGTCGCCCACAACGGTGAGATCAACACCGTCAAGGGCAACCGGAACTGGATGACGGCCCGTGAGTCCCAGCTGGCCACCGACCTGATCCCGGGCGACCTCAACCGGATCTTCCCGATCTGCACCCCGGACCACTCCGACTCGGCCTCCTTCGACGAGGTCCTGGAGCTGCTCCACCTCGGCGGCCGTTCGCTGCCGCACTCGGTGCTGATGATGATCCCGGAGGCGTGGGAGAACCACGCCACCATGGAGCCGGCCCGCCGCGCCTTCTACCAGTACCACTCCAACCTGATGGAGCCCTGGGACGGCCCGGCCTGCGTGACCTTCACCGACGGCACCCAGATCGGCGCGGTGCTGGACCGCAACGGCCTGCGCCCGGCCCGGTACTGGGTCACCGAGGACGGCCTCGTCGTCCTCTCCTCCGAGGTCGGCGTGCTCGACATCGAGCAGGAGAAGGTGACCCGCAAGGGCCGCCTGCAGCCCGGCAAGATGTTCCTCATCGACACCGCCGAGGGCCGGATCGTCGAGGACGAGGAGATCAAGTCCGCGCTGGCCGACGAGCACCCGTACCAGGAGTGGGTGGCCGCCGGGCAGATCGAGCTCAAGGCACTGCCCGAGCGCGAGCACATCCACCACACCCACGCCTCGGTGACGCGCCGTCAGCAGACCTTCGGCTACACCGAGGAGGAGCTGCGGGTCATCCTGGCCCCGATGGCCAAGACCGCCGGCGAGGCGCTCGGCTCGATGGGCACCGACAGCCCGATCGCGGCGCTCTCCGAGAAGCCCCGGCTGCTCTTCGACTACTTCATCCAGCTGTTCGCGCAGGTCACCAACCCGCCGCTGGACGCCATCCGCGAGGAGCTCGTCACCTCGCTGCTGTCCAACCTCGGGCCGGAGGGCAACCTGCTCTCCACCACCTCCGCGCACTGCCGCTCGATCGGCATCACCTTCCCGGTGATCGACAACGACGAGCTGGCCAAGCTGACCCACGTCAACCAGGACGGCGACCAGCCGGGCCTCAAGGCCGTCACGCTGTCGGGCCTCTACAAGGTCTCCGGCGGCGGCGAGGCGCTGGCCGCCCGGCTCGCGGCCATCGCGGCCGAGGCCGACGCGGCGATCGCCGACGGCGCCCGGATCATCCTGCTGTCGGACCGTCACTCCGACGCCGAGCACGCGCCGATCCCCTCGCTGCTGCTCACCTCCGCGGTGCACCACCACCTGATCCGCACCAAGCAGCGCACCCAGGTGTCGCTGCTGGTCGAGGCCGGTGACGTCCGCGAGGTGCACCACGTCGCGCTGCTGATCGGCTACGGCGCCGGCGCGGTCAACCCGTACCTGGCCATGGAGTCGGTCGAGGACCTGGTCGAGCAGGGCGTCTTCATCCAGGGCATCGAGTCCGAGAAGGCGATCAAGAACCTGATCAAGGCGCTCGGCAAGGGCGTCCTCAAGGTGATGTCCAAGATGGGCATCTCCACCGTCGCCTCCTACCGCGGCGCCCAGGTCTTCGAGGTCATCGGCCTCGACCAGGCCACCGTGGACGCCTACTTCGCCGGCACCACCACCAAGCTCGGCGGCATCGGCCTGGACGAGATCGCCAAGGAGGTGGCCGCCCGCCACGCCAAGGCGTACCCGGCCTCCGGCATCTCCGCCGCGCACCGCGCGCTGGAGATCGGCGGCGAGTACCAGTGGCGCCGCGAGGGCGAGCCGCACCTGTTCGACCCGGACACGGTCTTCCGGCTGCAGCACTCGACCCGCTCGCGCCGCTACGACATCTTCAAGCAGTACACCGAGCGGGTGAACGCCCAGTCCGAGCGGCTGATGACGCTCCGTGGCCTGTTCAAGTTCGACGGCCTGGGCCGCACGCCGATCTCCATCGACGAGGTCGAGCCGGTCTCCGAGATCGTCAAGCGCTTCTCCACCGGCGCCATGTCGTACGGCTCCATCTCGATGGAGGCGCACGAGACCCTGGCCATCGCGATGAACCGCCTCGGCGGCAAGTCCAACACCGGTGAGGGCGGCGAGGACCCGGAGCGCCTGTACGACCCGGAGCGCCGCTCGGCGATCAAGCAGGTCGCCTCCGGCCGGTTCGGCGTCACCTCCGAGTACCTGGTGAACGCGGACGACATCCAGATCAAGATGGCCCAGGGCGCCAAGCCCGGCGAGGGCGGCCAGCTGCCCGGCCACAAGGTCTACCCGTGGGTCGCGAAGACCCGGCACTCCACCCCGGGTGTCGGTCTGATCTCCCCGCCGCCGCACCACGACATCTACTCGATCGAGGACCTGGCGCAGCTGATCCACGACCTCAAGAACGCCAACCCGGCGGCCCGCATCCACGTGAAGCTGGTCTCCGAGGTCGGCGTCGGCACGGTCGCGGCGGGCGTCTCCAAGGCGCACGCGGACGTGGTGCTGGTCTCCGGCCACGACGGCGGCACCGGTGCCTCCCCGCTGACCTCGCTCAAGCACGCGGGCGGCCCCTGGGAGCTCGGCCTGGCCGAGACCCAGCAGACCCTGCTGCTGAACGGTCTGCGCGACCGGATCGTGGTCCAGACGGACGGTCAGCTGAAGACCGGCCGCGACGTGGTCATCGCCGCGCTGCTGGGCGCCGAGGAGTTCGGCTTCGCCACCGCCCCGCTGGTGGTCTCCGGCTGCATCATGATGCGCGTGTGCCACCTGGACACCTGCCCGGTCGGCGTCGCCACCCAGAACCCGGTGCTGCGCGAGCGCTTCTCCGGCAAGCCCGAGTTCGTGGTGAACTTCTTCGAGTTCATCGCGGAGGAGGTCCGGGAGATCCTGGCCGAGCTGGGCTTCCGCTCGATCGAGGAGGCGGTCGGCCACGCCGAGCACATCGACGCCGCCGACGCGATCACCCACTGGAAGGCGGCCGGTCTCGACCTGGCCCCGCTGTTCCACGTGCCCGAGCTGCCCGAGGGCGCGGCCCTGCACTGCACCACCACGCAGGACCACGCGCTGGACAAGGCGCTGGACAACCAGCTGATCGAGCTGGCCGAGGACGCGCTGGAGCGCGGCGACTCGGTCCGCATCCAGCTCCCGATCCGCAACGTCAACCGGACGGTCGGCACCATGCTCGGCCACCAGGTGACGAAGCGTTACCGGGGCGAGGGCCTGCCCGAGGGCACCATCGACGTGACCTTCACCGGCTCGGCCGGCCAGTCCTTCGGCGCCTTCGTGCCGAAGGGCGTGACGCTCCGTCTGGAGGGCGACGCCAACGACTACGTGGGCAAGGGCCTGTCCGGCGGCGTGGTCATCGTCCGCCCGGCGCGGGACGCGGCCGCCATCGGCGCCGACGCCCAGAACCACGTGATCGCGGGCAACACCATCGGCTACGGCGCCACCTCGGGCCGGATCCACCTGCGCGGCAAGGCCGGCGAGCGCTTCGCCGTCCGCAACTCCGGTGCCACCCTGGTGGTCGAGGGCGTGGGCGACCACGGCCTGGAGTACATGACCGGTGGGCGGGTCGTCATCCTGGGCGAGACCGGCCGCAACCTGGCGGCGGGCATGTCCGGCGGCATCGCCTACGTGCTGGACCTGCGCCCGGCCAACGTGAACGACGGCATGGTGGGCATCGAGGCCCCCTCCGCCGCCGACCGCGAGTGGCTGCGCGAGACCGTCCAGCAGCACTACGAGGAGACCGGCTCCACCGTCGCCGCCGAACTCCTGGCTGACTGGGGCAGCGGGGTCTCCCGCTTCTCCAAGATCATGCCGACCGACTACAAGGCAGTGCTCGCCGCCAAGGACGCCGCTGAGCGCGATGGCCTCTCCGAGGCCGACACCACCGCGAAGATGATGGAGGCGGCACATGGCTGACCCCAAGGGCTTCCTGACCACGCCCAAGCAGCTGGCCGAGCGCCGTCCCGTGGACGTCCGTCTGCGGGACTGGAACGAGGTCTACGTCGAGCGCAGCCTCCTCCCGATCATCACCAAGCAGGCCGGCCGCTGCATGGACTGCGGCATCCCGTTCTGCCACAACGGCTGCCCGCTCGGGAACCTCATCCCCGAGTGGAACGACCTGGCCTTCCGGGACGACTGGAAGGGCGCCATCGAGCGCCTGCACGCGACCAACAACTTCCCGGAGTTCACCGGGCGGCTGTGCCCCGCGCCGTGCGAGTCGGCCTGCGTCCTGGGCATCAACCAGGACGCGGTGACCATCAAGAACGTCGAGGTCACCATCATCGACAAGGCCTGGGACAACGGCGGGGTCACCCCGCAGGTCCCGGAACGGCTGTCCGGCAAGACCGTCGCCGTGGTCGGCTCCGGCCCGGCCGGTCTGGCCGTGGCCCAGCAGCTCACCCGGGCCGGCCACACCGTGGTGGTGTACGAGCGCGCGGACCGGATCGGCGGTCTGCTGCGGTACGGCATCCCCGAGTTCAAGATGGAGAAGCGCCACATCAACCGCCGCATCGAGCAGATGCGCGCGGAGGGCACCCGCTTCCGCACCGGCGTCAGCGTCGGCGAGGACATCACCGGCCAGCAGCTGCGCGAGCGCTTCGACGCCGTGGTGGTCGCCGCCGGTGCCACCACCGCCCGTGATCTCCCGGTCCCCGGCCGGGAGTTGAAGGGCATCCACCAGGCGATGGAGTACCTGCCGCTGGCCAACAAGGTGCAGGAGGGCGACTTCGTCGAGCCCCCCATCTCGGCCAAGGGCAAGCACGTCATCGTGATCGGCGGCGGCGACACCGGCGCCGACTGCCTGGGCACGGCGCTGCGCCAGGGGGCGGCCTCGGTCACCCAGCTGGAGATCATGCCGCGCCCCAGCGACGACCGGCCGGCCGGCCAGCCCTGGCCGACCATGCCGATGACCTACAAGGTCACCTCCGCGCACGAGGAGGGCGGTGAGCGCGTCTACGCGGTCAACACCACCCACTTCACCGGCGACGAGGACGGGAACGTGGCCGAACTCCACCTGGTGGAGGTCGAGTTCAAGGACGGCCGGTTCGAGCCGGTGCCGGGCACCGAGCGGTCGATCCCGGCCCAGCTGGTCACCCTGGCGATGGGCTTCACGGGTACGGACGTGAAGAACGGCCTGGTCGAGCAGCTCGGGGTCGAGCTGGACGCCCGGGGCAACGTGAACCGGGACGCCAAGTTCGCCACCAACGTGGACGGCGTGTACGTCTGCGGCGACGCCGGCCGCGGCCAGTCGCTGATCGTCTGGGCCATCGCGGAGGGCCGTTCGGCCGCCGCCGCGGTGGACAAGTACCTGGGCGGCAAGACCCCGCTGCCCGCCCCGATCCGCCCGACCGACCGCCCGCTGGTGGTCTGACCACTTCCGGTGGTCACCTTCAAATCCCTCACCAGAAACCGCCGGACGCCTTCCGTTCGGCTGCATTAACCGCCTGCCCGTCAGAGCCGCCGGGCTCATGCGGTCTCGACGGCGCCTGCTCTCTCCCCGACCAAGTTGGGAGCAGGCGCCGTTCTTTGCGTTTCCGCCAGGTTAATGACAGGTAGAAGCTGGACGTTCGCTGGATGTGCACACGGACCTGACGACGACCGCCGTACCCTTCCCGGGTTCGCTCCCGATGTGACGTACGGACAATTGCTGGTTCGTCAGATTCCGGCTGGTCAAGTTAGTTGACGGTTGAATGTCAGGTTGCTTTCGGATCTGATGGGCTGCAGTGGTGAGCGAGCCGGGTTCGAACTCAACGGCCCACGCTGCCACTTCCTTTCGGTGCCCCACGCCCGAGTCCTGTCACCGCATCCGGACCTGCCCCGCCGAATCGGGCGGTCCAGCGTATCCGAAACACGTCAAAGCGGCATCGGTCCATTTCCGGCCGTTGCCGAAAGGAAGGACCAACTGTGGCTCAAGTGACGGCAGTTGAGGCTCAAGACTGGCTGATCGAGAAGATCGCCCACCGGCTCGGCTCCACGCCGGACCAGGTCTCGCCGGAGCAGTACTTCGACGAGCTGGACCTGGACTCCACCGAGGCGCTGATCCTGGCCGGGGAGATGGAGAGCTGGCTGGGCTTCGAGCTCGGCACCACCACGCTCTGGTACCACCCGACCATCAAGGACCTGGCGGCCCACATCGCGGAGGAGTGCAGCCGGCGTGCAGCCGCGTAGAAGCGGGCCCGCCCTGGTCCTGCCGCTGCGCCCGGCCGGACCGGGCGGCCGCACCGTCCACCTGGTGCACCCCGGGGCGCTGGCCGCCCAGGTGCACCGGACCCTGGCCGAGGCCCTGCCGGACGGGACCGGGCTGACCGTTCTGGACCTCTCCGCCCTGCCCGAGTACGGCGAGGCCGCCCTCACCGGCGGCCGGGCCGAGACCACCGTCGGGGCCCTCGCCGAGCGGTTGGCCGCCGAGCTGGGAGATCGTCAAGTCACCTTGCTGGGATGGTCGTTCGGCGGTGTGGTGGCCCAGGCGATGGTGGAGCTGCTACCCGCCGAGCGGCGGCCGGAGCAGCTGGTGCTGCTGGACAGCATCGCCCCCACCGAGGAGTACCAGCAGCCGGACGAGGCGCTCGAACCGCTGCTCCTGCTGGGCTGGTTCGCCATGTACCTGGGGGCCAAGCGCGGCCGCCCGGTGCCGCTCGACCCCGGGGCGCTGGCCGGCCTCGGGACGGACCAGGGCCTGCCCCTCGTCCTGGACGCCGCCACCGGCAGCGGTGCCCTGCTGCCGGACACCCCGCTGCCCGGCCTGCGCAAGCTCTACGACACCTACGTGGACGGCCTGTTGCGCAACAACCGGCTCACCGCCCCGCACCGGCCCGAGCCGTCGAGCGTCCCGCTGGTCCTGGTCAAGGCCGAGCAGAGCCTGATCCCGGAGGACCCCACGCTCGGCTGGCAGCCGCTCGCCCCGCGCGGGCTCGGCCTGGCGGTGGTCCCCGGAGACCACTACACGATGCTCACCCGACCGGACGCCGCCCGGGCCGTCGCCCGCCTGCTCAGCCTCTGAGCGCCGCGCTGCCCCGGCACCACACCCGCCCAGCGCCCCGCGCCGCGTACCCGACCGCGCAACCGCCCCACCCCCGCCCCTCGCCGGGCCCGGGGGCCGGGCGGCAGACCCGGCCATCCGACCAAGAGAGCCCCGCCGTGAACCCTTCGCAGCCAGCGCACTCCCCGAAGCACACTCCCCTCGAAGCCGGCAGACCGAGCGACCGCGAGCTCGACCGCCGGCTCGCCAACGACCCGATCGCCATCGTCGGCATGTCCGCCCTGTACCCCAAGTCCCGTGACCTGCGGGAGTTCTGGTCCAACGTGGTGGCGGCGGCCGACTGCATCGAGGAGGTTCCGGCCGACCACTGGGACCTGGACGAGCACTACGACCCGGACCCGAACGCGCCGGACAAGACCTACTCCCGGCACGGCGGCTTCATCCCCACCGTGGAGTTCAACCCGCTGGAGTTCGGCCTGCCGCCGAACACCCTGGAGGTCACCGACGTCCTCCAGCTGCTCAGCCTGATGGTCGCCCGCGACCTGCTCAAGCACGCCGGTGCCGACCAGGACTGGTACGACCCGGCCCGCACCGGCGTGGTGCTCGGGGTCACCGGTGCCAATCAGCTCACCCAGCCGCTCTCGGCCCGCCTGCAGACCCCGGTCATCAAGGAGGTGGCCCGCAGCGTCGGGCTCTCCGAGCAGGACGCCGAGGAGATCGCGGAGAAGTTCAAGCTGGCCTTCGCGCCCTGGGAGGAGAACTCCTTCCCCGGCATGCTGGGCAACGTGGTGGCCGGCCGGGTGGCCAACCGCCTCGACCTCGGCGGCATCAACATGACCATCGACGCCGCCTGCGCCTCCTCGCTCGGCGCGGTGAAGTCGGCGGTCAGCGAGCTGATCGAGGGCCGCGCCGACACCATGCTGGTGGGCGGCTGCGACGCCGAGAACACCATCTTCATGTACCTCTGCTTCGCCAAGACCCCGGCCTTCTCCAAGACCGGCCGCATCCGGCCCTTCGACAAGGAGGCCGACGGCACCCTGATCGGCGAGGGCATCGGCATGCTGGCGCTGCGCCGCCTCGCCGACGCCGAGCGGGACGGCAACACCATCTACGCCGTGATCAAGGGCATCGGCGCCTCCAGCGACGGCCGCTTCAAGTCCATCTACGCGCCGCGCAAGGAAGGCCAGATGACGGCCCTGCGGCGGGCCTACCAGGACGCCGACTGCACCCCCGAGAGCATCGAGCTGTTCGAGGCGCACGGCACCGGCACCGCGGTCGGCGACGCCACCGAGCTCTCCGCCCTCGCGGCGGTGGTCGCCGAGTCCACCGAGGCCCGGCAGTTCGCCGCCGTCGGCAGCGTCAAGTCCCAGATCGGGCACACCAAGGCGGCCGCCGGCGCGGCCGGTCTGATCAAGCTCTCGATGGCCCTGCACCACAAGCTGCTGCCGCCCACCATCAACGTGGACGAGCCCAACCCGGCCATCGACTTCGAGAGCAGCCCGTTCTACGTCAACACCGAGACCCGCCCCTGGATCCGCGACCCGGAGCGCGAGCGCCGCCGGGCGGCGATCTCCTCCTTCGGCTTCGGCGGCACCAACTTCCACGTGGTGCTGGAGGAGTACGGCGACGGCGAGGACCTCAAGGTGCTCTTCCCGGTCGCCCGGGTGCACCACTGGCACGCCGCCACCGCGGGCGAGCTGGCCGGAGCGCTGAACGGCCCGGAGTCGGCCGGGGCGGCCCCCGCCGGACACGCCCGGATCGCGCTGGTCGCCCGCACCCGGGAGGAGCTGGCCGAGCTGCGCGCGCTGGCCGCCGCCGAGCTGGCCGCCAAGCCGGGCGTGACCGAGTGGGCCCACCCCAAGGGTGTCTACTTCCGGTCCACTGCAGGGGAGTTCGGCAAGGTCGGCGCGCTCTTCGCGGGCCAGGGCAGCCAGTACGTCAACCCGGGCCACCGGGCCGTGCTCGCCGTCCCGCCGCTGCGGTCGGCCTTCGACGCCGCCAACCGCCGCTTCACCGGCGCCGAGCCGCTCTCCCGGGTGGCCTTCCCGCCGCCGGCCTTCGACCCGGCCTCCCGGAGCGGCCAGGAGGAGGCGCTGCGCCGCACCGAGTACGCCCAGCCCGCGATCGGTGCGCTGGCGGCCGGCCAGTTCCGCTACCTGAGCGACCTCGGCTTCGCGGCCGAGGGCCACCTCGGCCACAGCTTCGGCGAGTTGACCGCCCTCTGGGCGGCCGGCGCGCTGGACGACGAGGCCTTCTTCGGCCTGGCCCGGGCCCGCGGCGCGGCGATGGCGCCGCCCGCCGAGGCCGGCTTCGACCCCGGCGCGATGGCCGCGCTCAGCGCGGACGACCGGCAGGTCGCCGAACTGCTGGCCGCCCGTGACGGGTTGGTGGTCTGCAACCGCAACGCGGCCGACCAGATCGTGGTCGGCGGCGGCACGGCGGAGATCGAGGCGCTGGTCGCGGCCGCGAAGGCGGCGGGCGTGCGGGCCAGCCGGCTGCCGGTCTCGGCCGCCTTCCACACCCCCTACGTGGCGCACGCGGTGGAGGCCTTCCGGGCGAGCGTGGAGCAGGTCGAGGTGCGCGAGCCGCGCGGCCCGGTGTACGCCAACACCCCCGGCGCGGTCTACGGCGCGGACGTCGCGGCCAACCGGGCCGTGCTGGCCGAGCAGTTGGTCAACCCGGTGCACTTCGCCGACCGGGTCGAGGAGATGTACGCGGCCGGCTTCCGCACCTTCGTGGAGTTCGGCCCGAAGGGCGTGCTGACCCAGCTGGTCCGCCGCATCCTCGGCGAACGCCCGCACCAGGCCGTCCAGTTGGACCCGGGCCCGGGCGGTGACGCCGACGTCGCGCTGAAGCGCGCGGTGGCGCAGCTGCTGGTGCTCGGCATGCCGCTCACCGCGGCCGACCCGTACGTGGCGGCGGAGGCGGTGGAGGAGGACGGGAAGAAGGGCATGGCGGTGCCGCTGAACGGCATCAACCACGTCTCGGAGCAGCGCAAGGCCGCGTACAAGGAGGCGCTGGAGAACGGCTACCGGGTCTCGACGGCTCCGTCCGCCCCGGCGGCCCAGGCGGCCGTCGCGCCCGTGCCCGCGGTGACGCCCGCCCCGGCTCCGGCCGTGCTCCCGGCCTCGGCCGTGGTCCCGGCCCCGGTGGCGCCGCCCGTCGCGGTGACGCCCGCCCCGGCGCCCGTGGCCGCCCCGGTGGCCGTGCGGCCCGCTCCGGTGGTGGCGGCGGCCGTGCCGCCCACCCCGCCGGTCATACCCCCGGCAGTCCCCGCACCTGCCCAGGAGGCAGCACCCGTGGAGCACGAACGCCGGTCCGACCGGCTGTCCGAGCTGATCAGCGATCACCTCGCCCTGCACGACGACTACATGAACGGCCAGATGCAGAGCGCCGAGCGGCTCGCCGGTCTGCTGGAGAACGCGGTCGGCCAGGGCCGGCTGTCCGAGGTGCTCGGCGGCGTGACCGCCGTCAAGGAGCACGGCCTCGCCATCGGCCGCACCCACCTGCGGGCCAACGAGATCCTCCGCGACCTCGCCGCCCTGGAGCTCGGCGGAACCCCGGCGCCCACCCCTGTGGTTCCGGCCGCCTTCGCCGCGCCCGTGGCCCCGCCGGTGGCAGTCTCCGCCCCGGCCCCGGTCGCGCAGGTCGCACCGGCTCCGGCCCCGGTCCGGGAGATCGCCCCCGCGCCGGCCGCGCCGGTGGCCGCGCTGCCGCCCGCGCCGGTCGCCACCCCGGCGCCCGCGCCGGTGGCCACTCCCGCGCCCGTCGCGGCGGCCCCCGCACCCGTGGTGGCGCCGCCGGCGCCCGCGCCGGTCGCGGCCCCGACCGCTGACGTCGCGTCGGCCCTGCTGGCGGTGGTGTCGGCGAAGACCGGCTACCCGATCGACATGCTCGACCTGGGCATGGACGTGGAGGCCGATCTCGGGATCGACTCGATCAAGCGGGTCGAGATCCTGGGTGTGCTGTCGGAGCAGTTCCCGAGCGGTACGCACATGGGTCCGGAGCAGCTCGGTGAGCTGCGCACGCTGGGCCAGATCGTCGAGTTCATGAGCGCCGCCGCTCCGGCAGCTGCGGCGCCCGCGCCGGTGGCGGCCCCGTCCGCTGACGTCGCGTCGGCCCTGCTCGCCGTCGTCTCGGCGAAGACGGGTTACCCGGTGGAGATGCTCGACCTGGGCATGGATGTCGAGGCGGACCTGGGGATCGACTCGATCAAGCGGGTCGAGATCCTGGGTGTGCTGTCGGAGCAGTTCCCGAGCGATACCCACATGGGCCCCGAGCAGCTGGGTGAGCTCCGGACCCTGGGCCAGATCGTGGAGTTCATGAGCGCTGCCGCTCCGGTGGCTGCTGCTCCTGCTGCTGCTCCGGCCGCTCCGAGTGCTGACGTGGCGTCGGCCCTGCTGGCGGTGGTGTCGGCGAAGACGGGTTACCCGGTGGAGATGCTCGACCTGGGCATGGACGTGGAGGCGGACCTGGGGATCGACTCGATCAAGCGGGTCGAGATCCTGGGTGTGCTGTCGGAGCAGTTCCCGAGCGGTACGCACATGGGTCCGGAGCAGCTCGGTGAGCTGCGCACGCTGGGCCAGATCGTCGAGTTCATGTCCGGCGCCGTTGCTCCGGCTTCGGTCCCGGCCCCGGCTCCGGTCGCCCCTGCCGCGCCGGCTGCTCCCGCCGCAGACGTGGCGGGTGCGCTGCTCGCCGTCGTCTCGGCGAAGACGGGTTACCCGGTGGAGATGCTCGACCTCGGGATGGATGTCGAGGCGGACCTGGGGATCGACTCGATCAAGCGGGTCGAGATCCTGGGCGTGCTGTCCGAGCAGTTCCCGAGCGGTACGCACATGGGTCCGGAGCAGCTCGGTGAGCTGCGCACGCTGGGCCAGATCGTCGAGTTCATGTCCGGCACCGTCGCGCCGCAGCCCGTGGCCGCTCCGGTGGAGGCGCCCGCGCCGGTCGCCACCGTGCTGCCCGGTCGGCTCGGCCGGACCCACGCCACGCTGACCGAACTGCCGCTGCCCGACCGCCTGGTGGGTGCCTACCCGGCCGGTTCCGGTGCGCTGCTGGTGGACGACGGCGGGGAGCTGACCCCGGTGCTGGCCGAGCGGCTGGCCGCCGAGGGCTGGCAGGTGCAGGTGCTCCGGCTGCCCGGTGTCGGCCGGGAGGTCGCGGGTGTCCGCAACCTGGTGCTGAACAGCTGGGGCGTCAACGAACTGGCGGACCGGATCGACGAGTTGACCCAGGTCCGACTGGCCGTCAACCTGGCCGTGCGCCGGGACGGCGACTGGGCCGACGGCGTGCGCCGGCTGTCCCACGCGCTGCTCACCGCCAAGCACCTGGTCGAGCCGCTGACCCGGGCCGCCGACGGCGGCCGGGCCTGCTTCGCCACCGTGACCCGGCTCGACGGTGGCTTCGGCCTCGCGGGCGTGGACGAGGCGCTGGCCCCGTCCGGTGGTTACGGCGGCCTGGTGAAGACCCTCGCGGTGGAGGCCCCGGAGCTGTTCTGCCGGGCCGTCGACCTGGCCCCGGCCCTGTCGGACGCCGCCGCCGTCGAGCTGCTGCTGGACGAGCTGCTGGACGCCGCCGCCGAGCCGGTGCAGGTCGGCCACGACGGCACCCGCCGGGTGACCCTCGGGCTGCTGACCACCGATCAGCTGCCCGCCACCACCGAGCCGGTGGCCGCGCCGACCTCCGAGGACCTGATCGTGGTCACCGGCGGAGCCCGCGGCATCACCGCGCGCTGCGTGGTGGACCTGGCCGCCGCCCACAAGCCGGGCTTCCTGCTGCTGGGCCGCACCGCGCTGGCCGGCGAGCCGGCCTGGGCCCAGGGCATCACCGGGGACGCCGAGTTGAAGGCCGCAGCCGTCGCACAGCTGCGGACGGCGGGGGAGAAGCCGACCCCGAAGCGGGTCGAGCAGCTGTACCAGGCCGTGGTGGGCGAGCGGGAGATCCGTCGCACGCTGGCCGAGGTGCAGGCGGCCGGGGGTACGGCGGAGTACCTGGCGGTGGACATCACCGACGCCGCCGCCACCGCCAAGGCGCTGGCCCCGTACGCCGCGAAGGTGACCGGTCTGGTGCACGGCGCTGGTGTGCTGGCGGACCAGCTGATCGGGGCCAAGAAGGCCAGCGAGATCGAGCGGGTCTTCGCGCCCAAGCTGGCCGGGCTGCGCTCGGTGCTGGACGCGCTGCCCGCCGACGGGCTCAAGCACGTGGTGCTGTTCACCTCGGTGGCCGGGTTCTTCGGCAACCGCGGCCAGTCCGACTACGCGATGGCCAACGAGGCGCTCAACGCCTGGGCGGCCGGCTGGAAGCGCAAGCACCCGCAGGCCCGGGTGACCGCCCTCAACTGGGGCGCCTGGGACAGCGGGATGGTCTCGCCGCAGATCAAGGCGGTGTTCCGGGAGCGCGGCATCACGCTGATCCCGGAGGAGGTCGGCACGGCCCTGTTCACCGGTCAGTTCGCGCCGGAGCGCGGGCAGGACGTGGTGACGGTGCTGGGCCCGACGACGCCGCTCTCGGTCCGCGAGCAGTCGGTGCCGGAGGCGACGGTGCTGGAGCGCCGGTTGGACGTGCTGGCCGGTGACCCGATCGTGGCCGACCACGTGATCGGCGGGGTGCCGGTGCTGCCGGCCGCCGTCGCGCTCGGCTGGGCGGTCGGTGCGGTGGAGCGGCTCAGCGGGGGGACGGTCCGTCAGGTCCGGGACTTCGCGGTGCACAAGGGCGTCACCTTCGACGGCGGTGAGCACGGCAGCTTCCAGCTGGCGGCCTCCCCGGCCGGCGACGGTGCCACCACCGAGGTGGTGATCCGTTCGGTCGGCGAGGACGGTGCGGTCCGTCCGCACTACGCGGCCGGGGTGGTGCTCGGCGCCGACCCGGCGGGCGAGGTGAACCGGCCGAGCATGGCCGGGCTGCCCGCCCTGGGGCAGGGCCGCGACGCGGCCGGCTTCTACGCCGACGGCACGCTCTTCCACGGCGAGGCCCTGCGCGGTCTGCGCCGGGTGCTGGCCGAGGACGAGTCCCGGCTGGTGCTGGAGGCGGCGCTGACCGAACTCCGGCCCGGGAACGGCGCGTTCGGTGCCTCGCTGTACGGCCCCGGCACCGCCGACCTGCTGCTGCAGGCCGCCCTGGTGTGGATGCGGCTGTACCGCTCGACCGCGAGCCTGCCGCTCTCGGTGGCCCGTGCCGAGCTGTTCCAGGCCCTGCCGGACGGTGAGCCCTTCCTGATCGTGGTCGAGCCGGTCTCCGCCAACGGGGTCAGTGCGTCCCTGACGGTCACCGCCTGCGCCCCCGGCGGCCGGGTGCTGGCCCGCTTCGGCGGGATCAGCCTGGTCTCCACCCCGCAGCTGGCCGCCAAGTTCGCCGCCAACTGACGTACCTGGCAACCGGGTCCGGCCGGCCGTCCGACAACGGGCGGCCGGCCGGACCAGGGCCCGTCCAGGCTCCGGAAAGGACCACAGCTTCCATGAGCAAGTACGCCATTGTCGGCCTCTCCTGCCTCTTCCCCGGTGCGGCCACGCCCGCCGAGTTCTGGCAGAACCTGAGCGCGGGCGTGGACAGCCGCCGGGAGGGCGGCGCGGAGGTGTTCGGCCCGGCGGCCGACCCCCGCGACGAGGACCCGGCCCACCGCATCTACTGCAGCCGGGGCGGCTTCGTCACCGGCTTCGACTTCGACCCCACCGGTTACCTGCTGGACGCCGACCGGCTGGCCGGGCTGGACCGGGTCTTCCACTGGACCCTGCACGTGGCCCGCGAGGCGCTGCGCGACAGCGGCGCCGAGGGCAGGCCCGAGCTGCTGGCCCGGACCGGCCTGATCATGGGCAACTACTCGTTCCCGACGCCCGGTTCGGCGAAGATCAGCCTGCCGCTGGTGGACCGCGCCGTGCTGGCCGGTCTGCGCGAGGCGGGCCTGCCCGGCCTCGACCTGCCCGAGCCGGCCGCCGCCGAGCCCGCCGACGCCCGGGTCAGCGGCGCCCCGGCCCGGGTCGCCGGCGCGGCCCTGGGACTCGGCGGCCCGCGCTTCGCGCTGGACGCCGCCTGCTCCTCCGCGCTCTACGCGCTCAAGCTGGCCTGCGACCAACTCGCGGCCGGCCAGGCGGACCTGGTGCTGGCGGGCGGCGTCTGCGCCCCCGACCCCACCCTGATCCACCTCTCCTTCTCCGATCTGCACGCCTACCCGGAGAACGGCTTCAGCCAGCCCTTCGACTCCTCCTCGGCCGGCATCCTCACCGGCCAGGGCGCCGGGATGGTCGCGGTCAAGCGGCTGGCCGACGCCCAGCGCGACGGGGACCGCATCCACGCCGTGATCGACGGCATCGGGCTCACCAACGACGGCGCGGGCCGTCACCTGCTGCTCCCCAACGCGGCCGGGCAGCACAGCAGTTACCAGCTCGCCTACGCCGAGGCCGGGGTCGAGCCGACCGCGATCGACTACCTGGAGTGCCACGCCACCGGCACCCCGGCCGGTGACTCCACCGAGGCCGAGTCGGTGGCCCGCTGGTTCGGCGGCCACGGCAAGGTGCCGCTGCTGGGCTCGGTGAAGGGCAACATCGGGCACCTGCTCACGGTGGCCGGGCTGAGCAGTCTGCTCAAGGTCATCCTGGCCATGCAGCACGGCGAACTCCCGCCCACCGTCGGGGTGGACACCCCGGTGGACGCCACCGTCGGCGGCGCCCTGGTGCGCGAGCGGACGGCCTGGCCCGAGCACCAGGGCCCGCGCCGGGCGGCGGTCTCCGCCTTCGGCTTCGGCGGCACCAACGCCCACGTGGTGCTGTCGAACTCGGCGGAGCAGGCGGCCGAGGCGCAGCCGGTGGAGGCGCCCGCGCTGGACATCGTCGGCCTCGGCGCGCACTTCGGCACCCTGGAGACGGTGGCCGAGTTCGAGCGGGCCCTGCACGAGGGCACCGACGCGTTCCGTACGCTGCCCGAACTGCGCTGGCGCGGCATGGAGTCCGGCCCGGTGCCGGAGGGCGGCTTCGTCGACCAGGTGGCCATCGACCCGGTGGACTACCGCATCCCGCCGGCCGACCTGCGCAACTACAACCTCCAGCACGCCCTGATGGCCAAGGTGGCCGACGAGGCGCTGGCCGACGCGGGCTTCGCCCGCACCCCGGCCGAGGGCCAGTCGGTGCCCGCCCCGCGCCGGGTCGCGGTGGTGGTCGCGATGGAGATCGAGCCCAGCGCCCACCTGCACCTGGCCCGGCACGGCCTGGCCGGGCGGCTGCGCGAGGCGTACGCGGCGGCCGGTCTGGAGCTGACGGACCAGCAGACCGAGCAGCTGGCCGCGGCGGCCCGGGACGGCGTGCACCAGCCGATCGTGGCCAACGAGGTGCTCAGCTACATCGGCAACATCATGGCCAGCCGGATCTCCGCCCTGTGGAACCTGACCGGCCCCTCCTTCACCATCTCCTCCGACGGCGCGGGCACCGCCGAGGCCCTCGACATCGCCCGGCTGCTGCTGCTCGACCCGGAGATCGAGGCGGTGCTGGTCGGCGCCGTCGACCTGGCCGGCTCGCCGGAGTCGCTGCTGCTGCGGGGGGACGCCCCGGTGACCGGAGCCGGACTCAGCTTCGGTGCGGGGAGCCAGGGTTGGCGGATCGGCGAGGGTGCTGGTGCCGTGGTGGTGGCCCGGCCCGGGAGCGACCGGCAGGTCTACGCCCGGCTGGACTCCGCCGTGGTGCGGCACGCCGTCCCGGTGGCCGGGGAGCTGCCCGAGGCCGACCCGGCGCTGTTCGCCGAGGCGGCCCGCGAGGCGCTGGCGCTGGCCGGGGTCGGCCCGGCCGAGGTCGGCTACCTGGAGGCCCACGCGGGCGGCACGCCCGCGCAGGACGCGGCCGAGCTGACCGCGCTGGCCGCCGTCTACCCGGCCGGGGCCTGCGAGCCCGCGCTCGGCAGCGGCAAGGCCCAGCTGGGCGACACCCAGGGCGCGGCCACCATGGCCGGGCTGCTGCGCGCCGTGCTGGCCCTGCACCACGGCTACCTGCCGGGGGTGCCCAACTGGCGCGGCCCGGCCGAGGAGCACACGGAGGCCTTCGCCGCGGCGGGCTTCCACCTGCCCGGCGAGTCCCGTCCGTGGCTGCGGGCCGAGCGCTCGGCCCGCCGGTACGCGGCGGTCAGCTTCCTGGGCACCGGCGGGGCGCACGGGCACCTGGTGCTCTCCGCCGCGGAGACCCGGGGCGCGACCGTGGAGCGGGACTGGCGGCGGGCCGGCGGCCCGGTGCTGCTGGCCCTCGGCGCCGAGGACCGCGCCGGGCTGCTGGCCGAGCTGGACCGCCACCTGGACCTGCTCTCGGTCAACGCCGACCCGTACGCGCTGGCGGTGGCCGCGAGCAGGCGGCTGACGCCGGGGCTGACGGTCCGTGCGGTGCTGGTCGGCACCGACGCGGACAGCCTCACCGCGCAGCTCACCGCCGCCCGGCGGGACCTGCCCGGCGTCTTCGAGCGGGGCGAGGAGTGGGCCACCCCGGCCGGCAGCTACGCCACCGCCCGGCCGATCGGCCCGGAGGGCAAGGTCGCGCTGGTCTACCCCGGCGCGTTCAACTCCTACCCGGGCCTGGGCCGCGACCTGTTCCGCGCCTTCCCCGGCCTGCTCACCCGCTTCGAGGCCGAGGCCGAGCAGCCGGACCGGGCGTTCCGCTCCGCGCTGCTCCACCCGCGCTCCCAGCAGCCGCTGGGCAAGCGGGAGTTGATGGGGCTGGAGGAGAAGCTGGGCGGCGACCTGCCGTTCATGCTGGCCACCGGCACCAGCTTCGCGATCCTCTACACCGACCTGGTCCGCGAGCTGCTCGGGGTCCGGGCGCACGGCGCCTTCGGCTACAGCCTGGGGGAGAGCAGCATGCTGTTCGCCACCGGCGGCTGGCTGCGGGAGGCCCGGCGGGACGACCGGATCAGCGCCACCCCGCTCTTCAAGGACCGGCTCTGCGGGCCGCGCCGGACGGTCCGTGAGCTGTGGGGCCTGGCCGAGGACGCACCGGACTCGGCGGTCTGGGGCAGCCACGTGCTGCTGGCCGCGGCCGAGGACGTGCGGGCCGCGATGGCCTCGTACGACCGGGTGTACCTGACCCACGTCAACACCCCCAACGAGGTGGTGATCGCCGGGGCGCCCGACCAGTGCAAGGCGCTGATCGCCGAGCTCGGCTGCCCCTCGGCCCGCTCGCCCGTCAACTCGGTGATGCACTGCCCGGTGGTGGACGGGGAGCTGGCCGGCCTGGCCGAGCTCAACGACCACCCGGTCGGCCCGGTGGGGGAGTTGGACCTCTTCACCGCGTACGACTACGGCACGGTCGGGGAGCTGGACCGGCGGACGGTGGCCGAGCGGATCGCGCACACGCTCCGCTCCACCATCGACTTCCCCAAGCTCACCCGCACCGCGTACGAGCAGGGCTTCCGCTACTTCGTCGAGGTCGGCCCGAGCTCCACCTGCACCCGCTGGGTGAAGGAGTCGCTGGGTGCCGAGCACCCGCACGTGGCGGTCTCGGTGGACCGGCGCGGGGTGCCCGCCACCAAGGCGATCGCCCAACTGGCGGCCCGTCTGCTGGCGCACGGCGTCCCGCTCGACCTGGCCGGACTGCTCGGCGAACTGCCGGCCCCGGAGGGCCGGAAGCGGCTGCGCTTCCCGGTCGGCGGCGGCCCGTCCATCCCGGCCGCGGTGGCCTCCGCGGCGAAGCCGGTCGTCAGCGGTGCGGTGGGTGCCCCGGCCGCGTTCGCGGGCGTCGGCATCGCGCCGGGCGCACCGCTGGTGGCCGCCGCCGCGTCCAGTGCCCCGCCCGCCGTCTCCGCCCGGCGGCGCCGGGCCGAGGCGGCTCAGCCGGTCGGTCAGGCCGGCCAGGCCGCTCCGCGCGGAACGGCCGCCTCGATCGGCCTGCCCGGTACGGGTGCGGCCGCGCGGCTCGGTGGGGGCGGTGGGGCCGGTCCGGTCGCTGCCGCTCCGGCCGGTGCGGGTTCGCCCGCGCAGCCGGGGCAGGTGGTCGCCCTCGGTGCCTCCGCGCCCGTCGCGATCATGGCCGGGCCTCCCGCGGTGAGCGCCGCGCACGCCGCCCCGCCCACCCCGCAGGAGCGGCCGTCCGCCGCCGTCCCGCCGTCCCCCGGACCGTCCGGTCCCGTTCCCGTGGAGGGCCAGCCCCCGATGCCTGTCGATCCGTCAGTCGCCGACCCCGAGGTCATCACCTTCGACGGCGAGCCGATCTCCTTCCTGCCCTGGGCCGAGCCCGAGGCGGCCCCGGCGGCCCAGCTGGCCGCGCAGCAGCCCGTGGCCGCCGCCGCGCCGCAGGCAACCGCGCCGCAGCCCGGCGTCAGCCCGGCCGGCCGGCTGGTCCGCGAGCTGCGCGAGCAGCTGCTCGCCACCCACTCGGTGGTGATGGAGACCCAGCGGGTGCTCCAGGAGTCCACGCTCAGCCGGGCCGAGGCCCTGCTGGCCCAACCGCCGGTCGTCCAGCCCGATTTGCCGGTGCTCCCGGCGCCCGAGCCGATCGCCTTCGCGATCGAGACCACCGTCCCGCAGACCCCGGCCCCCGCGCTGCCGCCCGTCGCACCGGTCGCACAGCAGCCGGCCACCCCGCAGCCCGTGGCCCCCGCCAAGCCCGCGGGCGTGATCTGGGACCAGGCCGACCTGCTGGAGTTCGCCACCGGCAGCCTGGCCAAGGTCTTCGGCGCCGAGTTCGCCGAGATCGACTCCTACGGCAAGCGGGTGCGCCTGCCCGCCGAGCCGTACCACTTCGTCACCCGGGTCACCGACCTCAAGGCGGAGACCGGCGTCTACCAGCCGTCCTTCATCCGCACCGAGTACGACGTCCCCGAGGACGCCTGGTACACCGTGGACGGCGGCGTGCCGCCGGCCGTGGCGATCGAGGCCGGGCAGTGCGACCTGCTGCTGATCAGCTACCTCGGCATCGACTTCAAGAACAAGGGCAAGCGGGTCTACCGCCTGCTCGACTCCACCCTGGTCTTCCACGGCGACCTGCCGAAGGCCGGGCAGACCCTGCGCTACGACATCTCGATCAACCGGTTCGTCACCCAGGGCGAGACCACGATCTTCTTCTTCTCCTACCTCTGCTACGCCGACGGCGAGTTGATCCTGGAGCTGAAGGACGCCTGCGCCGGCTTCTTCAGCCAGCAGGAGCTGGAGACCCCGCTCGGCGTCGTCATCACCGAGAAGCAGAAGGCCGAGCGGGCCGTGCTGAAGAAGACCTGGTTCAAGCCGCTGGCGGAGACCGCGCACGACGACCTGACCGCCGCCGACCTGGAGCTGCTGGCCCAGGGGAAGCCCGGTGAGGTGTTCGGCCCGCACCACGCGCAGGACGAGGGCATGAACCCGGCGCTGCGACTGCCGGACGCCCGGCTGCGGATGATCGACCAGCTGCACATCGACCGCACCGGCGGCCCGCGCGGCCTCGGCCTGCTCACCGCGAGCAAGCAACTGCAGCCCGACGCCTGGTACTTCGAGTGCCACTTCCCGGACGACCCGGTGCTGGCCGGCTCCATGGTGGCCGAGGGCGCGGTGCAGGCCCTGCAGGCCTACCTGCTCCACCAGGGCATGCACCTGGTGCTGCCGGACGCGCGCTTCCAGACCATCATCGGCCTGCAGACCGAGGTCCAGGTGCGCGGCCAGATCACCCCGCAGCACAGCGAGATCCGGTACGAGATCGAGGTGATGGAGCTGACCCTGCTCCCGCGCCCCTCGGTGATCGCCGACATCCTGGTCTACCTGGGCGACAAGCCGGTGATCCGGATGCACAACTTCGGCATCCAGATCCGGGAGAAGGAGGGCACCCCGTACCGCCCGGAGGCGGGCGGCGTCCCGGCCTTCCTCGGCCGGCGCAACCGCAGCGGCGAGCCCGCGATGATCAACGAGCTGCACCTGGCGCACGCCGCCAAGGGCGACCTGGGCACCGCGATGGGCCCCGAGTTCGACGTCTACGCGAACAGCCGGGCGCCCTACATCCCCAACGGGGACTTCCAGTTCGTCGACCGCATCATGCGCCTCGACGGCACCCGGGGCGACCTCAACCCCGGCTCGGAGATGGTCACCGAGTACGACTCGCCGGCGGACGCCTGGTACTACACCCAGAACGCCCACCCGCACATGCCGAACGCGGTCTACATGGAGACCTCGCTGCAGGCCGCCATCCTGCTCGGCTACTACCTGGGCGCCACCCTGAAGCGTCCGGAGGAGCAGTACGCGATCCGCAACCTGGACGGCAAGGCCACCCTGGTCAAGGACCTGGACCTGCGCGGGAAGACCATCCGGCACCACTCCAAGCTGCTGATGACCAGCGCCATGTCCGGTGCGGTGCTGCAGAACTTCAGCTACGAACTCTCCGCCGACGGCGAGGTGTTCTACGTCGGCGAGTCGCTGTTCGGCTACTTCTCCGACGCGGCGCTGGCCAACCAGGTCGGCCTGGACGCGGGCACCTACGTGGCCCCGTGGATCGAGCAGGCAAAGCCGGGGAACGTGCGGCGGATCGAACTCCCGGCGGACGCACCGGCGTTCACCGACCCGACCGGCGGCCGGCTGCACCTGCCGGGCGAGCACTACGCCCTGGTGGACCGGGTCGACCTGGTCGAGGGCGGCGGCACGTTCGGGGCCGGCTACCTGCACGGGCACCGCGAGGTCCGCCCCGACGAGTGGTACTTCGACTGCCACTTCCACCGCGACCCGGTGATGCCCGGCTCGCTCGGGGTGGAGGCGATCCTCCAGGGCCTGCGGCTGTTCGCCCTGGAGCAGGGCCTGGCCGAGGGGCTCGAGAACCCGCGCTTCGGGCCGGCCGTGGACGTGCCGATGAGCTGGAAGTACCGCGGCCAGATCCTGCGCCACGACCGCGAGTTGAGCTTCGACGTGCACGTGAAGGAGATCCGCCGCGAGCCCGGCCGGGTGGTCGTGGTCGCCGACGCCTCGCTGTGGAAGCCCGGCCTGCGGATCTACGAGCTCACCGACGTGGCCATCGAGGTCCGCTCCGACGCCGTCTGACGGCTCACCAGACCCGGGGCTTGCCGGGTCGGTCCTCGGCCCGGCAAGCCCCTTCCCCAGCTAGGAGACAGACCCCACCCATGGACACCTTGGAGACACCGCTCCGCTGGTACGGGGAGAGCTACCCCGCCACCGACTCACCGGGCATCTACCAGGCCCTGGCCGCACTGGACCGCCCCTGCTTCATCGTCCGCACCCCCGAGGGCATCGGCGCCGTCGCCGAGGGCCACCCGGCCGCGCGCGGCACCCGGCAGGGCGCCGGCGGCGGCCTGCCGCTGTTGGCCGCCGTCCCGCCGCTGCCCGCCGACCGGCTCGGCTCGCCCGAGTTCCGCGCCGCGCACGGCGTCCGCCAGCCCTACCTGGCCGGGGCGATGGCCGGCGGGATCGCCTCCGCCGACCTGGTGATCGCGCTCGCCAAGGAGGGCTACCTGGCCTCCTTCGGCGCGGCCGGCCTGCTGCCGGAGACCATCGAGCAGGCGCTCACCCGCTTCGCCACCGAGATCCCCGGCCTGCCGTTCGCCGTCAACCTGATCCACAGCCCGAGCGAGGAGCGCCTGGAGCGCGAGGCGGTCGAGCTCTTCCTGCGCTACGGCGTGCGCTGCGTGGAGGCCTCCGCCTTCATGGCGCTCACCCCGCACGTGGTCCGCTGGCGCCTGGCCGGGCTGCGCCCCGGCCCGGACGGCCGGGTGCTCGCCGAGCACCGGCTGATCGCCAAGATCTCCCGGACCGAGACCGCCGAGCGCTTCATGAGACCCGCTCCGGCCGCCATGGTCAGCGCGCTGCTGGCGGACCGTCTGATCACCCCCGAGCAGGCCGAACTGGCCCGGCACGTGCCGATGGCCGACGACATCACCGTGGAGGCCGACTCCGGCGGCCACACCGACCGCCGCCCGCTGCCCGCGCTGCTGCCCTCCATCCTGCGGCTGCGGGACACCGTGCAGCGCGAGCACCGCTACCCCGCCCAGATCCGGGTCGGCGCGGCCGGCGGCCTGGGCACCCCGACCGCGGTGGCCGCCGCCTTCGCGATGGGCGCCGCGTACGTGGTGACCGGCTCGGTCAACCAGTCCTGCGTGGAGTCCGGCGCCTCCAAGGCGGCCAAGGCGATGCTGGCCGAGGCCGGGATCGCCGACTGCGAGATGGCCCCCGCCGCAGACATGTTCGAACTCGGCGTCGAGCTCCAGGTGTTGAAGAAGGGCACGCTCTTCCCGATGCGGGCCAAGCGGCTCTACGAGCTCTACCAGGCCTACGACGGACTGGAGGCCCTGCCGCCGGAGGAGCGGGCGAGGTTGGAGACCCAGGTGTTCCGCCGCCCGCTGGCGGACGTCTGGCAGGAGTGCGTCGGCTACTTCCAGCGGCGCGACCCGGAGCAGCTGGCCCGTGCCGAGGGCAGCCCCAAGCGGAGGATGGCCCTGGTCTTCCGCTGGTACCTGGGCATGTCCTCCCGCTGGTCGGTGGTCGGCGACCCGGACCGCACCCTGGACTACCAGGTCTGGTGCGGCCCGGCGATGGGCAGCTTCAACGACTGGGTGACGGGCAGTTACCTCAAGACCCCCGGCAACCGCCGGGTGGCCGACGTGGCCCACCACCTGATGAACGGCGCCGCCTTCCACACCCGGGTCGCGCAGCTGCGCACGGCCGGCGTGCGGATCCCCGCCACGGCGGGGGACTACCGGCCGGTGCCGCGGTGACGCCCGAGGAGCTCGACCGCGAGCTCGGTGACCCGGCCGACCCGGAGAACCCCTTCGGGTGGGCGGCGGCCGTCCGGCGGGACGAGGAGGGGGAGTTCCCGGAGGAGCTGTGCGGCGTGCTGCGCAAGCACGACTTCCACCTGAACTACCTGCCGCGCGAGCTGGGCGGCACCTTCGAGAGCTTCGACCGGAGCCTGACGCTGGTGCGCACCGCCGCCCGGCGGGACCTGAACGTGATGCCCGGCACGATGTTCTCCATCACCGCCGCCACCTGTGTCCGGCTGCACGGCTCCACCGCCCAGCAGGAGCGCGTCGCGGAGATCCTCCGCCGCGGCGGCTCCGTCGCCTTCGCGATGTCGGAGGCCGACCACGGCAGCGACCTGCTGGCCAACGAGGTCCGGCTCACGCCGGAGGGCGAGGGCTGGCGCCTGGACGGGACCAAGTGGATGGTCGGGCTCGGGCAGCGGAGCGGCGCCGCCTACGTGGTGGCCCGGACCGGGGAGCGGGGGCCCGGGGCGTTCTCGGCGGTGCTCGCGGACCTCGACGGGGTGGAGCGCGGCCCCGAGGTGCCCACCGGCGGCATGCGGGGGATCGACTTCGCGCACCTGCGGTTCGACCGGCACCCCGTCGCGGCCGACGAGCTGGTGGGCCGTCAGGGGGAGGCGCTGGAGGCGGCGGTCAAGGCGCAGCAGGTGGTGCGGCTGATGAGCACCGCCGGCAGCCTCGGCTGTGCCGACACCGCGCTGCGGCTGACCCTGGACTTCGCCGCCGAACGCCGGATCGGCCGCACCCTGCTGATCGAATCCCCGTACCCCCGCCGTGAGTTGGCGATCGCCTCGGCGGCCCTGCTGGCCGCCGACGCGGTCGCCCTGGCGGCGGCCCGCGGCATCCACGTGGTGCCGGAGCAGTTCAGCGTCTGGGGCTGCGCGGCCAAGCACGTGGTGGCCGAGGCGGTGGAGGACGCGATGGGGCGCTGCGCCACCGTGCTGGCCACCCGTTCGGTGCTGCGCACCGAGGGCCCGGGCGGCGGGATGTTCCAGAAGCTCCAGCGGGACGCCGCACTGGTGCGGGTGGTGGACACCTCCACGGTGGCCAACCTGCGCTCCTTCGCGGGGCAACTCCCGGCGCTGATGAAGGGGCTGGACGAGGCGGCGGACCCGAGGGCGGTCCGGGAGGTCTTCGACCTCGGTGCCGAGCTGCCCCCGTTCGACCCGGCCCGGCTCGACCTGAACGCCCGCGGCCGGGACCTGGTGACGGCCGGCCTGCCGGACACCGGTCCGATCCACCGTCACCTGGCCGACCTGTCGGTCCAGGTGGCCACCGCCGACCCGAAGGGCAACGAACTGGTCGACCTGGCCGAGCGGTTCGCCTGGCTGCACGCGGCCGCCGCCTGCCTCCACCTGTGGGTGGTGAACCGGGAGAACGAGGTGCTCGGCCGTCCGGACTGGCTGACCGCGGTGCTGGCCTACCTGCTCTCCCGCGCCGAGGGCACCCCCGTCCGCCGCCGGGAGGCCGAGCTGCTGCCGGCCCTGGCCACCGTCCGGGACCTGCACGGGCGGGGGCGGCTGTTCTCCGCCGTCCCGGTCGACCTCACCTGACGGCACCACCGAATCCGATGGCACCACCGATCCACAGGAGCGAACCACCGTGCCGAAGGCAGACCTGACCGAGCTCGCCGCCCGGCTCGAAGAGCAGCTCGGCGACCCGCACGACCCCGACAGCAGCATGCCCTTCGAGCAGATCCTGGCCCACGACGAACGGGAGGAGTTCCCCTACGCCTTCGTCAACCTGCTCCAGCGCTGGGGCGTGCACGAGTACGTCATCCCGGCGGCCCAGGGCGGCAAGGCGGGTGACGTCGAGGTCGGCTTCAACCTGCTGCGCCTGATCGCCCGCCGCGACCCGACCTCGGCCACCGCGCTGATGCTCACCAGCCTCAGCTTCATGCCCGCCTGGATCGCCGGGACGGACGAGCAGAAGCAGTACGTCGTCGACCGGATGAAGCAGGGCACCAAGCTGGCCTGGGGCCTGTCGGAGCGTCACCACGGCAGCGACGTGCTGGCCAACGAGATGCGCGCCGAGAAGGTCGAGGGCGGCTACCTGCTCACCGGCGAGAAGTGGCTGATCGGCAACGCCACCGTGGCCGACGGGGTGAGCGTCTTCGCCCGCACCGACCCCAAGGGCGGCCCGGCCGGGTACTCCATCTTCCTGGTGGAGAAGCGCAACACCCCGGCCGGCTCGGTGGTCGAGCTGCCCAACGAGCGCCTGCACGGCCTGCGCGCCCTGGACATGAGCGGCATCCGGCTGGACGGCGTCTTCGTCCCGGACTCGGCCCGGCTGGGCCACGAGGGCCAGGGCCTGGAGATCGCGCTGAAGAGCGCCCAGGTGGCCCGCACCACCATCGGCTCGATGGCGCTGGCCGCGGTGGACACCGCGCTGCGGGTGACCCTGGACTTCACCGAGCAGCGCGAGATCTTCGGCAAGAAGGTCAGCGACATCCCGTACTCCCGGCGGCAGTTGACCGAGGTCTTCGCCGACCTGCTGACCGCCGACGCGGTCAGCCTGGGCGCGGTGCGCAGCCTCCAGCTGGTGCCGGAGCAGACCAGCGTCTGGTCCTCCGTCGCCAAGTACTTCGTGCCGACCCTGCTGGAGCGCTCGATGGCCCAGCTGAACATCGTGCTCGGGGCCCGGCTCTACCTGCGGGCCCACCCGCACTACGGCATCTACCAGAAGATGCTCCGCGACCTGCTGGTGGCCATCTTCGCCGACGGCAACACGGTGGTGAACCTCAAGAACATCGCCCTCCAGCTGGACGGCCTGCTCACCACCGCGGGCAACCCCGCGGCCCGGGCGGAGGCCGAGCTGCGCACCCCCGTGCTCTACGGCATCGACCGCGAGCTCCCGCTCTACCGGCCGTGGGACCAGGAGCTGTTCAGCCGGGGCAAGGACGACGCGCTGCTGGGCGCCCCGGCCGCGCTGGAGCGGCTGCGGGAGCTGGCGGCCGCCGCCAAGGGCGAGGAGCGCGACTGGCTGGAGCGCGCGGCCGCACTGGCCGGCGAGCTGCTGGACCGGGCGGAGGACCTGCACGCGCAGGCCACCGGGCTGCGGGCCGCGCTCGGCCGGGAGTACGGCCAGTCGGCCGAACTCTTCGACCTGGCCAAGCAGTACGCGACCCTGCACGCCACCGCCGCGGTGGTGCACACCTTCGTCCACTCGCACGCCGCGCTGGACGACCCGCTGCCCAGCGGCGCCCTGCTGCTGCTCCAACTGGAGCGCCTCGCCAAGGAGTTCGAGCCGCACCGGGTGGTCACCGGGGCGGCCGAGGTGGACGAGGTGATGCGGGTGCTGCGCCACCTGCACCGCGCCAACCGGCTGTTCTCCTACTGGCAGTTCCCGCTCGCCGACCGGACCGGAGCCGTCCATGCCCAGAGCTGACCGCCGCACCGCTTCCCGCACCGCCGTCTGCCACGGCTGCCAGGGCGTCTTCGCCAAGGAGCGGCTGGACCACACCCTCAAGGTCTGCGAGCCCTGCCGGACCGGCTTCCGGCAGTCCATGGACGAGTGGCTCAAGCGGCTGGTCGGCCTGGCCGCACTGGCCGAGCCGGCCGAGCGGCGCCCGGCCGCCCCGTACCGGGCCAGGCCGTGACCACCACGGCCACGGGCACCGAGGTCGTGGGCGCCGACGCCCACCTGTACCTGCTGCCCGAGCGCTCGGTGGACGGCTTCGCCGAACTCCACGGCGGCGCGGGACTGCTGACCCGGGACGAGCGGGACCGGATGGAGCGTCAGCGCACCGCCGGGGCCCGGCGGCGCTACCTGGGCGCCCGGCTGCTCTCCCGGTACGCGCTGAGCGACCGGGACGGCCGCCCGGTGGGGGAGTGGCGCTTCGTGGTGGCCTCCTCGGGCCGTCCGGAGGCCGAACCGGACGGCCACGGGCTGCGGTTCAACCTCTCGCACACCGACGGCCTGGTGGCCTGCCTGGTCACCGAGGGCCGCACCTGCGGGGTGGACGTGGAGTCCACCCCGGCCCGGCCGGACGCGGTGACCCACCTGCCGCGCTGGTTCGCCCCCGCCGAACGGGCCGCGCTGGCCGGGGCGGCGGACCGGGCGGCGGCGGTGGCCGCGTACTGGGTGCTCAAGGAGGCCTACCTGAAGGCGCTCGGCACCGGCCTGCGCCGGGAGCTGGACGGCTTCGCCCTGAGCGCCCCCTGGCAGCCGCCGATCCGGCTCCACGACCCGCTCCGGCTCCCGGACTCCGACTGGAAGTTCGACCTGCTCCACCCCGCACCCGGCTACGTCCTCGGCACCGCCGTCGCCGACGGCACGGCCGGCCGGCTGCACCAGACCTGGATCACCGCGTAGGAAGAGGAACACCCAGATGTCCAAGCCCCGTGTCGCCGTCGTCGGAGCCGGTGTGGCCGGTCTCTCCGCCGCCTACAAGCTGCGCGAGCACGCCGAGATCACGCTCTTCGAGGCGGAGGGCCGCCCGGGCGGCCACGCCAACACCATCGAGGTGGAGGACGAGGGCCGCACCCTCGGCATCGACACCGCCTTCGTGGTCTTCAACCAGCCCAGCTACCCCAACCTCAGCAAGTTCTTCGCCGAGCTCGGGGTGGAGACCCGCCAGCACCTGGGCGGCTTCAACTTCTTCGACCTGGACAGCGGACTCCAGTACGGCACCGCCGAGATGGGCCTGCCCGAGGAGGAGGTGACCGGCCGCTACGGCGCCGAGTTCCAGACCATCTGGCGCGAGGCCCGCCGCTTCCACGAGGAGGGCCGCAAGGACTTCCTGCGCAAGCGCACCGACCTGCCGCTGGGCGAGTACCTGGACCGGGGCGGCTACAGCCGGGAGTTCCGCTACGGCTACGTGATCCTGCTCTGCACCGCCGTCTGGTCGGTGCCGGCCGAGCTGATCTGGGAGATGCCGGCCACCACCGTGATCGCCTTCTTCATGGCGCACGACGAGGGCGGCCTGGGCGGCCAGAAGGTGGACTGGCGGACCGTCAGCGGCGGCTCGATCTCCTACGTCCGCAAGGCGGTCGCCGCGATCGACCCGAAGCTGCGGCTGGCCGAGCCGGTGGCCGGCATCCGCCAGGAGGAGGACGGCGTCACCGTCCTCACCGGCCGCGGCACCGAGCGCTTCGACCACGTGATCCTGGCGACGCACGGCGACACCGCCCGGGAGCTGCTCAGCAACCCGGACGAGGTGCAGCGGCGGACCCTGGAGAAGATCCGCTACAACACCTCGCTGGCCGTGCTGCACACCGACGCCTCGGCGATGCCGGCCGACCGGAGCCGGTGGGACAACTGGAACTACGGCAAGGTCGCGGTGGACGGCGTCAGCCGCCCGTACGTGGCGTACTACATGAACCGGCTGCACGGCTTCGAGTCCGCCACCGACTACTTCGTCACCCTGGACTACCCGCGCGAGGTCCGCGAGGAGCTGGTGATCCGCGAACTGCCGTACTCCCACCCGGTCATCGACATCGACCTGCGCCGCCTCCAGCAGACCATCTACCAGGTGAACGAGGGCACCCGGGTCAAGCTGGCCGGCTCCTACTTCCACTCCAAGCAGCTCTACCACGACCAGATCGGCTCGCACGAGGCCGCGTTCTCCTCCGGCATGGAGGCGGCGGCCCAGCTCCTGCGGGAGTTGGGCCACCGCGACGTCTGACGTCCGGTCAGGCGGGGAGGCCGTAGCGCTTGGCGGACTCGTTCTCCTGGGCCATCCGGCGCAGGGCGAGCAGGACGGGCTCCATCAGGATGGTGAGCAGGACGGCGCGCTCGACCCGCTCCAGCGGGTCGGGCACGTCCTCCAGCTTGTCCAGGTCGAGCGCGGCGGTGCGCTCGGCCAGCTCGGCGTAGGGGACCAGGGCCTGCCAGTCGGCCGGCAGGCCCAGCTCCCGGAGCGTGCCGAGAGTGTCGGTGACCACCGCGCGGGTAGGAGCCTTGTCGCTGATCTCCCAGCCCATGGCGGAGATCAACTCATCGGCGGGGGAGGGTTCTTGCGGTCCGTCCACGGACGGTTCGGGCTCACCGGTCGGCACCGCGCCGACCGCCAGGCCGAGCAGGAAGTGGATGTCGGTCGAGTGCTCGTCCAGGCCCCGCAGCACCTCCCGGGTGGTGGACACCGACAACCCGCGCACGGTGACCAGCGCGCGGGCCAGCCGGAGCCGGCGGAGGTGGTGCTCGTCGTACTCCGCCTGGGTGGCGGAGGTCGCCACCCCGGCGGGCAGCAGCTCCTCCCGCAAGTAGTACTTGATGGTCGCCACCGGGACGCCGCTGCGACGGCTCAGCTCCGAGATCCGCATCTTCTCCGCTCTCCACTGGAAATTAGGTAGCAGCACTGTCTAATATAGATAGTGCGACACTCCAATAGTGCACCGAAAGGCCGACTCATGCCCACGCTGCCCTGGACCACCCCCAACACCCCTCGCCCGAACAGCCAGGTGCTGGTGATGGCCTCCCGGCTGGAGGTCCGGTCCCTCAAGGACGTGCCGCGCTTCTTCCTCAAGTCCCTGGCCGCCTGGAAGCAGGTGAAGACCGCGCCCGGCGCGGTCGGCGCCTCGCTGATCGCCCAGCCGCTGAAGGGCGTCTTCTGGACGCTCTCGGCCTGGGAGGACCGCCAGTCGCTCTACGCCTACGCCAAGGCCGAACCGCACTACTCGATCATGACCTCGCTCCGCGAGGTGACCAAGGTGTCGGTCTTCACCTTCTGGGACACCACCGCCGAGCAGCTCCCGATCACCTGGCCCGACGCCAAGAACCGGCTGGCCGAGCAGCAGCGCACCGACGCCGCCGGCTGAGCCCGTCCCCCAACAGCCCCGCCCGACAAGGGAGATCCCCGCCATGTCCGCACCCGCCCCCGCCGGGCGCAAGGTACCGCTCTGGCTGTCGATCGTCGCGTGCAGCCTGCCGATGTTCATGGTGGCGCTGGACAACCTGGTGGTGTCCACCGCCCTGCACACCCTCGCGGTGGACCTTGAGGCCACCACCCAGGACCTGCAGTGGTTCGTCAACGCCTACGTGCTGAGCTTCGCCTGCCTGCTGCTGACCGGGGCCGCGCTCGGTGACCGCTTCGGCCACCGCAAGGTCTTCGCGCTCGGCATCGTCCTGTTCACCCTCTCCTCGATCGGCTGCGGACTGGCCGACACCAGCGGGCAGTTGATCCTGGCCCGGGCGGTCCAGGGCTTCGGCGCGGCGGCCGTCATGCCGCTCTCCCTCACCCTGCTCTCCAACGCGGTGCCGGAGAAGATGCGCAGCCTGGCGCTCGGCCTCTGGTCCGCCGTCAGCGGCCTGGCCATCGCGCTCGGCCCGGTGGTCGGCGGTGCCGTGGTGGAGGGCCTCGCCTGGGAGTGGATCTTCTGGATCAACATCCCGGTCGGCATCGTCGCCGTCCCGCTCGCCCTGATGGCGCTGAACGAGAGCCGCGGCGAGAAGGCCAAGCTGGACCTGGTCGGCATGCTGCTGGCCACCGGCGGCCTGCTGGCCCTGGTCTGGGGCATCGTCAACGGCAGCGAGGACGGCTGGACCGACACCACCATCCTCGGTGCCTTCGCGGCGGCCGTGGTGCTGCTGGGTGCCTTCGTGGCCTGGGAGCGGCGCGCCCCGCACCCGCTGCTGCCGCTCGGCTTCTACCGGATCCGCGCCTTCACCCTGACCAACCTGGTCTCCGCCTCGATGTACTTCGGGGTCTTCGGCTCGATCTTCTTCCTCTCCCAGTACCTGCAGATCGCCCCGCCCCGCACCCCGCTGCACGCCGGCACCCTGACGCTGGCCTGGACCCTGATGCCGATGGTGATCGCCCCGATCGCCGGCGCGCTGACCGACAAGGTCGGCGGCGGACGGCTGATGGCCCTCGGGCTCTTCCTCCAGGCCGGCGGCCTGGCCTGGATCAACCTGGCGGCCGGCCCGGACACCCCGTACTCCCGGCTGGTCGGCGCGATGCTGCTGGCCGGCGCGGGCATGGGCTTCGCCATCGCACCGACGGCGGCCGTGGTGCTCGGCGCGGTCGGCCCGGAGCACCGGGGCAAGGCCTCCGGCGCCAACACCACCGTCCGCGAGATCGGCGGAGCGCTCGGCATCGCGGTGCTGAGCAGCGTCTTCACCGCCAACGGCAGCATGCGCGACGCCACCACCTTCACCGACGGCCTGCACCCGGCCGTCTGGGTCGGCGTGGTGGTCGTGGTCCTCGGCGGGCTGGCCGCCCTGGCCATCCCGCGCCCGCCCAAGGCCGCCCCGGCCGAGCCGGTGGAGACCGCCGAGGCCCCGGCCCCGGTGACCGTCTGACCCACCCTCAGGAGGGGCCCGGGGAGCGTGCGACTCCCCGGGCCCCTCGGCGTTCTAGCCGGGGAGCGGCTGCGGGTGGCCGTCGTTCAGGTCCAGCAGGGTCCGCCCGGCCAGCGGACGGGTGAGCCGGACGGTGCCGCGCGGCTCGGTGGTGCAGCCCTCCTGTCGCGGCTGCGGGGTCTGACGGGCGATCAGCACCACCGAGCGGTCGGTCTCCACCGCCTCCAGGGCGTCCAGCCGCACGCAGACCCCGGCCTTCACCACCACGTCGAGGGTGAGGCCGTCGGGGGCGAGCCCGACCGGTTCGGCCGGCCAGATCGTGCGGTCGAGCTCCATCAGGACGGAGGGCGAGGGCGTCGGCCGGTCCGTCCCGCCCGAGGGCAGCACGGCGGGGTAGGCGAACGGCTCGGCGTAGCCGTGCACGGTGAACTCCCAGACCGGGACGGTCGCCTGGCCCCGGTTGGTGGGGATGGTGCGGGTGGAGAGCCGGGCGCCGGTGATGGCCACCTTCGGTGGGCACTGCATACAGCCCACCTGCCTGGAGTGCTCGTCGAGCGCTGCCTTGGCGCTCAGCAGCGGCACCTCCACCTGCCGTCCGTCGGCCCAGCGCACCGTGCCCTTCCCGGTGGGCGGGGCGGGGGTGAAGTCGTGGAAGAACCACTGGCCGGTGAAGACCGCGACCTCGTGCTCCTTGCTCACGCCCTGCGGCAGCCACTTCGGCTTCGGTTCCCCGACCGGGAAGTACCCCTCCCGCCAGCCGCGTTCGGCCGCCGATCCCTCCCAGGCCCGCAGCACCTGCGCGGCGCGGCGCTGCCCGGGATCGGCCGGTTCGGGTGTCCCCGGGGCGGGGCCGCCGGACCCGGCCGGGGCGCAGGCGGTGAGCAGGAGCAGTGCGGCGGCGGCCAGGGCCGTGCGGGCGTTCACCAGGCCGCCCTGGGGGTGCCGGTGGCCAGGTTGAGCACCAGCCGGGCGTCCAGTGGGCGGGTGAGTCTCACGCTGACCGGTTCCGAGACGAGCACCGCAGTGCACATCTCCTGGGACTTCTTCAGTTCGGCCATCAGTACCACCACCTGGTCGGTCTCGTAGGCCTCGGTGCCGAGCGCCTGGTCACAGGAGCCGCGCCCCACCTGACCGGTGACGGTCAGTCCGTCCGCCGAGACGGACCGGTAGGTCACGCTCTGCCCGGCCCAGGCGCGCACCGGCTCGGTGGCGGGCTGCTGCTGCGGGGCGATGGCCGGGAGGGTGAACGGCTCCTCGTACCCCGCCATGGTGAACTCCCAGACCGGGACGGTGGCCTGGCCCCGGCTGGTGGCCACCGTGCGGCTGCCCCGGGCCACCCCGGTGAGCTCCATCGGCGGCTCGCAGCCCGTCGGCCCGCACGAGGGCCGGCCCGTCCGGAGCCGGTCCAGCACCTGCTGGGGCGAGAGCATCGGCAGGGTCAGCCGCTGCCCGTACGGCCAGACCACCTCGGCGGTGGGGTCGGCGGCCGGCAGCGGGATCCGAGGCTCGATCAGCCCGTCGGCGTACGCCCTCCTGTCGCTCTCCCGGATGTTCGAGGGCAGCCACTCGGTCCGTTCATTGAGCGGGAAGTACCCACTGGACCAGGCCCGCTCCGCCTCCGAGCCGGGCCACTCCCGGGCGATCTGTGCGGCCCGCTCCCGCGCTGCCCCCGTCCCGATGGTGGCCGTACCGCCACCGCCGGCGGTCGTGCCGCAGCCCGTCAGCAGCAGGGCTGCGAGCGCCAGCGTGGTCGTTCGTCTCATCTGGTCATCCCCCGTACCGGACATCGGAGTTGGCGCCGATCGGACGCGGCCGGTCACCGGTCGGTTCCACCGGCCGTGGGCACCGGGCGGACCGGGCGGGGCTCGCCGGTGGCCAGGTCGAGGACGGTCCGGTCCCCGAGCGGGGCGCGCAGCCGGACGGTGGCCGAGCCGCTCACGGTCTCGGCGGTGGCGCAGTCGGCCCCGGTGGTGCCGGTGAGCAGCAGCACCGGCACCACGGAGTGCTCGGTCTCGACCGCCTCGCTGAGGAACACCCTTCGGCAGGGCGGGAGTTCGACCGTCCCGGTGACGGTGAGGCCGTCCCAGGAGGCGGTGCGGGCGTCGAAGGCCGCCACCGACAGGCCGGCCGGCGACGAGGGGTAGCCGGTCGGCGGCAGCGGGTCGGCCCGGCGCTGGGCGGCGACGGCGGGCAGCACGAAGGGTTCGGAGTAGCCGGGGGAGGTGAACTCCCAGACCGGGATGGTGGCTTGGCCCCGGCTGGTGCCGATCTCGCGGCGGGCCTGCCGGATCTCGGTGACCTTCAGCGGGGTGCAGTCCGCGGCGCAGTCGCCCTGGTGCTCCCGGGCCAGGTCCCGCAGCGTCTCCGGGACGGAGCGTGGCACCAGCCCGAGGGCGCGCCCGTCCGACCAGCGGACCTCCGCGATCGGGTCCGGGGACGGGATGGACAGGGCGATGTCGAAGCTGCCGCTCAGGTAGCCGGCCTTCTCCGCGAGGGTCCGGAAGGCCTCGGGCGGCAGCCACTGCGGGGACGCGTCCAGCGGGTAGTACCCGGCCCGCCAGGCCTCGTGGGCGGCCGAGTGCTCCCAGGCCCGTACCGCCTCCGACGCCCTGTTCCGGGCGGCCGAGGCCACCGGGTCGTCCGGTGCGCCGCTCGCCCTGCTGGGGCGCGGCACCGGGCCGTGCTCACTGGTGCAGCCGAGCAGTGCCAGCGCCGCGACCGCCGCGACGACGATCCGCTTCATCTCATCCCCCGTACCGGAAAGCCGAGTTGGCGGCACCGGTGCCCGGTGCCGCCAACTCGTACATGCCCGGTTCGGGCACGGTCAGAACAGCGGGACGCCGCCCCGGACCAGACGCCAGGTGGAGCCGCCGAACTCGGCGGGGTCGATGACGCCCTTGGCCTTCACCCAGGTGATCATGGTGTTGCGGATCTCGTCCGAGTTCGCCCACACCTTGGTCGAGGCCGCGACGTGCGGGAAGTTGCCGCCGCCGTTGGCCCGGTAGTTGTTGACCGCGAGCACGAACTGCGCCGCCGGGTCGACCGGCTTGCCCTCGTACGACAGGTTGACGATCCGGGAGCCGACCGGCTGGGCCACGTCGATGTCGTAGGAGAGGCCGTACAGCGCGTCGTAGTTGTAGTCGGGGGTGTTCCCCGCGTTGGTCAGGGTGTCCAGGTTGACCGGGGCGCCCGCGGCCAGCTGGTTGTAGTACTTCGCCGAGTACTCCAGGTAGTCCTTGATCTGGGCACCCGTCAGGATCCGGGCCTCCAGGGTGTTCTCGTAGATGTACAGGCCGGCCGCGTCGCGCAGCTTGACCTCGCCGGCCGGGATCACCGCGGTGCGGTTGAACGGCGCGGCCTGGGCGAGCACCGGCAGGTTGGCGTACTGGCCGCCGGCCAGTGCGGCCTTGACGGTGTCGGCCTGCACCCGGCCGATCAGGTCGATGATCGGGACGTCCTTGAACCGGGCCTCGGCGATGGACAGTTGGGCCTTGCAGGTGCCGATGACCTGGTTGACGTAGGTGACGACCTTCTTGTGCTGGGCCTCGATCAGCTCCACGATCTCCGGGTCCTCCGGCACCGTGTTGGTGTTGATCACCCGGGCGGTCAGCGAGGTGACCTCCCACTTGCCCTTGGCGAACTCGACCTCGAAGTCGAAGCAGGACAGGCGGTAGCCCCAGCAGTACGGCTCGGTCAGCACGACCTCCTTGCCGGTCTGCTTGTTGACCACCCGGCGCTCGGCCATCTCCTTGTGGGTGTGGCCGACCAGCACCGCGTCCACGTCCGGCACCTGCTCGGCGAGCGAGACGCAGGCCTGCTCCGGGAAGGGCAGCTGGTCGCCCCAGGAGGACGGCTCGTCCATGCCGGAGTGGGCGGAGACGATGACGATGTCCGCGCCGGCCGCCTTCAGCCGCGGCACGTACTTCTTGGCCTGCTCGACGATGCCGGCGAAGACCATCTTCCCCTGGACGTTGGCCTTGTCCCAGATCGCGATGCCGGGGTTGGTCAGGCCCAGGACGCCGACCCGCACCGGGCGGCCGTGGCCGAGGTGCAGCTCCTTGATCACGTACGGCGGGAAGGCGGGCTTCTCGTCCTTGGCGTTCAGCGCGTTGGCACCGAGCAGTGGGAAGTCCAGCTGGCGCTCGAAGGCGCGCAGCAGCGGGATGCCGTAGTTGAACTCGTGGTTGCCGAGCGCGGCCGCGTCGAACTTCATCGCGTTCATCGCGGCGGCCATCGGGTGCACCGGACCGCGTCCGCGGCCGGTGACCGGCTCCACCCGGGCGTAGTAGTAGGTCAGCTGGGTGCCCTGGATGGTGTCGCCCGCGTCGATCAGCAGGGTGCGGTGGCAGCCCTTCTCCTCGCGGATCTGCTTCACCAGGGTGGAGATCTTGGCCAGGCCGACGTCGTTGTGCGCCTTGTCGTCGTACTCGGCGTCGGTGAAGTAGTCCCAGTTGAGGATCCGGCCGTGCAGGTCGGTGGTGCCCATCACGGTGAACGTCTGCTTCTTCTTCTCGCGGCCGCGCTGCTCGGCGGGCGCGGCCGCCGCCTCGGTGGCGGTGGCCATCGGCAGGCCGCCGGCCAGGGCGGCACCGGCGGCGGTGACGGCCGTCCGGGCGACGAAGTCACGACGGTTCAGGGACATGGAGGGCTCCAACGTGAACGAACGGGGCGTCAGCAGGCAGGCGGTGACGCGCGTAGAAGTCTGCACGCAAAACCCGCCCGGGAACACCCCCCGGCACGTTTCCAGCAGGTGAGATCTGAAAGTCCCGCACGTGAAACCCGTACCCCTGTGGCGGCAGGGATACGTGGCCAGGTTTAGATGTAGCCCTCGCGCAGGGCGTGGGCGACGGCGTGGGCGCGGTTGCGGAGGTTGAGACGGGTGGTCAGGCCGTGCAGGACGTTCTTGACGGTCCGTTCGGAGTAGGAGAGCTTGCCGGCGATCTCTCCGGTGTCCCAGCCCTCGGCGATCAGGCGGAGGATGTCGGACTCGCGCTCCGAGATGCCGGGCGGGGCGTAGCCGGGCAGGCCCTGCACGCTGCGCTGGAGCCGGCCCATCTGGGCGATCAGGCGGCCGAGCAGGTCGCCCGGCAGGTCGCCCTCGCCGCGCGCGGCGGCCAGCACGGCCTGCCCCAGCCGCTCCGCGGTGGCCTCGCGGCGCCGCAGGATGGCGGAGACGCCGCACTCGACGGCCTCCAGCAGGTCGGCCTCCCGGATCTGGTCGACCACCAGGACGACCCGGCTGCTGTCCCGGTGCACCAGTCGGCGCATGGTCCCGGTGACCGCGTTGTCCACGCCCTCGGCCACCACCACGGTGACCGTGCCGGGCCCCGCCTCGGAGACCACCTGGAGATCGCCGCAGGCGCGCAGCTGGCTGGCCGCACCCGCGTAGGAGATGGGGTCGGTCGCATGGATCGCGACCTGGACCACGGCGGTGTGCCGCAGTGTCTCGTCGGCGAACTGGATCGTCACAGTGGCCTGCCTCATGCCTCGTCGGTGCCCTGACATGCGGGAACGGCTCAGCCCTGGCCCCTCCCGACTGCTCACATGCTCACCGCGGGCACCTCGGGGTGACCATCGTGGTCCACCACGAGATCCGTCAGGTGAGACGAAGGTCACACCGGGAAGTGGTCGTTCGGGGGGTCCGGGTCAGGGTGCCGACACGTGGAATGGACGAGAGCGGTTGTAGGAGGGGTAGCGATGTACAGCGGTGGCACGGCCGTCGGGGTGATGGGCCCGGCGGAGGCCGGTCTGACCGAACGTCAGGCCGTCCTGGCCGAGGCGGCCCGGCTGGCCGACCTGGCCCGGCACGGCACCGGCACCCTGCTGCTGCTCACCGGCCCGAGCGGGATCGGCCGTAGCGCCCTGCTGGACGCGGTGGCGGACCCGGCGGTCTCCTGGGGCATGACGGTGCGCCGGGCGGCCTGCGCCCCCGACGAGGCCGGGCACCCGTACGCGGTGGCCCGTCAGCTCAGCGGAACCGGCCCGGAGTTCGTCCCCGACGAGGAGGGCCGCACCCCCTGGGAGCTGCTCCGCGAGGCCGCCGTGCGGCGCCCGCTGCTGTTCCTGGTGGACGACGTGCAGCACGCCGACCCGGCCTCCGCCTCCTGGCTGCGCCAGCTCGTCCGCCGGCTCCACCAGCTGCCCGTGCTGCTGGTGGTGACGGAGCGTCGGGAGGCAGGACCCGCGGACCGCAGGCCGCCGTTCGGCACCGGGCTGCCGGCCGGTGTGGTGCAGACCCGCCGCCTCGCCCCGCTCAGCCCGGCCGGCACCGCGGCCCTGCTCTCGGCCCGGCTCGAACGCACCGTCCCGGACCGGCTGGCCCAGGAGTGCCACCGGGCCACCGCCGGACTGCCACTGCTGCTCACCGCACTCACCTGTCCGGACGGCCGCCCGGTGGGCGGCGAGCTCGGCCCGGTGCCGACCGGCGCCTTCCGCGAGGCGGTCGGCCACTGGCTCGACCGCGTCGGCGAACCGTCCGCCACCGCCGCCCGCACCCTGGCCCAGCTCAGCGGCACCCGCACCGGCTCGGTCGGCCTGGCCGACCTGGTCGCCGCCCAGCCGGGCTGGGCCACCGGCCCCGGCGACCCCGAGGGGGCCGACCTCGGCAGCTGGCTCCCGGACTGGCTGCGCGGCCTCCAGGTGCTCGGCCTGCTGCGCCCCGGCCACGGTGACGCCCTGCCGGAGTTCGCCCACCCCTGGCTGTCCGCCGCCCTGCTGGCGGGCTGGAGCGACCAGCGCCGGGCCGAACTGCACCGGGGCGTCGCCACCCTGCTCTACGGCCGCGGCGAGCCGGACGGCCTGGTCGCCGAACAGCTGCTGCGCACCGAGGTGTGCGGCGCCGAGTGGGCCGCCGACGTGCTGATCGGCACCGCCCGCCAGGCCCAGCGCGACGGGGACCGCGAGTACGCCGTCCGGCTGCTGCGGCGCGCGCTGCGCGAACCGCTCAGCCAGTGCCGCCGTGGCTCCGTCCTGGTCGAACTCGGCTGCCTGGAAGTGGCCCTGGGCCCGCCGGAGTCCGTCAACGGCACCCGCCACCTGGCCGAGGCGGTCCGGCTGCACCGCTCCGACGAGGCGGTCTTCGAGGCCGCCAACGCGCTGGGCGTGGCACTGGCCGGCCGGGGCGAGACCGCCGCCGCCCTGGACGTCCTGGAGGACCTGGCCGAACGCTTCGCCGACCGCTCCGACCTGGCCCACGCCGTGCACGCCGCCACCGCGATGATCGCCTCCCACGACGGGGACAGCTGGCTCCAGGTGGTGGACGGCGTGCGCCGGATCGAGGCCCGCTCGGCCACCGGCGTGGCCCCGGCCGCCTACGGGCTGCTGACCGAGTTCGACGCCACCAGCGGACGGCTCTCGGCCGCCGAAGTCTCCCGCCGGGTGGTCGAGTTGACCGCCCAGCCGATGGACAGCTTCTCCGCCAGCTACCTCACCGCCTCCACCGCCACCCTGGCCCAGTGGGCCGACCGGCTGGACCTCGCGGACCGGCTGGTCGCCGAGGGCCTGACCGCGCACCGGGGCGCCAAGCTCCACCCGGCCTACCAGTGCCTGCTGAGCGTGCGGGCCGAGAGCCGGATGATGCGCGGTCAGTTCTCCCTGATGCTGCAGGAGCTGGCGGCCGCCTCCGACCAGCGCGGCGTGCTCACCCTCGGCAACGCCCACCTCACCTCGCAGGCGGTGATCGCCCTCTGCGAGACCGGGCACCCGGTGCAGGCCCGCCAACTGGTCGCGGCCGGCTTCGAGGACAGCCCGCCGAGCGGCCCGTCCTCCTGGGAGATGAACGAACTCGTCTACGCCCGCGGCATGCTGCGGCTCGCCGACGGACGGCCCGAGGAGGCACTGGCCGACCTGCTGGACTGCGGGCGCCGCCAGCTGGAACGCCAGGTGCTGAGCCCGATCGTCACCCCCTGGCGCTCGGCCGCCGCCGACTGCCACCTGCTGCTCGGCCAGGTCGGCCCGGCGGCCGAACTGGCCGCCGAGGAGCTCCGCCTGGCCCGCGTCTGGGACACCCCGCGGACCGTCGGCCGGGCCCTGCGGGTGCTCGGCGCCGCCACCGGCGGACGGCAGGGGCTGGCCACCGTCCAGGAGTCGGTGCGGATGCTGCGCGCGGACGGGCTGGACGTCGAGCTCATCCCCGCGCTGACCGCCCTCGGCCGGCTGCTCGGGGGCAGCGGGCAGCGCGCGGCTGCCCGGGAGGCCCTCCGGGAGGCGGTCAGCCGGGCAGAGCGGATCGGTGCGGTGAGGCTGCGCACCGTCGCCGCCGACCTGCTGCTGGCCTCCGGAGCGCGGCCCGACCGGCAGCGGCAGACCGGCGCGGGTGCGCTGACCGCCGGCGAGCAGCGGGTCTGCCGACTGGCGGTGGAGGGCAACTCCAACCCGGAGATCGCCGAGCTGCTGCACCTGGCGCTGCGCACGGTGGAGACCCACCTGACGAACAGCTTCCGGAAGTTGGGCATCAAGCGGCGGGCCGAGCTGGCGGGAGTGCTGGAGCAGCCGCAGGAGTGAGCGGAGCCGGTCGGGGGAGATGGCCGTCGGCACCGGCGGATGCGGTGGGGCGGCGGTCACCTGGGCTGGTCCTCTCCGGTCGGCTGGTGAGGCCCAGCCTGCCCGGAGGGACGGGAGTGACACCAGGGCCGTACGGTCACTGCCGGGGGACGACCCGGATGTCCGCGAGGGCAACCGGCCGGTAACCTCCGCGGGCGAACGGTCCGAGGCGTCGTCGGTTCCGCCCGGCCGCGGCGTGCGCACGCGGTGCGGCGGACCGTGTCGGAGCAGGCCGGCCGCTCCGGACCCGCGTCGGGGGCGACCGTCGGCCCGGCGGAGGCCGCGCGGTGGGGGCCGCGCGGTGGGGCGGGTCGCGTCAGAGCAGGCCGGCCAGCCGCTCCAGCTCCGCCTTGAGGGCGGCCGTCGGGTCGACCCCGCCGGGCACCAGGGTCTCCCAGCTGCGGGCCCGTACGTAGCCGTCCAGCGCGAGCGGCAGCTCGCGGGCGAGGATCTGCCGCGCCTGGCCGGCCTCCGCCCGCGCCAGCGCCGCGAACAGCCCCTCCGCGTCCACCGAGGAGGGCAGCCCGATGGCCGCCGCCCGCTCGCGGAGCACCGCCAGTTCCGCCCGCAGTTCGGCGGGCAGCGCCTTGGGCTTCGCGGGCTTGGCGGCCTTCGGCTCGGGGCCGGCCCCGGCCACCTGCCCGGCCACCGGCCCGGCCGCCGTCGTGGCCGGGAGCCCGGCCGGGCCTGCGGTCTCCACCCCGGGGGTGCCGTCGGGGGCGCCGTTCGGCCGGTCCCAGGGCCAGCGCCGCGGGGCGAGCAGCGCGCCCGCCCCGTACAGCCCCGCGACGACGGCCGGCCACCACGGCCCGGCCGCCCCCGCGAAGTACAGCGCCAGGCCCCCGGTGCCCGCCGCGCAGCCGATCAGGTTGCGCGGCGACTCCAGGTACCCCAGCAGCCGGTCACTGATACCCACGGATCTCCTCGAACGCCCCGTCCAGCGAGCCCCGCCCGTCGAACAGCTTCCCGCCCGTCAGGTCGGCGATGCCCTGCAGCTGCCCCTTCGCCGCGTCGCCGAACAGGATCGGGAAGACCGGCACCGCCCGCGCCGCTCCGGACAGCCCGCCGTACCAGGCACGGAACTCCTGGTCCTTGAGCCCCTCGTTGCTCTCCCCGTCCGTCATCACCACGATCGAGGTGAAGCGGTCGTCCCCGCTCGCCGCCTGCTGACGGCCCACCAGCTCGAAGGCCTCCTTCAGGCTGCTGTAGACCGCCGTGCCGCCGTCGGCCGTCAGCCCCTGCACCTCCTGCTGGATCCGGGCCAGCTCCGCCTCCGGCGGCCCGACCGGGATCCGGTACGTCCGCTCCGACTTCACGGTGGAGGCGAACTCGACCACCGTGACCTCCTCGCGCTGGCGGAACCGCCGCTGCCCGCGCGGGTCCTGGGCCCCCGTCAGCCGCGCCATCGCGGCCTTCAGCGCGTCCAGCCGGCCGCCCTTCATCGAGCCCGAGGTGTCCAGCACGTACACCGTCCGGGACGGGCGGCGCAGCTCGTTCTGGTACGCCGACAGCAGCCCGTCCGCCACCGCCCGGGTGCCGGGGAACGGCAGCTCCCGGCGCCGCTCGGCGGGCAGCCCGGTGGCCGGGGTGACCCCGGTGGTCACCGGGCGGCGCAGGGTCTCCTCGGTGATCCGCTGCTGCGCGTTCGACTGCAGCAGGTACCGGCTGAGGCGCTGGAAGGAGTCCTGCGCGGGCTTGCCGGCCGAGGCCAGCAGGCTCAGCGGGTAGTCGGCCGAGACCACCCCGTCCACCGGCCGGATCACCGTCAGGCGGTCCTCGGCGGGCAGGGTGCGGTTCATCGAGAGCAGCACCGACTCGTAGTTGACCAGGGCGCCGACCTTGGTCTCGTTCTGCTTGGCGGCCTTCTGGTACGCCTCCGCCAGCCAGCCCGAGGAGCCCGAGGTCAGCTTCTGCCCGCTGAAGAACTGCTTCAACTGCGGTGCGGCCTTGGCCACGTCGGCGTCGGACAGGGCCGCACCGGCCCCGGAGAACGCCGAGGCCAGTGCGACCAGCGCGGAGAAGCCGGAGTTGGAGCGGGACGGGTCGGCCATCCCGTAGCTGAGCTTCCCGGCGGCCGCCGCCTCCCCGAGCTTCCCCCAGGTCACCTGCGAGCCGTCCCCCCAGCCCAGCTCGCTCAGCATCGTGGAGCGCACCCCGACCGCCACCGGCGAACTCATCACCGGGGTCTCGGAGAGCAGCTTGCCCTTCCCCGCCGGGTCCAGCCGCAGGTAGTGGTTGGACGGGAACCAGACCGCGTCGTACTTGCCGTCCGCCTGCCCCGAGGCCACCGTGTCGGCCCCGTCCAGCGAACCGGACCAGGTGAACTCCACCCGGACCCCGGTCGCCGTCCTGGCGTCGGCCAACACCGCCTCCATGTCGTGGAGTTCACTCCCCGCCAGGACCCGCAGCACGCCGTCCTTCGGCTGCTCCGTCCCGCCGCCGCCGTCCCCGCCCTCGCTCGTGCAGCCCGTCCCGGCCAGCGCCAGCGCCAGCACGGCGGGCGCGATCCGTCGCAGCACTCCGTCCCCCCTCATCCTCTGCCCCTGCCTCACTTGCCCTTGGCGATGTCGACCAGCCTGGCCAGCACCTCGACCGTCGGCGGCTGCGCCTGGACGATCCCGGCCTCGGCCAGGCCCGGCACGAAGACCGTCGTCGGGTTCGGCTCCTTGAGCGCCCGGGAGAACGCCCCCGGGTCGGCCTGCGGGCGGAAGCCGTGCAGCGCGGCCAGGCCGATCAACTTCGGGTCGTCCCGGAGCAGTTCGGCGATCTTCCGCCCCTCGGGTGTCAACCCCAGCGCCGTGTGGTCACTCGAAACGGTGGTGTCCGGGTAGAGCACCACCAGGTCCTTCACCGTGGTCCCGTGCGCGACCAGCGAGGCCACCTGGGACTCGTACGCCAGCACCAGCGGATTGCCGACCCCGCTCTGGAAGTCCTTGAACGGGCCGTCCGAACTGGTCTTCTGGTCACCCTGCTTGGCCGTCAGCTTGCGCAGCAGCGGGGCCACCGACTGCTCCCCGGCCTGGTCGGAGACCACCCGGTTGCCGTTCTTCACGTACGCGGCCGCGGCCAGGTAGAGCGCCCCCGAGGAGGAGGTGGCCGGATCGGTGCTGGTCACGAACACGTCCCCGGCCAGCTCCGGGATGCTCTTGGGCTCGTCCAGCTGGTCCCAGCGGGTGTCCGAGCCCACGGCCGTCAGGTACTTGGCCATGTCCAGCTTCCACGGCCCGCCCTCCTTCCGGCCGGCGTAGCCCCGGTCGCGCAGGAGCGCGGCGACCTTCTCGTGCGCGATCACCACCAGCGGGGAGTAGAACGGCCGCACCGGTTCGGTGGTGATCCCCCGCTTCTTGGCCACCTCCTCGGCCGGTCCCCGGCTGGCCGGGAAGACCATCCCGTAGCCGTCCAGGTTCGCGTTCGCCATCGACCAGGAGCCGATGGTCTGGCTCTTCACCTCGAAGCCCTTGGCCCGGAACTCGGCGGCCACCTCCGGGTCGTTGAAGAACTCCGCCTTCTCCGAGCCGATCAGGATCCGCACCTCGGTCAGCCCCGGCCCGGACTCCGGCCGCAGCACCGCGTACGCCACCCCGCCCAGCAGCACCAGCGCCGCAAGCACGCCGATGACTCGTCTCATCGCCAATCCTTCCCCCACCAGCGGAACTTCAGGACCCAGTGCTGTGCCCTAGAGATTCCCGCCCGGCCCGTAGCGCCGCCCGAACCGAAGGTGAACCGGGGGTGAACAAGCCTTCACGGAACCGCATCGGCTCCGGTACGTCAGGACCAACTCGGCCTCACGGTGCGAGAACTAACGACGTGTCACTCCGTTCACCGAATCGTTCGACAACTGCCATGGTGCAGTCGGCCGGAACGGCGAAGTTACGTACCGGTAATGTTTAGGCTCTCAGCCATGCGCCGAGCAAAAATCGTCTGCACCCTCGGGCCTGCCGCCGACTCGTACGAGCAGATCAAGGCCCTGGTCGACGCCGGTATGGACGTCGCCCGTTTCAATCTCAGCCACGGCTCCCAGTCAGAACACGAGGAGCGCTACCGCCGGGTCCGCAAGGCCGCCGAGGAGAGCGGCCGGAGCGTCGGGGTCCTGGTCGACCTCCAAGGCCCGAAGATCCGACTGGGCACCTTCGCCGAAGGTCCCGTACTCCTCGAACGCGGTGACCAGTTCACCATCTCCGTCGAGGAGGGCGTGGTCGGGGACCGCGACACCTGTGGCACCACCTACCCCGGGCTGGCCGACGACGTCCGGCCCGGCGAACGCGTCCTGGTCGACGACGGCCGGGTCTGCCTGGAGGTCGCCGAGGTCGACGGCCCCCGGGTCCGCTGCACCGTCCTGGAGGGCGGGCTGATCTCCGACCACAAGGGGCTCAACCTCCCCGGCATCGCCGTCTCGGTCCCCGCGCTCAGCGACAAGGACGTCGCCGACCTGCGCTGGGCCCTGCGGACCGGTGCCGACCTCATCGCCCTCTCGTTCGTGCGAAGCGGGGCCGATGCCGAGGACGTCCGCCGGATCATGGCGGAGGAGGGCCGGTCGGTGCCCGTCCTCGCCAAGATCGAGAAGCCGCAGGCGGTGGAGAACCTCGAGTCCATCGTCGACGCCTTCGACGGCATCATGGTCGCCCGCGGCGACCTCGGGGTCGAAATGCCCCTGGAGGACGTGCCGTTGGTGCAGAAGCGGGCCGTCAAGCTGGCCAAGCGGAACGCCAAGCCGGTCATCGTCGCCACCCAGATGCTGGACTCGATGATCAACGCCTCCCGGCCCACCCGGGCCGAGGCCTCCGACGTGGCCAACGCCGTCCTGGACGGCACCGACGCGGTGATGCTCTCCGGCGAGACCTCCGTCGGCAAGTACCCGGTCGAGACCGTCCGCACCATGGCCCGCATCATCAGCGCCGTGGAGGAGGACGTGCTCGCGGCCGGCCTCCCGCCGCTCACCGACTCGAACAAGCCGCGGACCCAGGGCGGCGCCGTCGCCCGCGCGGCGGCCGAGATCGGCGACTTCCTGGGCGCCAAGTACCTGATCGCCTTCACCCAGTCCGGCGACACCGCCCGCCGGCTCACCCGCTACCGCTCGCCCATCCCCGTCCTGGCCTTCACCTACGAGGCCGCCGTGCGGGGCCAGCTCGCCCTGACCTGGGGCGCCGAAACCTTCCTGGGCCCGTTCGCGGCCACCACCGACGAGATGGTCGCCCAGGTGGACGCCGCACTGCTCTCACTGGGGCACTGCGAGAAGGGGGACATCGTGGTCATCACCGCGGGCTCCCCGCCCGGCCTGGCCGGCTCCACCAACCTGGTCCGCGTCCACCACGTGGGCGAGCTCGACAACTGACACCCCGTGGGGCGTGGCCGCCGGGCCGCGCCCCACCCGAAGGGGTGAACGCCGTGGACGGCGGGCGCGGGGTACCAGCGCGGTGCGAAGGGTGCCGGGTGCGGGATTCGAACCCGCAAGCCCTTTCGGGCAGATGTGTTTGAGACATCCGTGTATGCCGTTCCACCAACCCGGCGGGGGTGAGCGCTCAGAAGGATACCCTGTGCGCGCCTTCCGGTGCAGCTGGGTAGGCTCGTCCATGCAGCACCCCGCCGGAACGAGGAGCCCCGTGAGCACCGCCGACGAGCAGGCACAGCCGCTTGACACCGACTCGCCCCAGATCACCCGAATTGTCATCGCCGAGGACGAGGCGCTGATCCGCCTCGACCTGAAGGAGATGCTCGAGGAGGAGGGTTACACCGTCGTCGGTGAGGCCGGGGACGGGGCCACCGCCGTGAAGCTGGTCGAGGAGCTCAGGCCCGACCTGGCCATCCTGGACGTCAAGATGCCGGTGCTGGACGGGCTCTCGGCCGCCGAGCAGATCCACGAGGCGCACCTGGCGCCGGTGCTGATGCTGACCGCGTTCTCGCAGCGCGAGCTGGTGGACCGGGCCCGGGACGCCGGGGCGATGGCGTACATCGTGAAGCCGTTCAGCAAGAGCGACCTGGTGCCCGCGATCGAGATGGCCGTCTCCCGGTACACCGAGATGCGGACGCTGGAGGAGGAGATCGCCGACCTCACCCAGCGGCTGGAGACCCGGAAGCTGGTGGACCGGGCCAAGAGCGTCCTGCAGACCAAGTTCGGCCTGACCGAGCCGGCCGCCTTCCGCTGGATCCAGAAGACCTCGATGGACCGCCGGATGACCATGGCCGCCGTGGCGGAGGCCGTGATCGAGGAGGGCCACGCCCAGGACAAGAAGAAGGCCGAGGCCGCCGAGGCCTGAGCCCGACGACGAAGGCCCGCCCCTCCGAGGAGGGGCGGGCCTTCGCGTTGACGCGGTGTCAGTCCTCGCCGAGGTAGGCCTTGCGGACCGAGTCGTTGCCGAGCAGGTCGTGGCCGGTGCCGGTGAGCACGATCTTGCCGGTCTCCATCACGTAGCCCTGGTCGGAGAGCGAGAGCGCGGCCTGCGCGTTCTGCTCCACCAGGAGGATGGTGGTGCCGGCCGCCTTGAGCTCGACGATGGTGGCCATGATCTTCTGCATCATCAGCGGGGAGAGGCCCATCGAGGGCTCGTCCAGCATGAGCAGCTTCGGACGGGACATCAGGGCGCGCCCCATGGCGAGCATCTGCTGCTCACCGCCGGAGAGCGTGCCGGCCGCCTGCTTGCGGCGCTCGCCGAGGATCGGGAAGAGCGTGTAGGCGCGCTCCACGTCCTCGGTGATGCCGGCGGTGTCCTTGCGGAGGAAGGCGCCGAGGAGCAGGTTCTCCTCGATGGTCATCCGCGGGAAGATGTGCCGGCCCTCGGGGGAGTGGGCCAGCCCGAGCGCGACGATCTTGTGCGCCGGGACGGTGCCCAGGGGCTGCCCGTCGAAGGTGATGGTGCCGGAGGTCGGCTTGAGCAGACCGGAGAGGGTGCGCAGGGTGGTGGTCTTGCCGGCACCGTTGGTGCCGATCAGGGTGGTGACCTCGCCCTGGTTCGCGGTGAAGCTGATGCCCTTGACGGCCTCGATCTTGCCGTAGGCGACACGGAGGTCCTGGACCTCGAGCAGAGCGGTCATTCGGCGTCTCCCGCCTGCGAGTCGGTGCTGGTGGTGCCGGTCGCCGTCTCCAGCGGCGCACCGAGGTAGGCGGTGATGACCCGCTCGTCGTTCTGGACGGTCTCCTTGTCGCCCTCGACGATCTTCTGACCCTGCACCAGGACGGCCGTCCGGTCGCAGAGGTTGAAGATGAACTTCATGTCGTGCTCGATCACCAGGATCGCGATCCCGAGGTCGCGGATGGCGAACACCAACTCCTCGGCGGCGTTGGTCTCCTGGGGGTTCATGCCGGCGGTCGGCTCGTCCAGCAGGAGCAGGCCGGGGTCGCTGGCCAGTGCCCGGGCGATCTCCAGCTTGCGCTGCTCGCCGTAGGGCAGGTTGCGGGCCAGGTGGTCGGCCTTGGCGGCCAGACCGGTGAACTCCAGGAGCTCCATGGCCCGTTGGCGGCTGGCCGCCTCGGCCCGGTGGTAGCCGGGGCCGCGCAGGATGGCCGAGAACAGGCCCTCCTTGGTGCGGCTGTGGCGGCCGACCAGGACGTTCTCCAGCACGGTCATGTTGGCGAACAGCCGGATGTTCTGGAAGGTCCGGGCGATGCCGGCCTGGGTCACCAGGTGCGGCTTGGGCGGCAGCACGGTGCCCTTGTAGCTGACGCTGCCCTCGGTCGGGACGTAGAGGCCGGTCAGGCAGTTGAAGAAGGTGGTCTTGCCGGCGCCGTTGGGGCCGATCAGGCCGACGATCTCCCCGGCGTTGACGGTGAGGTCCACGTTGTTGACGGCGGTGAGGCCGCCGAACTTCATGGTGACGCCGCGGGCGTCCAGCACCGTCTCGGTCGTGGTGGTGGTGCTCATCTGGGTGTTCACGCCCCTGCCTTGGTGAGGACGGTGTCGCCGGGCGTGGCCTGGGCGGGGATGTCGGCCTGCTCGTACTCCAGCTGCTGGCGGCGTCCGGCGATCAGGCCGGCCGGGCGCAGGCGCATCAGCAGGATGAGCGCGATGCCGAAGGTGAGCAGCTGGTAGTCCTTCAGGAACTCCAGCTTGGCCGGGATCAGGAAGAGCAGGCTGGCGCCGAGCAGCGGGCCGCTGATGGTGCCCATGCCGCCGAGGATGACCGCGGCGAGCAGGAAGGCCGAGTTCGGCGGGACGGGCCCGGCGAAGACGTAGACCTCGGGGGTGACGGCGCTCTGCACGTGGGCCTGGACGGCGCCGGCCATGCCGGCCAGGGTGGCGCCGAGCGCGAAGGCGATCAGCTTGACCCGGAAGCCGTTGATGCCCATCGCCTCGGCGGCCGTCTCGTCCTCGCGGATGGCGACCCAGGCACGGCCGATCCGGGAGTTGGAGACCCGGCTGAAGACCAGCACCACGATGGCGGTGACGAACAGCATCAGCAGCAGGTAGTTGGAGAACTTCCCGAGCTGGAGGCCGAACAGGTCGTGCGGTTGTCCGAAGTCGAAGCCGAACAAGCTGACGTCGGGGATCGCGGCGATGCCGTTCGGGCCGTTGGTGAGGTTGGGGCCGGAGGTGCCGTCCATGTTGTTCATGGCGATCCGGAAGATCTCGCCGAAGCCCAGGGTGACGATGGCGAGGTAGTCGCCGCGCAGCCGCAGGGTGGGGGCGCCGATCGCCACGCCGAAGATCAGCGCGGCCAGCGCACCGACCAGCACGGCGACCGGGAACGGCAGGTGCAGGCCCTTGAAGGCGGAGTACGGCGAGCCGGAGACCAGGGCGGCGGCGTAGGCGCCGACACCGAGGAAGGCCACGTAGCCGAGGTCGAGCAGACCGGCCAGGCCGACCACCACGTTCAGGCCGAGCGCGACGGTCGCGAAGATCAGGATGTTGACCCCGATCAGCGTGTAGAGCTCGTTGGACTGGGTGAACGGGAAGGCCGCGGCGGCGGCGAAGGCACCGGCCGTGGTGACCGTGCGGTGCTTGGAGGTGAGGGCCGAGAGCCGGCCGATCAGGCCGGACTTGTTGAGCGCGGCGACGGTGAAGCCGACCGCGATCAGGAAGCCGGTGAACAGCTCCTTCTCGGCACCGATGCCGAAGGCGAAGACGGCCAGGCCGATCCCGAAGGCGGCCACGATGATCAGCACCTCGGCCCAGGAGGCCAGCGCCTTGGGCGCGCTGACGCCCCGTCGGTCCTCGGGCAGCTGCCAGGCGGCCAGGGTGAGCAGCGAGCCGATCGCGAGCACCCAGCCGCCGGGCTCCAGGTTGGCGAGGCCGCCGAGCTGGTAGGAGATGGCGCCGACGGAGAACCAGGAGCTGGCCACCGCGGCGAGCGAGAGCAGGCGCAGCGCGCTGGTGCCGCCGGCCGGGGCCAGCCACTGCAGGCCGCGCAGGCCGTAGGAGGAGAGCGCGTACGCCAGGCCGATCAGGCCGACGATCAGCGCGACCCACTGCAGGCCGGCCGGGGAGAGGTTGTACGTGAGGTCGCCGGGGAACTCGTCGGTCCAGGTCCAGGCGAGCAGGGCCGAGGCGGCCGTGAGCGCGGTGCCGGCCGTGGTGACGGCGCGGGCGGCGGAAGCGGGGAGGAAAGTGGTCATCTCGGCCTCACGCCCGGTCGGCGACGCGCTCGCCCAGCAGACCCTGCGGTCTCACCAGGAGCACGACGATGAGGAGTACGAACGCCCAGACGTTGGCCCAGCCGGCGCCGCCGAGCTGGTCGAGGCCGGGGACGTGCTGGATGTAGGCGGTGGCCAGCGACTCGGCGACGCCGAGCACCAGACCACCGAGCATCGCGCCGTAGATGTTGCCGATGCCGCCGAGCACGGCGGCCGTGAAGGCCTTCAGGCCGGCGATGAAGCCCATGGTGAACTCGACCTGCCCGTACCGGAGTCCGTGCGCCACGGCGGCGATGGCCGCGAAGGCGGCGCCGACCGCGAAGGCGATCACGATGATCCGGTCGGTGTTGATGCCCATCAGCTTGGCGGTGTCCGGGTCCTGCGAGGTGGCCTGCATGGCGCGGCCGGTGCGGGTGAGCCGGACGAAGGCGCCCAGGATGAGCATGCAGAGCGGGGCGGCGACCAGCAGGAAGAGGTCGTTGCGCTGCAGGGTGAAGGCGCCGAGGTCGATCGCCGAGCCCTCGAAGTGCGGGAAGGTGCGGGCCTTCTTGGCGTCGGGGTAGAAGGCCCAGACCAGCTGCTGGAGCGCGATCGACAGACCGATCGCGGTGATCAGCGGGGCGAGCCGGGGGGCGGTGCGCAGCGGCCGGTAGGCGAAGCGTTCGGCACCGGTCGCGACCAGGACGGAGGCGATGACGCCACCGACGATCATGATGGGCAGGGCCAGCCAGAGCGAGGTTCCGGACGGCAGGACTAGATAGGCGGTCAGTGCGCCGAAGCCGCCGATCATGAAGATCTCGCCGTGCGCGAAGTTGATCAGCTGGACGATGCCGTAGACCATCGTGTAGCCGACGGCGATCAGGCCGTACATCAGGCCCAGCATCAGGCCGTTGGCCAGGTTTTGCGGCAGTTCGTGCACCGCAGGCCTCCGTGGTGTGGGGTATGGGACGGGCGGGGGTGCTCTTGGCGCCCCCGCCCGGGTGCTGCATGGTGTGCTCCGGCGTCAGCCGGGTGACCCGGCGTCAGCCGGATCGGGTCGGCCGGATCAGCCGGTGTAGGTGCCGCTCTTGACCGGCACCCACTTGCCGTCCTTGACCTCGTAGACGGTGAGCTGCTTGTTGGTGGTGTCGCCGTACTGGTCGAAGGAGACCTTGCCGGTGGCGCCCTCGAAGGACACCTTGCCGAGCGCGTCGATCACCTTGGCGCGGGCGTCGGCCGGCAGCTTGCCGCCGTTGTCGGCGACGACCTTCTTGACGGCCTCGACGACCGACCAGGCGGCGTCGTAGGAGTAGCCGCCGTAAGCCGCGTACGGCTCCGGGTAGTTGGCGGCCTTGTAGCCGTCGATGAAGGCCTTGGCGGAGTCCAGCTGCTCGACCGGGGCGCCGACCGAGGTGGCGAGGTCGCCGTTGGCCTGGCCGTTGGCGAGCTTGATGAACTCGTCGTCGTAGAGGCCGTCACCGCCGAACACCGGCACGGCCGCGCCGGCCTTCTTGATCTGGCCGGTCAGCGGGCCGCCCTCGGGGTACTCGCCGCCGTAGTAGACCGAGTCCGCACCGGAGGACTTGACCTTGGTGGCGACCGCCGAGAAGTCCTTGTCGTCCGGGTTGATGTGCTCGGCACCGACGACCTGGCCGCCCAGCTTCTTGAACTCCTCCTGGAAGATGTTCGCGAGGCCGGCGCCGTAGGTCTTCTTGTCGTCGATGACGAAGACCTTGGTCTTCTTGGCCTCGGTGAAGAGGTACTGCGCGGCGAACTTGCCCTGCACCACGTCGGTGGTGGCGGTGCGGAAGTACGAGGCGTAGGGGCGGGCGAACTTCTGGGTGCCCCAGTCCGGCCCGAGGCTCAGCTGCGGGTTGGTGTTGGCGGGCGAGACCTGCGCCAGCTTGGCGTCGTTGAAGACCTTCTGCATGGTCAGCGAGACACCGGAGTTGAGCGGGCCGACGACGCCGAGGACGTCCTTGTTGCCGACCAGCTTGGTGGCGTTCTGCTGGCCCGAGGTCGGGTTGGCCTGGTCGTCCAGGGCCTCCAGCTCGAAGGTCACGCCGGGGACGGTCTTGTCCTTGTTGGCCTTCTTCACCGCGAGGTCGGCCGAGTTCTTGATGCCCAGGCCGAGCGCGGAGAGCTTGCCGGTCAGGGGCGCGTCGACGCCGATGACGACCTTGACACTGCCGCCGGCGGCACCTTCGTCGGCCTTCTTCTCACCGCGCGAGCCGCAGGCGGAGACCGTGAGCGCTCCGGCGACTGCGATGCTCACGACAAGCAGTGAACGATTACGCACGAGGGTTCCCTTTCTGAGGAAAAGCACCGGGCCGGAAGTGACGGGGTGCTCGTCGCGCGCTGGGGCCAGGCCCGATTGTGTGGCGCGGTGACTGGCCGTGACTCTAGAGCGCATTTCGCGGCTCGGGCAGGGGTGCGGACAGGCTGTGATTCTCTTGTTATGAGGACACGGCGGATTAATCTCACATGGTGGTCGTTCGCCCACTGTTCCCGGGTCCTTGACAGGAGCTTGACCCGCTCGTGGACCTGAATTGCCGCCAGAAATGCAGGTGGTCGGCAATCCGTCCGACTATCGAACACCTCTGTCCGGAGAGACAGTTTCGGCCGGAGCCGTCCGGATATCGGAACTCCGACAGGCCGAGTCGAGCCAGTGGGCCAATGTTTCGGCGTACAGCGCGCCCGGGATCTGACTCACGGTCTGGATTGCACGGGTGTTACGCAGCGTTACATCGACATAGGGCAGTTCCACTCCGACGGGTACGGTCGAACAGTCCGTCAGGTCGTACTCCAGCCGCAGCAGCAGCGGCCGCCCGGCGGCGGCGGTGAGCGGCAGCCCGCCGCGGACGGAGAGGCTGATCCCCGGGTACGGCTGGCCCACCGCCAGCAGGTCCACCGGCGCGGCCCCCTCCACCCGGAGCTCGGCCGCCACCGACAGGTGCCTCCCCTCGGCCCGCCCCTCGGCCGGCACGGTCAGCCTGGCCACCTGGGCCGGGTACGGGACCGGCGGCGGCGCGGCCCGGGCGGGCGGGTCGCGCTCCAGCGCGCGGAACAGCAGCAGGACGCCGGCGGCGACCGCCAGGGCCAGCAGCGCGTAACGCCGCCGGGACCCCAACTCCCTCTGGACGCGCGCCAGTCGGCCGGCCGGACCGCCCTCGGTCCGCACCGTGCCGTCCCCGGCCTCCAACGGCCCGAGCCCGTCCCCGGACATGCCCACGCCCCCTCGTTCGGCTGCCTCCTGCCCGGTGCGGGCAGTGGCCAAACAAGGGGGCGCAGGGGTCGCGCGTCCAGAGCGTGCGGACGCGCGGGTGGGCTCGAAGGGCCGGGCTCTAGAGGTCGCGGAGCATGCAGGTCAGCCGGCAGCTGGTGATCCGCTTGCCGGTGTCGTCCGTGATGGCGATCTCGTAGGTGGCCGCGGTCCGTCCCTTGAACACCGCGGTGGCCACGCCGGTCACCAACCCCGAAGTGGCGGACCGGTGGTGAGTCGCGTTCAGGTCCACGCCCACCGCGTACCGGCCCGGCCCGGCGTGCAGCATCGCGCCGATCGAGCCCAGCGTCTCGGCCAGCGCCGCCGAGGCCCCGCCGTGCAGCAGCCCGTACGGCTGCTGGTTGCCCTCCACCGGCATGGTGCCGACCACCCGGTCCGCGCTGGCCTCCACCACCTTGATCCCCAGCCGGTCGCCGAGGTGGCCGCCGCTGAAGGTGGAGGGGTCGACGCCCAGCTTGGCGAAGTGGTCGAGCACGTCCTGCGGGACGTTCAGGATCGGGGCCGCGTCGGTCATGGTGCTCCTGCCGTTCGAGGGTCACTGCGAGATCACGTCGTGCTGCTCCCGTGATCGTACGGCCGCCCGCTCGCGGTGACACGGGGATGTCCCCGCCGGGCCCTAGGATCGGTCAGTGGCAGAGCAATCGGCAGGAACGGACGTGGACGTGGCTACGCAGAGTACGGACAAGGCAGCGGCGAGCCCCGGGGAGCGTCCCCGGCTGATGCTGCTCGACGGGCACTCCATGGCCTACCGGGCCTGGTTCGCCCTGCCCGCCGAGAACTTCTCCACCGTCACCGGCCAGACCACCAACGCCGTCTACGGCTTCGCCTCGATGCTCGCCAACACGGTGCGCGACGAGCGGCCCACCCACCTCGCGGTCGCCTTCGACCTCTCCCGGAAGACCTTCCGCTCCGAGGAGTTCCCCGACTACAAGGCCAACCGGGCCAAGACGCCGGACGAGTTCAAGAGCCAGATCGGCCTGATCCACGAGCTGCTCGACGCGATGCACGTCTCCCGGATGTCCGTCGAGGGCTTCGAGGCCGACGACATCATCGCCACCCTGGCCACCGCCGCCGAGGCGGCCGGCTACGACGTGCTGATCGTCACCGGGGACCGGGACTCGCTCCAGCTGGTCACCGAGCACGTCACCGTGCTCTACCCCACCAAGGGCGTCTCGGAGTTGACCCGCTACACCCCGGAGAAGGTCGCCGAGAAGTACGGCGTGACGCCGACTCAGTACCCCGACCTCGCGGCGCTGCGCGGCGACCCGTCGGACAACCTGCCCGGCATCCCCGGCGTCGGCGAGAAGACCGCCGCCAAGTGGGTCAACCTCTACGGCTCCTTCGACGAGCTGGTCGCCCGGGCCGACGAGGTCAAGGGCAAGATCGGCGAGAAGCTCCGCGAGCACCTCGACTCGGTCAAGCGCAACCGGGTGCTCACCGAGCTGGTCCGCACCGTCGAACTCCCGCTCGGCGTCCAGGACTTGGAGCGGCAGCCGTTCGACCGCGAGGCGGTCGGCCAGCTGCTGGAGTCGCTGGAGTTCCGCAACCCCAACTTCCGCGACCGGGTCTACGCCCTCGACCCGGCCCCCGCCGAGGAGGCCGGGGCGGCCCCCGCCCCCGGCATCGCCGTCGAGGGCACCCTGCTCACCGAGGAGGGCGCCCTCGCCGCCTGGCTCGACGAGCACTCCGGCGGCACCGTCGCGGTCGCCGCCCTCTACCAGTGGGCCCTCGGCTCCGGCGAGGTCGAGCAGATCGCCCTGGCCACCGGCGAGACCGCCGCCTGGTTCGACCCCACCGAGCTCGCCGAGGCCGACGAGCGCGCCCTCGCCGCCTGGCTGGCCGACCCGGCCCGCCCGAAGGCGCTGCACATCGCCAAGCAGGTCATGCGCGCCTTCGCCGAGCGCGGCTGGCGGATCGAGGGCGTGGTCGCCGACTCCGCGCTCGCCGCCTACCTCGACAAGCCCGGCCGCCGCACCTTCACCCTCGACGTGCTCGCCGAGGAGTACCTGGCCCGCTCGCTGGCCCCCGCCGAGGTGGCCGAGAGCGGCCAGCTCAGCTTCGACACCCCCGAGCACGACCCCACCGCCGGTGCCCAGGCCCTGATGGCCCAGGCCCGCGCGGTGCTCGACCTCGCCGAGTACTTCGACACCCGGCTCGCCCAGGTCGGCGCGGTCAAGCTGCTGCACGAGATGGAGCTGCCGATCGCCGAGCTGCTGGCCCGGATGGAGCGCACCGGCATCGCCGCCGACCGCGCCTGGCTCACCACCATCGAGTCGCAGTTCGCCGCCGAGATCCAGCGGGTGATCGGCGAGGCGCACGCCGCGGCCGGCCACGAGTTCAACCTCGGCTCGCCCAAGCAGCTCCAGGAGATCCTCTTCGGCGAGCTCGCCCTCCCCAAGACCAAGAAGATCAAGACCGGCTACACCACCGACGCCGACGCGCTCGCCTGGCTGGCCACCCAGACCACCAACGAGCTCCCGGTCATCCTGCTCCGCCACCGCGACCAGGCCAAGCTGCGCACCACCGTCGAGGGCCTGCTCAAGACCGTCTCGCCGCAGGGCCGGATCCACACCACCTTCAACCAGATGGTGGCCGCCACCGGCCGGCTCTCCTCCCAGGACCCGAACCTGCAGAACATCCCGGTCCGCACCGAGGAGGGCCGCCAGATCCGCCGCGCCTTCGTGGTCGGCGAGGGCTACGAGGCGCTGCTCACCGCCGACTACTCGCAGATCGAACTGCGCATCATGGCCCACCTCTCCGAGGACGCCGCGCTGATCGAGGCCTTCGAGTCCGGCGAGGACCTGCACACCACCGTCGCCTCCCAGGTCTTCGAGGTCGCCCCCGAGGCGGTCGACGCCGAGATGCGGCGCAAGATCAAGGCGATGTCCTACGGCCTGGCCTACGGCCTCTCCGCCTACGGCCTCTCCCAGCAGCTCGGCATCAAGCCGAACGAGGCCCAGGGCCTGATGGACACCTACTTCGAGCGCTTCGGCGGCGTCCGCGACTACCTGCACCGGGTGGTCGAGGAGGCCCGCGCGGTCGGCTACACCGAGACCCTGCTCGGCCGCCGCCGCTACCTCCCCGACCTCACCAGCGACAACCGCCAGCGCCGCGAGATGGCCGAGCGGATGGCGCTCAACGCCCCGATCCAGGGCACCGCCGCCGACATCGTCAAGATCGCGATGCTCAACGTGGACCGCGCCCTCACCGAGGCGAAGCTCTCCACCCGGATGCTCCTCCAGGTCCACGACGAAATCGTCCTCGAACTCGCCCCGGGCGAGCGCGAGCAGGTCGAGGCCCTGGTCCGCGAGCAGATGGCCGACGCCTACCCGCTGCGCGCCCCGCTCGACGTCTCCGTCGGCATCGGCGCCAACTGGGAGGAAGCGGCCCACTGACGGCCCGCCTGCCGGCCGCACCCGGAAGGGCGCGTCCGGCAGAGCACGCCCGGCAGAGCAAGCCCGGCAGGGCAGCGCCCCAGGGGCGCGGGGAACTGCGCGACTCGGAAGGCGACTTGTCGCACCGCCGATCGCACGGCTCCCCGCCCCCGGGGGCGCTACCCGTCGGACCGGGCCTGAGCCGCGGCCTCCCGCACCTCCGCCACCGGATCCCCGGCCAGCCGCTCCAGCAGCTCACCCACCCCCGGCGAACGCCATCCCCCGACGGCCCACACCAGGTCCTCCCGGATCCTGGCGTCCGGATGCTCCGTCAGCCGGATCAGCGCCTCCACCGGCCCCCGGCGCCGCCGGGCGAACCAGTACAGCACCTCGGCCACCTCCTTCGGATCCCCCGGCTCCCCGGCCGCCGCCAGCCGCTCCAGCAGCACCGGCACCTTCGGATCCGGCCCGTCCAAGGGGTGCGGCAGCCGCTCCCGCAGCCGCCGCCCGCCGTACTCGCCGCGCACCCGGCAGCCGAAGCAGGTGCACGGCCGGGTGCCGTGCGCCCCGGGGAAGTACCGCCAGCCCACCCCCTGCGGCACCGCCCGCACCCGCCGCACCTCCCCGGCCGTCACCGCCCGGGGCACGAACACCTCCCAGCCCCGCGGATCGTCCAACTCCCGGATCCGGTGCACCGCTTCGGCCGCCGTCGCGCTCCGCGCGGCGTGCTTCCCCCGGCCCGCGTAGTGCCCGACCAGCACCGGCTCGTCGTCGTCCAGCCGCAGGTGCACCGCCACCATCCCGCCGCCCCGGGTGCCGCGCCGCGCCAGCTCCCGCAGCCACTGGTGCGTCACCGTGAACGAGGGCAGCACCGGAAAGCAGTACACCCCGCGCTCCCCGGTCCGTGCCCAACTGTCCGCCCGCAGCCCGGCCCGCCGGATCCGGGCGGCGTTCGCCGCCGAGGTGAGGTGCACGAAGATCGCCATGCCGCGGATGCTAACGCGCCGGGCGCGCCCGGACTGCCCGAAGGGCAGTCAGGGGCGCGGGGAACTGCGCGCTGCGGAAGGCACAGACCCTTCTGCCGGGTACGGACAAGCACTTGCAACTGAAGCCCCGTACCCGGCACACGGGCCAGTGCCTTCCGCAGCGCGCAGTTCCCCGCGCCCCTGGGTCGCTGCCCTGCCGTCCCGCCTCAGTCCTGCCTCGGCCCTGCTTCAGCCCTTGCGGGGGTTGGTGCGTTTGGTCGGCTCCGCCGTGCTCGGGTCCTCCGGCCACGGGTGCCGCGGGTAGCGGCCTCGCAGGTCGGCCCGGACGGCGCGGTAGCCCTCGCGCCAGAAGGTGGCCAGGTCACCGGTGACGGCGGCCGGGCGTCCGGCGGGGGAGAGCAGGTGCACGGTCAGCGGCACCCGCCCGTCCGCCAGCTTCGGCGCCGCCTGCCAGCCGAACAGCTCCTGCAGCTTGACCGCCAGGACCGGCCGGTCGCCCGCGTAGTCCACCCGGATCCGCGACCCGCTCGGCACCGTGATCCGCTCCGGCGCCAACTCCTCCAGCCGGCCCGCCTGGCCGGAGGCCCAGGGCAGCAGCCGCTGCAACGCCGAGGCCAGGTCGATCCGTTCGAGGTCCGCCCGCCGCCGGGCGCGGGACAGCTCCGGCTCCAGCCAGCCGCCGCCGGCCAGCGCCGCGTCGTCCACCTCCGGCCAGGGCTCGCCCAACTCCCGCCGCAGGAAGGCCAACCGGGCGCGCAGTCCGACCGCCTCCGGCGTCCACCGGAGCAGCGCACCGACCCCCTCCCGGGCCAGCCCGTCCAGCAGGGCGGCCCGCACCAGCTCCGGATCCGGCTTCGCCAACGGCGCGGTCTCCAGCTCCACCGCCCCCAGCGCCGACACCCGTCGCGCCGTCAACTCGCCCTGCCGCGAGGACCATTCGACCTCCTCGCGGGCGGAGAGCAGCGCCGCCCCGGCCAGCCGCGCGGTCTCCTCGTCCAGCGCCGCCCCCAGCCGCACCCGGGCCGAGTGCGCCCCGGCCGGGCGGTCCGCCGACGCCACCGCCAGCCACTCCTCCCCGGCCAGCCGCGAGCCCGCCCCCAGCTCCGCCGCCGTCCCCGAGGCCATCAGGTAGGGCCCGTCCGCCGCCCGCGCCCGCGCGATCCGCTCCGGGTAGGCCAACGCGGCGACCAGCCCCGGCACCTGGCGCTCCGTCACCGAGGACCGCTCGCCCTCCACCAGGCGCCCCAGCCGACGCACTTCGTCCTTCCACCGCCGCGCGTACGGGTCCGCGGAGGCCCCGGACCGCACCTGCCGCCACACCTCGGCCAGGTCGTCGCCGAAGGCCCGCGGCGGCTCCTCCGAGAGCAGCGCCACCACCTCCGCCGCCCGCCGGGCGCCGACCAGCTCCGCGCCGTCCAGCAGCGCCCGGGCCAGGCGGGGGTGCAGCCCGCTGCGGACGATCCGCTGCCCGCGCGCGGTGGCCCGCCCGTCCGCGTCCACCGCGCCGAGCCCGGCCAGCACCTGACGCGCCGCCAGCATCGCCCCGGCCGGCGGCCGGTCCGGCAGGGCCAGCCCGGCGGCGGTCGGATCGCCCCAGCAGGCGGCCTGGAGCGCGAAGGAGGTCAGCTCGGCCTGCGCGATCTCCGGGGTCGGGAAGCGTGGCGCCAGCGCGTCCTCCGCCTCCGCCCAGCACCGGTAGACCACGCCCGGCGCCTCGCGCCCGGCCCGCCCGGCACGCTGCCGGGCCGCCGCCAGCGAGGCCCGTACCGTCACCAGGCCGGAGAGCCCGCGCGCGTGGTCGGTGCGCGGCTCCCGGGCCAGCCCGGAGTCGACCACCACCCGCACGCCCGGCACGGTCAGCGAGGACTCCGCCACCGAGGTCGCCAGGATCACCCGGCGGCCCGTCCCCACCGCCAGCGCCGCGTCCTGCACCGCGGCCGGCGCCTGCCCGTGCAGCTGCAGCACCTCGACCCCGAGGGGCCCCAACTGCCCCGCCACCCGGGCGATCTCCCCGACCCCGGGCAGGAAGCAGAGCACGTCCCCGCTGCGCTCCGCGAGCGCCCGCCGGACCGTCCCGGCCACGTGCTCCAGCAGCAGCGGGTCCACCCGGGTCCCCTGCGGCGGCTTCACCCCGCGCGGCGGCGGCGCCCAGACCGTCTCCACCGGGTACGAGACGCCGTGCGCCTCCACCACGGGCGCGCCGCCCAGGAGCTCGGCCCAGGCGGCGGTGTCCGAGGTGGCCGAGGCGCAGACGATCCGCAGGTCCGGCCGCAGCGCGCCCCGGACGTCGAGCAGGAAGGCCAGCGCGGTGTCCGCGTCCAGGTGCCGCTCGTGGCACTCGTCCAGCACCACCACGTCGACCCCGGTCAACTCCTGGTCCCGCTGCAGCCGTTGCAGCAGTACCCCGGTGGTGACCACCTCGACCACCGTCGCGGGCCCCGCCCGCCGCTCCCCACGGACCGTCAGGCCGACCGCCTCGCCGACCTGCTGCCCCAGCAGCCAGGCCATCCGCCGGGCCGCCGCCCGCACCGCCAGCCGCCGCGGCTCGGCCACCAGCACGCGCCGGGGCGGCCCCGGGAGCCCGTCCACCAGCCCGGCCAGCGCCAGCGGCACCAGGGTGGTCTTGCCCGTCCCGGGCGGGGCGGAGAGCACCGCCACGCCCTCCTCGGCCAGCGCCCGCCGGAGCGCGGGCACGGCGGTGCGGACCGGCAGTTCGAGCCCGGCGGAGCGCACGCCTCAGCCCCGTTCGGCGACGAAGACCGCGGTGCCGGGGATCAGCCGGCCGCGCAGCGGGCTCCAGCCGCCCCACTCCTGCTCCAGCCCCTCCGGCCACTCCGGCTCGACCAGGTCCAGCAGCCGGAAGCCCGCGCCGGTCAGCTCGCGCACCCGGTCGCCCAGCGTCCGGTGGTGCTCCACGTAGGTGGCCCGCCCCTCGGCGTCCTGCTCCACGTACGGGGTGCGGTCGAAGTACGAGGCGGTGGCCGTCAGCCCCTCCACCCCCGGCTCGTCCGGGAAGGCCCAGCGGATCGGGTGGGTCACCGAGAACACCCAGCGGGCCCCGGGCCGCAGCACCCGGTGCACCTCGCGCATCAGTCCGGCGGTGTCCGCGCTGAACGGCACCGCCCCGTACGCCGAGCAGGCCAGGTCGAAGGAGCCGTCCGCGAACGGCAGCACCGCGGCGTCCGCCTGCACCACCGGGAGCGGCTCGACACCCCGGCCGAGGTCGATCCGGCGGGAGTGCTGGAGCTGCCGGTAGGAGATGTCCAGCGCCACCGGCACCGCCCCCTGGGCGGTCAGCCAGCGGGAGCACTGGGCCGCGCCGGCGCCCAGCTCCAGCACCCGCAGCCCCTTCAGCGCGGCCGGCTCGCCGAGCAGCTTGGCGTCGGCCTCGTCCAGGCCCTCGGGGCACCAGGTGAAGCGGTCGTCGCCGAGGAACTCGCCGTGCTCGTCCTGGTACTCGTCCGCGTTCCGGTCCCACCAGTGGCGGCTGGCCCGGCTGGACTCTCCGGCCTCGGCGTCCCGCCGCAGGGCCTCGTCCTCGTCCTCCTCGGGGAGGTCGAGCGGGGCGAGGTCGTCCGGGTCGCGGAAGGAGGGGGTGGTGGCCAAGGTCTCGGTGCCCGTCGCGTAGGGTATGGGATGCGGAAGCGCTGCTGTCACGACCGGTCCTGTACGGGGTCCGATTCGCGGCCGTGGCATCCGGGGAGAGGCCCCTGCGGCTGCCACCGGCCAGGTGCGCAATCGGAGGATATGGCCTGATCCATCCCGGCCTCCACCGTCTCGTCGTCTTCGACGTTGACCGTGCCCGGCTGTCCCCGTATGCTACAAGTTGCGCTGCGGGCCTGCGCGCCTCGGACGGAGCAGGTCGCGCTCGCATCTGTCGAAGACCCCACGGTCGCAAGACGGACACCATCTGGTTTCCCAGACGGGTGGGCCGTCGTCTTGGCTGTCCGGCTTTCGGTGGGAGCGATACGGGCCCTCCGCGTGGCATTACCTACGACTTCATGTCCGTACCGGAGCCCTTTTCCTAATGACGAGCCCCACCGACACCTCTGTCAGCACCACCCCGCAGGTTGCGGTCAACGACATCGGCGATGCCGAGGCTTTCCTCGCCGCCATTGACGAGACCATCAAGTACTTCAACGATGGCGACATCGTCGAGGGCATCATCGTGAAGGTCGACCGTGACGAGGTGCTCCTCGACATCGGTTACAAGACCGAGGGTGTCATCCCCTCCCGCGAGCTCTCGATCAAGCACGACGTTGACCCGCACGAGGTCGTCAAGGTCGGCGACGAGATCGAGGCCCTGGTTCTCCAGAAGGAGGACAAGGAGGGTCGTCTGATCCTGTCCAAGAAGCGCGCTCAGTACGAGCGTGCCTGGGGCACGATCGAGAAGATCAAGGAAGAGGACGGGATCGTCACCGGTACCGTCATCGAGGTCGTCAAGGGTGGTCTCATCCTCGACATCGGCCTCCGTGGCTTCCTCCCGGCCTCGCTGGTCGAGATGCGCCGCGTCCGCGACCTCCAGCCGTACGTCGGCAAGGAGCTCGAGGCCAAGATCATCGAGCTGGACAAGAACCGCAACAACGTGGTCCTGTCCCGCCGTGCCTGGCTGGAGCAGACCCAGAGCGAGGTCCGCCAGACCTTCCTCACCACCCTCCAGAAGGGTCAGGTGCGCTCCGGCGTCGTCTCCTCGATCGTCAACTTCGGTGCCTTCGTGGACCTGGGTGGCGTCGACGGTCTCGTGCACGTCTCCGAGCTGTCCTGGAAGCACATCGACCACCCGTCCGAGGTCGTCGAGGTCGGCCAGGAGGTCACCGTCGAGGTCCTCGACGTCGACATGGACCGCGAGCGCGTCTCCCTGTCGCTGAAGGCGACCCAGGAGGACCCGTGGCAGCAGTTCGCCCGGACCCACCAGATCGGCCAGGTCGTCCCGGGTAAGGTCACCAAGCTGGTTCCGTTCGGTGCGTTCGTCCGCGTGGACGAGGGCATCGAGGGTCTGGTCCACATCTCCGAGCTGGCCGAGCGCCACGTGGAGATCCCGGAGCAGGTCGTCCAGGTCGGCGACGAGATCTTCGTCAAGGTCATCGACATCGACCTCGAGCGTCGTCGCATCAGCCTCTCGCTGAAGCAGGCCAACGAGGCCCTCGGTGGCGACGCCGCCGCGGCCGAGTTCGACCCGACCCTCTACGGTATGGCTGCCTCGTACGACGACGCGGGCAACTACATCTACCCCGAGGGCTTCGACCCCGAGGCCAACGACTGGCTCGAGGGCTTCGAGAAGCAGCGTGAGGAGTGGGAGCGCCAGTACGCCGAGGCGCAGACCCGCTTCGAGGCCCACCAGGCTCAGGTCATCAAGAGCCGTGAGGCCGACGCCGAGGCCGCTGCCGAGGGTGGCGACGCCGTCGCCGCCGCTGCCGGTGGCTCCTACACCTCGGCCAGCGACGAGGGCTCCGGCGCCCTCGCTTCGGACGAGGCGCTCGCCGCGCTCCGCGAGAAGCTGGCCGGCGGCCAGAGCTGAACACCGCCGAACCTCAGTAACTGAGGGTTGGTCGTAGACGGACCCCCCGTCCCGGTTCCCGGGACGGGGGGTCCGTTCGTGTGAGATGGAACTCGGGGCGGTGCTCTAGGGAATTGGGTGGTTTACACCTAGCTTGGTGGGGAACCGCCCGAAAGGCCTACGCACCATGCGCACAACCCTCACTGCGGCACCCCCCTCCCAGTCCGACGACCAGAAGGTCGGCGGACGGCTCGCGGCCCTCGGTCGGTTCTGCTTCCGGCACCGCCGCTGGGTGCTCGGCCTCTGGGCGGTGGTCCTCCTCCTCGGCGTGCTGATCGGCGGGAAGGTGTTCGAGGGCACCGTCTCGGCCACCGACGCCAAGGGCTCCGAGTCCTCGTCCGGCGCGGCCGTGCTGGCCCAGGCCGACCCCTCGCGGGGGACCGTCACCGCGGTGGTGGACGGTGTACAGGTGACCGATCCGGCGGTGAAGTCGGCCGTCACGGACGTGACCTCGGTGATCGGGAAGCTGCCCGGGGTGCTCTCGGTGGCCGACACGTACGGCAGCGACGGGGCGCTGAGCGCCGCGGACGGGAAGGCCTCGCTGGTCTCCGTGCGGATGGCCGACGGTTCGACCGACGCGCAGCTCGAGGCCGTGACGGACGGGCTGAAGGGGATCCACGCGCCGGGCGCGAAGGTGACCGTCGGCGGGGACCTGGTGACCCAGCAGGAGGTGGTCGCGCAGACCGAGGCGGACACCCGTTTCGGTGAGATCGTCACGCTGCCGTTGACGCTGCTGGTGATGGTGCTGGTCTTCGGCGGCTTCGCGGCCGCCAGCCTGCCGGTGATCGGGGCGGTCGCCTCGGTGGGCGGGGCGCTGCTGGCCATGTTCGGCTTCAGCCGGCTGATGGACATCGACACCAGCGTGCTGCCGATCGCCACCGTGCTGGGCCTTGGGCTCTCCATCGACTACGCCCTCCTGATGGTCAACCGGTTCCGCGAGGAGCGCGGCCACGGGGCCGTGATCGCCGCCGCGGTGGAGCGGACGGCGGCCACCGCCGGACGGACCGTCATGTTCTCCGGCCTGACCGTGGCCGTCGCGCTCTCCGGCCTCTTCGTCTTCACCAGCCCGGTCTTCCGGGCCGTCGCGGTGGCCGGGGTGAGCGTGGTGGTGATCGCCGTCGCGGCGGCGCTGACCCTGATACCCGCGCTGCTCGGCTTCGTCGGGCACAAGGTCAAGACCCCCACCGAGCCGGTGCCGGACGAGGGCTTCTTCACCCGGACGGTACGGCGGGTGCAGCGCCGGGCCGTTCCGGTGGTGCTGATCTGCGTGGCCCTGCTGATGGCGGCCGGCGCCCCCTTCCTCGGTTCCGACTGGCGCAGCTCCGGCGCCGCCGTGCTGCCCGCCTCCTCGGCCGGCCGCCAGGTGGCCGAGACCGTCGAGCAGCGCTTCCCGACGCTGGCCCCCGCCCCGGTGACGGTGGTGGTCGAGGCCGACCGGGCCGCCGCCCAGCACTACGCGGACCAGGTGGTCGCCAAGCTCCCCGACGTCGCCGGGGTCCGGGCCGTGACCGCGGTCTCGCCGGGGGTGAGCACCGTGGAGGTGCTGGTCCACGGCGATCCGCAGGGCGCCGAGGCCAAGCGGGTGGTGAACGAGCTGCGCGAGCAGCGCGACGGGATGACCACCCACGTGACCGGTGACGCCGCCTCGGTGGTGGACTTCCAGCACGAGATCGTCAGCCGCGGCCCGTGGGCGCTGGGCCTGGTCGCGGTCGGCACGCTGGTGCTGCTCTTCCTGATGACCGGCTCGGTGGTGATGCCGGTCAAGGCCCTGCTGATGAACGTCCTCTCGCTCGGGGCCTCGCTCGGCGCGCTGACCCTGGTCTTCCAGCACGGCTACTTCAGCGGTCTGCTCGGCTTCACGCCGACCGGCGGGCTGGAGACCTTCATACCCGTGCTGGTCTTCGCCTTCGCCTTCGGGCTCTCGATGGACTACGAGGTCTTCCTGCTGGCCCGGATCAAGGAGCTCCGGGACCAGGGCTACAGCTGCTCGCGCGCGGTGGAGCTCGGACTCCAGCGCAGCGGGAAGATCATCACCTCGGCCGCACTGCTGATGGTGATCGTCTTCGCGGGCTTCGCGGCCGGGCAGATGCTGATGGTCAAGGAGATGGGGATCGCGCTCGCGGTGGCCGTGGCGGTGGACGCCACCCTGGTGCGCTGCCTGCTGGTGCCGGCCGCGATGACGCTGTTCGGCGAGTTCAACTGGTGGGCACCGGCGCCGCTGCGTCGGCTGCACCGGCGGTTCGGGCTGACCGAGCACGTGGAGCTGCCGTCGCTGCCGCAGCCGGTGCTGCCCGCCCAGGCGCCGCCGGTGGAGGACGGGAAGGTCGCCGTCCCGGTCGGCTGAGCACCGCCTGGCTGGGCAACGGACGGCTGGGCACCGGCCGGCTGACGGCGGGTCAGCGCAGGGTGCAGGAGTTGCCGAAGTCGCCGCTGAGGGCGGCCAGTCCGCCCAGTGCGTCGCAGGCGGCGGCCGGGCCAGCGGTGAGCAGCAGGCCGCCGACGGTGGTGGCGAGCAGGAGCGCGAGCCGGGTGCGGGTGAGCTTCATGAGGGTTCCTCGCTCGGTGGGGTGGGGCGTGTTCGTACGGAGCGCCCTGCACAACGCCGGTGCGACAGCGAGGGCATGGCGGCTCACCCGGGCGGCGGAGCGTACGCCGGGAGGCGGTAGCCTGGCCCGCATGCTGAGGATCGGACTGACGGGTGGGATCGGGGCGGGCAAGAGCGAGGTGTCCCGGCAGTTCGCCGCACTGGGTGCGGTGATCGTGGACTCCGACCTGATCGCCCGTGAGGTGGTGGAGCCCGGGACGGACGGGCTGCGCGCGGTGGTCGCCGAGTTCGGCGAGGGGGTGCTGCGGCCGGACGGCACGCTGGACCGGCCGGCGCTCGGCGCGCTGGTGTTCGGCGACCCGGAGCGGCTGGCCGCGCTGAACGCGATCGTGCACCCGCTGGTGCGGGCCCGCTCCGCGCAGCTGGAGGCGGCGGCCGGGGAGGCCGACGTCGTGGTGCACGACGTCCCGCTGCTGGCGGAGAACGGGCTGGCGCCGCTGTACGACCTGGTGATCGTGGTGGACGCCGAGGACGAGGTGCGGCTGGACCGGCTGGTGCGGCTGCGCGGGATGGCGCCGGAGGAGGCCCGGGCCCGGATGGCGGCCCAGGCGACCAGGGACGCGCGGCTGGCGGTGGCCGATCTGGTGATCGACAACAGCGGGCCGCTGGCCGAGCTGGCGCCGCAGGTGCGGAAGGTGTGGGAGCAGTTGCGCGAGCGGCTCTGAGGGCGTCCCGGCGGGAGGGTATTCCGAGCGGGCGTCCGGGGAGTTCGGCTAGGGTCTCGGAGATCTTGTCGAACACCTGCCCGCGAAGACGCGCGGGCGCCCAGGGGGAGTCGTACCGCCATGACCGAGAACCAGCCGTTCCCCGGCGGTCCGTCCGCCGCCGACCCGTGGGCCGTTCCGCCCGCCGCGGTGCCCGCCCGGAGGAACCGGACGTGGTTCCTGCTCGGGACGGCGGCGGCGGTCGTGGTCTCGCTCGGGGTGGCCGGGGTGCTGTTCTACGTCAAGGTGGACGACCTGGTCCGTGAGGTGACCGCCTCCGGGGCCGGCCCGGAGACCGGGCAGTGCTACGTCGAGGGGGTGCGGAGCGGCCAGGACGACTCGGTGCTGGTCTCCCGGCTCCGGACCGTCCCCTGCGAGCAGCAGCACGAGGGCGAGGTGGCCGGCACCGTCCGGCTGGAGGACTCGCTGGGCGCCGAGCCGACCGACCGGCAGATCTCGCACGCGGGCATGCTGGCCTGTTCGCCGAAGTGGGACGCCTACGCCCCGGACGGCTGGGCGCTGCCCCGGCACGTGGGCGAATCCCACATCTACCCGTCGAGCCGTCAGTGGGCGCTCGGGAAGCGGGAGGTGATCTGCGTCTTCGACGGCGGCAGGACCGGCTCCACCGGTTCGGTGCGGATCGCGCCCGGCTCGCTGAACGAGGCCCAGCTCGCGTACCTGCGCGCGGTCAACCCGTACAACCGGGCCTACGCCGAGGACCCGTCCTACGGCTCCGGCGACGTCGAGCGCGCCGACCTCCAGGAGTGGGTGCGGCAGATGGCCGAGGCCTCGGACCGGGAGGCGCAGGCCCTGCGGGCGGTGGCCTGGCCGGAGCCGGTGAGGGAGCCGATGCGCAGGATGCTGGACGCCAAGGACCGGGAGACCGCGGCCTGGCGGGCGGCCGTGCACGTGGGCGACGCCGAGGAGTTGGAGGACCTGGCGGACTCGGCGGACGAGATCTCCTCCGACAGCACGGGCCCCGCGGCGCAGGTGCGCAAGGCGCTCGGGCTGGCCACCGGCTCGACGGGGTCGCCCTCGGCGGGGACGCCGCCGGTGGGCGGTCTGCAGGCCTGATCGCGGGGCGCCCCCGCCGGATCTCCGGCGGGGGCGTTTTCCGCTCCGCTTTTTAGGTCGAGTGACCTATATTGAGCTCCATGACACTCGATCAGCTCTCCCACGACCCCGCCGGACCGGTGCTGCTGCTCGGCGGCTACGGCACCGTCGGGGCCGAACTCGCCCGCGCCGCCGCCCCGTTCTGGCCGCTGCTGCTGGCCGGCCGCAGCCCGGAGCGGGCCGCGGCGCTCTGCCGGGAGACCGGGGCCGTGGCCCGGCGGTGGGACCTGGCCGACCCGGAGCCGTTCACCGCCGGGGTGCGGGCCGTGGTGGCGCTGGTGAACGACCCGGCCGACCGGGCGCTGGCGGCCGCGCTGCGGGGCGGAGTGCCGTACGTGGACGTGACGCGCTGGACCGCGCGGCTCCAACGGTCCCTCGCCCGGGTCTCGTCGGGCGGTGCAGCGGGGGCGCCGGTGCTGTTCTCGTCCGGCTGGATGGGCGGGGTGGTCCCGCTGCTGGCGGCCGCGCTCGCCGAGCGGCTGGGCGGGCTGGAGTCGCTGGACACCGCGATCCGCTACGACCTGGCCGACCGGGCCGGGGCCGATTCGGTGGAGTTCATGGACCGGCTCGGCCTCGCCTACGAGGCGACCGAGGGCGGGCGGACCAGGTCGGTGGTCCCGCTGACCGGCGTGCGGACGGTGGAGGTGGGCGGCGAGCGCACCAAGGTGGCGCGGATCGACACCCCCGAGCAGTTCACCCTCCCGGTCACGCTGGGGGCGTCGAGCGTGAGCACCCGGATCGGCTTCAGCAGCGTGGGCGCCACCACGGCGCTGATCGGGCTCGGCCGGCTCGGCTTCTTCCGCTGGGCCTCGGGCGAGCGCTGGCAGCCGGCCAGGCGGCGGCTGCTGTACGCGCCGGGCGAGGGCGGTACGGCCCGGCTGCGGCTGGCGGCCGAGGGGCCCGGCGGGCGGGTGGTCTGGAGCGTCACCGATCCGGCCGGGCAGGCCCATCTCACGGCGGTGGGCGCGCTGTTGGGGCTGCGGCGGGTGCTGGGCGAGGACGGGGCGCCGGCCCCGGTGGGGACGGTGTTCCCGGAGCAGCACCCCGTGCCGGGCGGGGTGGTGGGGGCGCTCGCGGAGCTGGGTGTGGTGGTCGAGGAGGCGTCGGGGGCCGGGGAGGTGGCGGCGTGACCACGGCGAAGGGGAGCGCGCGGCGGACGGCGATCCTGGACGCGGCGGAGCGGACCTTGCTGACGGGTGGTCACGGGGCCCTGTCGCTGCGGGCGGTGGCGGAGGCGGCCGGGGTGCGGCTCGGGCACCTGCAGTACTACTTCCCGAGCCGGGACCGGCTGGTGGCCGAGCTGCTGGCCCGGGTGCTGCACCGTTCGCTGGAGCAGCTGGGCGCGGAGGCCGCCGCGCCCGGGGCCGATCCGGAGCGCTTGGTGGAGGTGCTGCTGGCGCAGCACCAGGACGCCGAACTGGTGCGGCTGTTCGTGGAGTTGTGGGCCCTGGCGGCGGGGGACGAGGCGGTGGCGGCGGCCGTCCGGGCGTTCTACGCGGACTACGTGCGGCTGGTGGCCGGGCAGATCGGCAGCCGTCGGCCGGAGCTGCCGGTGGCGGAGTGCCTGGCCCGGGCCGAGACCTTCGTCGCCCTGGTCGAAGGTGCCTCGCTGTTCCGGTCGGGGGTGGCCGGGCGGGCTTCGGCGGAGACGGACCGTCAGCTGGTGCGGACGGCCCGGGCGTTGCTGGAGGGCTGAGGCCCGGGCGGCCCATGGGCCAGGACGGGGTGGGGCTCAGACGGCGCGCAGCGCGCCGGGGCGGCGGCCGGTCAGCCGGTCGAGGGCGGCGGCGGTGGCCTGGTCGGCGGGCAGCTGGACCACCAGGCGCTGCTCGTCGTCGGCCGGGAGGTCGAGCGTCTCGTGGGCCAGTCGCAGCCCGCCGGCCTCCGGGTGCTCCAGCCTGGTCACCCCGCTGGCCCGGGGGAGCCCGGCCAGGCGGTGCAGCCGTCCGCTGAACTCGGCGCCGGCCGCCACGGTCAACTCGTCCATCAGCGCCGCGACATGCTGGTCCGAGCGGCCCGGACCCTGCTTGAGCGCGGCCACCTGGTCGTCGGCGACCAGGCCCCAATCGGGGAAGGCGGTACGGGCCTTCGGGTGGGTGAAGACGTAGCGCGGGAGGCTGGCGTCCGGCTCGTCGAACAGGCCGAGCGGCGCCATGAGCCGGCGGTAGCCGGTGGTGGCCGCGAGCACCTCGCCGAGCCGGTTGAGCAGCACGGCGGGCCCCGGTTCGAGGCGGTCGAGCAGGGCCTGGACGGTCGGCCGGACGGCGCGGCCCGGCTGTGCGCGGCCGACGCAGCTGAAGGAGCCGTTCGCGCCCTTGGCCAGGCGGTGCAGGTGCACGCGCTCCGACGTGGTCATCCGCAGCGCGTCGCCCAGCGCGCCGAGCACCTCGGTGGAGGGGCGCCGGTCCCGGCCCTGCTCCAGCCGGGTCAGGTACTCGACGCTCACCCCGGCGAGGGTGGCGAGTTCGGCCCGCCGCAGCCCCGGCGTCCGGCGGCGGGCACCGGTCGGCAGTCCGGCCTCGGCGGGCGTCACCGCCTCGCGGCGCAGGCGCAGGAAGAGTCCCAACTCGTTGTCGCTGCTCATGCCCCAGACGCTAACAGCCCGGGTGCGGCGGATCGTGGCCCTGGTACTACCACCCTCGGCACGGTCTCCCTGCGGCGCAGGTGGGAGGGCAGATTGGTGGTGCGGCCCCCGCCGGGGGCCAGGTTCGGAAGATCCGACTCTTCGTCAGGAGTACAGCCATGTCCGGTGACAAGCTCAATCTGGTCGTCCTCGTCGGCAGCGTACGGGAGGGCCGCTTCGGCCCGGTGGTCGCCGACTGGTTCACCGGCCGCGCGGTGGAGCACGGGGCCTTCTCGGTGGAGCTGGTGGACCTCGCGGAGTACGAGGTCCCGATGGCGCTGCCGGCCACGCCGCCCGCGATGCACCCCGAACTCCCGCGCCCCGACCGGATGGCGGGCCTGACGGCGAAGCTGGCGGCGGCGGACGCGGTGGTCGTGCTGACCCCCGACTACAACCGCAGCTTCCCGGCCTCGCTGAAGGCGGCCATCGACTGGTACCACCGCGAGTGGGCCGCGAAGGCGATCGGCTTCGTCGGCTACAGCGGTGCCACCGGCGGCGTGCTGGCGATCGAGCAGCTCCGGCAGGTCTTCGGCGAGCTGAACGCCCACGCGGTCCGGGAGTACGTCTCCTTCCCGCGCTTCTACGAACTCTTCGCGGCGGACGGCACCCTGCACGCCCCGGAGGGCCCGGAGGCGGCGGCCAAGTCCATGCTGGACCAGCTCGCCTGGTGGGGCTCGGTCCTCCACGACGCCCGCCGCGACCGGCCGTTCGCGGCCTGAGGCCCGGCCGGCCCGTCAGTACCGGTTCGGCGCGGCCGGGTACCAGGCCGGCACCGGCGGGGCGGGGTCGGTCAGCTTCCAGAGCCGGGCGGCTCCCACCACCAGGGTCGTGCAGACCGCCAGCACGGTGGCGGCCAGCGCCAGGAAGTTCCCCCGGAGGGCGACGGCCCAGGCGACCCCCTGGAGCACGGTGGCCAGCAGGAGGAGCAGGGCACGCGGCGGGACGCGCAGTTCGCCGGGGATGGTGATCACCATCGCGAGGCCGAAGGCCGGCACCGCGACCACGGCGCATCCCAGCACCACGAACAAGACCAGGGCGATGAGCACGCTGCACACTCCGGATTCCGACGGGACGGCTCTGGCAGAGCCATCCTGACAGAGAGTTTGAACATGTTCAATCTCGTGGATCGGCCGAGGGTCGACGCCAGGGTCCTTGTGTGCGGGGCGGGTTGCGGGGAGACTGCCGGGCAATCGTTCGAGGGGAGGGCGGGGCGGATGGCCGTGCGTCGGTACTGGTACGTGCTCGCGCTGTTCGGGGTGCTGATCGGCTGTTCGCTGCCGCTGTACCGGGTGCCGGTGGAGGGCTGCCGGCAGGTGGTGCCGGACGGGTTCTGCGCGGCCGTCGTCTTCCGGGCACCCGGAGGGGTGCTGGGGACGGGTGTGCTGGCCCGGCCGGGATGGCTGGCGGCCTACTGGGCGGCCGCGCTGCTGCTGGCCTGCTGGCTGGTGCTGCGCCGCTACCGGCGGGCCGGGCGGCCGGTGCGGGTGGTGCCGGCGGTGGCCGGGATGGTGCTGCTCGGCGGGGCCGCGGCGGTGCTCACCGTGATCGGGTGGAACGGCCTCCGCGGCCCCTCGGCCTGGGCCGCCTCCGCGCACCTGCTGGTCTTCAACGGGGCCACCCCGCTGGTGGTCGCGGCCGGGGCGCTGCTGCTGCTCGGCGCGGGGGAGCGCAGTTGGGTGCTGCTGCTCTTCGCGCTCGGCTTCGCGGCGGTCGCGTACGGCTGCGCCACCTACGACCCGCTCCACCTGGCGGAGCGGCTGGGCTGGGTGGTCGAACTGCCGGAGGGGCTGGTGGAGTACCGGCCCGCCGTGCACCTGGCGATCCCGGCCGCGGTGCTGCTGACCGCGGCCGTGGCGGCCGGCCTGACGGGTCGTTTCACCCGGGGCACCGGCGGCCGCCACGCCCGCGAGGAGGAGTAGCGGGCCCGGTCAGCCCAGCACGGCGGTGGTGAGTTCGGCGACCGCCGTGGCGAGCGGGGCGATCGGGACGGCGACGGCGGTGAGGCGGTCGAGGGCGCGGCGCAGGACGCCGGGCTGGGGCTCGTCCTCGGCGAGCTCCTCGCGCAGGCGGCGGAGTTCGACCTGGGGGGTCTCGGGGTTGGGCAGCTCGGTGGCGTGCGCGGCGAGCAACTGCTCGATGGTGGTGAGGAGTTCCTCGATCCGGTGGGACGGGGCGGCGGACTGGAAGGCGATCTGGTGGGCGATGGCCCGGGCGCCCGGGCCGACGGCCTGGTTGCCGACCTGGCTGTGGCCGCCGGACTGCTGGACGCCGTAGTTGGCGCCGGGGTCGGAGTGGGTCAACTCTGGCTCCTCTGCTGTTGATCGGAGGCGGATGGGGACGGAGAGGAGGGGAAGGACTGGGCGAGGGCGCCGGGGCCGACGGCCTGGTTGCCGACGTGGCTGGTGCCACCCTGCTGGATGACGCCGAAGTTCACCAGGCTGTGCTGCTGCGCCGTCAGCGGGCGGACGTCGACACCGTGCTCCTCCAGGAAGTCCCGGACGGCGGTCAGCGCGTGCTGGTGGAGGGCGAAGGCGGTCCGGTGGCCGTCGGTCTGCTGGTAGTAGTTCAGGTAGACGGCACTGGAGGCGGCCTCCCGGACGCTGAGGTGCGCCCCGTGGTCGAAGGCCGGGTCGTGCTCCAGGGCGAGCAGCCCCCGGCGCAGCCGCTGCCGGTGGCGGTGGTCGTACCGGGCCCGGTCCAGGGAGGCCGAGGGGGCGTGACGCAGCAGCGGGGAGGCCAGGCCCAGCGCGTGCAGCCGGAGCGTGGACAGGCGGGCGGCCGTGAGGCCGCGCGGCAGCAGGTCCACCGCGTGGTAGGCGGCCCGGACCGGCGGTAGCAGGTGGAGCGCCGGGTCGATGTGCAGGGCTCGCCCGGTGACGGAGAGCCGCAGGAAGAGGCTGGGCACCACCTCGTCGCCCCAGAGCGGCAGGTGGGCGACCAGGTGGTGGCGGGCCCGGCCGTCGGGATCGAGTGCGATCTCCCGGATCTGCTCCTCGTCGAGCCGGGTGACGGGGTGCAGCAGGTCGGAGGGGAACAGCCGCGGGTCACCGGCGACCACCGTGCCGTGCACGGTCACCCGGTGCTCCAGCCGCAGGCCGGCCAGGCTGGCCTCGCTGGTGGCCGGGGGCTCGACGGCGTGCCGGTCGGCGGTCTCCCGGAGTCGCTCGCGCACGGCGGTGATCAGCTCCCAGGCGTCGAACTCCTCGATGGGGAGCGGCGGTTGTCCGGGCAGGCCGCGCTCCGGGAGCAGTGGGACGACCAGCGACGGAAGCTCGGCCAGCGCCCCTCCGTACCCGAGGAACGGCAGGTAGCTGCTGTGCACGGTGACGTTGCCACGCTGCGCCCGGGCGACGGCTAGCAGCCGCTCGCCGGTCCAGTCGGGGCCCAGCGGCTCGACCGGGGCGTCCGGCCGGAAGGCCGCGCGGTGCAGCTGGCCGCGCAGCCGGGCGTCCACGTCCAGGACGTGACGCAGGGTCAGCAGGTACGCGGCGGCCAGCCCGCCGAGCATGGCCAGCACGGCGGGGACGCCGGCCAGGTAGTGGCCGGTCAGCCAGGCCCAGGGACCGGTGGGTTCGAGCACGGCCAGCAGCATCAGGGTGCCTGCCGGGACGGCCGCCGCCACCGGTGCGGTGAGCAGCAGGACCAGCAGGCCGCGGGACGTGACGCCCTCGTGCCGCCCGCGCTCGGGCCGCTCGGGCCCGGCCCGGCGGGCGGAGCCGCCGAGCAGGGCCAGTACCAGGGCGGTCAGCAGCAGCCAGAGCGGGCTGACCAGCAGCACCGCGAGCGCCGTCAACAGGAGCGCGACGTCCCGGCGTTGGCGCAGGGTCTGGGCGGCCAGCGCGTGCCGGGCGACCGGCACCAGGTCCACCCCCGGGGAGGCGGCGACCGCGCCGAGCTCGTCCGCCACCAGCCGCTCGGTGACCAGCCGGGCGAAGGACGGGTCGAGGTAGGCGGCGGCGCTCAGGTACCGGGTGGCGTCGCCGGGCTCGCTGCCGAGCGGCACGCCGGTGGAGTACGGCACGGACATCGCGGTGCTCCGTTCGGAGGGCGGGGCGGCCCGCCGGACGCGGCGGCGCCGGGCGGCGGAGGCGGCGGGCAGGGGGGACCCGGTGAAGCCGGACAGGGACGCGGCGAGGGCGGCCCCCAGCACCAGGCCGAATCCCGGGGTGGGTTGGAAGACCAGCTCCAGCCGGGTGGCCGACAGCTCCGGGCCGCTGAGGATCAGGGCGGTGCCGGCCCAGTGGGCCAGCGAGGTCAGCACGGTGGCGAGCGTGGCCACGCCGGTGCAGCCGGCCAGCAGCCTCCACCGGCCCTGGCCGATCGGCACCAGCCGGGGCACCCACCAGATCAGGGCCAGCAGCAGGAGGGCGGTGGTCACCGTGCTGAGCACCTGGTTCTCGGCCCGGTCCAGGAGCAGGTACGGGTCCGACAGGTCGTGGTCGGCCAGCCAGGCAGGGTACCGGAGTTGGGCCAGCAGCCAGCGCACCACCCCGAGGTCGGACTCGACCTCCAGCAGTGCGCGCTGGGTCCAGGGCAGGCCGACGAGCAGGAGCGCCAGGCAGAGGACGTGGACCCTGCGCCGGATCGACCTGCGGGTGGCGCGGTCCGCGCCCATCAGTTCGGCGCCTGCTTGGTGAAGGCCGGTGCGGGGGCGGTCAGTTGGGCGGTGGCCTGCGGCCCGACGGCCTGGTTGCCGACCACGCTGACGCCGCCCTGCTGGATCACGCCGTAGTTGAGGATGGTCTGCTGCTGGGTGCTGAACAGGGTGGTGTCCACGCCGTGGTCGTCGAGGAAGTCCCGGATGGCGGCCAGGGTGTGGCGGTAGAGGGTGGCCAGCGCGCGGTCGGCGTCCACCTCCTGGAAGTAGTTCTGGTAGACCTCGCTGGCGGCCAGCTCGCGGACGCTGAACCGGGCGCCGTAGTCGAAGGCCGGATCCTGCCCGATGGCGGTGAGTTCGTGCTTGCGGCGCCGGGCCCGGCGCCGCCCGTAGCGGGCCTGGTCGATCGCGCCGAACGGGGCCCGCAGCAGGGCGCGGGCGCTCTCGTCCAGGGCGGACAGCCGGAGCACGCCCCGGCGGGCGTCGGTGAGCCGGGCGGGCAGCAGGTCGACGGCGTGGTAGCGGGCGTGCACCGGTTGCAGCAGGTGGGCCTCGGCCTGGATGTACAGCGTCTTCCCGTTGGTGGACAGGTGCAGGAACATGCCGGCCACCACGTCGTCCCCCCACAGCGGCAGGTGGGCGGCCAGGTAGTGCCGGGCGACGCCGTCCGGGTTGAGCGCGATCTGCCGGACCTGCTCCTCGTCGAGCGCACGGGCGGCGCGGCGGCTGCCCTCCGGCAGCAGGCGCGGATCGCCGGCCAGGGCGGCGCCGTTGGCGAAGACCCGGCTCTCCAGCAGCAGTCCGGTCAGGTTGGCCTCCTCCTGCTGCGGCGGGGCGGCGGAGTGCCGGACGGAGGTCTCCCGGAGCCGGTCGTGGATCGCGGTCATCACCTCCCAGGCGTCGAACTCCCGGACCTCACCAGCTGGTTGGGCGGCCGTCTGGTGGGTGGCCAGGATCGGTACGGCGAGCTGCCAGTTGTTGTACGCCTCGGCGAAGCCGACGAACGGGCGGTAGCCGCTGTAGACGGTGAGGTTGCCGCGCTGGGCCTCGGCGATGACGGCCAGCCGGCCCTCCGCCCAGTCCGGGCCGAGCGGCTCGACGGGCGCCTCCGGCCGGAACACCTCGCGGCGCAGCAGGCCGCGCAGCCGGGCGTCGACGTCCAGACGGTGACGCAGCGTCAGCAGGTAGGCGGCGGCCACGCCGGCCAGCGAGGCCAGGGCGGAGGGCGCTCCGCCGAGGTAGCTGCCGAAGAACCAGGCGCCGAGGCCCCGCGGCCGCAGCGATTCCACCGGCAGTTGCAGCAGGGCGGTCGCGAACAGGGCGAGCAGCACGCCCAGGGCCAGTTTCCACGGTGTCGAGGCGGGTGCCCCCTGGCTGCGGCCCCGGTCCGGCCGCTCGGTGCTGCGGTGCCGGGCCGAGCGGCCCAGGACCGCCAGGGCGACCAGCGTGCTCAGCAGTCCGTAGGGGGCGACCAGCAGGACGGCGACCAGGACGGTGGCCAGGGCCCGGTCCCGCCGCCCGCGCAGGGTCTGCGCGGCCAGCGCGTGCCGCGCCACCGGGACGAGGTCGAGCCCGGGGGAGGTGGCCACCGAGCCGAAGTCGTCGGCGACCAGGTCCTCGGTGACCCGGCGGGCGAAGGCCGGGTCGGTGTAGGCGGCGGCGCTCAGGTACCTGGTCACGTCGCCCGGGACGCTGCCGAGCGGGGTGGCGGTCGTGGTCTTCGGCTCGGTCAAGGCGGCGCTCCGTTCTGGCGTACGGGCGGGCCGCCGGGCGGCCGGGGCGGAGAGGTTGAACAGCAGGACGGCGAGCGCCAGGCCCAGGAGCACGCCGAACCCGGCGGCGGGCGGGAGGGCCTGCCGGAGGTCGGCCGTCGCGTACTCGACGTTCCGCAGGAGCACGGCCCGCAGGGTCAGGTCGGCCAGCAGGCAGAGCAGGGCGGCGAGCACGCCGGTGCCCACGGCGCCGGCCACCAGCCGTGGTCGGCCGCGGTCGAAGGCCACCAGCCGGGAGGGCAGCAGTACCAGGGCGGCCAGCAGGACGAGGGTGCCGGAGGTGGTGACCACCCTGCTCTGGGCGTGGTCGAGCAGCCCGTGCAGGTCGCTGTCCGCGTTCTCCATCCACCAGCCGGGAAAGAACAGCTGCCACCTGACCCAGTCGGTGAACGGGCCCGGCGGGTCCCAGTCGTACAGGGACTCGCGGCCCCACGGCGAGCCCAGCACGGCCACCACCGCGGCCAGCAGGTGCAGCCGAGGCCGGATCAACTTCCCTGTGGCGCCGCCCGGTTCCATCCGCCCCCCATGCGTCAGGTGGCAGCACTCTACGTTTCCGGGCGGCGCCTGTCAGGACATCGGACCGGCCGGGTCAGGCCTTGCGGGCCACGCCCGCCCAGATGGCGGTCTCGGCGTCGGTGGGCTTGGGGGCCTCGTCCGGGCGCCAGGCGGGGGCGGTGACCAGGCCGGGCTCCAGCAGCTCCAGGCCCTCGAAGAAGCGCAGCACGTCGGCCCGGGGGCGCATGGTGAGCTGGGCGGTGGCGGTCTTGTAGACGGCCGGGCCCTTGGCGGCCTGCTCGGGGGTGGAGAAGTCGGCGGTGCCGTGCGAGACCGCCAGGAAGCTGCCGGCGGGCAGGGCGTCCACCAGGGTGCGGACGATCGCCCACGGGTCGTCGGCGTCGTCGATGAAGTGCAGCACCGCGAAGAGCAGCAGGGCGACCGGCTGGTCGAAGTCGATCACCTTGCGGACCTCGGGGTCCTCCAGGATCGCGGCCGGGTCGCGCAGGTCGGCCTGGACCACGGTGGCGTTGCCCGCGCCGGCGGCGGCCAGCAGGGCGCGGCTGTGCACCAGGACGATCGGGTCGTTGTCCAGGTAGGCGACCTTGGCGTCCGGGTACACCTGCTGGGCTATCTCGTGGGTGTTGCCCGAGGTGGGGATGCCGGTGCCGATGTCCAGGAACTGCTTGATGCCCTGCCCGGCGGCGAGCTCGCGCACCGCGCGCTGGAGGAAGGAGCGGTTGGCCTGGGCGCTGATCCGCACCAGCGGGCTGAGCCCGAGCACCTTCTCGGCGGCCTCCCGGTCGGCCGGGAAGTTGTCCTTGCCGCCCAGGTAGTAGTCGTACATCCGGGCCGGGTGCGGCACCTCGGGGCGCAGGTCGGTGGGCGGCCGCAGTTCGTCCTGGTCGCCCGACATCCAGTCCAGCGAGACGTCCTGATGGTCGGTCATGTCTGTTCTCCCCCGTGGCTGTTCGAGACGGCCGGGTGCCGTGGTGCCGGGCTGTGCCAGAGGCAGCATAGATGGCTCAGGGCCGTTCGGGGGACGGCTCCGGGCCTTGGGACGGGTCGCCGGTGAGCAGGTAGCGGGCTCCGGGGCCGGCGGCGGCGGCGCGGTCGCCCGCGTTGTAGAGGGCGCACCGGGAGAGCGAGAGGCAGCCGCAGCCGATGCAGCCGGTGAGCTTCTGCTTGAGCCGCTCCAACTCGGCGATCTGCTCGTCGATCCGGGACCGCCAGGACTCGGCGACCCGGCTCCACTCGCCGGTGCTCGGGGCGCGCTCGGCCGGGAGCCGGTCGAGCGCGGTGCGGGCCTCGTCCAGCGAGAGGCCGACCCGCTGGGCGGCCCGGACGAAGGCGACCCGGCGCAGGGTGGCCCGGACGTAGCGGCGCTGGCCGCCGGCGGTGCGCTCGGCGTGGATCAGGCCGAGCTTCTCGTAGTAGCGCAGCGCCGAGGTGGCCAGCCCGCTGCGGGCGGCGAGTTCGCCGATGGTGAGGAGGTCGTGCCGGGAGAGCGCCATGGGCGGAACCATAACGGGCCGCGCGGGCCACGGCCGGGAGGGGCTTGACTTGAAGTCGGCTTCAACTTGCAGGCTCTGTGCATGACCTCCGCAGCGACCGCGAAGCAGCAGTACGGACACCACGACCTGGCCGCCCTGATGGCCCTGATGACCGGCGCCGAGAAGCACGGCCCGGCCGCCACCTCCACCCTGGACGTGCTCTGGGTGCTCTACGACCGGGTGCTCCGGGTCTCCCCGGAGACCGTCGAGGACCCGGAGCGGGACCGCTTCCTGCTCTCCAAGGGCCACGGCCCGATGGCCTACTACGCGGTGCTCGCCGCCAAGGGCTTCCTGGACCCGGCGGTGCTGCCGAGCTTCGGCGCCTACGACTCGCCGCTCGGCCACCACCCGGACCGCCTGCTGGTGCCGGGCACCGAGATCGGCTCCGGCTCGCTCGGCCACGGCCTGCCGCTGGCGGTGGGCACCGCGCTCGGCCTGCGGGCCCAGGGGCTGACCGACCCGGCGGTCTGGGTGCTGGTCGGCGACGCCGAGTTCGACGAGGGCAGCAACCACGAGGCGATGGCCTTCGCCGGGGCGGCCGGGCTGGACCGGCTGCACACCGTGGTGATCGACAACTCCTCGGCCACGCACGGCTGGCGGGGCGGGATCGCCTCCCGCTTCGAGGCCGAGGGCTGGTCGGCGGTGACGGTGGACGGCCGGGACCACGAGGCGCTGCACCGGGCGTTCACCGCCCCGCACGAGGGGCGGCCGCACGCGGTGGTCGCCCGGGTCGAGCCCAAGAACTGACGAAGAGGAACAGGGGAGAGGGAACGATGGAGACCACCGAGACCATGCGCGACCGCTTCATCGGGATCACCGGTGAACTGCTGGACCAGGACCCGAGGCTGGCCGTGGTGCTGGCCGACATCAGCGCCGCCAGCCTGGAGGCGGAGGCCGCCCGGCACCCGGACCGGGTGATCAACGTCGGCATCCGGGAGCAGCTGCTGATCGGCGTGACGGGCGGGCTGGCCCTGGCCGGGCTGCGGCCGATCGCCCACACCTTCGCCAGCTTCCTGGTGGAACGGCCCTTCGAGCAGGTCAAGTTGGACCTCGGACACCAGGGCGTCGGCGCGGTGCTGGTCAGCGCGGCCGGCTCCTACGACTGGCCGGCCGGCGGCCGCACCCACATGGCGCCGGGGGACGTCGCCCTGCTGGACACCCTGCCGGGCTGGACGGTGCACGTGCCCGGGCACCCGGACGAGGCGGAGCGGCTGCTGCGGCACGCGGCGGCGGACGGTGACGAGAAGGTGTACGTCCGGCTGTCGGTACACCGGAACGCCGAAGCGCTGCCGGTCGCGCCGGGGAGGTTCCTGACGGTGCGGCAGGGCCGGCGCGGGGTGGTGCTGGCGGTCGGGCCGATGCTGGACGCGGTGCTCGCGGCCACCGAGGGGCTGGACGTGACGGTGCTCTACGCGGCCACGGTGCGGCCCTTCGACGGGGCGGCGCTGCGGACGGCGGTCGGGGACGGGCCGGCGAACGTGGTGCTGGTCGAGCCCTACCTGGCGGGCACCTCGGTGGCGGAGGCCAACGACGCGCTGGCGGAACTGCCGCACCGGGTCCTGGGGTTGGGCGTGCCGAAGGAGGAGCACCGGCACTACGGGACGATCCCGGAGCACCTGGCCGCGTACGGTCTGGACGCGGCGGGCCTGCGGGCGAGGATCACGCCGTTCCTGTGGTGATCAGTCGATCTCCAGGAGGGCCGTGGAGTCCGGGCCGAGCAGGAGGCCGTCCGGGGTCTGTTCGGCCGTGCCGAAGACCGCGAGGGGGGTGCCCGGGGGGACGGGGAGGAGCTGCTCCGCGTCGGCGAGGTTGACCGCGAGGCGGTGGGGGCCGCGGTGGACGACCAGCCAGTGGGCGAGCTCGTCGAAGTCGACCCGGACGGCCGAGAGGTCGGGGTCGGTGAGGGTGGGGTGGGTGCGCCGCAGCCGGATCAGGCGGCGGTACCAGTCGAGGAGTTCGGCGTGGTGACGGGCGCCCGGTTCGGTCCAGTCCAGGGTGGAGACCAGGACGGTGGCGGGGGACTGCGGGTCGTGGACGTCCTCGGCGGCCCAGCCGTGCGAGGTGAACTCGCGGCGGCGGCCCTGCCGGACGGCCTCCGCCAGCTCCGGATCGGGGTGGCTGGTGAAGTACTGCCAGGGGGTGGCGGCGCCCCACTCCTCGCCCATGAAGAGCATCGGGGTGAACGGCGAGGTGAGCACCAGCGCCGCCCCGGCCGCCAGCCGCCCGGGGGAGAGGGTGGCGGAGAGCCGGTCGCCGAGCGCCCGGTTGCCGATCTGGTCGTGGGTCTGGGTGTAGCCGAGCAGCCGGTGGCCGAACGCGGCGGGGAACGGGCGGCCGTGGCTGCGCTCCCGGAAGGAGGACCAACTCCCGTCGTGGAAGAAGCCCTTGGTGAGGGTCTTGGCCACGGCGGCGAGCGGTGCGGCGGCGAAGTCGCCGTAGTACGCCTGGGACTCGCCGGTGAGGGCGGCGTGCAGGGCGTGGTGGAAGTCGTCGCTCCACTGCGCGGTCAGGCCCAGGCCGCCGGCCTGCCGGGGGTTGGTGGTGCGCGGGTCGTTGAGGTCGGACTCGGCGACCAGGAACAGCGGCCGTCCGGTGGCGGCGCCCAACTTCTCCACCTCGACGGCGAGTTCCTCCAGGAACGGGTACGCCCGGTCGTCGGCCAGGGCGTGCACCGCGTCCAGCCGCAGCCCGTCGATCCGGTAGTCCCGCAGCCAGGACAGCGCGCTGCCGATCAGGTAGTCGCGGACCTCGTCGGAGCCGGGGGCGTCCAGGTTCACCGCCGCGCCCCAGGGGGTGTGGTGGCGGTCGGTGAAGTAGGGGCCGAAGGCCGGGAGGTAGTTGCCGGAGGGCCCGAGGTGGTTGTGCACCACGTCGAGGACCACCCCGATGCCCTTGCGGTGCGCCGCGTCCACGAAGCGCTTGAGCCCCTCCGGGCCGCCGTACGGCTCGTGCACCGCCCAGAGCGAGACCCCGTCGTAGCCCCAGCCGTGCCGCCCGGGGAAGGGGCAGACCGGGAGCAACTCCACGAAGTCCACGCCCAGTTCGACCAGGTGGTCGAGGCGCTCGGCGGCCGAGGCGAAGGTCCCGCCGGGGGTGAAGGTGCCCACGTGCAGCTCGTACACCACGGCCCCGGGCAGCGCCCGCCCCTGCCACGGGGTGTCGGACCAGTGGAAGGCGGCGTGGTCGACGGGGCGGCTCGGGCCGTCCGGGCCGTGCGGCTGGCGGGGCGAGCGCGGGTCGGGCAGCGGGCGGCCGCCGTCCAGCCGGAAGCCGTAGTCACCCTCGGGGGCCTCGGCCCGCCACCAGCCGGGGCGGCCCGGCCAGGGCGCCATGGGGTGGGCGGTGCCGTCCACCTCGACCTCCACCCGGGACGCCGCCGGCGCCCAGACCTGGTACTGCGTCACTGGGCACTCCCTCGTGCTGCGGTGGTCGTCAAGTCTGGACCAGCAGGGCGACGGGCAGGGCGGAGAACAGCTCCCCGGCCGGTACTCGCCCGCCTCCGAACCGACATTGCGTCAGCTCGTCCCGCCAGCTGCCCGGCGGCAGCTCCAGGGCGGTGGAGCGCCAGCCGCCGGCCCGCTCCAGCCCGTACGGCAGCCTGGTCACGGCGGTGACGGTGTGCTCGCCGCGGGCGAAGGCCAGCAGGTGGGCGGCGGCCGGGCCGGTGGCGGACAGCGGGCGGTACGGGCCCAACGGCCGTTCGCGGCGCAGGTGGAGGGCGGTGGTGGTGAGGTGGAGCTTCTCCCGGGCCGGGTCACCCGGGCGGGGCGCGGCCGAGTCGGTGAGCCGGACGGCCAGGGCGTCCAGGTCGACGGGGGCGCGGTTGTCCGGGTCGACCAGGGTGTGCAGCGGCTCCTCGCTGCCCTGGTAGAGGTCGGGCACCCCGGGGCCGGTGAGGTGGAGCAGGGCGGCGGCGAGGGAGTTGCTGCGGGCGTAGGGGGCGATCGAGTCGACGAAGCCCTCGATCCGGGGGCGGAGGGACGGGTCGGCCAGGGCGGCCCGGGCGTGGTCGAGCACGGCCCGCTCGTAGCGCTCGTCGGGGTCGGTCCAGGAGGTGGCGAGCTTGGCCTCGCGGACCGACTTGAGCAGGGTGGCGCCGAGCCGTTCGGGGGTGATCGGCCAGGCGGCGACCAGGGTCTGCCAGAGCAGCCAGGCGGTCGGGCGGTCGGGGCAGGGGCCGGCGGCCGTGGTCCAGGCGGCGCACTCGGCGGCCCAGCGCTCGGGCAGTTCGGCGAGCACGGCGAGCCGGGCCCGGGCGTCGGCGCTGCGCTTGGTGTCGTGGGTGGACAGCGCGGTCATCGAGTGCGGCCACCGGCCGTCCAGGTAGCCGCACCAGGCGTGGAACTCCTCGGGGCGCAGCCCCGGGTGGGCCGGGCTGCCGCCCACCTCGTTCAGGGAGAGCAGGGCGTTGAAGCGGTAGAAGGCGGTGTCCTCCACGCCCTTGGCGGCCGCGGCGGCGGCGGTCTGGCCGAGCCGGGCGCAGAACTCGTCCTTGGCCGGGCCGCGCCCGTGCTCGCCGAGGGCCAGGGCGCGCACCAGCCCGGCGGCGCCGCTGAGGCGGGCCGGCACCCCGGCCAGTGCGGCGCTCACGCCCGCGACGGCCTCGGGCGGCGCCGGCTCACCGGGCACCACGTAGGGCCGGTAGACCGGATAGGCCGTCAGCAGCTCGGCCAGCACGGCCCGGACCGCCCAGGCCGGATGGTCGGCCAGGCCGGTGTCGGCGGCGCAGATCCGGCCCACCAGACGGACCAGCCGGCTCAGCTCGGCGGACAACTCACCGTCGGGGGAGAGCAGTTCGGCCCGGCCCCGGCGGATCTCGGCGGGCATGCCGGCCACCTCGGACCGGTCGGCGGCGGGGACGTCGTGCGGTCGGCCGGGGCCGGGGCCGGGGCCGGGGCCGGGGGCGGTGCCGGTGCCGGGGCCGGGGGCGGTGCCGGTGCCGGGGGCGGGGGCGGGGGCGGCGGGCTCGGTGGTCCGGCCGGTGCCGGCCTCGGGCCGGTCCTCTCCGGCGCGGGCGGCAGGGGGCGCGGCGGTGGTGTCGTACCAGGGCGCCCCGGTGGGGTGGGCGGGCTCGAAGTCGGCGGGGGCGTGCCCGGGGGCGGGGGCGGTGGGCGCCGCACAGTCGACCCGGTAGGCGGTGGCCAGGCGCTCGGCGCCCAGGTGGTCGGTGAGCACGCCGTCGATCCGGCGCAGCGCGTCGTAGCCGGTGGTGCCGGCGCAGGGCCAGTCGGCGGGGAGCCGCTCCTCGCCGGTGAGGATCTTCTCCACCACGGTGTAGGCGCCGCCGGTGGCCTCGGCCAGGCGGCGCAGGTAGCCGCGCGGGTCGGCCAGCCCGTCGGGGTGGTCGATCCGGAAGCCGTCCAGGACGCCGTCGGCGTGCAGCCGCAGCAGGGTGGCGTGGGTGGCCTCGAAGACCTCGGGGACCTCGACCCGGACGGCGATCAGCTGGTTGACGGTGAAGAACCGGCGGTAGTTCAGCTCGCTGTCCGCCACCCGCCACCAGGCCGGCCGGTACCACTGGTGCCGGACCAGCTCGGCGAGCGGGAGGTGCTCGGTGCCGGGCCGGAGCGGCAGCGCGTGCTCGTGGTAGCGCAGCACCGCCCCGTCCACCGTCAGCTGGTCGAGCACCTCGCCGAGCCGCCCGCCGAGCAGCGGCAGCAGCACCCGCCCGCGCTCCGGCGCGTCGGCCGGGCCGGTCTGCGCGGCCCAGTCGATGTCGAACCAGGCCGCGTACGGGGAGTCGGGGCCGTCCCGGAGCACCTGCCAGAGCGGCTGGTTGAGCTGCTCGGGGACGGGCAGCGCCATGTGGTTGGGCACCACGTCCGCGATCAGCCGCAGGTCGTGCCGGTGCGCCTCCGCGGCCAGCGCGCGCAGCGCCGCCTCACCGCCGAGCTGCTCGCTGATCCGGGTGTGGTCGACGGTGTCGTAGCCGTGGGTGGAGCCGGGGGCGGCCTCCAGCAGCGGGGACAGGTGCAGGTGCGAGACGCCGAGGGCGGCCAGGTAGGGGACCGCCCGGCGGGCGTCGTGCAGGGTGAAGGCGGGCTGGAGCTGGAGGCGGTAGCTGGCGGTGGGCGGGCGCGGCTGCGCTGACGTCATGGGGTGATGGGTACCCGCCCGCCGGGCCCGTTATGGCGGTGTTGGTGCGAACGGCGTAGCCGTGTCAGGTCGTGACGCGCCGTCAGCCGGCCGCGGGGCGGGGCGCCACGCCGTGCAGCAGGGTGTCGACGATCCGGGTGGCGACGGCGTCCGGACCGGCGTCGCCGGGGAGCGGGCCCCCGTGCAGGGCCTCGCCGATCAGGGCGTAGAGGACCCGGCGGGCCCACTCCGGATCGGTCCCGGCGGCGATCACGCCGTCGTCGCGCATCCGGGTGAGCAGGGCGGTGCAGCGCCGGGCGATCTCCTCGTGCCGCCGGGCGGCCTGCTCGCTCAGGGTGGCGCCCGGGCCGAGCGCGAAGCCCCAGGCGCCCTTGACCCGCAGCACGTTGGCGGTGGCGCGGTGCAGGGCGACCAGCGGCGGCGCGGTCTCGGGGTGGCTGTCCTCGATGGCCTGCGCCAGCTTCTCGGCCGCGTCGGTGGCCAGTGCCTCCAGCAGGGCCTGCCGGTTGGCGAAGCGGCGGTGGACGGTGATCCGGGTGACCCCGGCGGCCTCCGCGATCTGCTCCATCGAGGCGGCCGGATGCTCCGTCAGCACCCGCTCCGCCGCTGCCAGGATCGCGCGGACGCTGCGCTCGGCGTCGGCGCGCAGCGGGCGTCCCGCCGTCGTGCTCATCCCTACCTCCGGACCGGTCGTCGTCGTCCCGGGAGACGTTACCGCGTAAGTACTGATACTTAGCTGTTGCATTTCCTTGGCTATCAGATACTCTCTTGTATCAGATGACGGAGCGTCAGCTCCCCGACATGAAGGAGTCCCCATGCGCGGCACGGCCCTGATCACCGGCGCCTCCTCCGGCATCGGCGCGGAGTTCGCCGAGCAGCTCGCGGCCCGGGGCCACGACCTGGTCCTGCTCGCCCGCTCCGCCGACCGGCTGGCGGAGCTGGCCCGCCGCCTCGGCGAGACCCACGGGGTGACCGCCCACGTGCTGGTCCAGGACCTCGCCGAGCCGGACGCCGCCCGCCGGGTCGGGGCCGAACTGGCCGCCCGGGGGCTGGAGGTGGACCTGCTGGTCAACAACGCCGGCTTCGGCACCTGCGGCCGCTTCGAGGAGAACGACCCCGGCCGCGACCACGAGCAGTTGATGGTCAACGTGGTGGCCCTGGTCGGCCTCACCCACGAGCTGCTGCCCGGCATGCTGGCGCGCGGCCGCGGCTCGGTGGTGAACGTGGCCTCCACCGCCGCCTTCCAGCCGACCCCGTACTTCGCCGTCTACGGCGCGTCCAAGACCTTCGTGCTGGACTTCGGCCTGGCCCTGCACCAGGAGTACCGGCGGCGCGGCATCAAGGTGCTGACGCTCTGCCCGGGCCCGGTGGAGACCGGCTTCTTCGAGGTGATCGGCACCCGCAAGGCCGCCGTCACGGGGTCCTTCGCCCAGCCGGCCACGGTGGTGCGGGCGGCGCTGCGCGCGCTGGACCGCGGCCGGTCCTACGTCACCCCCGGGCTGTCCAACTTCGTCGGTGCCCATCTGACCCCGCGCCGGCCGCGCACCCTGGTGGCGGCGATGGCCGAGCGGATGTCGCGCGGGGCCCGGGACGCCGAGAAGACCGCGCCGCCCGCCCCGCGGGTGGCGGAGCGGGCGGCGTAGGAGGGGCTCAGGCGGGCCGCTGGAGGACCATCAGCGAACGGTCCGTCAGCCAGAGCGTGTCCCCCGCCTTGACCCGGGTACCGGTGCCGGGGGCCGGCAGGGTGGCCAGGGTGGTGTCCACCACGACCTGCCACTCCTCGCCGTGGTCGGCCGGGACGGTGAACTCCAGCGGCTCGGAGTGGGCGTTGAAGAGCAGCAGGAAGGAGTCGTCGACGATCTTGCCGCCGCGCCGGTCCGGCTCCGAGATGGCGTGCCCGTTCAGGAAGACCGAGAGCGACTTGGCGTAGCAGGTCGACCAGTCCTCCTGGGTCATCTCGTCCCCGGCGGGGGTGAACCAGGCGATGTCCGTGAGGTCGTCGTGGGTGCCGGAGACCGGGCGGCCGTGGAAGAACCGGCGGCGGCGGAAGACCGGGTGGTCGCGCCGGAGCCAGATCATCCCCTGGGTGAACTCCAGCAGCGAGGCCTCCGGGCCGGGGCCCTTCGGCCAGTGCACCCAGGAGAGCTCGTTGTCCTGGCAGTAGGCGTTGTTGTTGCCCAGCTGGGTGCGGCCGAACTCGTCGCCGTGGGAGAGCATCGGCACGCCCTGGGACAGGAACAGGGTGGCGATGAAGTTCCGCTGCTGACGGGCCCGCAGCGTCTCCACCTCGGCGTCCTCGCTGGGGCCCTCGGCGCCGCAGTTCCACGAGCGGTTGAAGGACTCGCCGTCGCGGTTGTCCTCGCCGTTGGCCTGGTTGTGCTTCTCGTTGTAGGAGACCAGGTCCCGCAGGGTGAAGCCGTCGTGGCAGGTGACGAAGTTGATCGAGGCGATCGGGCGGCGGCCGTCGTTCTGGTACAGGTCGGAGGAGCCGGTGAGCCGGGAGCCGAACTCGGCCAGCGTCGCGTTCTCCCCGCGCCAGAGGTCGCGGACGGTGTCCCGGTACATCCCGTTCCACTCCGTCCACAGCGGCGGGAAGTTGCCGACCTGGTAGCCGCCCTCGCCCAGGTCCCAGGGCTCGGCGATCAGCTTGGCCTGGGAGACCACCGGGTCCTGCTGGCAGAGGTCGAAGAACGAGGAGAGCCGGTCCACCTCGTGGAACTGCCGGGCCAGGGTGGCCGCCAGGTCGAAGCGGAAGCCGTCCACGTGCATCTCGGTGACCCAGTACCGCAGCGAGTCCATGATCAGCTGGAGCACGTGCGGGCTGCGCATCAGCAGGCTGTTCCCGGTGCCGGTGGTGTCCTCGTAGAAGCGCTGGTCCTTGGCCAGGCGGTAGTACGAGGCGTTGTCCAGGCCGCGGAAGGAGAGCGTCGGGCCGAGGTGGTTCCCCTCCGCGGTGTGGTTGTAGACCACGTCGAGGATCACCTCGATGCCGGCCGCGTGCAGCGCCTTCACCATCGACTTGAACTCCTGCACCTGCTGGCCGCGGTCGCCGCCGGAGGAGTAGGAGGAGTGCGGGGCGAAGAAGCCGATGGTGTTGTAGCCCCAGTAGTTGGAGAGCCCCAGGTCGCGCAGCCGGTGGTCGCGGACGAACTGGTGCACCGGCATCAGCTCGATCGCCGTCACCCCGAGCTTGGCCAGGTGCTCGATCACCGCCGGATGGCCGATGCCCGCGTACGTGCCGCGGATCTCGTCCGGGATGCCGGGGTGCAGCCGGGTGAGGCCCTTGACGTGCGCCTCGTAGAGCACCGTGCGGTGGTAGTCGGTGCGCGGCGGCCGGTCGTTCCCCCAGTCGAAGTAGGGGTTGATCACCACGGAGTGCATGGTGTGCGGGGCGGAGTCCAGGTCGTTCCGCCGCTCGGGGGCGCCGAAGTGGTAGCCGTAGACCGACTCGTCCCAGTCGATGTGGCCGCTCATCGCCTTGGCGTACGGGTCCAGCAGCAGCTTGGAGCTGTTGTGCCGCTGGCCGAGCCCGGGGTTGTGCGGGCCGTGCACCCGGAAGCCGTACCGCTGGCCGGGCTGGACCCCGGGCAGGTAGGCGTGCCGGACGAAGGCGTCCGTCTCGCGCAGCTCCACCGACTGCTCGGAGCCGTCCTCGCCGAGCAGACAGAGCTCGATCCGGTCGGCGCTCTCGGAGAACACCGCGAAGTTGGTGCCGGCCCCGTCGTAGGTGGCGCCGAGCGGGTACGGCTGCCCAGGCCAGATCTGCATCCTGCCTCAACTTCCCTGGCACATAGCGGAATTGACGCCTCAATCGAGATGCCCGGCACCCTGCCGGGACATGCCCGTACGGCTCGTACCGTGACGCACGGCACAGCTCGATGTTCCCCGGCCGCCGCTCCCCGGACGAGCGAATGGCCGTCGGTTCGCCCGAACGAGTGTCCGTCCCCGGGGCATTCCCGCGCACTTGACGGAGTGCGGGGCACTCGCCGGAGCGAGGGCCGTGCGGTCGTGCCGGTCGAAGGGGCTGCGCCCCCGTCGGTGCGGGCAGTACCCTTGATCGTCCGTCAGATCGCGGTCGGACCGACCGCGGCAGGCCCCGTCGCCGCAGGAACCGGGAGCGGGCCGAGAGGTGTGAGGTAGCACATGGTGGTCCCCGCCGACGGCCCCGGCGGCTCCGGCCGGAGCGAGGCGCCGACGGTGGTGATGCGCGGCGGTCCGCCGAGGCGCCCCACCGTCCCGGCCCAGGGCGGGCCGGCGGAGAGCGTCCCGCTGGCCTGGACGGCGGGCCAGTGGGGGCTGGCCGACCAGCGCGTCCGGCTGGCCGGCCGGGCGTACGTCTGGCTCAACCTGGTCGAGCAGCGCCTGCGCTCCCTGGTGGACGAGGTGCTCCGCCCGGTCTACGCGCCCGCCCACGGCGAGGACTGGGTGACGGCCGCGGCCGGCCCGGCCGGCGAGGAGTGGGTGCACCGGGCCGGCGCGGTCCGCGAGGTCAGCCGCCGCAAGGGCTACCTGCTCGACCCCGCCGACGACGACCCGCTGGTCTTCCTCACCCTCCCGCAGCTGCGCGAGCTGATGGTGCAGCACTGGCCGTGCTTCGAACCGCACCTGATCGACCGCCGGGAGGTCGAGCTCGCCCTCGACGAGCTGGAGGTCGCCCGGCACGTGGTCTCCCGCAACCGCAGCCTCTCCACCACCGTGCTGGCCCAGACCGAACGGGCCGCCGCCCGGCTGCTCGGCCTGCTGGACGGCGGGGGCGGCGGCGGGGTGCCCGGCGACGTGGTCGAGGAACTGGTCGGCGGCCGCTTCGCCGACGTGGTCTCGGTGCACGCCGACCGGGTCCGGCTCCAGCGCGACCTCCCGGTGGAGGACCTGCTGGACGGCGCCCGGCGGCTGGACGCCCTGGGCATCGGCCTCGGCATGCTCTGCCAGAACTACACCGGCAAGCGCCTGGTCCGCCTCGCCTCCGACGGCTGCCGGGTCCGGCTGCTCTTCCTCAACCCGGCCGGCAGCGCCGTCCGCCGCCGCGAGCGCGAACTCGGCCTCGGGCGCGGCGAACTGGCCCGCTCGATCGAGATGAACATCATGCACGTCCGCCGGGTCCGGGCCCACCTGCGCGACCAGGCCTCCTTCGAGATCCGGGTCTTCGACGAGACACCGCGCTTCACCGCCTACCTGGTCGACGGCCCGCGCACCCCCGGGCGGCGGCGCACCGGCGACATCGGCGTGGTGCAGCCGTACCTGCGGCGCACCCGGGGCATCGAGTCGCCCGCGCTCGTGCTGCGCGGCGGCGCCGCCGAACCGGGGCTGCTGGAGGTCTACCGCGAGGAGTTCGAGGACAGCTGGGGAGACTCCAGGGCGGTCTCGTGAAAACCACCCCGCGGGTGGCCGCGACGGGCCACCGCGGGACCCGGAGGCACCGGCTGTCACTGGGGCACGCGATGATGGGGTGCACAGTGACCGCGACCGCACCGACGGAAGGACATCTCGGATGAGCTGGTGGAAGGAGCCCCTGGTCGGCTTCGATCTGGAGACCACGGGCACCGACCCGGCCACCTCCCGGATCGTCACCGCCGCACTGGTCGACACCTCCGGCAGCCGCCCGGAGCGCGTGCTCAACTGGCTGCTCGACCCGGGCGTCCCCGTCCCGGCCGACGCCACCGCGATCCACGGCATCACCGACGAGCAGGCCCGGCGGGACGGCCGCCCGGCCGCGCTCGCGGTCGAGGAGATAGCCCACGCCCTCTGCGAGCGGCTGGCCGCCGGCCGGCCGGTGGTGGCCTTCAACGCCCCGTTCGACCTCTCCCTGCTCGACGCCGAGCTGGCCCGGTACGGCCGCCCCTCGCTGGCCGCCCGGCTGGGCGGCGAGGTCATCCCGGTGATCGACGCCCTGGTCGTCGACCGGGCCGTCGACCGCTACCGGCGCGGCTCGCGCACCCTGCAGAACGTCTGCGAGGTCTACGGCGTCGAGCTCACCGACGCCCACGAGGCCGGCAGCGACGCCCTCGCCGCGGTCCGCGTCGCCGTCGCCCTCGGCGAGCGCTACCCCTCCGAGGTCGGCACCCTGACGCCGGCCCAGCTGCACACCCGTCAGATCGCCTGGCACCGCACCTGGGCCGCGGACCTCCAGGCCTGGCTGCGGCGGGAGAAGGACCCGAACGCGGAGATAGACCCGGCCTGGCCGCTCCGCTAAGGGCTGGCAGCCGGCGGCACGGTCCGGTGGCTGGCGGAAGTGGTCACACCGGGGGCGCGAGGAACTGCGCGCTGTGGAAAGGCAGCACATGCAACTGGCTGACGGTGGTTCAGTTGCCGGTGGGCCGCCTTCCGCCTCGCGCAGTTCCTCGCGCCCCCGGGGTGACCACGTACGTCCTTGCGCCCCCGGGGGGCATTCACGTGGCGGGGAAGGCGGGTTGGTAGCCGTTGTTCGCCAGCCAGGGGAGGAGGCGGGCGAGGGCGGCCACCGTCTGGGTGCGGTCGCCTCCGCCGTCGTGGAGGAGGACGACGCCGCCGGGGCGGAGGTCGTGCTGGATGCGGGCGAGGATGGCGTCGGCGCCGGGGCGGCTCCAGTCGCGGGGGTCGACGGACCAGCCGAGGGGCCGCAGGCCGTGGTGGGCGGCGACCGACCGGTTCTCGTCGGTGAAGGCACCGCCGGGCGCGCGGAACCAGGGGACCCGGGTTCCGGACCCGCCCGCCTTGAGGATCATCGCCTTGGCGTCGACGATCTCGTCCACCATCCGTGGCCGGGGCAGCCGGTCGAACGGCAGGGGGTGGTTCACGCTGTGGTCGCAGAGCCGGTGCCCCTCGGCGCGGATGCGCCGGATCAGCTCCGGGTGGGCGGCGGCATTCTTCCCCGTGACGCAGAAGGTGGCCCGGACGCCGTACCGGGAGAGCAGGTCCAGGACCTGGCCGGTGGCCGGCCCGGGCCCGTCGTCGAAGGTCAGCGCGACGCCGTGACCGGTCCCGGTGGAGGACACCACCTCGGTCGAAGTCCCTTGCGGGGGAGGAGGATTGGGCGTGCTCGGCTTCGGGGGCGGCGGCTTGGACGGTGACGGCGGGGGCGGGGGTGTGGCCGGCTTCGAGGGGGACGGCGGGCGGGGGCTCGACGGCTTCGGGGTGGGTGTGGGCGTGGCCGTGCGGCTGGGTGTCGGTGACGGGGCGTCGGGGGAGACCGGGGCCGGGGCCGTCACCGTGCCGGTCGGCCGGTCCGGGGCCACGGGGGCCACCGGGGCGACGGAGCAGCCGGCCAGTACGGCGACGAGCAGGGCGAGGGGGAACCGGTGGCGGGGTGTCCACATGGCGGGTGGCTCCTGGGGTCGCGGACCGGCGGGGAGGCACCAGGAAGGACGAGGCGAACACCTGCCCGGGTTCCGTGGGGCGGGCCGCACCGGCGCGAACCGGCCAAGGTCGGAAGGCCCGGCCCGGAAGGGCGAGTTGAGAAGGCCTGGCCCGGAAGGCCGGGGTCAGAAGGAATGCCAGCGCACCTCGGCGGCCCCCTCCCGGAGCGAGGCCACCCGGCGGGTGAACTCGGCGAGCGCCGCCGGGTTCCCGGCTGCCTGCTGCGCCACCCAGGAGGCGCTGGCGGTCTCCCGGGCGCCGCGCAGCACGGCGAAGCCGGGCCAGTCCCGGACGTCCAGTCCGTAGGCCTCGGTGAAGGCGAGGTACTCCTCGGCGGGTACGCCGTAGCGGTCGTGACTGAGGGCCAGCACCACCAGGTCGTGCTCGCGCAGGTCGGCGGAGACCGTCTCCAGGTCGAGCAGGACGGGCCCGTCCGCGCCGACGTGGACGTTGCGGGGGAGGGCGTCGCCGTGGATCACGCCCGGGGGCAGCGCGGGCACCAGCTCGGCGAGGGCGGCCTGCTGGTCGGCCCGGCGGGCGCGCAGGAAGGCGACGTCCTCGGGGTCGACCGCCGTGGCGGCGGTGGCCAGCCAGCGGTCGACCGGTGCGAGCAGGTCGCGGGCGGGGAGGTCGAACGGCGCGGCGGGCAGTGCGTGCAGGGCCCGCAGCAGCGGGGCCAGGTCGGCCGGACGGGCCGGGCGGACGGCCGGTGCCAGCCGGTGCCAGAAGGTGACGGGGTGTCCGTCGACCTCGTACGCGGTGGGTGCCCAGGGGCGGACCACCGGGAGGCCCCGGGAGTCCAGCCAGTCCGCGACCTCCAGTTCGCGCCGGGCCCGCCCCACGACCTCCGGGCCCCGGCCCACCTTGGCGACCACGGCGGGGGAGCCCAGGTCGAAGACGGCGTTCTCCGCGAGCGCGAGCAGTTCGGCGCCCGAGGGTTCGGGCAGGCCGGCGGCGGCACAGGCGCGGGTGAGCAGGGCGGCGGCACGGTGGGCGTCGAAGACGGTCATCCGAGCATCATCGCCCAGCCCTCCCGCCGCCGCCGGGCACCACCGGCCCCTGACTCCGGATCTGACGGTCCGTCGGGTGGCTGGGGGCCGATCTCAGGGTGGAGCTCCACCCTGAGGGGGAGGCGTATCCGACCGGAGCAGGAGGTGACGGGTGCTGGTCAGGGGTCAGGATGGAGGCCGGGGGCCGTGCCGCGGTCTCCACGGGGGGTGCATCGACCAGGACCCGCCCGTCCGGTCGGGCGGGGGTTCTCGTAGGATGCTCACACTCACTTACCTGCCGACCGGCTAACAACGTCAGCCGGTCCTGCCGTCGCCCGTGTCCCGTCCCCCAAGGGCTGCGGTGAACCATGCCCAGGAGGCTCAGCGAGCATGTTCCACCGGATCGGACAATTCGTCGTCAAGCGCGCGTGGTGGGTGATCGTCGCCTGGGTGGTAGCCGCGGTGGGCATCATCGGCACCGCGCCGCAGCTGACCGCGCAGACCGACCAGAGCAGTTTCCTGCCGCGCCACTACGAGTCCATCCGGGCCTCGGTGGTGCAGCAGGAGGCGTTCCCGGCGAGCTTCACCCCGTCCGCCTTCGTGCTGTTCGAGCGCCAGGACGGCGCTCCGCTCGCCGGGCCGGACAAGGAGGCCATGGCCAGGGTGGTCAAGGGTCTCGAGGACAAGAAGGTCAAGTTCGTCGAGCACGTGCTGCCGGTGAGCGACCAGTCCACGTCCAAGGACGGCAAGTACGCCCTGTCGGCGGTCGGCATGGAGAAGGACAAGGCCTACACGCCCGAGGCCGCCGACTCCGCGAAGGATCTGCGCGAGACCGCCAAGAAGCTGGCCGAGGGCAGCGCGCTCAAGGTGCAGCTGGGCGGCCAGGTCGCGCAGAACCTGGACCAGAAGGACTCCTCGGAGCTGGCCAACGCGCTGATCGGCCTCGGCACGATCGTGATCATCCTGCTCACGCTCGGCATCATCTTCCGCAGCCCGATCATCGCCTTCCTGCCGGTGGTCTCGGTCTTCGTCTACTCGATGGTGGCCAACGGCCTGATCGGCTACGCGGTGAAGGCCTTCGGCCTCAAGGCGGACAGCTCGGTCTCGGCGATCCTGATCATCGTGCTGTTCGGCGTCGGCACCGACTACTTCCTCTTCCTGATGTTCCGTTACCGCGAGCGCCTGCGGGCCGGTGACGACCGGAAGGAGGCCGTGGTCAACGCGGTCGGCCGGGTCGGCGAGGCGATCACCTCCGCCGCCGGTGCCGTGATCGTGGCCTTCAGCGTGCTGCTGCTCTCCAGCCTCGGCATGTTCAAGGCCATGGGTCCCTCGCTGGCCATCGCGGTCGGCGTGACCGCGGTCGCCTCCGTCACCCTGGTCCCGGCGATCCTCTCGCTGATCCCGGAGAAGGTCCTGTTCTGGCCGTCCAAGGCCTGGCAGCGCGAGCCGGAGAGCGCCAAGTTCGCCGCGCTCGGCCGCCTGGTGCAGCGCCGTCCGGTGGTCGTCGCGGTCGCCTCCGGCGCCCTGCTGCTGGCCTTCTCGGCCGCCGCCCTCGGCTACAAGGGCACCTTCGACCTGGCGGCCGGCTCGATGCCGAAGACCAAGGAGTCGATGGTCGTCCAGGACACCATGATGAAGGCCTTCTCAGCCGGTGCCGCCGACCCGAGCCACGTCTTCGTCAAGGGCAAGGACGGCGCCAAGCTCGACGAGGCCGCCTTCCCGGCGTACGTCGCCGAGCTGGGCAAGGTCCCCGGTGTGGCGCTGGTCGTCCCGAAGCCGGAGCTCAGCAAGGACGGCACGGTCGCCGACTTCACCGTCATGCTGAAGGACGGACCGGCCACCAACGAGGCCATCGACACGGTGACCGACCTGCGTGAGGTCGCTCACGCCAAGACCCCGGCGGGCACCGACGCGGTGGTCGGCGGCGTGACCTCGATCTACAAGGACATCAACTCCGCGATGGCCCGCGACTACTCGCTGGTCTTCCCGGTCGCGGCGGTCCTGATCATGCTGATCCTCGGCCTGCTGCTGCGCAGCGTGGTCGCCCCCTGGTACCTGATGGCGGCCGTCGGCCTCGGCTTCACCGCCACCATCGGCGCCACCAGCCTGATGTTCCAGCACCTCCAGGGCGAGGCGGGCGTGATGTTCATGCTCCCGATGCTCATCTACCTGTTCGTGGTGGCCATCGGCACCGACTACAACATCCTGATGATCGCCCGTCTGCGCGAGGAGGCGGCCGAGGGCCACGACCCGCGCACCGCCGCCTCGTTGGCGGTCCGGCACGGCGGCCCGACCATCGCGGCGGCCGGCTTCATCCTGGCGGCCACCTTCGGCACCATGCTGCTGGCGGGGAACATCTTCTTCAGCGAGATCGGCTTCTCGGTGGCCTTCGGCATCATCGTCTCGGCCTTCGTGATGTCGCTGTTCTTCACCCCGGCGCTGACCGCGCTGCTCGGCAAGTGGGCCTGGTGGCCGGGCCACGCCCAGCTGCCCGGGCACGGCACCGAGCCCGGGACCGTGCGGACCCCGGAGCCGGCCGGGCGTCACTGACGCACCGACGGGGGGGGGGGGGGGGGGGGGGGGGGCGGCCCCGCCCCCCCCCCCCCCCCCCCCCCCCCCCCCGCGCGCCGGGGGGGCGCCGCCCCCCCCCCCCCCCCCCCCCCCGCCCCCCCCCCCCACCCCCCCCCCCCCCCCCCCCCCCCCCCCCCCCCCCCCCCCCCCCCCCCCCCCCCCCCCCCCCCCCCCCGCGCCCCTGGGTCGCTGCCCTGCCGTCCCGCCTCAGTCCTGCCTCGGCCCTGCTTCAGCCCTTGCGGGGG